>JBJHCX010000011.1:0-46806 GCA_050486245.1 Rhodohalobacter sp.
TCAGGCCGCTGACAGACTCTGAGTCAAACTTTACCATGCAGATGCCGCCATCATCAAACCTTTTTGATACCGGCCGGTATTTTGGTGAGTTGAATGAGTATTCAATCAACCACAAACTGGATTTCACAGCAAATTTTGAAGGGCTCTTCCAAAGTGTTAAAACCGGATATCAAATTGATTATCGAGACAGAGATTTCTCTTCCAGATATATTTCATACCTCTATCCCGGATTTTATGACCCCGATGTTCGTGAAGAGCTTATTCAGTTTCCTTTGAGTGAAATATTTTCGAATGAAAATATTCGTCATCCAAACGGTTTTATTATTGAAGAGGGTACACGCCCCATCGATTCCTATACTGCGACAAGCCTGACAATGGCAGGATATGCCAGCACTGAGGTAACTTGGGGGAACTATTCTTTACAGGGAGGTTTGAGAGCGGAGTTCAATAAACAGCTGTTAAATAGTCGGGATGATTTTCGTGAGATTACAGTAGATAATCCTGTGTTATCCATATTGCCTTTTGTGAATGGATCCGCCTCATTAGGTGAAAACGTTATTCTTCGTGCAGGGTATGGTAGGACGGTCAATCGGCCGGAGTTCAGGGAACTGGCCCCTTTCGTTTTCTACGATTATAAAGTTGACGCAGGCCGGTTTGGTAACCCCGGATTACAGACGGCCACAATAGACAATATTGATGTCAGATTTGAATTCTACCCAAGAGTAGGAGAGACCATCAGTGTGGGCGGATTTTTAAAGCTCTTTAACAAGCCGATAGAAACGAAGACGACTGTCGTCACAGAAAACCCCCAATTTGGATACATTAATGCTGAAAATGCAGTCAGTTATGGGGTAGAGCTCGAATTGCGAAAATCACTGCAGGGATTAACACATAGTTCTGTTTTGGACCGATTTTCGGCAAACCTTAATGGATCGCTGATATTTACAGAGGTGAATCTGGGTGAAAAAGCTGTTGCACAGGATTCAAAAAGACAGCTGCAAGGGCAATCTCCCTATATCGTAAATGCAGCCCTCTATTACGACCATCCCATGAATTTGTCGGGCAGCCTGGTCTATAATGTCATTGGGCCACGAATATTTTCAGTGGGCGATGTCCTGTTTCCAACCATATATGAAATGCCCCGCCACAGCCTGGATCTGTCGGTAACCAGGTTTCTGAGTAAGTCTGTATCGATACAGACAGGCATCGAAAACCTGTTAAACTCTGGATATCGTTTTTACCAGGATTCTGACAGAAATGGGCAGATTGAAACCGATCAGGACCATCCGATTATTCAATATCACACAGGCCGAAAGTTCAATGTCAAATTTACCTATGAGTTTAATTGATGATAATCTGAAAAGGCGACCGGCTTTTTAATATCCTTTGGCATCTGCCCAACAGATGCTGATCATCATAGGGAAGCCTGCTTGACTGCAGGCTTCTTTTTTATTTAAGACCACTCTTTTACGGTTAATTTATTTAATTTAACAGGTTGCGGAACCGACCGCAATAATTGGTTGTTCAATGAAGAGCCATTGTATAAATGTAAATCCAGCTGAGGATTCAAATTGATCTACGTTACCCGTAAAGCACATTTTAACGCATCTCACAGGCTGCATAACCCGGATAAACCGGACGAGTGGAACCGTAAAACCTTTGGCAAGTGCAATAACCCGAACTGGCACGGCCACAACTATGTCATAGAGGTTACGGTAGCCGGTGAACCCGACCCCGAAACCGGGTATGTTATCGACCTGGGTGAGCTGAAAAGCATCATCCACGAAAAAATTATAGAACCGTGCGACCATAAAAACCTTAACCTGGAGGTCCCGTTTCTAAAGGATGTGATTCCCACTTCCGAAAACCTGGCCAGAGCCTATTTTGAGCAGTTAGACGATGAGGTTACCCGTGCTGCCCACGGCAGATCAAAACTCTATTCTGTGAAACTTTACGAAACTGAACGAAATATAGCGGAATATTGTCCTAATCGGGCACTATCCTGAATTGAAACAGAACACAATGATTTCAACCAACCCGAAGAGATTCTACGACCCCACATTTGCCGTTACAGACAGCTATAAAGAGAGCCTTCCCGACCTGCAAAATGGCCCGGCATCATTGATTGAAGGAGCGAATGTGCCCATCCAGCAGGTGGGTATTTCAAACTTCAGGGTGCCGCTGAATTATCCGACCCCCGATGGTGACCTTCTTACGCTGGAAACTTCGGTCGACGGATATGTCGGATTGGATGCCGGCAAGAAAGGAATCAATATGAGCCGTATCATGAGAACGTTTTATCAGTTTAAGGATGATGTGTTTCATCCTGACAAGCTGGGGGAGGTATTGCGGGCTTACAAGGAGGATCTGGAGAGTGAAACGGCTTTTTTAAAGCTCTCTTTCAGTTACCCAATGCTGCAGGAGAGCCTTCGCTCGGGGATGGCCGGTTACCAGTACTATCAGGTTGTATTTGAAGGAAAGCTTGATGAGTATGACAGGTTCACACGGTTTGTGCATCTCGATTTTGAATATAGCAGCGCCTGTCCATGTTCATTTGAACTGGCTGAACATGCCCGTGAAACCCGTGATGTAGCCGCAATCCCTCACAGCCAGCGAAGTGTGGCCTCTATTACCGTACAGCTCAACAGTGAGTTGTTTGTGGATGAGCTGGTTGAGAGCTGCCGTGAAGCGCTCAAGACGGAAACGCAGGTGATGGTGAAGCGTGAAGATGAACAGGCGTTTGCCGAACTGAACGGAGCCTATCAAAAGTTTGTGGAGGATGCCGCACGGCTGCTATACGATGAATTGAATAAAGATGAACGGATTCGCGACTTTGTGGTGAGATGTGCCCACCTGGAAAGCCTGCACAGCCACGATGCGGTCAGCCGCATATGCAAAGGTGTGCCAAACGGACTGCGATAATCATATCATATTATGGTCGGTAAATTAAAAAAGGCGATTGAACTGAATCAATCGCCTTTTTTTTATGAGATCATTAAAAGCTGTTTCTTACGAGCCAAGAGCCTGATCAATCAGTTTGGCCTGTTCAGCTTCGTGAATCTTCTTCTGTCCGGCAGCCGGTGAAGCCGATGCCTGACGTCCGGCATAGCTTAGCTTCTGCCCGCTCTTCAACAGTTCACTGAACCGCGGGGCGACAAAGTTCCATGCCCCCATATTTTTCGGCTCTTCCTGACACCAGACAATCTCTTTCACATGCTTGAACTCTTTGAGCATGGCTTCAATGTCTTTGTCAGGGAATGGATAGAACTGCTCCAGGCGTGCTATGGCTACATTTCCGATTCCCCGTTCTTGCCGCTCTTTGTAGAGATCGTAATAGACTTTTCCGGAACAGATGACAATTCGGTCGACCGACTTTTTGTCTTCCACTTCCAAATCTTCAATGAATGGGTAAAAGCGGCCGGTAGCCAGCTCTTCAACGTTGCAGACAGCCAGCGGATGACGCAGCAGGCTCTTCGGCGACATGATGATTAGCGGCTTCTTGCCTTCCTGCAGTGTCTGTTTTCTCAGTATGTGAAAGTACTGAGTGGGGGTTGTCAGGTTGGCTACCTGCATGTTATCTTCAGCACAGAGTTGCAGGAAACGCTCAAGCCTTGCGGATGAGTGTTCCGGTCCCTGTCCTTCATAACCGTGAGGCAGGGTCATGACAACAGCACTTCGCTGTCCCCATTTGGCTTCGGATGAGGAGATAAACTGGTCGATGATAATTTGTGCACCGTTGACGAAGTCGCCAAACTGTGCTTCCCAAATGACCAGGGCATCCAGCTTTGTAGCCGAGTAGCCGAACTCGTATCCCAATGCGGCAAATTCACTCAAGAGGCTGTTAAACGGGAAAAACGGTCCCTGGTTTTCAGAGAGGTTGTTCAGCGGGATGAATCGCTGAGCGGTCTCTGTTCCGTGCAGTACAACATGGCGGTGAGAAAAGGTTCCCCTCTCCACATCCTGTCCGGTCAGGCGTACGGTTTTGCCACTCTTCAGGAGCGATCCGAAAGCGAGTGCCTCGGCAAAACCCCAGTCAATTTTTTTCTCATTTTTCTCGGCAGCTTCCGCCCGCTTGGCCAGCTGACGCAGCAGCTTCGGATTGGCATCGAAGTTTTTCGGTACCGTATTCAGTTTTACGGCAATCTCTTTCAGATCTTCCACAGGATAGGTTGTGTCGGGAAACTCCTGGCGTTCTTTCTGAAGCTCTTCCGTCCGGTCAAGCATCTTGTCGGTTACTTCAAGTGCGGGCGAACTCTTGGCATCTTCAAATGCCTTGTTCAGGAGCTCTTCAAACTCGTCAAAAATTTCCTGGATCTCCTCTTCGGTGAATTCACCTTTACGGAGCAGCTCCTTCACATAGATGTCGCGTACCGGAGAGTGGTTTTCAATCTCCTTGTACATACCCGGCTGAGTAAATGCGGGTTCGTCACCTTCATTATGGCCGTGTTTACGGTAGCAGATCAGATCGATCACAACATCTTTTCCAAACTTCTGGCGATATTCAAGCGCCAGGTTCATGGCGTGAACGGCGGCTTCCGGATCGTCTCCGTTTACATGGAAAATAGGGGCCAGGATCATCTTGGCCAGGTCGGATGCATACTCTGTCGAACGCGCATCTTCCGGCAGGGTTGTAAACCCGATCTGATTATTGATGATGATATGGATGGTTCCGCCGGTTTCATAACCGCGAAGCTGTGAGAGGTTCAGGGTCTCAGCCACAACTCCCTGTCCGGCAAATGCAGCATCTCCATGCATAAGCACCGAACCGATCTTCTCCCTTGCACTGGCATCCCCCTCAAAATGGTCTTGCACGGAGCGGGTAGCCCCGACCACAACCGGGTTGACCGCTTCCAGGTGACTCGGGTTGGGGAGCAGCTCGAGGTTGATCGACTTGCCGCTCTTGGTCTCATAAGCACCTTTGGAGCCAAGGTGGTACTTCACATCGCCCGAGCCCTGAATCGTGTCAGGGTCAATATTTCCTTCAAAATCGGCAAACACCTTACTGTAAGGCTTGTTCATGATGTTTACCAGGATGTTCAGGCGTCCCCGGTGTGCCATACCCAGGAAGAATTTCTCGATATCCTTTTCACCGGCTTTCTCCATCAGGAAGTGCATCATCGGGATCAACGTCTCGGCACCCTCCAGTGAAAAGCGTTTGTGTCCGATATATTTCTTATGCAGAAACTGCTCAAAGGCCATCGCCTGATTCAGCTTGTGCAGGATGTCCTCCTTCTCATCCTTACTCAGATCGGGTGAGTTGGTGGTAGACTCCATGGTCTCCCTGAGCCAGCGGCGCTCGTTCAGATCGAGCAGATGCTTGTACTCTGCCCCGATTTTTCCGCAATAGGTACTTCGCAGCAGCTGAATGATATCCCGCAGCTTGGCGGTCTTCTTGCCTCCCAGTCCGTCACAGAAAAACTCACGGTCAAGATCCCACAGGGTCAGCCCGTAGTACTCCAGGTCGAGCTCCGGACTTTGACCGGGCCCGGTTCCGAGTGGGTCGAGGTCGGCCAGAACGTGCCCGCGCATGCGGTACATGTTGATCAGTCGCCATACGGCAATAGCCCGCCTGTCTTGTTCGAGGGTATTGGCTTTGCCGCTCAGCTGGCCTTCATACTTGTCTTCGCCATAGGGAAGCGGTTCGTAGGGTATTTCCAGATCCCTGAAAATGGCATCATAAAATGTCTCTTCGCCATTGAGCAGCTGGTGTACTTTCTGCAGGAACATCCCTGACTCGGCTCCCTGAATAATACGATGGTCGTAGGTACAGGTGACGGTCATAACCTTGCTCACTCCGAGCTGATTGAGCACATCTTGTGCCATCGACTGGAATTCGGCAGGGTAGTTGATGGCACCGGTCGCAATAATGGCGCCCTGACCCTGCATCAGGCGGGGTACGGACGATACGGTTCCGATGGTTCCCGGATTGGTGATGCTGATGGTGGTATTTTGAAAATCGGATACTTCAAGCTTGCCGTTTCGAGCCTTGTTGATCACCTCAGCATAGGCATAGAGAAACTCCTTGAAGTTCATTTTGTCAACACCCTTGATGTTGGGAACAACCAGGTTTCTCGAACCGTCGCGGCTCTCCAGGTCAACGGCAATGCCGAGGTTCACCTGGCCGGGCTTGACGCGGTAGTGCGTGCCATTCTGCTTGGCATAGTAAGAGTTAATGGATGGGAACTCTTTGAGCGCCTGAATGACGGCCCATGCAATAAAGTGTGTGAATGATGCTTTGGGTTCACCGCGTCTCAGCAAATGGGTATTGACCAGGGAGCGATCTTCGGTGAGCATTTTCACCGGCAGCACGCGAAGGGAGGTTGCGGTAGGCACCTCCAGGCTGTCGTCCATATTGTCAACTATTTTGGATGCGACACCTTTGATCTTCTCAAGTTCAGCCCCTTCCGGGATTGAAGGTTCGTCTGCTTTGGTCTTTGCCTCCTTCTCAGGCTTTTTAACAGGCTCCTTCCGGGTCTCTATTTTCCGTGCAACAGCCGGTTCGCCATTGCTCTCAGGTTCAGGAACCGGAGCTTCTTTGCCGTCAATCTGGTCAAAATACTTTCGCCAGTGATTCGGAACGGAATCCGGATTCTGTTGATATTGATCGTAAAGCTCTTCTACTAGAGCAGAATTGGGGCCAAATACAGCTTCAAGTGATTTCAAAACGGCAGAATGTTCTTTAAAAAGTGTTATTAACGTTTATGCAATGGTAGAGTGATCGCAGGCAAACGGGTTCCGGCGTAACATTGTCCGGCTGTTATGATAACCTCCGATGCGTCGGGGCGGTCTGCATGCGAGATCGAATAACTGAAAGTTCAGCAGTGATTGATTTATGGTATTTCAAAATGGTTCATCCAGGAGCACAGTAGCCTGTATTCACGTTTCAATTGTCGAGAATAGGGCATGACAACAAGTACCCCTGTATAAACATAAACAGTAAATTAACTATTTAACTATTAAAATACGATGAATATTGAGGGATTTCTAACCTCATTCTTTAAGGGTTTCGGTGTTCATCATCGGCCAATCTTTCATTATATTCAGGCAAAAACTGAAATAGTTGTAAATATTACGGAAAACAGATGAGCAGCAATCCAAAAGAAACGACCGGCGCTGAGAATATTAAATGGGATCTGAGCGACCTCTACGCTTCCCCTGACGACCCGAAAATGAAAAAGGATAAGGAGGGGCTTTTGAAGGAGGCCGAACAGTTTTCAGAAAGGTACAAAGGGAGGGTGAGCAGCCTGAGTGCTGAGCAGTTCGCCATCGCGTTGCAAGAGTATGAACTGCTGATACAAAAGGCGGGAAAAATCGGATCCTACTCACACCTGGTCTGGTCGACCAATACGGAAGACCCCAAACTGGGAAAACTGCTTCAGGAGGCCAGTGAACTTGGATCGGAACTGAGCCAAAAGCTCGTTTTCTTTGATGTGGAGTGGATGAAGACGGACGATGAGCGTGCGGCCGAACTGATTCAGTCTGAAGAGCTCTCCAGATGGAAACACTACCTGGAGGTCTCGCGGCTCTATAAAGATCATACTCTTTCGGAGGATGCCGAACAGGTGATGAGTGCAAAATCGGTAACCGGCCGTTCGGCCTGGAACCGTTTTTTTGACGAGACCCTGGGAGCTGCACGGTTTGAGCTTGACGGTGAAGATCTGACCGAGCAGGAGGTGCTCAGCAAGCTGCACAGTCCAGATCGCGAACTGAGGGCACGGGCCCATCAATCCCTGACCCAGACATTCGGGGAGCTGTCAAGAACATTGACGTTTATTTTCAATACACTTCTGGCTGATAAGTACACGAACGACAAGCTGAGGGGGTATGAGAGCTGGATCGCATCCAGAAACCTGTCGAACCAGACAGACCAGGAGACGGTTGATGCCTTGGTCAATGCCGTTACAGGCCGCTACAGCCTGGTACAGCGGTACTATAAGCTGAAGCGCAAACTGCTCGGTGTGGATACATTGTACGACTATGACCGGTACGCCCCCATCTCAAAGAGCCGTGAAACCGTGAAGTGGGAGAGTGCCAAAGAGATGGTGCTCGAAGCCTATGGCGATTTTCACCCGCAGATGCGCTCTGTCGCATCCAGGTTTTTTGATGAAGAGTGGATCGACGCCGCCATCCGGCCGGGCAAAAGGGGAGGCGCCTACTCGGCGAGTACCGTCACATCGGTTCACCCCTATGTTTTTATGAATTTTGACGGACGCCTGCGCGACGTGCAGACCCTGGCTCACGAACTGGGGCACGGGGTGCATCAATACCTCTCCCGGAAACAGGGTGAGCTGCAGTCGTCTACGCCCCTGACAACCGCCGAAACGGCATCCGTATTTGGCGAGATGCTCGTCTTCAACAGATTGATGGAGAGCATTTCCGATCCGAATGAGAAACTTGCCCTGCTTGTCAGCAAAATAGACGATACCATTGCTACGGTCTTCAGGCAGGTCTCCATGAACCGTTTTGAGGATCGCATCCATACGGCCAGAAGAGAGGAGGGGGAGCTGACAACCGAACAGTTTTCGGAGCTGTGGCATCAAACCCAGCACGAGCTCTACGGCGATTCAATTGCACTGACGGACGAGTACAAGCTGTGGTGGTGCTATATCCCTCACTTTTTGCACACTCCGGGCTATGTCTATGCATATGCGTTTGGCGAGTTGCTGGTTCTGGCACTCTATGATGCCTATAAAAATCAAAAAAATGGGTTTGCAGATCGATATATTGAACTGCTTGAGGCAGGCGGATCAGACTGGCCACACAACCTGGTGGCAAAAATGGATATTGATATTAAAGATCCCGAGTTTTGGAACCGGGGGCTCGACCTGTTTGAATCGATGGTGAAACAGGCAGAAGAACTGGCAGATACCCTTTAACTACAGATCAGACATCATGGAAAATAAACGGGAAGAAAAAGCACTTCTTGAGTTTAAACATGCAGTAGATGATATCATGCAGCTTCTGCGCAAATCGACCGAAGCGGATACCGTCTATATGTATTGGGTGAACCGCACCCGGCAGCAGTTTGTACTCGAGACCAGTGCAACCATTCTTCCGAATGTGATGTTTCGTGACCGGCTCTCCTTTGACAGCCTCTTTCTGAATAGCTATAAGGAGATTCAGCAGCCTGTTCAGCTCAAGGTGGACGAGGATGTCGATCCGAAAGATCTATCTCATTATCACGATATGGTGCCGGTTCGTTTTTTAACGCTGGTACCTTTCATCAATAACGGTGAAACAGTTGCCGTAACAGTCATTGAAACTGAATTCCAGCTCAATCTGACCGACTATGAGGATGTGCTCTCCTCCTATCGCAATGCACTCACCAATATACTGAATACCTACCTCGAGCTGACCGACCTCTACGAAAACCAAAAGGAGTGGGTGCAGTATGGCAGGTCGTTAGACCGGATTACTCCACGCATGCACCGCACGGATATCCTGAACACCATGATTGAGGAGATGGAAACCATACTTCCGGGCGGCGGTGCGGTTCTGATTGCCAGGGGGATGGAGTCCTGGGTTACGGTGATGAGGGCAGGGGCGGCGCAGGGAGCTCCGGCACTGGGACTGAACGTCGAAGAGAAGTCACTGGCCTATGATGCCCTCCATAAGGGTTCGCCGGTGTTTGCCATTCACTTCAATCAGAACCCAAAGCGTATTTCGAACCGGGAAGCGAACACCAGCGGTGCCTCCTACGCCATTCCGCTTCTGATCAACGACCGGCGCCATGCCGTTGTGCTGGCTTACCACAGCAATCCGCTGATCTTTACCGAGGCGAACAAACATAAGCTGAATAACCTGGTTCGGATGGCTCAGATGGCAATTCATGTCAATCTCGATAAATTGAGTGCGGATCAGGATATTCTGACCTCGGAATATGGCAACTTTATCCCCGATGTGTGGGAGAAGACACTCATCAAGCAGATTGAGAGGGCCGGTGAATCAGACGAGAAAACATGGTTCGGGTTTTTTACGATTGGGAATTTGCAGGAGATTCGCTCCCGGCTGCGGCTAGAGGACCTGAAGCGCCTGCAGCGTACCCTGGTGAACCAGCTCAATCCATCCCGGTACGATTTCAACGGATTTATCGGATTTAATACCGATTATACCTACTCATTCATATTCACCTCCGATCATGAGGAGTCACTGCACAAATGGTTCCGGACGCTCTATCGCCGGTTTGAGGAGCCGGTTGAGCTGGTGGAAGGGAAGAGAGTGGAGATCTCTTTAAAACACGGGACAGTGGCGGTCAATGAAGA
This sequence comes from Rhodohalobacter sp., assembly GCA_050486245.1. Classification (GTDB taxonomy): domain Bacteria; phylum Bacteroidota; class Rhodothermia; order Balneolales; family Balneolaceae; genus Rhodohalobacter. The sequence continues at coordinate 10,263 of JBJHCX010000011.1, forward strand.
GGCCGGCGATCTTCACCAGGTGATTTCAGATGCCAAAAAGCGTCTATCAGAAAGTGTCAAAGGAGACAATATGAAATCGGCCATTAACTATTAGGAGTGCGGAAGTATGGGAAGGTTTTTTGTACTGGTTATTGATGGCCTGGGTGTTGGAGCACAGGAAGATGCTGCAGATTATGGGGATGAGGGCACTCATACCTTTCAGCATGTATGTGAAGCTGCTGGGTGTCATCTGCCCAATTTTGAGAAGATGGGAGCCGGCAACCTGATCTCTTCTGAATCGGTCAGGCCCAATGAATCACCGCTGGCATCTTACGGGAAGATGCGTGAAGTTTCGGCCGGCAAGGACTCCACAACCGGCCACTGGGAGATTGCCGGTTTGATTCTTGAGAAGCCATTTCCAACCTATCCGGATGGTTTCCCTCCCGATGTTGTCGATCTATTCTGCAAGAAGGCCGGTGTGGATGGCGTGCTGGCCAACAAGCCCTATTCCGGAACGGATGTCATCCGTGATTTTGGCAAAGAGCATCTGGAGAGCGGAAGGCCGATTGTTTATACGTCGGCCGACAGTGTGTTTCAGGTTGCTTGCCACGTGGATGTGGTACCCCTTGAAACCCTCTATCACTGGTGCGAAATTGCCCGGAACGAGGTGATGACCGGAAATCACGGAGTGGGAAGGGTCATCGCACGCCCTTTTCATGGTCGTCCGGGTGAGTTTGAGCGAATATCCGACAAACGCCAGGACTATTCAATGCCCCCGCCCGAGCCGAACCTGATGTCGCTTCTTCAGGATCACGGAGTCAAAACCTACAGCGTCGGAAAAATTATCGATCTGTTTGCCGGTGTGGGATTTGACCAGTATCGCAAAACGAAGAGCAACGCAGAGGGAATTTCACAGTTACTGAGCCTGATGAGTGCCGGTATTGATAACAGCTTTGTCTTTGTGAACCTGATCGACACAGACCAGATTTACGGCCACAGGCAGGATCCGGAAGGGTTTGCCCGTGCCCTGGAGGAGATTGACCGGGCCATACCGGCAATGGCACAAAAACTTGGCAGGGAGGACTACCTGGCCATTATTGGCGATCACGGCAATGATCCGACAGACGACAGCACCGACCATACCCGTGAGTTTGTTCCCCTGTTTGTTCTGGAAGGCGGTGAACCGTCAGGAGTGAATTTGGGTATACGTGATACATTTGCCGATATTTCAGCCTCGGTGCTTGATTACTTTGGAATTGACAATCCAATTGCCGGAAACTCCTTTCTGAACGAGCTGCAGGGGAATTAGTCGTTTCTATTTAGTAAAATTATTCGTAATTTTTACGGTTCGAGTTTTGGAAGATTGGCAACATTTATCTGTCGGGCTCGTTAATATTGCAAATCATGCAGGCGCACGCACAACTTTTAAAGAAACCATACTTATAACGTGGCAAAAAGTTCAGGAATTTCTACCCGCGAATCTGAATCTTTAGATCGATACCTTCACGAAATTGGAAAAGAGAAGCTCATTACCCCGGATGATGAGGTCCGGCTGGCAAAAGAGATTCAAAAAGGATCACAGAGAGCCCTTGAAGAGTTAACCAAAGCCAACCTTCGATTTGTTGTTTCGGTTGCGAAACAGTATCAAAACCAGGGCCTGTCTCTGGGTGACCTGATCAACGAAGGGAACCTTGGCCTGATTAAAGCCGCCAAACGTTTTGACGAAACACGTGGTTTTAAGTTTATCTCTTACGCCGTTTGGTGGATTCGTCAGTCTATTCTGCAGGCACTGGCCGAGCAGAGCCGTATTGTACGCCTGCCGCTCAACCGAGTAGGTGCCCTTAACAAGATTGGAAAAGAGCTCTCCAAGCTGGAGCAGGAGTATGAAAGGGTACCGTCGGCAGCCGAGCTGGCCGAGAGCCTGGATATGACCGTTTCAGAAGTCGCAGATACCCTGAAGATATCCGGCCGCCACCTCTCCATGGACGCCCCGTTTGCACAGGGTGAGGATAACCGTCTGCTGGATGTTCTGGAGAATGAAGAGATTCCAAACCCTGACAATGACCTGATGGGCGAATCCCTGAAAGTGGAAATTGAACGCGCTCTTTCAAAACTGACCAAAAGGGAAGCAGAGGTGATCCGCCTCTATTTTGGAATCGGACGCGAACACTCCCTCACCCTTGAAGAGATCGGTGAAAGATTTGACCTGACCCGCGAGCGGGTTCGGCAGATTAAAGAGAAAGCCCTCAGAAAACTGCGGCATCACAATCGAAGCGCCGCTCTTCGGGCCTACCTCGGCTAACCCAGACATCCCCGATTTTACGATACCTTTCAAAGCCCCGCATCTCCGGGGCTTTTTTGTTTTTGGGGTGCAAGGAAACCCGTAAAAAGCAGCGATTTGATTATTTATCAAATAATTCTTGTCTTTAGCTACTTCTGGAAACATTAAAAAACAGGGAGCAATCATGCTGAGAATTTCGGGGTACGTAACAGGTCTATTTTTACTTTTTTCCATAACAACAGGGTGCAGCGATACACCACAAAGTCCGGAAGATCCGGATCCAACCCTTTCCATCAGCAGTATTGCCCCGGATGAAGGCCCGGCAGGTACCGAGGTGACCATTACAGGCCAGGGATTTGATGCTTCAACGGATGGGAACAGGGTCCAGTTTGCAGGTAGTGACGCTGAAGTTACAGAAGCCGCTTCAACAAGTCTCACCGCTATTGTACCCGATGAAGCTGAATCAGGGCCCGTATCTGTTCATGTTGACGATCTGTCGGCTACAGGGCCTGCGTTTACTGTTACAGAGTCAGACGATGAAGAGGCGCCAAAAGTAGAGGCGATTGATCCGGAATCGGGAACTCCGGGGACCCGGGTCTCCATTTCGGGACAAAATTTCGGAGAGGATGAAATGGCAGCAGAAATCAATTTTGCAGGTACTCCTGCCGATATCGAAGAGTTTTCAGATACGCTGATTGTAACTGAAGTTCCGACAGGTGCGGTCAGCGGCAATATAGAGGTTGTGATTGACGGAGCCTCGGCTGAAGGGCCCTATTTTCAGGTTGACGAACCGGCAGCTACCTACTCCATTTCCGGGTATGTTACGAATAAAGATACCGGGTCGGGTGTAGAAGGGGTGGAGGTCTTTTTCTCTGATGGACCCGATACGCTGGTAACCGATCATACCGGCAGCTGGAGTGCTGAAGGGTTATCGGGCCCCGTTGCCGTGTCGGTGCAGAGCGAGGAGTGGGAGTTTCCGATTGAAACCCGCCTGGTGTTGGGCGAATCGCATGAGGTCGATTTTTATGCCGTGACAGATCACTCTGTCTCGGGTGCGACCCGCCTGGCATATCAGTTCAGGGAAGGGTGCAGCCAGGGAACCGCCTGCGATAAACCATACCAGATCTGGACCATGGCATCGAATGGGTTGCATAAAGAGGAGCTGACAGACGAAGAGGGCTCAGATCACAATCCGGCATGGTCGCCCGATGCCCGGCAAATCGTGTTCGATTCAAACCGAAGCGATGAAGAGACCCGGACCCTCTGGATTATGGATTATGAAGGTGAGCAGATGGAAGATACCGGAGTGGAGGGGACCCAGCCTCATTGGTCGCCAGACGGAGAGAAGATCGTTTTTGTAGATGACGGTGCAATTAAAGTGACCGACCTGAACGGACATGTTACGGAACTGTTTTATGCATCGGGCGATTTGGTCTTCTCGCCAAAATGGTCGCCGGATGGATCCAAGATTGCATTTGAGCGCTGGGAAGGAGGATCAACGGGAGCCAATATCTGGGTGATGGAAGCCGACGGCAGCCGGGCCACCCGCCTTTCAGATGATGAAAACGCCCCAAACCGCTCGCCCGATTGGGAACCTTCCGGAAACGGCATTATCTACACAAGCCGCGCAACGGCAGTTGACCGGCTGAGGCTTATGGATGTAGACGGACGCAACGACAGGGTGAATGAGAATTGGCCGGACCATGCACAGACCGCACCGGTATGGTCGCCAACCGGCGGATCCGTCGCCTATGTGTCACGGCGTATGATCCCGATCAGTGACCGGATCCGAAGAGTTGGGCTGAATGCTGAAGCACAGCATGAATGGAGCAATCTGGCGCCCGATACCGATGCCGAAGATGAGTTTTGGGCAGTATCACCGGCCTGGGCACCTGTCAGGCATTAGGCGTTTGAGTCATGGCCATCACAGGCCGGGGGGGGCGGGTCAGTTTTGCGATTGATAAAGGGAACTGCCCGGGCCTTTCATCACGATATTCTGAAACGAAAGGCGCAGCTCAGTATGAGAGCCGGATTTTACGGGAGTCAGCTCTCCATCAATCTGTGATAAGAGTGCTTGCAGTATTGTCGCGGTGATGGGGCTGTCACCGTTTTCACCCATCGGTTCAGACAGCTGTAACTGATCACTGCCAATCGATATCGTTACCCGGTTGTTGTCATCCTCATTCAGTGCGAAATGATACACCGGATTGGATACCTGGTCGGGCAGGTCGTGTGAGTTGTAAACCAAAATCTCCGTCAGCAACAGGCAAACCGGAATAGCCAGGTTGATATTCAGGGTCACATCCTGAAAGTCAATTGTAAAAGCATCACCGTTTGATCGTGGATAGTATGCAGCGGTGATAAAGCTGAAGAGGTCAGGAAGCAACAGGTTGAAGCGAACATCAGCACTTTTATCCTGGCTTGAAAACTCTTCATGTACCAGGGCCAGGCATTTGATTCTGGTTTTATGTTTGTCAATGACCTTGCGAATCTCCGGACTTTCAAACAAATCGCTTTCCAGGTCAATAAATGCAGAGATGAGAGCCAGGTTGTTTCGGACCCGGTGCTGTATTTCGGCAAGAAGGACCTCCTTCTCTTTTAAAGCAGAAAATAGTTGTGCCTCCTGATTTTTTCTATCCGTGATATCCTCAAGCATGGCGATGATATAGGGTGGGTTGTCATCGCCATTATGAACCGCCGATTTATGCACGAGTCCGGTAAATTCAGATCCATCTTTTCGCAGGTACGTTTTCTCCAGGCTGAAGCGGTTTAGGCTTTTGTTGATTAAATTTTGGTCAAATTCACGTCCCTTGTCAAGGTCATCAGGGTGGATGAAATCGGGGAAATCCAGTTTTAACAGCTCTTCCCGGGTATATCCCAGCATGTTGGAAAGAGTTTGGTTCACTTCCATCCATTTTTCATTGGGGTAGTGGTGGGCAATTCCGAGGGGTGCGTGGTCAATGGTGGCCTTAAACTTTTGGTTGCTGTGTCTGAGTTCACTGACCACTTTTGAAATTTGCTGATTGCTGGCCTGGATCAGTATAAAGATTAAAAGTCCGCTGGCCAGGACAAAAAACCACCCCTTATACGATTGCACGGCGGTAATTTTTTCAGGGTCATCAAAAATGTAGAGCACCCATTGATCAGAAAAGAGAATCCAGATCAACCCGATTGCGATATATGTAGCAGCAATAACCCATGGGCTGTTTTTCAGCAGCGCTTTGATTTTGTCCATAGATTCAATTCTGATTTGATTAGAGGTATACTGAGCAGTTATATACCTGTATATATCAATAAATAAATATACTTAAAATCAAGTCTATTATAAAGTGTAATTAATATATAAAAACTGATCATTATTGGCTGGGATGTATAGAGCGGCAGTGAATTTAAAAAAGGGATCAGGGCTTTCAACCCTGATCCCTATTTGGTTCTTGGGAAGTGTGCTCAATCACTCCCCAAATTTGCTCTTGTATTGTGTATCGTGGTTCTCTATTTATAAGAAACAAGAAATCACGATTCCTTACAGTTTTTTTGAAATTTTTTTTAAAATTTTATGGCCCTGTAAATAATTGAAATAAAGTGATTTACGGAATTATTGAAAATGCCGGTATAAAAAATTCTGAATTTACGTAGCAGAAAACACCTACTTCTGTGCGCGAACCTGTTCGGAATGGAGCGGGCCAGTCCAATTTTTGGTGAGCAGGTTCTCAGCCCGGCTATGGTTCAAATCGCTGATTGAAGGGGTTGGATTCTGACCTTTCGGTGATGACAATATCCGGATATCCGGTAGCGGCGTGACAGCTGTTGCAGGAGTTGATCAGCCGTGAAAATTGATTCCGGGTAGTGATCCAGTCAGACGTTTCAGCGGCATCTTCCAGGCGCTCGATAGCGGGCTCAAGCATCGATTGGGTCAGCTCTGCCACAGGGTGGTCGTGGTAGACCAATCCTGACTCTATAAGATCTTCTGTAAGTTCTTCCAATTCATGGATATAAAAATCGACAAGTGCTTCATTTTCAAATTCGATGGCGTATGAAAGCTTATGAGTAATTTGCTGCATCTGTGTCATGGTTTCATATAAACCGGGCTTGGACAGATCTATTACTTTTTGTTCAAGAACGGATACCTTGTTCCACAGATATCCGCTCAAAATAATAAGGACCAGGATGAGTGCTGCGTAGACTTTATTCATTGTAACCTCTCACTGTTTTATTAATGGATTGATGAATCGACTTCTCTCACTTCTCTCTGTATAAATATACTAAAACTCTTGAAAGTTAACGGCAACCTGCTCTCTTTTTTAAAGATCCGTATAGGTGTTTTTACGGGGGTTGCCACGAAGTCACGGATTTGCACGGAATGGGCTAACTGAACTTCAACAGTCCATCTACCATCTACCATCTACCATCTACCATCTACCATCTACCATAAACACCCTGCTCACCCTTTTAGCGCCTGATTGAGGTCTTCAATAATATCATCGGGGTGTTCCAGGCCGATGCTGATTCGGATCAGGTTTTCGGGGGTTACAGATCCTTCACCCTCACTGCTTTGACGGTGCTCCCAGGTGCTCTCGACACCGCCCAGGCTGGTTGCCCGCTTGATCAGCTTTGACCGTCCCACAATGGCAACCGACTCCTTCTGCGTTGCACCGGCGATAAAGGAGACCATCCCTCCAAATCCGCTCATCTGTCTTTGTGCGATCGAATGGCCGGGATGCGAGGGGAGGCCGGGATAGATGACCTGCTCTACCCGGGGGTGGTTATCCAGAAATCTGGCGATAATCTCTGCGTGCTCATTATGTCCCTTCATCCGGTAGGCCAGGGTACGGGTACTCCGGCTCAGCATCCAGCAATCCTGCGGCGAAGGTACGGCACCACCCATCTTTTGGATCAGCCTGATCCGCTCAAACCACTCGTCATCCGCTTTCGCAACAAGGGCCCCTCCGAGAATGTCACTGTGTCCGCCAAAATACTTGGAAGTCGAGTGAAGCACCAGGTCAGCTCCCAGTTCGAGGGGAAGCTGGTTTACCGGAGTCGGCCATGTATTGTCGGCCACCGTTTTAAGGCCGTGACTGCGTGCAATTTCGACAACCGCAGCGATATCGGTGATCCGCATGAGCGGGTTGGAGGGGGTTTCGATCCAGATGAGACGGGTATTTTGGTTGATATGGCTTTCTACCTGGTTGAGATCTGTCATGTCGATGAAGCTCGCCTCGATACCCCACCGGGTCATGATCTCCCGGATCATTTTACGATTCCCGGCATAGACATCTTCCGGTACAATGATGTGATTGCCCGGCTCGAGCGACTGTACCACGGCCATTCCTGCAGCAATGCCAGATGAGAAGGCTGCTGCGGCTTCTCCGCCTTCCAGTGTTGCAATCAGATGTTCAAACTGCAAGCGGTTCGGATTCCCCAGGCGGGTATAGTGAAGATCGCCTTCATGTCTGCCTTCTGCATCGATCTCGTAGATCGTGCTTGGAGAGATGGGAGGAATGATCGCTTTGGATGGATTGCCGATGGAGAGGCCTGAATGAATGGCTTTGGTTTCAAATTTCATAGCTGTCACTTCTGTATGTTTTGTTTAGAGCTAAAAATAGTGAAATAAACCGACTGATCCGGATATCATTTACCACTCACTGCCTTCAGTTGGAATGAACTGGGATCGAGCGGTTTTCAATGGATACTTCACCTGAAGATCATCCGGGCCTTTTCCGGAAAAAGAGTATACAGGCTCACTCCTGAACCCGTATACTGAATAATCACACCACAAATGAACGGGTTATGGCGTTTGAATATGTACTATGCGGTAACTTCCACTCGTATCTCGGGCTTAAAGACCACCTGACTCTTGATAGACCGGGTGATCAGGCAGATACTTTCCGCCTTTTCAAGCAGGCGGAGGGCTTTCTTCTCCTGAGAATCGTCTGATATCGTTAAGACCGGGTTGATCAAAATTTCACTCATGACAAATTTCCCGTTCTCTTTGCTCATTTTGCCCGAACTGTGAACGTTCAGGGAGTTGAATGAAAACTTTGAGTATTCAGCCACAGCGGTGAATGAGGTCATAAAACAGCTGCTGACCGAAGCGGTGAAGAGGTGTTCGGGCGACCAGATACCCTCCACACCGCCCGGAAATTCGGGGGGTGTGGCTACCTCCAGGCGATCGTCCAGCTCTGGCGACTCCATAATCCCGATTCGTCCCTCTTTCCACTCGATATCTACGTTATATGAATGCTCATCTTGACTGCTCATAAGACTCCACTTTTTGGTTGATAATGGTTTCGAGCTGGGCGGCTTGTACAACACCGGCCTGTTGCCACAGAATCTCACCCTCCTTGAAAAGGATCAGTGTCGGCACACCGCGAACCTGATATTTGATCGCAGCGGAAGGATTTTTTTCAGCATCGATTTTAAGAATCTGAATCTGATCACCCATTCGCTTTTTTAAATCCTGCAAAATAGGCCCCATCATCTTGCAGGGTCCGCACCAGTCTGCGTAAAAATCGACCAGTACCGGAGTTTTCCCCTTGATGATGTCAGAAAATGTCTTCTCTTTGGTTTCAGTGCTCATAGTGTTCTTTATTTTTTTACTTCCTCATATTCTATCGTGTGATCGTCTGGTTCACCGGAAGACTGGTTTGAAGCCGGCGCACACCGGCCGGCCAGGCATCCACTGTTGGTAACGGCCTGGAACAGGAAAAAGACAGAGAGTACTCCTGATATGGGGGCGTGGTGAAAAAACCAGTTATAGCCCAGTATCAATCCCAGGATGAGTGTTATCCAGCGCATTGGATGCCAGTTCGAAAACAGATGGTGAAAGTTTGCAGTGAACATGAATCGTTGTGTGATATTGTTTAATTATGCCCGAAATCACCACAGCCGGTGATTGTTTCATCGGGTATGTTTATAATGTAGCGCCTTGATGAAAAAAACTCAGTTACAAAAGTTACAAAAGGGTGATTTTATTTCTGCCGAGCTGCACCAGTTGCCGGCTCTCCATCTCTTTCAGGAGTCGTGATATGACTACCCTGGCAGTTCCCAATTCATTGGCAAGTTCTTCATGGGTGATCTGAAGGGTCTCATTTTGGGTGATTTCCACCCGTTTTTTTATAAAATCGAGTAATCGCTCATCCATTTTTTTGAATGCAACAGCATTGACAACATCGAGTAACTCCTGAAATCGGAGGTGATAGATTTTAAAGATGTAGTCGACCCACTCGGGGTGTTTTTTAGTCAGAAGGCTCATTTTGTGAACCGGTATCAGCAGTACTTCACTCTTCTCGTTAGCCACTGCTTTAAGGGTACTGGTTTCGTTATAGAGGCCGTTTAAAAATGACATGATACAGGTATCACCGGCTTTCAGGTAGTAGAGCAGCATCTCTTTAAAATCGTCATCCGACTGAAAGATCTTCAGGCTGCCTTCCAGAACCACCGGGATATCACGTATGGCGCTGTTCTCCTGGAACAGAATATCACCTGCATCCAGATGCCTGAGGGCTCCATGTTCTTTGAGGCTCTCGATAAAGGAGTCGGAGGTGTCTGCCTGCCGATGCCTCGGCGCAGGCAGGGATATTTGTCTCTTCAGCTTCTCTGATGGCATAATCCGTATGGTTTGTTGGTTGCACAACAAGATACGGCAAATTGCTGATGATGTGAACAGGTCCCCCGGTTTATCTGATACCTGCCCGCCTTTCACATCGTTTCTTGAGAGCCATATTCATCTGCTTAAACCCCTGTTCGGTCTTTTGAAGGGTACCGCCCATCAGTGGAGGAAGAATTCCCGAAAAGAGTTCGCCGTGTGTAAGGGAGGTGCTTCCGCTGGGAAGCTCTTCAAGGATAAAATAGTGTTCTGCATCAAAGATTCCCCTGAATCCGATTCGCCCAAGCCATCGAAATTCCCTCTTTTCTTCTAAGTGGATGATCACCGGACTGGCCTTAAATGGTTTATGGCTTCCGGGAAGCTGCATGGTGACCTGCAACCGGTTTTTTTCCTGACCAGACCTCTCGATAGAAGTGATAAATGGGTTCCATTCAGGCCAGGAGGTGAAGTCCATCAATATATTCCAGACAACTTCTGCCGGCGCGTGAATATGAATAAGGGTCTTGATCTCTTTCATGCTTTTATCGTTTAAGAGTGTGTTAGGTTGATTGGGTGTACGAACAGGAATCATCGTACGAACAGAATTCTGCCGGGTTTCAGTCGGATGAAAAGATATTTACACTATTTAATGAAATCGGTTTTCATTTTTTGTTTCTGAATGGGCTATTTTAAGCTTCATTTTATCATCGAATTTATTCATTAAACCTATTTACAGATGGAAGTTTACCTCAACGGGTCGTACCTCAACCAAAAAGAAGCTGCAGTCTCTGTGGCTGACCGCGGATTTGTTTTCGGCGATGGAGTCTATGAAGTTACACGTGTAGTGAACGGAACGTTTTTTATGGAAGAGGCTCATCTGGAGCGACTGGATGAGGGGTTGAAGGGATTGAAAATTGAACTCAGCGAAGAGATGAGGAGCCAAATTCCCGTAATCAGCCGCGAATTGCTGAAACGGAATGGCCATACCGAAGGAGAAGCGACGGTATATCTTCAGGTGACACGCGGAGCGGCGTTTCCCCGGACTCACACCTTTCCGGAACCTGCGGTAGAGCCGACCGTTTATCTCTCTACAGGCATTTTTACCCCCCATACTGAACTGCATGAAAAAGGGGTGGAGGTGATTACCCAGTCGGATGTGAGATGGAGCCGCTGTAACTTGAAAACGGTAAACCTGCTTCCCAATACACTTGCCAAGCAAGCAGCACGTGAAGCCGGTGTGAACAGTGCGATTATGATTCGCGACGGAGTTGTGACAGAAAGCCCAAATGCGAATGTTTTTGCTGCCAAAGATGGGGTTCTCTATACATTTCCTGCCAGCAACTATATCCTGAATGGAATTACCCGCCGGGTGGTACTCGATATTGCAGATCAGCTCGGTATTCAGGTGGTGCAGGAGCCGGTTCGTGCAGATGACCTCTACGATGTGGATGAGCTCTTTTTTACGGGCACAACCACAGATGTGCAGCCCATCATTGCGGCCGACGGCAAGACGATCGGTGCCGGCAAGCCGGGGCCAATTGTTCAAAAGATCCAGAAAGAGTATCGGTCACGGCTATACGGAGCCTGATCTGTAAAGCTAAACAACCCGTTTTGGTATTCTGCAGGGTGATCATCTTCCGGCAGAAGGCCAGAGCGGGTATATTTTCCGTAACTGTTCCATTCCGAATTACCCCTGCGGCTAACCCGCCTTTTGCCTGTCGGGCATTACACTTTCTATTGAGCCTGGAAAGTAGATCATCAAATCCTGTTGAAATTACACGCGTTACACAACGCAAATCATTCCCTTCCAATGTTGTTGTAAGTGCTCTCCCTATAAAATAACAGAGCCGTACTCTAAAGCCTCAAGAGTGCATAAGGATTTCCCTTATTTACGGGGGGTCGTCTTTTAGGTATTCTTATAACAGAAACTTAAAACAGAACAAACCCCAACTTTAAATCCCGGAATAATGGAAGCGACTTATCAAACACCTACATCGACGAAAGACCTGCAAACCAATTTGAATGAAGAGGAGCTGGCATATTTTGAGGCGATCATCCTTCAAAAGAGAGATGAAGCACAGAGTGAACTTGATTACCTGATGGATCAGGTAGAAGATATCCGCTCATCGGATGACGATGATGCCTCCTCACTGACACATCACATGGGAGACCTGGGAAGCCGGGAAGAGAGCCTGGACTTGACATACCGCCTGATCCAGAGAAACCGAAAGTTTATCAATCAGCTGAATCGTGCACTGGTTCGTATAGAGAATGGAACCTACGGGATCTGCCGGGCCACAGGCCAGCCGATTGAAAAGGGGCGCCTTGAGTTCGCACCACATACACGTTATAGTATAGCAGCAAAAAACAGCGGTTTAGACAAGAGAAGAGCCGCTTTTGCATAGGATTGATTAGAGAGACAAATGTGTCCGGTTAGGGGTTCCGGGCATAAAAATAAAGAAGCCCGCCCTGACGAGAGTCGGGGCGGGCTTTTTATATAAACAAAATGTTTGCTTATTCGTAAGTCAGGCTGTTGACGTCAACCGCACTGAGTCCTTTAGGAGTCTCTTCTACAGAAAATTCTACTTCCTCTCCATCTTCCAGACCTTGGTTAGGGGCCAGGTTATTTACATTGTTTCTGTGGACGAAAATATCTTTGCTTCCGTCGTTAGGCTTGATGAAGCCAAATCCTTTTTCTGCATCAAACCACTTAACTGTTCCTTGTTGTGTCATTGTATTGTATTGGTATTGTATTAGGTCACCCAATAAAGGGTATTTCAGAAGAGTAGAGTTGGGTTAACGCGTCAATCTAAAGAAAGGCTTACCGGGTGTTGTTGTATTGTGAATGAGTAGTATAAGGGATTTATCGATCAATACCTAAGAATCATTCTGTTAATTTCTTCTTATGAACTCTTTCACCCTGTATTTTCACCCTCTTCTGGAGATGATAACATGTGCAGTACAAGTCGATTTTTGAGCTTTTGGTATTTCAAAGAAACCTGTCTGATAACGAATCGGCATTGTTTCACGAACGACTTTTCACAATCTGACTGATTGAAGTTTCACTATTTTCATGAACAGTTGGGGGGTAGCCGTTTTACAATTGTCATATTATCGATTTGATCTTTGGCAAAAATTTGGGAATATAAGCCCGGTAACTCACACACTAATGGATTTCTTGTAAATGAAGAAAAAAGATATGTCTACAGAGCTCGGCACGGATAACATGGGAAGGGTTATTTTTCTCTCCACGATTGCTGCGATTGGGGGATTTTTGTTTGGTTTTGACAGCGGTGTCATCAACGGAACCGTTGGAGCCCTTCAGCAGGCGTTCGATTCGGATGCCGTTGGAACCGGTTTTAATGTGGCATCGATGCTTCTGGGATGTGCCTTTGGAGCCTTTTTCGCCGGAACACTGGCCGATAAGTTTGGCCGAAAACCGGTGCTGCTGGTAACGGCCGTAGCGTTTATGATCAGTGCCTGGGGATCAGGTGCGGCTACATCCTCACTCTATTTTGTCATTGCCCGTATTCTGGGCGGATTTGCAGTGGGAGCTGCCAGCGTATTGGTACCTGCCTATATCAGTGAAATTGCCCCGCCAAAAGTTCGGGGTGCATTGACAACACTGATGCAGCTGATGATTGTGATTGGACTGTTTATCGCTTTTGTCAGCAATTACAACATTGCAGGCGGAGCCGGCGGCGCATCCAATGAGTTCTGGGGAGGGTACCAGGCTTGGCAATGGATGTTCTGGGTCGAAATACTGCCTGCAGCTATCTTTTTTGCAGGTCTGATCTTCATTCCTGAGTCGCCCCGTTATCTGGTGGCAGCCGGGAAGCTGGACCAGGCTCGGGCCGTATTGGCCAGCCTCTCGAACGGTGAGGATGTTGACGATAAGATCAGGGATATCCAATCTACACTTGAGGAGAACCGAAAACCCCGCCTGTCTGATATCATTTCAAAGCATACCGGAAAAATTCAGCCGATCGTGTGGGTGGGACTGGGCCTGACAACCCTGCAGCAGTTTACCGGAATCAATGTGGTTTTCTACTATGGGGCAACTCTCTGGCAGGCTGCCGGATTTACCGAAGAGAATGCCCTTCTCCAGAATGTAATCAGTGGTTCAGTCAACGTGCTCTTTACATTTGTGGCAATTGCACTGGTCGATAAAGTGGGGCGGAAACCGCTTCTGCTCATCGGCGCACTGGGTCAGGCCGTGATGCTCGGTATACTGGCGCTGATCTTCGGAACGGCAACGGTCACTGCAGACGGTTCACTGATGCTGGATGGCAATATGGGTCTCTATGCACTCATCTCGGCAAACGGATATATCGCTTTCTTTGCCTTCACTTGGGGGCCGATTATGTGGGTTATGCTGGGAGAGATGTTCCCCAATCAATTCAGGGGAGCTGCCCTGGCCGTTGCCGGGCTCATTCACTGGGGATCCAATTTCACCATCACCATGACCTTCCCGATCCTGCTGGCATCCATCGGACTCGGGTTCTCTTATGGCATTTATGCCGGTTTTGGAGTGATCGCCTACTTCTTTGTCAGACGTTTTATAAAAGAGACAAAAGGGCGAACACTCGAGGATATGTCGCGAGACGTACTGTAACAACCAGCCTTGCGATCCCCTGTACAGAATGAACGGTACAGGGGTAATCGATTTAACCGGTGCTCTGCATCGCAGCTGCCACGCCGTTAATGCTCAGGAAGAGAGCCTGTTTCAACTCCTTCTGATTCACATCCTCTGCCGCCTCTTGCCATCTGCGCAGCAGCTCGGCCTGTACCAGGTTGAGCGGGTAGGTAAAGACATTGCGGAAGCGGATCGAGTTTTGAATGACTTTGCGGCTGTCAAGGATCTCTTTCTGCCCGGTGACCTCAAGAATGATGCGTTTTGACTCCTCAAAGTCGGCAGAAATCGATTCGTGCATTCCGCCATCAGTTAATCCATTGTAAAGCTCTGACGTCAACAGATGGGTTCGAGCCATCTCACGCTGTGCATTGTCTACAATGGTGCTGAAGAAGCTCCACTCCGTATACCATTTCTTCAGGCTCTTCATAAGCCCGGGGTCCTCATTCAGCATCGGTTTAAGGGCGCTGCCCAGTCCATACCAGCCCGGTACGTTATATCGAACCTGTGTCCAGCCAAAGACCCACGGAATTGCTCTCAGGTTGTCAAACTGGAGTCCGTTTTCTCCGCCTCTTGATACGGGACGGGAAGCAATGGGTAAATTTCCAATGTGTTCAACCGGTGTGATCGACTTGAACCAGGGCCAAAACTTCGGGTCGTCAATCAGCTCCCTGTAGGCACTCATCGACCTCTCTGCAATTTGATCCATTACGGAACCGGCGCGATCCTCTTCCAAAATGGGTTTTCGCCCTTCGCCGGCCGTTACCCTGGCCACGGCATTGACAACCTGTTCCAGGTGACGCCGGGTTATCTCAGGGAGCGAATACCGGAATGAGATGATCTCACCCTGTTCGGTAAAGCGAATCCGGCCGTTATTGCTGATCGAGGGGAGTCCCAGGATCGCTTTGTTTGACCGGCCGCCCCCTCGTCCCACAGATCCGCCGCGCCCGTGAAAGAGCCTGAAATCGATACCTTTCTGCCGCAGGGTATCTCCCAGTTCAAGCTGGGCTTTTTGAAGCGCCCAGTTGGCCATCCAGTAACCGCCATCCTTGTTGCTGTCTGAATAGCCCAGCATGATCTCCTGAAAGTTATTCCGGGCGGCCACCTGCTCCTTATAGACCGGATTCGACAGAATCTGGTCCATCTGGGATGCACTGTGATTGAGATCCTCAATGGTTTCAAAAAGGGGAACGATATCAATGATGCTTTCCACATCCCCGTTATGATATCTCCACAGGCCGGTCTCTTTTGCCAGAAGAACCACCTCGAGCATATCGCTGATACCGTGTGTCATACTGATGATGTAGCTGCCAAAGGCGTATTCGTCCAGCTTATTCATGGTATCGATCAGGCGAAAAACATCCAGGATCTCCTTTGTCGGTTCACTCAGGTTTGCATTGACCGGAGAGAGCGGACGCGGATTTCTGAGCTCCTGCATGAGAAGATCGGTTTTCTCCTGTTCGATCAGGTCGGAATAACCGTCATGTACATTGGCTGCCGAGAGGAGTTCGGATACAGCCGCCTCATGGCGTGCACTGTGCTGACGTATATCCAGGGAAGCTACATGCAGCCCGAAGGTCTCTACGCGGATTCTCAGGTCATTGAAATCACCAAACCGGGCTACTTCGCCGAGCCCGGCCTCTTTTAACGATTTTGCAATCAGTTCAAGATCTTTTTTGAAGTCGTCAGTGCGATAGCTGGCCGATCGCAGCACCTGCTCTTCGTCGCCATCCAGTTCATCGAGCAGAATCTGAAGGCGGCGCATGATATGGGTAATTTTCCGGCGAAACGGCTCATTTTTATAGTGCCTCCGGTACTGGTCACTCAACGGGACTTCCTTCTCATCCTCTTTGAGGGATTCGAGAAGCCGCCCGGGTACATCGACCAGTTTTTGTGAAACCGAAAGGTATCGCCTCAGCATTCTCAGGTCCTGCAGGTAAAGTTTGAGGGCAACCCTCCGCTGATTCAACAGTGTGTTCCAGGTCACATTGCGCGTAACGTTCGGGTTGCCGTCGCGATCACTTCCGATCCAGGAACGGTAGCGCAAAAGAACCGGAAGGTCCGGAATTTCATTGTACTGCTGGGAAAAAGCTGTGCGGATGTCATCGTAAAGCCTGGGTACCGTTTCCCAGATGGAGTTGGCAAAAAAGTAGAGGCCGTTCTCCACTTCATCCTCAACGGTTAACCGCTCCGGACGCACTTCATCTGTTGAGATCAACAGTGCAATTTCATTGATCACCTGGTGCAGAAGGGCTTCACGCTCAGGAGGGGTGAGGTCGGCTTTTTCAATCTGGCCAATTTTAGAGGTGATCCCTTCCTGCTTGTAGAGGATGCTTCTTCGCCGTGCTTCGGTTGGATGAGCCGTAATGGTTGGCTGAATATCCAGCTTCTCAAACAGCGACAGGGCATCCGTGTAACTCATGTTCTGTTCACGGAAATATTTAAGTGCATCGGCAATGCTCTCCGGCCGTGGATGATCCAGGTCGATGGTTTTGGACCGCTCTCTGTTGATCCGGATAATTTCATGCTGTTCAAGTGAGTTGATCAGATGGAAGAAGATCGTGGTGAGGCGAAGCAGGCTCTGAATTTGATCCAGTGAAAGTTCGCTGATCTGCTCCTGAAGTTCATCATTCAGCTCCAACTCCCCTGAATTGAGAACCCTTGCCGCCTTCTGCGGAAGATCGGCAATTAGTTCCTGCAGCGACTCCTTCTGGCTGTCTGCCAGGTAGTTTTCAATGAGTCCGGTTAGCGATGTAATTTTATGGGTCAGTTCTGGGCTGATACCCGACTCTTCTGCGTAGACTTGAATAGCATCTTTCCACTTCATGTCTGATTATTTTTTACATGTTCTCATTTCAGGTGTCTTGATAACCTGTCTGCATCTATTATCTACATAAAATGTACCGGTTTCGTTGGTAATAACACATTTGTTGGAGCTCCGGAAGACGAAAAAGCGGGAAAGCCCTTCCAGAATCTGCAACGCTAACCGGCTGAGAACCGGTCTGTTATGTGGCATTTATTAATGTGTGGTGTAACGGAATACCTCTATGGTGGGAGCGTCATCATCAGGTGCATTGACCGCATAGATTTGGTGGTTCCGGATCTGTCGCACATTCAGGTCAGTTGGCAGATAGAGTTTTCCGAGAAGGTCACCATCAAGATTGAGGATGAGCCAGTTTGGGATGGACTCATTTAGATCCTCATTTTGATCATTATCTACAGGGGTGATTTGAACCCAGATCTGCTGGTTGTCATCACTCAGCAATTGATGTATAACAGGATGGTGTTGGGGCATCTTCTCTCGCATACTTGATCTGAAGTTTTGACCCGCTTGATCTAATAAATCTTGCTGTTCACGCTGAGTCAATTCATTTTTCGGTATGTCGTAGTGAATCTGAGACTGTTCTCCGGTTTGATGATCGTAAATGGTGATCCGAAACTCATTATTCGTTGCAGAGATGATGTAACGCTGATCGATAACTGTAAAGTAACTGTTGATTCCCATACTGCCCGGAAATCCACGGATCGTGAAGAAGTCTGAACTCATATTTATCAGGAAATTGTCAAACTGTCCGCGAGCCAGTGAATCGCTGATCGTATGGCCTGTTAAATCGACCTGGTTTACTACCCTGTATATGGCATCCTGGTGCACATTGTTGTAATTAATACTGATCGAATTGGCAGCAAACAGTGATTCGGAATCGGGCCCAGGATAGATTGTGCCTATGGAGGTTTCGGAGTTATCAAGGGCATGCATTTGATGATGCCTCCAGCTATCCTGTTCATTTTTGAAAAGTGTAATTCTCATTGTTCTCCCATCATGTAGAACAAGTTCATCATTATTGTTGATGAAAAAGCTTGAAATCTGCTCATTTTCACCGGGCCCGCTGCCTCGTTGGGATATTGTGCCTAAAAAATCACCCTGTGAATTAAACTCCAGGAAATGATTTTCAGAAATATCACCTGTTATAATATGTCCCTCTGAGGTAATGTCGATGTGAAAAATTCTTCCAATCAGAACATCATTCGGTTCCTGAATGGTTAAATGGTGGTCCA
Organism: Rhodohalobacter sp.; assembly: GCA_050486245.1. Lineage (GTDB taxonomy): Bacteria > Bacteroidota > Rhodothermia > Balneolales > Balneolaceae > Rhodohalobacter. The sequence goes on from JBJHCX010000011.1 coordinate 28,797, forward strand.
CAGTCCACTCTTGAAGATGGATCAGAGGATTCCCTGTCCTGTCATTTTGTGGAGTACACTGGATTGCCGTAAAACAGATCAATATAGCTGAGAAAAGGAGAATTGAGGATTGAGTTTTCATAACCGATGGTATGTTTGTGGTTTCTGTAACCGGAAAAAACCTGGTTCCGGTAGATAGGGAGCAGGTATGCCAATGCAACTACGGTTAGGATAGTTTAAAAAGGTATGAATTTCAAATGGTTAAGGCTTTAGAAGTGGAGAAGGGGAGAAGGGGAAAAGGGGAGAAGGGAGTATGGCAGATATATAAAAACCCGGTTTCAGGATGCTGAAACCGGGTTTTGAAATTGTTTTAGAAGAGGTAAACGATGGAGAAGACCAATACGGTGAGCAGGACAAAACTGAGCGTCACCTCCATGGCGGGGCTGTAGCGGTCGGCTTTGTTCTTTTTATCTGTAAACGGATTGAGCCATACCATCGGATTTTCAAATTTCCGGGCCAGGAAACCGGCAGTTGCGAGAATTCCCTCTTCAACCCTGTCGTAGAACCGGTCAACTCCGGTTACAAACACCTTGCGGGTGGCCGGTGCCGCTTTTCTGTAGAACCAGTCGAGATCGAGTACGAGCACAACTTCTCCTTTCAGCTTCTCCCTGAGGTACCAGAATACCACGAATGTTGCCAGAGAGATCTGCATGATCTCGACGAAGTGGTATATGGTGTAGGGGTTGTAATCCATGCTATGTGGCAGGAAGGTGTAGAGGGCATTCGGGAATACACCGTAGAAGATACAGAGGAATGCCGACAGGCCCATCGCGATGTACATATTGACGGGGATCGGTTTCAGGTCGATCTCATTTCCGGCATCGTAGACCCATGTAAAGTAGGGCAGTTTCAATCCGACGCTGAGGAAGGTACCGACACCGGCCAGCAGAAGCAGCAGCATCACCCCTTCATATCCGGCATAACCGGCTCCATCGATGATCAGTCCCTTACTGATGAAACCGGCAAAGAGCGGGAGTCCGGAGATCGAGAATCCGCCGACAACATAGAGAGCAAAGACCCATTTCATCTTTTTTCCGAGTCCGCCAAGTTCGGCCAGGCGGGAGGTACCTGCCGCATACATGACAGCTCCTCCGGCCATAAACATCAGTCCCTTGTAGAGCAGATTGTTGTAGGCATGAGCGGTTGATCCGTTCAGGGCCATCTCGGTTCCGACACCGATCGCGACGACCATATAACCTACCTGGCTGATAATGTGGTAGGAGAGGATCTCCCGGATATCTTTGCAGACAACGGCGTAGAAGATACCGTAGAGTGACATGGCAACACCCATCCAGATCAGGATGTCCCATCCGGGGAACATTCGGATCATAACATAGACAGCCGTTTTGGTGGTAAATGCCGCCATAAAGATGGTACCGGTGATGGTCGCTTTGGGATAGGCATCCGACAACCAGGTGTGCAGCGGAATCACGGCTGCGTTGACCGAGACACCCAGAAGCATCAGGGCGTTGGCTACGGTCCATTCATACTCAAGTGATTCTACCGCCAGCGAACCGGTCTGTGTAAAGTGCCAGAGGATACCGGCAAAGAGTAACCCGCCTCCCAGTACGTGGTAGATCAGGTAGCGCATCCCGGCTCTGTCAGAATCGGTCGTGCCCCGTGCCCAGATGAGCATGGTTGAGGTCAGGGCCATCAACTCCCAGTAGACGATCAGGGTAAAGAGATCGCCTGCAAAGGTAACCCCAAGGGCACCGCCCATATAACCGAGCGCGGCAACCTGCTGTGAAAGGTCTTTGATATGCCAGGCGTAGATTCCGGCTGTTAGTCCGGTAATAGCGAAGATGAGTCCAAAAACACGACTCAACGCATCCATCTGGAACAGGATCAATTCATAGCTGCCGATGGAGCCGGTGATGGTAAAACCGTCGGGCCGGGTCATGATCAGCGCCAGTGCTGCCACCGGGAAGATCAGAAAAACAGAGGAACGCACTTTTTCCGGAAGCAGTGGCAGGATAAAACAGCCCAGCAGCAGAAGAACTCCCGGTATGGTGAGTAGTTCAATGATCATAATAATCGATTTCGCGATTTAGAAATTTTTTGGAGATAAATTTGGCCACGTATATGATTGCGAAACACCCTGCAAGTCCCCATAGGGCATAAAATGCGGGGATGGCGTTCCACCAGTGGCTGTCATAGTCGGCCAGAACGGTAAATTCAAAGCCGAGTGTGACGATAAAGAGTAAACCTAATGCTATCCAGACTTTGTTATTCATGGTGTACTGCTGTTAAATAATGATGTACTGATATCGACAGCGAGATCGAAGAATCCGAAAAAGAGATTCGGAAAGAGCCCGAACAGGACCGACAGGATGGCTGTCACCATGATGGGAACGACCATCAGGGGTGAAGCTTCACCGTAGTTTTCCAGTCCTTCGCCTTTTTTGAAGTAGGCCCGGTGCAGAATCGGGAAGAAATAGCCGGCATTCAGCAGTCCGCTGACTACCAGGATAAAGATGGGGACCAGCATGTCGCCCTCCAGCGATCCCATGGCCAGATACCATTTACTGAAGAACCCGTTAATGGGGGGTATTCCGGCAAGGCCCATTGAGCCGATGGTGAAAGCAGCCATGGTCCACGGCATCACCTTGGCAATTCCGTTCAGGTTGCTGATCTCGGTTCTGTGCAGGTTTACATAGATCGCTCCGGCACAGAAGAAGAGTGTAATTTTCATGGTTGCGTGTGCGGCGATATGCATGATGCCGCCGGTCATTCCCAGCGGTGTCAGCATGGCAACACCCAACACTATATAGGAGAGGTGGCCAACGGTTGAGTAGGCCAGCCGGCGTTTCAGGTTATCTTGAGCAAAGGCCAGCAGGGAGGCCACAATGATGGTAAATCCGGCAAACACCATCAGGATTTCGCCCAATCCGTAGCCTGCCATCACATCGGTTCCGAATACATACCCGACAACACGGATCACGGCAAAGACTCCCGATTTTACTACCGCCACCGCGTGAAGCAGTGCACTTACCGGGGTGGGGGCGACCATCGCTGCGGGAAGCCAGCCGTGAATCGGCATGATACCCGCCTTCACGCCAACGGCTGCCAGGAAGAGAATAAATATGATAATCATTACATGCTGCGGAAGGTCTACCTCGGTAAAGAGTCCGCCCGGTGTAAAGTCGAGCGATCCGGTGTAGTGATAGACCAGGGCAGATGCTGCAACCAGAAGGAGTCCGGCCGTCAGGGTAAATGCCAGGTATTTGCGTCCCCCTTCAATCGCTTCCTTCTTCTCATTGTGGATCACCAGCGGATAGGTGGCTACCGTCAGCATCTCATAAAAGAGGATAAAGGTGATCAGGTTGGCCGAAAAGGCGATGCCGATCGTGGCAGAGAGACAGACGGCAAAACTGGCAAAATAACGGGTCTGCTTCATCTCGCCGGCGCCGCGTACGTAACCAATCGAGTAGAAAGAGGTGAAGATCCAGAGGCCGGATGCAATGACGGCAAAGAAAACGCCCATCGGGTCGGCTTTCAGGGCCAGCGGAAGTCCCGGGGCCAGGTCTAACAGGTGCAGTTCTACTGATTTTCCTTCAAGGGCACCGGGCAGCAGGGTGAGAACCAGCCCAAACTTGATAAAGGCCGCCAGGATTGTCCAAAACTCCCTTAGGTTGGGTTTGGTTGAACTCAGCATGATCGGCACTACCGCCACCAGCGAAACCAAAATAGCATATAAAGGTACGAGGGAAAGATCCATCGGATATATTTATCGTTTAAAGTCTTCTATTTATAAAATTGATCAATATTCAAATGCCTGTGTGTTCAATGGATTGTTTGAACGGGTTCATCAGAAAATATCACGGGTTACACGGGAAATATGTCGAGCAGCACTCCGACGATCACTGCATTTGCAAAACCGATTACAATCAGGCTCACCGCCAGAATGGTTGTCGGCCAGAGCATGCTGCCGCTCACTTCATTGTATTCACCCTCTTTCGGCTCCTTCTGGCCTTTGTCGGGATCCATCATATATACTTTCTCATAAATTCTGAAGAAGTAGACTGCATTGAGCAGCGAACTGATCAGGATGACGGCCAGGAAGATCCAGTTGGAGTTGTCGATCGTTCCCAGTGCCAGGTACCACTTGCTGAAAAACCCTGCAAGAGGCGGCAGCCCGATCATGGAGATCGCCGTAATGCTAAAGGCGGTCATCGTCCATGGATATTTCTGCCTGTAACTGTCGTCAAACCGGCTGATATCGGAGTGTCCCTCTTTCAGCCGGAGGTTACCGGATATCATAAAGAGAGCGGCTTTCATGATGGCGTGATTCAGCACGTGAAGCAGTGCACCTGCAAAGCCCCACGGGTTCGCCAGGGCGAGTCCCATAATGATATATCCAATTTGGGATACGGAGCTGTAGGCCAGCATTCGTTTCAGTTCCGACTGGGCAATGGCCATGATCGATCCGTAGAGAATTCCAATAGCCGCCAGGATTCCAATAACGGTTGTGATCGGAGCGACCGCATCGGTATAGTCGACCCCGTAGAGGTAGAAGATTACCCGGAAAAGGATGTAGGCGGCAACTTTGGTTCCGATCGGTGCAATGAGTGCCGTTGAACTGGATGCCGAATAGGTATAGGCATCGGGCAGCCATCCGTGCATGGGGAAGAGAGCGGCTTTAACGCCGATTCCCACCACCATCAGCACCATTGCGGCAACAACGGCAGAGTTGGTTGCGTAGACCGGAAGCATGGCGGCCATATCAATAATGTTCAATGTACCGGTCACGGTATAGAGGAATCCGATTCCCAGCAGGTAGAGCGTTCCTCCGCCGGTTCCGATAATCAGATACCGGAATGCCGAAACGGGAGCCGCCCGGTGTCCGATCGCTAAAATTGCATAGCTTGCCAGTGAGGAGATCTCCAGAAAAACATAGAGGTTGAAGAGATCACCGGTCATGATCATTCCGTTGAATCCGAGCAGTGCCAGCATGGCAAGGGCGTAGAATGGCATCTGTTTGCCGGGAAATTCAGCCTGTGCCAGATGCTTTGAGTGAATAAAGACAAAAAATGCCACGGCATTGATCACCAGCACAAAAAAGCCGGATAGTCCGTCATAAACAAACTCAATTCCTACCGGTGGCTCCCAGCCTCCAAAGAAGTATCGGATGCTGCCGGAAGAGAGATAGGAGATGAATCCGTAGAGCGACAGAACTGCGGCAATACCGGAGCCAAGCACAGCCAGCGGCTGCGACAGATGTGACTTCCAGAGCCCGAATGCCGGAATGATTACGGAAAACAGTACAAATGTGAGTGCAATGAGTGCAGGTAAATGGGTCTCGATCATTGAATTTTTTCTAACAGTTCCTGTTCATCGAGGGTCTCATAACGATTGTATATTGCCATCAGCAGAGTGAACGCCACTCCGAGAATCGCCACACCCACAACAATAGCTGTAAGCATCAGGGTGTGCGGGAGGGGGTTCAGGTAGTTGGCAACCTGATCTACGGGGATGTTTGGGTCACGTACCGGAACCGTGGCTCCCCATTTGGAACCGATCGATACAAAGTAGAGTACCACCGAGATCTGAAAGATGGCCAGGCCAATCGTTTTTTTGATCAAATTTTTCTTAAAAATCATACCGTAGAGTCCTACGCAGAGCAGGATCACCGTAAACCAGTATGCATAGTGGCCTAAAAAGAAATCAACCATAATCTTCTCCTTTTACCATATTATCATATATCATTACAAGGATTGCCATAACCGCAAGGCCAATTCCCACCTCAATAATCAGAATACCCCAGTAGCGTGTCATGGCAGGGTCAAAACCGAAAAGCGGCAGGTATTCATAGTCGAGAAAGAGTCCGCCCATTGCCATGGCAACCAGTCCGGTGGCGAAATAGATGAAGACTCCCAGTACGGCAAGCGGGGTAGTTGCAAATTCCTGGATCTGAAGCCGCGAGATGCGCCGCCCTCCCGAAAGCCGGATCAGCAGCACGGATGCGGCCAGCAGGGTGCCTCCCTGGAATCCGCCGCCCGGGCTGTAGTGGCCGTGAATGATCACATACCAGCCAAACAGCATGATGTAGGGGCTTAGCAGCCGGGAACCCAGAAGAATAATCGGACTTGTATCCTGATGTCTCATGATTCCCTCCGGCGGTTTCGAAGAATCAACAGGGTGATGAGCCCGGCGGTATAGACCACAACCTGCTCACCAAACGTATCAATACTTCTGTAGTCACCGAGTACCACGGTCACCATATTCGGGGTATGTGCATCCCGGTAGGCATTTTTAACCATGTAGTTACCCATCACGGTTGTACCGGTAATGCTCTCTTCAGCATGCATCTCGTTGGCCGCGTCTCCCCGGTAGGGAAGGTCGGATGCTGCATAGATCAGCACGGATGCAAACAGGATTAGTATGAGATAGTTAAGTACTTTCAATCGTTTGAATGTCTTGAGGTTTGATAGACTACGACTACATAGAGTACACCGGTTACACCGGCGCCGATCACTGCTTCGGTAAATCCTACATCAATGGCGCCCATGGCAACGAATAAAAGTGCCATCAGAAAACTGAAGACGGTGGTCATTACCACAGCAACGAGCAGGTCTTTCACTTCGAGAGCCACGATGGCCGAAAGCAGTAAAAAGAGGTATATCACAAGTTCCAGTTCCCAGATCATGACTTTTCACCTCCCTTTTGATCAGATGAGTAGAAAGGTTTGATCCCTTTTTTCAGGGCGGCCCGGCCAAGTGCATGTGAGCCGATCGGGTTGGATAGTGCAATAAACAGCACAATCAGAAATAACTTAAGGCTGCTTTGGGTAAAACCTTCAAAGATGATCAGCCCGACAATCACAAAGACAATTCCGAGTGTGTCGCTTTTGCCGACCGCGTGAGTGCGGGCATAGAAGTCGGGAAGGCGTAAGATCCCGATGCTGCCCATCAGCATGAACAGGATGCCCGAAACAATGAAAATAATGCTGATTATTGATTGGATTTCAATCATTTCGCAATGCTTTTGGAGATGAAATGTATTTCGCAACTGCCATTACACCGATAAAGCCGAGAATGGCGTAGGCCAGTGTGATATCGATAAACATATCGATGCGGCCAAAAAGAAAACCGATTAAACAGATCAGGACGATGGTTTTGGTGGCAATCGCATTGGTTGCCAGCATTCGGTCGAACACTGTGGGCCCTTTCACAACCCTGATCAGCGGCACGGCAATAATAATGGTTAGTATCACCGCACTGTAGAGAAAAAACTGTTCCATGATTTATGCGTTGGAGGTCGTAATTTGAACGTCACTGATAACCGTGCGCTCCTCTTTTTCAAATAACCTGAGAACCTGTTTAGGCATCGATTCATCAAGGATACCCTGGTAGGAGTACTCGTCAAGGGCATGAACCGTAAAATAGTCACCATCTATATCCAGCGTGATGGTGCCGGGGGTAAGGGTGATGGAGTTCCCCAGGATCATTTTGGCATGCGCACTGGGCAGGTCAACTTTGAATTTTAGAATGGTCGTTTGAAGCGGCATTTTGGGGCTGCATATAATATAGACAACGTGGATTCCCGCTTTCACGACCTGCACCACCATCCAGAAGAAGTAGTAGAAGGCCCGAAAGAAGCGAAGCTCTTTCAAATCGTCCATATCATCATCAAAGAAATGATGAGTTTTGAGCTTGTAATTGATCGCCATTACCCCGGCTACCGTCAGCACCCCCATGGTTAAATGCACCGGTGTCAGGAAGCCGCTCATGACAATCCAGAAGATCATGAGCGAGATAAATGACATCGTCAGACTAAAAAAAGAGAGCTTATTCATTAGTTAGCGTTATTTATCGCTGATTTATTTCAAGCCTATAAACTATTAAATAGGTGATATCAACCGCAATAAAAATCCGAATTTTTCGAAATTGTTTACAAATCTCAAAAAAGTTGAGATTCACTCTACCCTTCTATAAAATGTTTCTTAAATTTAACGGTTGAGAAACTTGTGGCACTTAGTGGGGATGTTCAATATTCCTCCCTTTCGGTTTACCTTCAGGTTCAACTTCAGGTTCACCTTATGGCAGAACTTTTGGTTTATCTTGGGGGAGAATTTTGTATCTTTGCCACCTGTAAAAAAGTCGCTATTTACCGGCGGCTAAACGTTCATTAAATGCGCAACAATTTAATTAACCTGCTTGAATGGAATCACCTACAGCGCTAGTAAGTCTTATTGTTGGTTTACCGCTTCTCGGTTTTTTAATTAACGGGATTCTGGGCCTTTCATCAGATTCTTATAGGAATAAAAAGAGTATCATCGGGGGGCTGGCAAACTTTGCCGTTTTCATTCCGTTTCTGATTACACTCTATCTGTTTTTTAACTTTAACCCGGAAGTCGGCGCGGTTCATGCCAAGCTCTTTACCTGGATTGAGGCCGGAGGCTTTAGCGTGGATATTGCCTACCAGATTGATCAGCTCTCCCTGATTATGATGCTGGTGGTAACCGGTGTCGGATCGTTGATCCACCTCTATTCGGTCGGTTATATGTCGCACGACCCGGGTTTCTGGAAGTTCTTCGCCTATCTGAACCTGTTTATTTTCGCCATGCTGAACCTGGTTATGGCAGATAACCTGCTACTGCTTTTCCTCGGATGGGAAGGGGTTGGGCTCTGTTCATACCTGCTGATCGGTTTCTGGTATACCGATATGGCGAAATCTGACGCCGCTAAAAAAGCTTTTCTCTATAACCGGGTGGGCGACTTTGCATTTCTGATTGCAATCTTTGCCATTTTTGAGGCCGTCGGCAGTCTCCGTTTTGAGGTGATTCTGGCAAACCTGGATGCCTTTTCAGGAAGCATGCTCTTCTGGGTGGCGTTCCTGATGTTTATCGGTGCCACCGGTAAAAGTGCGCAGATTCCGCTTTTTGTCTGGCTGCCCGATGCGATGGCCGGCCCGACATCCGTATCGGCCCTGATTCACGCGGCGACGATGGTAACCTCGGGTATCTACCTGATCACCCGATTGTCTCCCATGTATGTGCTCAGCCCGGAGGTGATGATGATTGTGGCAGTGATCGGTGCGCTCACTGCAATTGTGGCGGCAACCATTGCCATCACACAAAATGATATCAAAGGGGTTCTGGCCTATTCAACCGTCTCGCAGCTCGGATTTATGTTCCTGGCGCTGGGCTCCGGAGCCTTTACCGCTGCGCTGTTCCATGTCATTACGCACGCTTTCTTTAAGGCCTGCCTCTTCCTGGGTTCCGGGTCGGTGATCCATACCATGGAGCATGTGAAGCACAAATTGCACGATAAAGGAAAGCATGCAGACTTTGATCCGCAGGATATTCGCTTTATGGGCGGACTCAGAAAGTATATGCCGTCAACCTACAAGACATTCCTGATTGCAACCGTGGCCATTGCCGGTATCCCGCCCCTGGCAGGGTTTTTCTCGAAGGATGAGATTGTGATGCACGCCTTTAATATGGGCTTTGGTGAGTTTGCCGGAGCCATGTACTTCCTTCTGTGGGGAGTTGCAACGATTACCGCATTCCTGACCGCATTCTACATGTTCAGGCTTACATTGACCACATTCCATGGTTCGTTCAAGCTGCCGCAAAAAGTAGAGGGCGCCGAAGAGTCAGAGTCGTACCTGCATGAAAGCCCGGCGTCAATGACCTTCCCGCTCTGGGTTCTGGCTGTACTTTCGATTGTAGGCGGATTTATCGGTATTCCAAACTTTGTCTCCAAAACCTTTGGCGGTGAAGGGGCGATCAACTGGCTGGGCGGCTATATGAGTCCGATAGCGGCAGATATTCCGCTTACGCTCTCTATTGCAGCCGAGTGGGTGCTGATGTTCTTTGCCATTGCCGTAGCCGTCGGCTCGGTTCTGCTCGCATTCAGGATGTATGGAAATGACCAGCAGGAGGAGTCGGATGCGAAGATTGCCAACCGGTTCGGTTCACTCTATGAGATCTGGAAGCAGAAGTACAACCTCGATGAAGCATACGAAGGCGCCGTTGTGAATCCGACGGTTCGCTTTTCAGACAGGGTGCTGGCCGTTTTCGATATGAAATTTGTGGATGGCTTTGTAAATGCCGTAGCCGGAATTGTAAGGCTGGCCGGAAGCTTGCTTCGTTACATCCAAACCGGAATTACAACCAATTATGCCCTGTTCCTGATACTGGGTGTTATTTTGGTTCTCTCAATGTTACTCTTTTAAGGTATTGACTAAGATTTAGATATGGAGATTCTATTAAATATTACCATCTATCTTCCACTGCTGGGAATCGCTGCGATCCTGCTGCTGAAAAATGATGAAGCGATTAAGTGGAGCAGTCTGGCTGTTACAACAGCTACGTTCTTTCTCTCCCTTCCGCTTCTGTTCAACTTCGATGTAGCCGGCTCGTCAACACCGCAGTATGTTACTGAAGGGGCAGCCATCTTTGCCGGCATGGATGTGAAATACCTTGTCGGACTTGACGGTTTAAGCATGCTTCTTTTTATGCTGACTACCCTGATGGGACCGATTGTAGTGCTCTCATCATGGAATTCGGTCAAGAAGAGCCTGGGCGGATACTATTCGATGCTCTTGCTTTTGCAGACCGCTTCACTGGGTGTGTTTGCTGCGCTTGACCTGGTTGTATTCTATGTATTCTTTGAGCTCTCACTGATCCCGATGTACTTCCTGATTGGAATCTGGGGCGGCAGCGACAGAATTAAAGCAACGGTCAAATTCTTTATCTATACACTGGTTGGATCGCTGATCATGCTCGTGGCGCTTCTCTACCTGGGGTACCATGCCGGTGCCGCAATGGGAGGGGTTGAGTTTACAGCCGACTGGCGTTTCATCTCCAGTCCCGAGTATACCATTGGCCTGGTAGAACAGACCTGGCTCTTCCTGGCATTTGCACTCGCATTTTGTATCAAGGTGCCTCTCTTTCCGTTCCACACATGGCTTCCGTATGCGCATACCGAAGCCCCGACGGCCGGCTCTGTTGTGCTGGCAGCCATTATGCTGAAGATGGGTACCTACGGCTTGATCCGCGTCGTGCTTCCGGCTTTCCCCAACGCATTTATGGAGTTTGCCCCGATGATGGCCATATTGGCTGTGATCGGAATCATCTACGGTGCACTTGTGGCGATGGTTCAGAAGGATGTGAAAAAACTGGTTGCTTATTCGTCGGTGAGCCACATGGGTTTTGTTGTGCTTGGAATCTTTGCCTTCAATGGCATTGCAATGCAGGGAGCGATCATTCAGATGATTAACCACGGACTGGCAACCGGTGCACTCTTCCTGATTGTAGGAATGATCTATGACCGGCGGCACACCCGCATGATTTCTGATTATGGCGGAATTGCCAGGAAAGTTCCGGTCTTTGCCGTGATGTTTATGATTGCAACCCTGGCGTCAATCGGCCTTCCCGGACTGAACGGTTTTATCGGTGAGTTTCTGATTCTGAACGGAACCTTTGCATCCACGTTGCTGGCTAACAAGACCTACGCTGTATTGGCGGCAACCGGTGTGATTCTGGCCGCCGTCTACATGCTGTGGATGTTCCAGCGGGTTATGTTCGGTCCGATTACAAATGAAGAGAATAACAAGCTTATTGACCTGAACGCACGTGAGATCGGGCTGTTGGTTCCGCTAGTACTCTTTATGGTCTGGATCGGGATACGTCCGGTAGATTTCACTCAATATTCGGAAGGGTGGGTTGAAAATTTCCTCGCCGTATCTGAAGAGAAGAGTGTTGCAGTTATTGAGAATACAAATGTAGATGAGATTCCAAACTGGACGGCCAGGGTCTACAGCGTTGAAGAGCAGCAGGCAGAAAAGATTTTACTCGTAAAGTCGAATTAAAAAACCTACCACCATGCAGCCATTGTCCCCTAAGGAGATCGAGCAGGCACTCAACGAATTGAACGAATGGGCTTTTAAGGATGATGCCATCATCCGGGAGCTGAAGTTCGACAATTTTAAAGAGGCACTGGCTTTTATGGTGAGGGTTGGATTTGAGGCGGAAGCTCAAAAACATCATCCCGAATGGACAAATGTCTATAACCGTGTGTCGATCCGATTATGCACACACGATGCAGGGGACAAAGTAACTAACAAAGATATTCAACTCGCAAAAGCGATCGATAAGATATACAAAACGAACTGAAATGGATTATTTGCACGATATTCAATCTTTTTTACCGGGTATAGTAGTGGCTGTTACGGGATTGGCGGCTATACTGCTTGCAGCCTTTAAGAAGAGTGTTGCCTCCGTTTATTATCTAACCCTGGCTGGATTGACAGTGGCCCTTGTACTTGCCATTCAAAGTCTTTTTGGCGATACGGGCACGGCGTTTTCCGGAATGATCGTATATGGCGGACCGGCGGCATTTGGCAAAGTGATTGTACTGCTGGGTTCACTGTTAACCGTTATGATCTCGCGTGACTACCTGATAGACAAAGGCCTGGAGATTGGAGAGGTGTATGGTATGTTGCTGTTTGCAACGACGGGTATGCTTGGGCTGGCTGTTTCAAACGACCTGATCAGCCTGTTTGTCAGCCTTGAAACCATGTCGGTTTGCCTCTATGTACTTGCCGGACTCTGGCACTATAAGAAGACAGGGGCTGAGGGTGCTCTGAAATATTTCCTTCTGGGGGCATTCTCTACGGGTTTCCTCCTCTACGGAATTGCGCTGATATACGGTGCTACCGGACAGACCAACCTGGTTGAGATAGCCGCAGCGGCCGAGCCTTCACTGCTCTTTACCGCAGGTGCCGGCCTTCTGCTGGTTGGAATCTTCTTTAAAATTTCTGCAGTGCCGTTCCACATGTGGACGCCCGATGTATACCAGGCAACTCCTACGACGCTGACCGGCTATATGGCTACTGCATCCAAAGCGGCCGTATTTGTAGCATTTATTTTAGTATTGGTACGCATGATGTCGGGCAGTGAGACAGGCGACTGGACCCAGGTGATTCAGGTTGTTGCCATTCTTACAATGATTGTGGGTAACCTGATCGCGCTTGCCCAGGATAATGTGAAGCGTATGCTGGCCTATTCAAGTATTGCCCATGCCGGTTACCTGATGGTTGGACTGGCTGCTGGTACAGCTGCCGGATATAGCGGCGTGCTCTACTACCTGTTTGCCTATACCCTGATGAATATCGGTGCATTTGGTGTCATTGCCTACTATGAAAGAAGCAAGGCGCTCGACTTTACCGAAATTGACAGTTATGCGGGGCTTGGCTTTAAAGTGCCTGCCATGGGTGTGATGCTCTCAATATTCCTCTTTTCACTTGCGGGCATCCCGCCGTTCGTAGGGTTTGTTGGTAAATATTACGTATTTGCCGCAGCGGTTCATGCAGATCTGATTATGCTAGCCGTGATCGGTGTGCTGGCCAGTGCCGCCAGTGTCTACTACTACCTGAGAGTGATGGTCTACATGTACTTCAGGGATGCACACAAGGAGTATACCCTGGCAACACCGGGTACACTTTTCAAGCTGACATTGATTCTGCTGGCTGTACTGACAATCTATTACGGTGTTGAGCCGGTCCTGCCAACCAGCGGATTGATTGAACTGCTCACATCTTTTACCTATGCTTCATAATAAAATAACGGGTTCAGCCCGGTAAGGATTTCAGGGTGATTGCAACGGTTGCAATCACCCTTTTTTTATGGGCAGCGGGAGAACAAAGGGTTTGAATTGGATTGTGGTTATCAAACCATATCCGTATATTTGAAGGCTCTGTTATCGGCGTAAGTACGATGACTGTTTTCACAAAACAGAAAACAACCAAAGATAAAACAAACAGAATGAAAAAAGATTTCTATGAAATGACGTACATCCTGAATCCTGTCCTTGATGAGGACAAGTTTTCAGAGCTTGTGGGTTATGTGAACAAACTGATTGAAGATAACGGCGGTGAAGTCGTTGAAACGGATGAATGGGGAGTGCGCAAGCTTGCCTATGATATCGACAAGAAGAGTACCGGATACTATGTGAATCTCTATTTTAATGCTCCGGCTGAGACCATTGCTCCGGTTGAGCGCAATATGAGAATTCATGATGATATCATGCGATACCTTACCCTGAAGTATGACGCAAAGATGAAGCGTTATTATGAGCTCAGAAAGAAAGGCGACCTGCCGGTTGTTTTTGAGGAGCTGGAAGAGAATCAGGAAAACGAAGACGAAGATTAAATCGACTAGGAGAATATTATGATTAACAACCCTTCGCATCCAAAGAAAGGACACCTGAAGAGTAAAGAGTGTAAGTTTACCAAGGCAGGTGTAGAGTATATAGACTACAAGCAGACCGATGTCATTGAGCGTTTTGTGAACGATCAGGGTAAAATTCTGCCCAGAAGAGTCACCGGTACCAGTGCCAGGCATCAGCGAATGTTGTCAGCCGCTGTGAAAAGAGCGCGTTTTCTTGCTCTGATACCATATGTAACCGAAAACATGCGATAAGATAGAGGACGGATTAGATTATGAAGCTTATTTTAAAAGAAGATGTTGAGAAGTTAGGTTCTGCCGGTGATCTTGTTGATGTAAAACCCGGTTTCGGGCGTAATTATCTGATCCCGCAGGGGAAGGCCGAATTAGCCACCGACGGCGCGATCAGGCAGTACGAGCACCTCAAGCGTGAAGCAGCCCTCAGGGCTGAGCTCTCGGTTGAAGCTGCAAAAGAACTTGCACAACAACTGGAAGCCACTTCCGTTACCATCCCGGTTACGGTTGGCGAGGATGATAAGATCCACGGAACGGTAACCAATATTCAGGTTGCAGAAGCTCTTGAAGAGCGGGACATTTTGGTCGATAGAAGAAAAATCTCGCTCGATCAGGATATTAAAAGTCTGGGTGAATATACCGCCACAATTGAACTGATGGGCGAGTTGAAGCCACAGGTGAAAGTTTGGGTCGTTAAAGAAGACTAAAGCTTTTCATGTTTGAGAACTCAAACAATTAATAAAATTCCAGTATGAATAAAATTGGATTTTTGATGGGGATCGCCTTCATGGCGCTATCCCCATTTTTTGTATATGGTCAGCTGCTTGATCCGGTTGATTACACCATTATCTCTTCGCCCGAAACCGTTGCAGCCGGAGAAGTTTTTGACGTGACCGTTGAGGCAACAATTGAAGGCGACTGGCATCTCTATTCTGTGTTAAACGATCCCGACGCAGGGCCCTATCCAACAACATTTTCTACCGCTTCCCGAAGTATGACCATTGCAGGTGAGGTTCAGGAGACTGAAGCGGTTATTGCTTTTGACCCGAATTTCAATACGGAACTGGGCTGGCATTCCGGCCGTGCCGAATTTATCATTCCGGTGGCGTTCAGGCCGGATCTTGAAGGGGAGCAGACGATCCGCCTGGAGGTCTTGTACCAGGTGTGTGATGACGTCTCCTGCCTGCCTCCCAAAACCAAAGAGATGGAGGCCGCGATAACCCTGGCAGGCATTGCAGAGAATCCCCATACCAGTTTTGACGATGCGGATGCGTTGGGAAGGGAAGAAGTTGAGTTTGAGCTGACCAGTGCATCAGATGTTCCTGCAGATGATATCTGGGCTTTTGTCTGGCTGGCCATCCTGGCAGGTCTCGCAGCCTTGTTAACACCCTGTGTCTTTCCTCTAATACCGCTAACCGTTTCCTACTTCTCCAATCAGGGGCAGGGCGGCGAGAAGAAATCTGCCAAAGGTCAGGCGCTTATTTTCGGACTCTCAATCGTACTTATTTTTACCGGCCTGGGGATCTTGCTGGCACTCATACTTGGTGTAAGCGGTGTGAGTCAGTTTGCATCGAACCCCTGGGTGAACCTCTTTATCGGAGTCCTGTTTGTCATCTTTGGCGTAAGCCTGCTGGGGCTCTTTGAGCTGCGGTTGCCCTATCAGCTGACCAACTGGCTGAACCGAAAGAGTAATGAGAGCAGCGGGGTTGTCGGGACCCTCTTTATGGGCTTCACCATCAGTGCGGTCTCCTTTTCATGCACAGCTCCGTTTGTCGGGGCCATCCTGGCGGCCACGGCCGGAGGGGAGTGGTTCTATCCGATTATCGGAATGCTGGCATTCTCTGCGGCATTTGCTGCGCCGTTTGTACTCTTTGCGATGTTTCCGGGATATCTCGATTCACTCCCCAAGAGCGGTTCCTGGATGAACGTGGTGAAGGTCATACTTGGCTTTATTATACTGGCCGCAGCTGTCAAGTTCTTTGCCAATGCCGACATCATCTGGGATTGGGGTATTGTAACGCGTCCGCTCGGCATCGCGGCATGGATCACATTCTTCTTCCTCTCAGGGCTCTATATATTAGGGTTCTTTGCATTGCACGGTGAGGAGAGGCCGAAGTCAATTACCACGGGAAGGCTGTTACTGGCCATGCCATTTCTGCTTTTCAGTTTCTATCTGCTGCCTGGGCTGATGGGCGCTTCACTCGGGATATGGGACGCATGGCTGCCTGCATCCAAATCGACCGATATCAGTGTGGTGCGGTCGATCAGTATGGCGGGTGGTGCAGCGGTTCAAGAGTCTGAGTGGTCAGACAGTTATGAAGAGTCGGTAGAGAGGGCGATTGCAGAAGACCGTCCCATTTTTATCGATTTTACCGGATATACATGCACCAACTGCCGTGCAATGGAGTCGACCGTTTTTCCGCGGGATCCAATCCGGGAGCGATTTGCCATGATGGAGCAGGTGAAACTCTATACCGACGGAGGTCCGCGGGCCAAAGAGAACCAGGAGTTTCAGTTTGAACTTACCGGCACACTGGCCCTGCCCACCTATGCAATTGTGGATCCCCATACCGGACGTGTTCTCGATCAGCTGATCGGGTTTACCCGGGCTGAGGAGTTCAGGGAATTTCTGGATCGAGGACTGGATCGATACAGGCAGGTCAGGTCTTGACACATCGTAGATCTTTTGAAAATCATCTGTATTCTGCCGTTTAAGTGCCTTTCATAAAGTTTTTTTACAAAATCACGGCTCTGAAAAGCCATTTGGGAAAAAAATTGCAGAATCAGTTTGGCAGTTAGGGATTTGAAACAATATATTCCACGAGTATAACATCAATGAACAGTCAAATGTTGATTGATGAATTTAGCGATTGTTAAATTCATGATCAGGCTTTGACATTGAAGTTCAAATGATCTATCATTTTGCTTCTAATTTAAGCTCTTAACTAAAACATAACGCGGAGTAATAGTATGACTTCATCTTTAGCTCTCATTTTTCTTCAAGCTGGAGCTGATGCTGGCTTTTTTAATGTAATCGTAGAAAAATTTAACGAAGGTGGCGAGTTCATGTGGCCTGTATTGATAGCCCTGATTCTTGGGTTGGCTATCTTTTTGGAGCGCATTATCACGCTGAACCTTGCTGATATTAACACCCGAAAATTTATCCTTGAAGTACAACAGGCACTGCAGGAGGGGGGGATTCCCGCTGCGCAGGAACTTTGTGCAACAACACGCGGACCTGTTGCGTCTGTATTCCAGGCGGGCCTGATGCGTGCTGATGAAGGAATTGAGGCTGCTGAGAAGGCTATTACAACCTACGGATCTATCGAGATGAGTTTTCTCGAGCGGGGCCTGGTTTGGCTTTCACTCTTTATCTCCATTGCTCCGCTGCTCGGATTCCTTGGAACCGTTGTCGGTATGATCGAAGCGTTTGATGCGATTGAAGCTGCGGCCGATATCTCTCCAAGTCTTGTGGCACGGGGTATTAAGATCGCCCTTCTGACAACAGCTGCCGGTCTTCTTGCAGGTATTATTCTGCAGATTGGTTACAACTACTGTGTATCCAAGATTGACCGCCTGATTTCTGACATGGAAGAGGGATCCATCACACTTATTGATTCAATTGTTCTGCTGAAAGAAGGCAAGCAAATCGTTCCTGAACAAGATTCAAGCGACGAAGCCTAAGAGCAACGAAACCCACACATTAACAACTAAAGATCGATTATTATGGTTGAAAATTTAGCAGTAGGGTTAGCCTTTGGCCTCATCGGAATCGGATTGGTA
>JBJHCX010000012.1:0-41669 GCA_050486245.1 Rhodohalobacter sp.
GCAAAAAAGAGAACAACGGAAAGTGTCAGGGTACGGAGCAGTGCAGTCATGGATTTTATTTGATTAATCGGTTCAATCGAATATATCTGTGGGGGAGGGAAAAGGCAAGAAGGGGAGAAGGCAGAAGGCAAAAGGCAAAAGGCAAAAGGCAAAAGGCAAAAGGCAAAAGGCAAAAGGCAAAAGGCAAAAGGCAAAAATTCCAAATTCCAAGCACCAAATTTCAAATCGGTAAGAAATCACTGATGGAGCTGTTGGCATCTAAACTCTGTTGAATGCCCTCTTTTGCCTTTTTGCTCCGCAGTTCTTCGCTTCGCTACGAATCACTTTTGCCTTTTGTACACTGATGGCACTGTTGACACTGATCACTGTTCACTGTCATCACTGTTCACTGTCATCACTGTTCACTGTCATCACTGTTCACTGTACACTGAACTCACCGGGTGCGTTTTTTGCGGTTGCGGATGTAGTCTTCGAAGATGTACTCGCCGAGGTTGTTGAGGGAGGAGTAGTAGGCGCGTCCGCGGTTGGCCTGGGTCATGTCGCGCACAAAATTCTGGAGGGAGGGATCGCGGGCAATCATGAAGGTGGTGATCTCGATCTGTTCGCGCTTGCATTTGACCGCCTCATCGAGCACGCGGTTCACAATCTTGCGGTCGAGTCCAAAGCTGTTTTTGTAGAGTCGGCCGTTTTCGATCATGCAGGAGGGTTTGCCGTCGGTGATCATGAAGATCTGCTTGTTGGCAAATTTCTTGCGCTGCAGGATATGCCGGGCGGTCTGAAGCGCCTGCAGGGTATTGGTGTGGTAGGGGCCCACCTTGAGGTAGGGGAGGTCTTTGACCTCGATCTGCCAGGCGCGGTTGCCGAACGCCACGATGTCGAGCGAGTCTTTTTTGTAGCTCTCCATGATCAGCTCTGACAGCGCCATGGCCACTTTTTTGGCCGGGGTGATCCGGTCTTCACCGTAGAGGATCATCGAGTGGCTCAGGTCGATCAGCAGCACGGTGGCAACGGATGTGTAGTGGTCGGTGTCATACACCTCGATGTCATCTTCGCGAAGGCTGAACTGGTCGAGAGAGGTGTGACGCAGGGCGTTCATCAGCGTCTGGGTGCTGTCGATGTGTCCGGTATCATCGCCATGCTGCCATTTGCGGGTCTCCGGCTGACGCTCCAGCCCGCGTCCGGTATGCACTGTTTTATGCCCGCCATCACCGCCTTTCCTGAGCTGACTGAAGATATCCTCGAGGGCTTTTTTGCGAATGCTCCGGTCGGTTTTGGCGGTCGGCACCATCACCGTCTGTTCGTCGTCGTACCGGATGTAGCCGCGCTCCTGCAGCTCATCGATGAAATCGCCCATCCCGTAGCCGTCGTCAAACTGATCGGTGATCTCATACTCCTCATCGAGCTGATTGAGCCACCGCAGGGCCTGCGAGACGTCGCCGCCCGCGATGGAGAGCAGCTCCTGAAACAGGTCGAACAGCGTGTCGAATGGCGATTTCTGCTTGCCGTGAAGCCGGTCGCTCCATTCTGAATATTGAAAATGCATTTGGGTGGATATCGGGTTCCGCTTATACTTACATTTCAATAAACTCACTCCGGGGCAAAATCATTGCATGGCCGGACGCAAAATCAGACGACTGACAGGGATTTTTTATGAAGATGTACCAATATGAGCAGGATCTTTGGGATGAAGGGTTTGGACGCGTGATGGGCCTGGATGAGGTTGGCCGGGGGTGCCTGAGCGGACCCGTGGTGGCGGCTGGGGTGATTATCGATCCGGCCGAGCCGCTGAACGGGGAGATCCGCGACAGTAAAAAGCTGTCGCTCAAACTGCGCAGGGAGCTGGCCGATGAGATCCGCGAGAACGCCCTGTTCTGGACGGTTCAGCACTGCATGCCCGAGGAGATCGACCGGCTCAACATCCTGAAAGCGTCGATCCGTGCCATGCTCAAGTGCACCGAGCAGCCGGGCGCCACGCCCGACTTCCTGCTGGTTGACGGCAACCGCTTTACCTCCACGCTGGTGCCGCACCGCTGCATCGTCAAGGGCGACGACAACTCCGCATCCATTGCAGCCGCCTCCATTCTGGCCAAGGTGCATCGCGATGAGTGGATGGAACGGCTGCACCAGGAGTATCCGCACTACGGCTGGGACAGCAACGTGGGCTACCCGACCAAGGTGCACTATGAAGGCCTTCAGAAGTACGGCTATACGCCCTATCACCGGAAGAGCTTTAAGCTGAGGACGGAGAGGGAATTTTGTGGGAGGGGAGAAGTGGAGAAGTGAAGAAGTGGAGAAGTAGAGAAGGCAAAAGGCAAAAGGCAAAAGTGAAAAAGTGTTGATGCGCAGCTTTTCTCAAGACTCAAGACTCAAGACTCACGACTCACGACTCACGACTCATATCTAACTATAAATGCTGAAGGAGCGCTTGTTCATATCTAAGTTCAGGCAGATGGCCAGCATCAGGGTGTTGGCCAGGAATGCGGAGCCGCCGTAGCTGACAAACGGCAGGGGCACTCCCATAATGGGCAATACGGCGGTGGCACTTCCGATATTGATCACAAAGTGGGTGAAGTAGAGGAAGGTGACCGATATGATAACCAGCTGCGCAAAGGGGTGTTTATGTCCTCCGGCCATATATAGCAGTCTCAGAAAGAGGGCGGAGTAGAGGAACATCAGGATCATCGACCCGATAAAACCGAACTCCTCACCGATCACGCAGTAGATAAAGTCGGTCCACTGCTCGGGCAGGAACCGAAGCTGGGTTTGGGTGCCCTGCATAAATCCCTGTCCGCTGAATCCGCCGGACCCAACGGCCGTCTTGGCTTGCAATACGTTCCATCCGGCACCCTGGGGATCGAGCTGGGGATTGATAAAGGCTTCTACACGGGCACGTTGGTGGGGCTGCAGGATGTGCTGCAATCCGACTTCGGTCCCGATGATCACCACCATCCCCAGTACCAGGGCGGAGACGGAGAACCAGCGGCTCTTCTGCAGAAACAGCACCGCAATGGCGATGATGACGGCTGCGATGATGCCAAAGGTGAGGTTGATCACGGTGAAGTAGCCGATGATGGCCGGCGAGATGACCAGCAGCGAGATGCCGTAGGGCAGGCCCGACCAGAAGAGGACGACCGGGATGAGGGCCAGCAGTACCAGGGCCGTACCGGTGTCGTTCTGCAGGATGACGATGACAGCCGGAACGACGATCATCATCACTGTTGTAAAGGCGGTTTTTACGTTGTTGACATTGATGTCACGGCGATGGGTCAGGTAGTTGGCCACGGCCAGGACGGTCGACAGTTTCAGGAATTCACTCACCTGAAGACGCATGCCGAAGATGCTGAGCCATCGGCGTCCCCCGCCTACCTCAATTCCGGCAAAGATCGTGATGATAGCCAGTATCAGCGTGAAACCGTAGAACAGATAGGCCACTCCCTGGAAGGTGCGCGGTGAGGTGAACTGTATAGCTGCCAGCAGGACCAGTGAGATGGAGATCCAGATGATCTGACGGGTAAAGTTGCCCTGGATGTAGGCCGGCAGGAACTGGGCGACCTCTCCCTGGGTGGCGCTGTAGATGGCAACCAGCCCGAAAGCGGCAAGCCCTGCCCAGAGCAGGAGTACCGACCAGCTAAATTCATTCGATCTCAACATCGGTCTGCGGTACCTCCCTTACCCGTGGTTGAAAATTCAGGACATAGTTTAGAACATGCTGACGCTCAATCTCACCCTTCAGATACTGCTCGATGATGAGCGATGCAACCGGCGCAGCCGAGATCGACCCGAACCCGGAGTTCTCGGTCAGCACGGCAATCGCTATTTGAGGGTCATCGGCCGGTGCATAGGCGATAAACCATCCGTGATTTTCACCATGCGGATTTTGCGCCGTTCCGGTCTTTCCGGCCACCTCGATATCGGGCAGGTTTGCGTAAAAGCGTCCGCTTCCCTCGGTCACCACCCGCCGCATCCCGGTTTTTACGACATCCAGGTGTCTCTGGTTGATCCACTCAATGGGGTATCGTTCGGGATTGGTGTAACGGATATCGTCATCGCTATATCGGATATGGGTAACCAGATGAGGCTGCACGCGGTAGCCGTTGTTGGCGATGGCAGCGGTGGCCACCGCCATCTGAAGCGGTGAAGCCGAGACCAGGCCCTGGCCGATCCCCATACTGATCAGATCGCCTATGGTCCACCTTCTCACGCCAAAGGTCTGATTCATATAGGTGCTGTCTGGCACAATGCCGGGCCGCTCTGAGGGAAGGTCGATCATGTTACGCGGGCCGATGCCGAAATCGCGGATCAGTCCGGCCCACTCGTTGAACCGGCCGCGGGTGCCGAGCTGATCCATCATCCAGTAGTAGAAGTAGTTGCTGGAGTAGGCGATCGCCTCTTCAATATCGTAATAGCCCGGATCGGCCAGGTCGCGGTAGACGCGTCCGCGGCGGTAGTAACCGGGGCTGTAGAGTTCCGTGTTGACTCCAAAGAGCCCCATATGCAGGCCCACAAGACTCATAAACGGTTTAAAGGTGGATCCGGGCGGCTGACGCGAGGAGATGGCCCGGTTAAAAAGCGGGGTTTTGGGATCGGTATTGATGCTTCTCCAGTAGTCCATGTCCATCCGGCCGGCCAGCCTGTCAATTTCATACTGTGGGGCACTGACCAGGGTGAGGATTTCGCCGGTGTTGGGATCAAGTGCAACCAGCCCGCCCGTTTTGCCCTCCATGAGGCGCTCAGCCAGGGCTTGCAGCTCTGCATCAATCGTGGTGACCAGGTCGCCGCCTTTCTGGGGCGCGGTATCGAGCTCTCCGTTGTTGAAGGATCCGAGCGACTGTCCGTAGGCATTCACCCTCAGGTACTGGCTGCCCAGCTCTCCGCGCAGGTGCTCTTCATAGACCATCTCGATACCGCTCTTCCCGATTTTGTCGCCCAGCCGAATGCGGTCTGAGCTGAGATACTCTTCGCGTGAGGCTTCACGCAGGTACCCCAGAATGTGGGATGCTTTCAGCTCTGAGTGGTAGTTACGCTTACTGTCAACCTGGTGACCGATTCCGGGAAGCTGCCAGATATTTTCCTGAATGGCTGAAAAGGCTTCGAACGGAACTTCCGTAAAGAGCCGTGAGGTGCGGTGCCAGGAGTACTGCTGCGCCTGGATGATGCGATCCATGACCACTTCCGTATCCACGCCAAGCAGCTCGGCCAGGCGCGGGATATTGCCCATGTCAAACTGGGCCGGGGTGATGGTGATCGAGTAGATCGGCTGGTTGTCGACCAGAATGGTGCCATTGCGGTCGAGGATGAGTCCGCGGGCAGGGTTGACCATCTCCATCCGCAGCTGGTTCTGCATGCTCAGCGGTGAGTAGGTTTCATATTCGATGATCTGCAGCTGGAAAATCCGTGCGGTGAGTATAACAATCCCGATGATCACAACACCCTGCAGGATGCGGATCGATGTTTTGGTCTGATTGGGATTGCGTCGTCGTGCCATGATCAGTTATGAGCGGTCGGTTCTGACAAGGTGCATAAAGCTGCCAACTGTCGCAGTTAAAAGGGTGCCTGCAATCATCAGGCTCCAGAAAATATAAGCAGAGGCATACGCTTCGGTAAAGAGCGTGACTCCGAAAAAGATCAGGTTATGAAAAAATGTAACAGCCAGAATAATGAGAAACACCTGCCAGAAAATAAATCGGTTTTCTGATATACGGTTCAGGTAGCTGTGTAGTATAAAAACGACCAAAGTTTTTGAGAACATATGCATTCCCCAGAGATCTGTGAGCGCATCCTGGAAAAAGGCCAGCAAGGCTGCAAAGATGAGGCTTTCGCTCTTGCTCTTTTTGGTACAGATCCAGATCAGGTAGATCAGGACCAGGTCTGCTTCACCGTCAAAAATCCGAAGATTCTTGAAGAGCAGGATCTGAATGGCCACAATACCGAGCCCAGCCAGAAAATACCGAATATTATCAGATTTCATCAGAACAGCTCATTTTGTTGAAGGATGAGGGAGTCGACTGAAGTATCGGGTTCAAATGCCACGACAAATGCTTCAGAAAGGGTAAACAGATCGGCATACGCACGCAGGTAAATGGTCTGTGTCTCCACACCCCGGCCCGGTTCAACCCGCACCACCTCACCGATCGGGATGCCCGCGGGGAAGAGGTTGCTGAAACCCGAGGTTTCAACCAGTTGCCCCACTTCAACCGGTATGGTCTGGGGAATATATTGCAAAATCAGTTCGCTATCGGTCCGCCCGGTCCAGGTCACAATGCCGTAGGCGCGCGAGCCCTGCACCCTGGCACTGACGCGAAACAGTGAATTGGAGTAGGGCAGCACCTGTGAGTGTCCGCGTGCCGTAATGATCACCTGTCCGATCAGTCCGTCTGAGTTCATCAGCGGCATGCCCTGCTTCACCCCGTCATCACTGCCTGCGTTGACCGTCAGGGAGTTGTTCATACCGGTCAGGTCTTTGGCCACAACCCGGACGGGTATCAGGCTGTGTTCACTCTGCTCGCGGAGATTGAGCAGGTCGCGGAGTATGCGGTTCTGCTGTTCGGCTGAACGCAGCCGGCTCAATTCATCCTGCAGCAGAATATTCTGACGCTGCAGGTAGGTGTTGGTAGTCAGCGCCTGCCGGTAGACCCGGATGTTGGACAGGGGCTGCTCGAGATAACTCAATACCGTGACCGACAGTTTGCGTGCATTTTGCAAACCTCCATCATGCCTGCTTACCATCAGTCCGGCAGCGATAAGCAGAATAATCGCAGCTATGATGTACTCTTTTGCATCAGCTAATGGGCGCATTCAGTAGTTACGGCATGTTAAGTAATTACGCTTCTGTAGTAGTCAATATCTTCAAGAATGGCTCCCGTACCGCGAACAACGGCTGTGAGCGGATCTTCAGCAATATGCACCGGCAGATCGGTGGTCTCCATGATCAGCTTGTCGAGGTTTTTCAGCAAGGCACCGCCGCCGGTGAGCATGATACCGCGGTCGAGGATGTCTGCCGACAATTCGGGCGGGGTCTGCTCGAGCGATTTGGTGATCGATTCGACAATGGTGTTGACCGATTCGGAGATCGCTTCCCGGACATCCTTGGAGGTCACCTGACGCGTGCGGGGTACCCCGTTTACCAGGTCACGCCCTTTGGTAATCATCTCCAGCTCTTCATCGAGCGGTGCAGCCGATCCGATTTCACACTTGATCTTCTCAGCAGTCCGCTCACCAATCAGAAGGTTGTGGTTTCTTCTGAAGTAGTTGATGATATCGTCGTTCAGCTCATCACCTCCCAGGCGAACCGACTGGGCATAGACAATACCCGAGAGTGCAATCACGGCAATTTCAGTGGTACCGCCACCGATATCGACAATCATATTACCGACAGGTTCGTGTACATCGAGTCCAATTCCAATCGCTGCAGCCATCGGCTCATCCACCAGGTAAACCTCTTTCGCACCGGCATGCTCGGCACTGTCGCGAACCGCACGGCGCTCAACCTCGGTAATCCCGCTTGGCACACAGACAACCATCTGCCGGGTGGTGGAATACCATTTCATCTTCACCTTTTTGATCATGCCCCTGATCATCTGTTCGGCGACTTCAAAGTCGGCAATCACACCATCGCGAAGCGGACGCACCGTCCGGATGTTGCGGTGTGTCTTCTCATGCATCAGCCGCGCCTCATGACCGGTTGCTACCGGTTCATGCTGGTTGTTCAATGCCACAATGGAGGGCTCGTTCAAGACAATACCCTGATCTCGGGCGTAGATCAGTGTGTTGGCAGTTCCAAGGTCAATGGCGATATCCGTATAGAGAAAATCGAACAGGCCTTTTTTAGTCTGGTTTTTGGAATTTTTGGGCTTTGTCTTCGTAGGGGTATAGGTATCCGGCATTGAAATGGATGGCTTTAGCGGTTCATCTTAAAAACAATTAATGAAAATACAATTTTGAATGTGTATTTGCGAACATAACTTTTTATTCCCTAAAGGAAAATAAATCAGTGTTTAAAATGGCGCATGCCGGTAAAAGCCATCGCCATCTTATTTTTGTCAGCGGCTTCAATAACCTCTTCATCACGGATGCTTCCGCCGGGCTGTATGGCGGCGGTTGCCCCCGCCTGTGCAGCGGCAATCACACCATCTGCAAACGGGAAGAAGGCATCGGATGCGATCACACTCCCTTCCAGCGAAAGCCCCTCTTTTTTCGCTTTCTGAACAGCGATTTCTGAGCTGTCAACCCGGCTGGTCTGGCCGGTTCCAATACCCAGAGTCTGACGACCCTTGGCGTAGACAATGGCATTCGATTTGACATGCTTCACCACTTTCCAGGCAAAGATCAGGTCGGCCATCTCATCATCCGACGGCTTTCGCTTGGTCGCAATCCGGATCTCGTCACGCTGCACACTCCCGAAATCGGACTGCTGCGCCAATGCCCCGCCAAAGAGCGTCTTCACCGAAAGGCTGCTGCTCGCTTCGGGAAACTTCTTCACGGTGACCAGCCGGCGGTTTTTCTTCTGCATCAGCAGCTCTTTGACCCCATCTTCAAAAGCAGGCGCCAGGATGATCTCCGTAAAAATCTCGTCGATAGCCCGGGCCGTCTCCATGTCGAGCGGACGGTTTACAATGACGATGCCGCCAAACGGAGAGACTTTGTCAGTTTGGAACGCTTTGCGATACGATTCGGATAGCTCAGATGCCGATGCAACCCCGCACGGCACCGTATGTTTGAAGATCGCCGTTGTCGGGTCATCATCAGCAAAATCGGCCATCAGGTTCAGCGCACTGTCGATATCCAGATAGTTGTTGTAGCTGAGCGCTTTGCCGTGAAAACAGTCGATGTAGGCATCCTGATCGCCGTAAATGCCGGCTTTCTGATGCGGATTCTCCCCATAGCGGAGGTCGCCCGACTTATGCAGGCTCAAGTTGAGCTGGTCGGGCAGCTCCAGGTTGTCGATGCCGGTAAAGTAGCTGGAAATCGCCGCATCATAGTCGGCCGTGTGCTCAAACGCCTTGCGCGCGAGGGTCCGGCGCGTCTCAAACGAGATCGCTCCATCGTCTTTCAGCTCTTTGATAAATGCAGGATAGCTCTCCGGGGCTGTCAGAATCGATACATGGGCAAAATTCTTGGCCGCTGCGCGAATCATGGTGGGTCCGCCGATATCAATATTTTCGGTCGCAATGGCCGGTGTCACATCCTCCCGGCTCACGGTCTCCTTGAAAGGGTAGAGGTTGACCACAACCAGCTCGATCGGGTCGATGTCAAGTTTTTCGAGTTCCTCATTGTCAGGCTGGTGACTGGTGCGGGCCAGGATGCCTCCGTGAACCTTGGGGTGGAGGGTTTTGACCCTGCCGTCCAGGCATTCGGGAAATCCGGTGATCTCACTGACATCCCTGACCGGGATCCCTTCGTCACGAATGGCTTTGGCGGTTCCGCCGGTACTGATAATCTCGACGCCGGATTCGTGCAGTGCTGCGGCCAGTTCGGTGATGCCGGTTTTGTCAGATACGGAGAGGAGAGCGCGTTGAATGGTTAAAGGTGTTTTCGGTAGCTGGGAAAGAGGTTTTAATGCCACAGGTTATACGTCGGTTTTGGAATTGAGGATTGTCGAGATCACTTCAGGATAGAGTTGATGCTCCTGCTTCAGAACACGTTTTGCCAGCGATTCAGGGGTATCATCGTCCAGTACAGGCACTTGAGCCTGACGGATGATATCGCCCTGATCGTAAAACTCATTCACATAATGTACCGTACAGCCCGAAACGGTGTCGCCCGCTTCGATGACAGCCCGGTGTACATGCAGTCCGTAAAATCCCTTTCCGCCATATTTTGGCAGGAGGGAAGGGTGGATGTTCACAATTTGTCCGGGATATTTGTGAACAACGGAATCGGGGATCTTTTTCAGAAACCCTGCCAGGACAATCAGATCAGGTGAGTACTGCTCAAGCAGCCTGTGAAGTTCCTGTTCGTAGGATGTGTCGTTATGATTGCTGAGGACCGACACTGGAATCTGATGGTTTCGTGCCCGCTCAATGGCGCCGATACCCGGCTTGCCGGCAATCAGCCCGGTTATTTTTGCAGGGAGGGTGCCCTGTTCGATGGCGTCAATAATTGCCTGGAAGTTACTTCCGGAGCCGGAAGCCATCACTACGATATTCTTCACATGTCTGTTGTTTGCGAGTGAGATGTTCGGCAGGAAGATAGGCAAAGATCACCGATAAGTCACTCTAAAAAACCGCTAATCGGGAAGCTGTTCGGGGAGCGGCGGAGTCTCGGCCGCTTCACGGTTGAGGCGGAAAATATGGTAGTTGTTGAAGCTCCAGATGATCTGGTTAACCGTAATTTTGATCACCGTGGCAATGGGGATGGCCACCAGCATTCCAAGAAGGCCGGCCGTCTGGGCACCGATCATGATTACAAAGAGTACGGCAACCGGATGGATATCGGCCGATTTTGAAAAGATGAGCGGCTGCAGCACGACATTATCCAGGATCTGTGCAAAGAGTACGGCAATGATGGCCGGCAGGACCAGGGTGAAGTCGCCGGTCTCCAGTATCGCGATGATGATGGAGAGGATATACCCGATCAGCGGACCAAAATAGGGGATGGAGTTGGCCACGCCGATGGCAATTCCGACCGAGGCCGCATTGTTGAGCCCCGCAATTGAGAGGAAGATCCATGAGGCGATGCCAACCAGGGTACACTGAAGGGCTACGCTTCGGAAGTAGCGTCCCAGCCGGGTTTCAATCTTGTCGATCAGTGTCAGGATCGACTCAAAGTACTTGTTCGGGACCAGCTGAAGCAGGTCGCGGCGGATTTTATACCCGTCTTTCAGGAAAAAGAAGGTGGCAAACGGGATGACCAGGAATGCAGCAAAGAGATTGGTGAAGATTCCGATCAGGTCGCCAACGATATCCGAAAAGCGCCCGATGTTAAAGAAATCTTCGGTAATCACCTCAATGTTTTCACGCAGATAGCCCTGGGGGATAAAGTCGAGATATTCACGCAGCTGGGTCTCCACCTGATTTGCGATAAAGATCATGTTGTCGATGGTAAGCTGACGTGCCAGCCCGGCCATCTGGTTGGCTACAATCGGGATGATACTGGTTGATACCCAAGCAAGCAGCAGGATGACGGCCGAAAGGGTAATCGAGATGGCGAGGGTACGGTGCATGCCGGCTGCCTGCATCCGGTTTACGACCGGGTCGAGCAGGTAGCTGAGCAGCATGGCAATCACCGCGTAGGCCACCAGGTTCAGGTAGTTGAACACAATCAGTACAACTACGGTGAGCGCGGCAAACCCGATGAGGAATTTTACGATATTTTCAAATGTCAGGTTTTTAAACATCCAGCTCGTCTTTAACGATATCAGTCGCTTTATGGATTACTGCTGAGGAAAAGCCTTTTCCGGCCAGGTAGCGGTAGATCTTCTGTTTTCGTTTCAGTGAATCGCTCTCCCTGAGAAAATGGCGTCTGCGTTTCAGCAATAAATCTACACAAATCTGATGTTGGTCCAAATTGTCAACTGCAATTTGAACCGCTTTTTCCACATTTTTTTTACCGACCCCTTTTTGATAGAGGGCACTCCTGATCTTATTTGGCCCCCACTGTTTTAGTTCCGCTTTTTCTGCAGCAAATTTTTTGGCGAATGCGAGGTCGTCCAGATACCCCCTGGATGAGAACTCCTCCAGAACCGGGTCGATTACCTCCGGTGAGAAGCCTTTTCGAAGGGCCTTCTGTTTGAGTTCGGCCGAGCCGTGATCCCGCCGGCTCAGGTAGTCAAAGAAGGAGTCTCTTACCTTCTGAACCTCTTCGGCCCGGCAGATTTCCTTGTAGAGCGACGGGGTGAGTTCGGTGCCGGTCTGAATGGAAAAATCGGTCAGCGATTTGGCCGACACCCCCAGCAGGAATGTTTTTTTATGGAAGAGGGAGAAGCGGTCTCTCCTCTTCTTCTGAACGGAGATTGCGGTGACCTTCAGGGGAAGATCACCGCTGATATCGCGTTCTTTTCGTTCCGCTGAATCTTTGCGGCGGTATCCCATTACTCTTCTGCCGCTTCAGGGACCTCTTTCTTCTTCCCTTTTTCATCCTTTGACTCTTCAGGCAGTTCATCGGGCATCAGCTTCTGGCGCACACTCTGTTCAATCTTTTCTGCCAGCTGCTCATCCTCTTCGAGGAACTGAATCGCCGCATCGGTACCCTGGCCAATCGGCTCACCGTCATAGCGGTACCAGCTGCCGCGCTTCTCGATGATGTCATATTCAACGGCCAGGTCGAGCACCTCATTGATCCGGGAGATCCCCTTGCCATAGAGAATGTTGAATTCGACAACCTTGAAAGGAGGGGCCACCTTGTTCTTGACAACCTTCACTTTGGTCCGGTTACCCAGCACCTCATCACCTTTTTTGATGGAGCCGATTCGGCGGATATCCAGCCGCACGGATGAGTAAAACTTCAGGGCGCGTCCCCCGGTCGTCGTCTCCGGGTTTCCAAACATCACGCCAATCTTCTCACGCACCTGGTTGATAAAGACACATGATGTGCGGGTTTTGCTGACCACACCGGTAATTTTTCGCAGCGCCTGCGACATCAGCCGTGCCTGAAGGCCCATGTGCGAGTCGCCCATCTCACCTTCCAGTTCCGCACGCGGAACCAGGGCGGCAACAGAATCGACCACAATGACATCGAGTGCACCTGAGCGAATCAGGGTCTCTGTAATCTCGAGCGCCTGCTCACCGCTGTCGGGCTGCGAGACCAGCAGCTCATCGGTGTTGATGCCCAGGGCGCGTGCATATTTCGGGTCAAACGCATGCTCGGCATCCACAAATGCGGCATACCCCCCTTTTTTCTGGGCCTGTGCAATGATTTGAAGCGCTAATGTCGTTTTACCACTCGCCTCAGGTCCATAGATTTCAGTAATCCGTCCACGCGGAATCCCTTTTACCCCCAGTGCGTAGTCGACCATGATTGATCCGGTTGAAATGACATCCACCTGGTTATAAGGGTTGTCACCCAGGCGCATAACGGTGCCTTTACCGTGCTGCTTCTCAATCTGTCCGATGGCGATATCAATCGCCTTTTGTCTGTCGCTGTTTGAACTTGCCATGTCGTTGTGGTGTTAAATTTAAAAGTAATTTCCGGTAAGATAACTGCCGGGTGTGTCAACATTGTGTCACCCTTCTGCCGGGGGTGAAGGGTATATGTTCGATCTATATGTATGATACAAATTCAGGCGATTCCTTACAGAAATTTTTAAAGTTTTTTTAAAATAGTTCTCAATCGCCGTTTAAACACGATTCAGGATGAATTTTGGGGGCAGCTCATACCCCAATGCACCGATCCCAAAGAGCGCATAGTCGTATCGCGAAGGGTCGGATGGGTTCATTTTTGCGAGTGTGGCGGTGAGCTGCTCAACGGTTTTCCAGTCGTTGGTGCGCCGCGTAACCAATCCGTAGCGCCGCGCCTGACGCGCTACATGCACGTCGAACGGCACCCGCAATTCAGCCGGATCGATGAAATCCCAGATGCCCGGGTCTACCGGACTCCCTTTTCTGACGGTCCACCGCAAATACATATAGAGCCGCTTGCAGGGACTGCCGTTTTCAGGGTTTGAAAAGTGTTTGTGCGTTCGCATCGCAAAATCATCGCCCGCCCCCGTAAAACGCTCGTAAAAGAGTGCCAGCAAGGGGCGCTGCTGCCGCCTGGCCTCCTCACTGCACGACTTCCAGAAGGCTTCAAAATCGCCGTGGCGGTGATAGACCGCCTGCAGCGCCTTGATGATGCCGTGCAGGTCAATCGGCTTGAAGGTGCGATGCTTGAACCCTTTGAGAGCCGAAAAGCGGTTCTGGTCATATCCCATGACAAATTCATAGGGACGGTACTCCATGCGCCGCAACAGCTCATCGGTTTTGGCAATCACAATGTCACGCCTTCCCCAGGCCATGTTGGCTGCCAGAAATCCTGCAATCTCGATGTCATGCTTCGCTGTAAAGGCGTGCATGAACTGAACGGGATCGTTTTCGATATACCCCGGCTCTTCAACCAGGTCGTTGATCCGGTCAAGGTATGGCTTCAGCTCCATCAGCGATGACATCGAACGTTTTCTGAGCGCTGGATTCCTATTCATGGCCCACAAATCTTCTCAGGTTGCGGTTCTCCATCTTCTGCAGGGATTGAATCAGGGTTTTGTTCGCTTTCGGAAAGGGAAAGCGGTCGATCTCATTCAGCGAGATCCACTCCAGCCGTTTCCCCTCAATGGGGCGCGGCGTTCCGGAGTCGATCCGGCACCAGTAGGCGTGCAGGGTGATTTTGAAATGGCTGTAAGCGTGTTTTAACTGCTTGTACTTGTCAAATACGGAGACCTCTACCCCCAGCTCCTCATTCAGCTCCCGTTCTACCGTCTTCACAAGCGACTCTTCTGCCTCCTGCTTGCCGCCCGGAAACTCCCAGAGCCCGCCCAGCATCTTGTTGTCCGGACGCAGTGCAATGAGCAGCTCGTTCTCCCGGTTCACAATCAGCCCCACGGCTATATGGTGGTGCGGCACTTTCGCGGCCGGCGACTTATAGGGGATGGAGCCGGTTTTTGCGGTCTGGTAGGCCATACACTCATTTGAGAGGGGACAGGAACCGCAATCGGGGTTGTGCGGCGTACAGACGGTGGCGCCCAGCTCCATCACTGCCTGGTTGAAGTCGCCTGGATTCTCTTCCGGCAGCAGCCCATCGGCCAGCTCCTGTATCTGCTTTTTGGTGGCACCTGCCCGGATGTCATCCTCGATCCCGAAAAAGCGGGAGAGTACCCGGGTCACATTGCCGTCTACCACAGCGTAAGGTTTGCTGAATGCAATACTCAGCACGGCGGCAGCGGTATAAGGTCCCACTCCTTTCAGTCCCGTAATCTCCTTGTAGGTGGAGGGCAGCTTGCCGTTAAAATCGGCCGAGACGGTCTTTGCAGCATGGTGCAGGTTTCTGCCCCGGCTGTAGTAGCCAAGCCCTTCCCACTGTTTCAGCACCTGCTGCTGGGTGGCTTCGGCCAGATGGTGTACCGTGGGGAAGGCCTCCAGGAAGCGGTGGTAGTAGGGGATGACCGTGTCTACGCGGGTCTGCTGAAGCATCACCTCAGAGATCCAGATTTTATAGGGGTCATCCGTCTTGCGCCAGGGCAGATCCCGTTTGTGAGAGTGATACCATTCAGTCAGTCTGTCGGCAACGGTTCGGCTCACGCTAATTCTCTGTGTTGCTGTCAGGGTCGGTGCCCAGCTCAATGACCCGGATTTCATAATTCTGCGAGGAGGCGGCTCCGAACTGGTCGGTGGCAATGACCTGGAACCGGTGAGATCCCACCTGGCGGATGTTCGGGGTCCACGTGAGGGTGCCGGTTCGCTCATTCAGCGAGGCACCGTCGGGCAGGTCAACTCCCAGGTATCGGATCAGGTCGGGGTTGAGTCCGTCGGGATCGACGGCCGTGATTTGAAATTCAAACGCCTCATCTACCGGAATCGTTACCGGCTGCGAGGACTGGAGCCGGGGCGGGGCATTAAATGGCCTCAGGTCGATGGTGAAGGACTGCGAGTCGCGCTGCCCGGCCGCATTGCTGGCGGTGATGGTCACCCTGTGACGCCCGGTCTGGTTGGCCGTGGGCTGCCAGTAGAAGGTGTTGCCCCGGATGCGCGCATTGCTGAAGGGGGCACTGTAACTGAAGGAGACCACCTGGGAGTTGCCGCCGTTTTCAAGTTTGATGGGCAGCAGCAGCGGACGCGGAAAGGGAATGGTGATATCTGAAATCTCCTGCAGGCGCAACGGACCACTATCGGATCGTGCCTGGCCGCCTGTTTCACCGGCGCTTTCGACAACCGGTGAGAGGCGGTTAAACTCGGTGGCCCAAAGCCGGCCTCCGGTAACGGTGAAAAAGTTGCCTGCACTTTCATCCGACTTCCACCGGGATAGTTCACCGCCCAGCTGTCCCAGCCATAACGACCCGTTTTGGGTGCGTACCACCAGGTTGTCATTCCAGATCTCAAGGCGCTCAACACGGTCTTCAACCGAAGCGGTAGATCGGGTGCGTCCGTTGGAGTCGATCAGGTAGATGTTGCCGCTTCGATCGGTGCCGATCAGCTCCTCATCGGTCAGAAAGATTTTATCCAGGTCCAGGTCGGTTTCAACACGGTCGGTGTGCACAAGTTCACCCTCTTCGCCCGTATCGGCTGTAAATTCGTAGATGTCGAGGGTGCGGCGATCGCTCAGCACATAGAGCACCAGGTTGTTGTCGGTGGCCAGGCTCTGCACGTTGCTCCCTTCAAGCCGGGAGGGATCGAACGGCTCGACGCCGGCATCAACATCGTCAGGGGTTTTCAGGCTTATTTTTCCGAGCCCGTTTTCTCCCATGGCGATATAGAGATAGTCTGATATTCGTTTAACGGACAAGGGGCGGTGGGGCAGAACGGTCGAAGAGTAGACCCCCAGTACCGATGTCGGCTCGACCACGGTGAGCCGGCGGTTATTGCCATAGAGATAGGCAAAACGGATGTCGCTCTGCAGGATGTGTCCGCGCTGCTGC
Organism: Rhodohalobacter sp.; assembly: GCA_050486245.1. Lineage (GTDB taxonomy): Bacteria > Bacteroidota > Rhodothermia > Balneolales > Balneolaceae > Rhodohalobacter. Next base: position 16,541 of record JBJHCX010000012.1, read on the forward strand.
ATGCCGGTTGATGAGTAGAGCCACTCTGTATCATCCTCATAGGCACGGAATACGATCAGTCCCTCCGATTCGGAGAGCACGTAGAGATGTGTTTCAGAGCTCTGAATGTTCACAATTTCAGGTATCTCCATGCTGTACCTGAAATCGTGAGCCCACTGAGCGGCGCTCTGAAAATGAAGGGCACTGCCCAGGAGTAGGGTTGCGGTCAGTATCAGAAATCGTTTAGTCATATCCTATCCAGTCTGTTGCTATAGCCATCCTTGTTGTTTATACCAGCGCAGGGTACGTGAAATACCCTCTTCGAGTGAATATTCGGGCCTGTAACCGAGCTCTTTTTCTGCTTTTTGAGAAGAGCAAGTCCACTCGAGGATCATCTCATTCGCTTTTTCCCTGTTGATAACGGGATAAGAACCAAAAAATGACGCGGTTGATTCAATTGCTCCCGCAATCTTTTTGACCCATACAGGATTCAGCTTAATGGGAATATTTTTTTTACCTAAAACCGTGGTTACAATATCTCTTATCTGGTTCCAGTTTGCAACAGAATTTCCGCAAACAAAATAGGTGTGCACGCCCGGCTCTTGCTGCCCGGCCGCTTTTACAATGGCCTGCACCACATCCTGTACATAGACGATCGAGAGTTCAGGATGGTTGCCGTCGCCCACAATCGGGGCAATGCCATATTTCATCATCTTGAAGAGGGTGAAGATCTGGTCTTCCCGCGGACCGTAAACGGCTGGCGGACGCAGGATGGTTACCGACATCTCGTCACCGGCCAGATCGTGAATCATCTTCTCCATCCTCATCTTCGATTTACCGTACATGCTTACCGGCTCCATCGGGTCCGATTCGGTTTTGGGTGAGCCGTGGCTGGGGCCGGCAGCGGCCAGCGACGAGAGGATCACCAGCTTTCGAATTCCCCTCTTTTTGGCAAGCCTGATCAGGTTCTCAGTAGCCTCGACATTGGCAAAATCAAATTCCTTTTGCGTCGGGGCTTTTACGATGGCTGCGATGTGAAAGATGACATCGGTCTGCTCCAGCGCTTCTCCGATCGCTTTGATGGAGTGAAGATCTCCCTCTACCTTCTCAAACGGTTTTCCTTCAAGCCACTTCTCCCGGCTGCGAACCAGGCATTTGATCTTGCTGAATTCAGGGTTTTCAATCAGCGTATCTACAAGATGGCTTCCAATAAAACCTGTGCCGCCTGTAACAAATGCATTCATTTAATTGTATATTCGGGTCGTTTAAAATTATCAACACTCTCGGAGCAATTGCCTAAGATACAAAGTTGCCGTTTGCATAAAAACTCATGAGCAGGATCAAAGTTGCACTCTTTACCGGAAATTATAACCATATCAGAGACGGTGTCTCCCTGACGCTGAACCGGCTGGTCAGGTTTTTGATTGAAAAAGGGGTGGAGGTCCGGGTTTTTGGTCCCACGATCGACGAGCCGGCCCTGGAGCATGCGGGCACCTTTATTGCGGTCCCTTCGGTCAGCCTGCCCGGGCGTCCGGAGTACCGCATGTCGGTTTCGCTCTCATCTGAAGCAAAGCGTCACCTGCGGGAGTTCAAGCCCGACCTGGTGCATATCGCAACCCCCGACCTTCTGGGATACAAAGCGTTGAGATGGGCAATGGATCACGAGGTGCCGGTGGTGTCTTCCTATCACACCCACTTTACCAGCTACCTGAAGTATTACAGGCTCTCCATGCTGGAGCCGCTGCTTTGGCGCTACCTGAACTGGTTCTACAGCCACTGCAGGCAGCTCTATGTGCCGACCCCCTCGATGGCCGGATGGCTTGAGGAGCAAGGGGTTGAGACCGACCTGAAGATCTGGGCCAGGGGCATAGAGGCCGACAAATTCTCGCCCGGCAAGCGAGACAGCGGGTGGCGGGCTCAAAAAGGGTTCTCTGAGGGGGATGTGGTGATCACATTTGTCTCACGGCTGGTGTGGGAGAAGAACCTGAAGCTCTTTGCCGGTGTAGTGAACCGATTGATGCAGAAATACCCGCAGGCCAAAGCGATGGTTGTGGGCGACGGACCGGCCGGCGCAGAGCTGAAACGGATCCTGCCCGATGCCGTTTACACCGGGTTTTTAACCGGTGAAGAGCTGGCCCGGTCGTACGCCAATAGTGACATATTCTTATTTCCGTCTGATACGGAAACATTTGGGAATGTTACACTTGAAGCAATGGCAAGCGGCCTGCCATGTGTGGCAGCCGATGCCGTTGGCAGTAAATCTTTGGTTGATCATGGTCAAAATGGCTATCTTGCCCCGGTTCATGAAAGCGACCGGTTTTACTCTTATATAGAAACGTTAGTTCTGGATCCGGAGTTACGCAAAAAGATGTCGGATAGCTCAGTCGAAAAAGCCAAAGAGTATAGCTGGGAAAATATTAACGGAATGCTGCTCAGCTACTATGAGCAGGTTACAGGCTTATAAGTTCAAAGCGTGCGAATACTCTATATTTCACATTTACACCCACCTAAAAACCAGCCGCTCGAAAATGTGGGAGGCATGCAGAATGTCAGCATTCAGATGGTCAATGCACTCAGGCGAAGGGATGACGTAGAGATTGAAACCATTATCCTGAACACGTCCTGGAAATATATCGGCATTAAGACATTCTTTTTCCTGTTTACCCTGCTCTGGAGGATACCGGGACGCACCCGGTCATTCAAGCCCGATGTGATTCTCTTCTCGTCGATGGTGACCGCCGGCGTATTGCCCTTTTTGTTGCGGAAGCCGGGCCCGCCCTGTGTCACTATCAACCACGGACAAGACGTCACTCTGCCCTTCTTTATCTATCAATGGTATCTTCCCAGTGTCTTTAAAAGGCTGCAGGGGGTTATTTCAGTCTCATCGGCAACCCGGCAGGCCTGTATTGACCGCGGGATGGAGCCGGAAAAGGGGGTTGCCCTGCCCAACGGCTTTGATGTCAGCGTGTTGAAAAAACTTCCTGAAAGGGAGGAAGCGCGGGAAACACTCGAGAAACAGTTTGGGATCTCACTGAAGGGGAAGCACCTTCTGCTTACCGTGGGGAGACAGGTAAAACGCAAGGGGCATCAGTGGTTCATCGAAGAGGCTTTTGATAAAGTAAGAGAGGATACCGTCTACCTGATTATAGGCGACGGACCCGAAAATGAGAATATCCGGATTGCAAGGGAACAATCATCACAGAGAGACCGTATAATCATTGCCGGAAAGCAACCTGAGCCGATATTGAATGCGGCTTATGCAGGAGCAGATCTCTTCATTATGCCGAATATTCCGGTAGAAGGCGATATGGAAGGTTTTGGGATTGTGCTCCTGGAAGCGAACAGGGCGGGTTTGCCTGCAGTTGCTGCCGACCTGGAAGGAATAAAGGATGTGATTAAACAAGGAGTGAACGGTTACCGGGTACCTCATAGCAATCCAGGGCAGTTTGCCTCGAAAGTGAACGATGTTCTGGAAAATAACCTTGTCGAATTATCAGAAAGTGCTGAAAAATACGTTAAAGAGAACTTTAACTGGAACTCCGTAGTAGACCGTTATATCAGCTATCTCAAAAGCGTTTGATCGTCAATTAAGACCTCTCCAAAAATTTGATAGAACCTGAATAGTCGGTATATTTACCCGATTAATGAAAATGTAATTTTGTGACATGGCCGATTCAAAAGCCGATATTATTTATAAGAAGATATTTAAGAAAGCGTACGACTTTACGAAAGCAGATGAAATTAAAAAAGAGGGGCTCTATCCCTACTTTAAGCCCCTTCAGGCCACAGACGGTACCACAGTTCAAATAGAGGGGCGTGAAGTGATTATGGCCGGGTCCAATAACTACCTTGGCCTCACCAATGATCCGCGTGTGATTAAAGCTGCTCAGGATGTGATTGGAACCTACGGAACCGGATGTACCGGTTCGCGATACCTCAACGGGACCCTCGACCTTCACCTGGAACTCGAGGAGAAGCTGGCAACCTTTATGGATAAGGAGTCCTGCGTGCTCTTCAGCACCGGGTACCAGACCAATGAAGGATCGATCCAGACCATTGCCGGCCGGAACGATGTCATCTTTTCTGACCGCGACAACCACGCCTGTATTGTTGTGGGAACCCAGATATCAAATGCCAAGACGGTCAGATACCGTCACAACGACATGGACCACCTGCGTCAGATGCTTGAAAAAGCAGATCCTGATTCGGGCAAGATCATTATAAGCGACGGCGTCTTTTCGATGTCGGGCACGCTTGCCAAGGTTCCCGAACTGGTGAAACTGGCAAAAGAGTATGACGCCGCACTCTACCTGGATGATGCCCATGCTGTGGGTGTGATTGGTGATGGCGGGCGCGGTACCGCATCCTATTTCGGACTGAATGACGATGTTGACCTGATCAGCGGCACCTTCTCCAAATCCTTTGCATCACTGGGTGGGTTTATTGTTGGCGACCGTACGGTTATCGAGTATATCCGGCACCATTCACCCGCACATATTTTCAGCGCCAGCATGCCGCCTGCCAACGTGGCAACCGTATTGAAATCGCTGGAAATCCTGCAGGAGGAGACCTGGAGAATCGAACGGCTCGATAAAATTTCATCCTATATGAGAACCGAACTCCGAAACCTCGGATTTAACGTCTGGTCAAGCCAGACACCCATCATTCCGGTGGTTATCGGTGAAATGCACAACTGCTTCAGGTTCTGGAAGGATCTCTTTGAAGCCGGCGTTTATGTCAATGCGGTCGTGCCACCGGCAGTGCCCAGGGGACAATCACTCGTCAGAACAAGCTATATGGCAACCCATACTGACGAACATCTGGATAAGATACTGGATGCCTTCAAGAAGGTGGGCATCAAGCATGGTATTATCGATCACAACGGCCGTTCATTGATAGACGTAGAAAATTAAAGCCAGTGAAAGAGAAGTCAAACTCCAACTCTGTTACCATCATAACCGGTGAGGATGAAAAAAAACAGTTTATCCAATTTCCCTATTCCCACTACAAAGAGGATGAGTATTGGGTAGCACCGCTTCTGATTGAGCAGAAAAAACTTCTCGACCAGCAAAAGAATCACTTCTATAAAAATGCAGAAGTCGCCCTTTTTAATGCCGAACATAACGGAAAGCCGGCAGGGCGCATTGCAGCCATTATCGACCACCGTTACAATCAATATCACGATACCAAAACGGGTTTTTTCGGATTTTTTGAATGTATAGACCACCAGCCGGTGGCCAACCTGATGTTCCGCGTGGCCGAAGACTGGCTGCGAAGCCGCGGAATGACCGAGGTACTGGGTCCCTCGAATCCCAGCATGATGGACGAAGTGGGAATCCTGGTAGAGGGATTCGACAAGTATCCGAGTATCCTGATGCCTTATCACAAGCCCTTCTACAACAAGCTGTTAACCGAAGCCGGCTATGAAAAGGCGATGGACCTCTACACCTACCTGGTCACCCAGGACAGTGTTGACCGTGAGCGGGCCAACCGGGCGATGGAAATTGTGAAAAAACGACTTCCCGATATCTCCATTCGCAAGATCAACCTGAAGAAGATTCACGATGAAGTGAAAATTATTCGTGAAATCTTTAATGCAGCCTGGAAGAATAACTGGGGTTTTATCCCCCTCAGCGAAGAGGAGTTTGAGGCCCTGGCCAAAGATCTGAAAACCATTGTGGACCCCGACTTTGCCCATATCGCAGAGATTGGCGGCCAGCCGGTCGGCTTTTCAGTCGCCCTCCCTGATTACAACCAGATCCTGAAGGATATGAACGGTAAACTCATGCCGTTTGGATGGCTTAAGCTGCTTCTGGGGAAGAAGAAGATCAACAAGATCAGAACGGCGCTCATGGGTGTCGTGCCTGAATACCAGGGCAGGGGCATCGATGTGCTGCTGCACCGCGAATCGATCCAGAACGGCCTGGAAAGAGATTTCTACTCATCAGAAGTAGGATGGATCCTGGAGAGCAACGTTCAGATGGTCAGGGTGGCTGAAAAAATTGGCGGAGAGCTCGACAAGACCTACCGCATGTACCGAAAAGACCTCTAAAAACCTGAGGCAGACCCGTTGGCACGAATCATGCCGGATACCCCTACTTGAGGCTGTGATATGTTGCAACGGCTCATCTTTTTATGCGCAGTGAAACACGGATCAACACTGAAACCTCCGCAAAATTCCGCGTCTCCGTGGCAATAAAACATATTATGATATCTGAGAAAGCTTTACAGATTCATTTTCTTACAGCCACTCTGTGCACACCCGCCGGGAACCGGTGCTTTTCGGAAGCGCTTCCCTTCAATTTCTGAGTGAAAAACGCTACCTTTAGGGGAGACGTTAATTAACCTGAAAAAATTGAAATTATGAGTGAATTTCGTATTGAAAAAGACTCTATGGGTGAAGTGAAAGTTCCCGTAAACGCCTATTACGGAGCGCAGACCCAGAGAGCATTTGATAACTTTCCAATCAGCAAGATTCGATTCAACAGAGACTTTATCTCAGCACTTGGACGTATTAAACTGACTGCCGCAAAAGTAAATGCAGAGCTTGGCCTGCTGGATGAGAAGGTGTCGCAGGCGATTCAGAAAGCGGCACAAGAGGTGATCGACGGAAAATTCGATTCCGATTTTGTGCTTGATATCTTTCAAACCGGATCGGGTACATCCTCCAATATGAACTCGAATGAAATTATTGCCAAGCGTGCCAATGAATTGAAGGAGGGCACTGACGTTGCCATTCATCCGAACGACCACGTTAATTTTGGCCAGAGTTCAAATGATGTGATTCCGACCGCTATCCGGATTTCAGCCGTACTCGCAGTGAAAAATCACCTGATTCCTTCGCTGAAACACCTCCATCAAACCATTCTGGATAAGGGAGATGAGCTCAAGGATGTGGTGAAAACCGGCCGTACCCACCTGATGGACGCGATGCCCGTAACCATTCAGCAGGAGTTTGGCGGCTATGCGCGTCAGATTGAACTGGGCATTGACCGCCTGGAGTCAGCCCTGCCAAGAATGCTGGAACTGCCGCAAGGCGGTACAGCCGTCGGTACCGGCATTAACACACATCCCGAATTTGGAAAACGGTTTGCCACTGAAGTGGCCGCCGCAACCGGCGAGAAGTTTACAGAAGCGGAGAACCACTTTGAAGCCCAGGCTACCGTTGACGCTCCGGTCGAGCTGAGCGGCCAGCTTAAAACCATTGCCGTAGGACTGCTGAAAATTGGCAACGACTTCCGCTGGATGAATTCCGGGCCGAATGGCGGACTGGGAGAGGTGCAGCTGAAGGCTCTCCAGCCGGGCTCATCGATCATGCCGGGTAAAGTGAACCCCGTCATCGAAGAGTCGCTTACAATGGTATGTGCCCAGGTAATCGGCAATGACGCAACCGTTACGGTAGCCGGGCAGTCGGGTAACTTTGAACTGAACGTAATGCTGCCGGTTGTGGCACACAACCTGCTTCAGTCCATAGAAATCCTTGCCAACTCGGCGAAAAATTTTGCAGACCGTTCGGTCAGCGGACTCGCCGCCCGGCGGGAGGTGATCGAACAGATGGTTGGTAAAAATCCGATCCTGGTAACTGCATTGAATCCGCTGATCGGGTACGACCTGGCAGCCAAAATAGCGAAAAAAGCGTTTGCTGAAGATCGCGCAGTGATGGACGTAGCGCGTGAAATGACCGACCTGTCGGACGATGAGCTGGAAAAGGCACTCAATCCGATGAATATGACAAAAGGCGGTTTTACAGAATAGAATGAACCGTATGCTTGCCGGACAGTTATCAGACGGTCCGGCAAGTTCTTCTAATCTGTCACAAGCAGAGCCGGTAATCTGTAAACTTTTCGGGTGAAACCGGAGAGTCAGGCAAATGAGCGTGGGGTAAACTCTGTGATCTGACAGATTGTTGTATCAGCCCGGCGGATCCGGGCTTTCATTATTTTTTGAAATTAACCTGCAGGATTGTATTATTCTGCCGCCTTAAAAAAGGTGCGTTTGTAAACGTTAAATAAAAACAAGCATATCATGAGCAAGCAAGCAACAAAAGAAATTAAAAAGAAGCTGACTGAAGATATATTGAACGATTACGAACTTGTTTGCAAAAGCAGAGAGATGTCACTTTTGGGCCGAAAAGAGGTTCTGACAGGCAAGGCAAAGTTTGGAATTTTCGGGGATGGCAAGGAGCTTCCGCAGCTTGCTCTATCCAAATTTTTTGAAAACGGAGATTTCCGTTCGGGTTACTACCGCGATCAAACCATTATGATGGCGATCGGTGAACTGACGGTCGAACAGTTTTTTGCACAGTTGTACGCGAACCCGGATACCGGAAAGGATCCCAATTCCGGCGGTCGCCAGATGAACGCACACTTCGCTACACGGCTGATCGATGAGGAGGGCAACTGGATCGACCAGACTGCACAGAAAAATACATCGGCAGATATGTCGCCAACCGCCGGTCAGATGGCCCGGCTCCTGGGATTGGCACAAGCCTCCAAGGTCTACCGGAATAACGACCTGCTGAGTGACTGGACACAATTTTCAAAGAACGGGAATGAAATAGCCTGGGGTACGATTGGAGATGCCAGTACCTCAGAGGGTATTTTCTGGGAGACCATCAACGCCGCAGGCGTTCTGCAGGTGCCCATGGTGGTGTCGGTCTGGGATGACGGATACGGCATATCGGTATCCAAAAAGTACCAGACCACCAAAGAGAGTATCTCATCCGTGCTGAGAGGGTTCAAGAGAACCAAAAATCAGCCGGGCTATGAAATTATTAACGTGAAAGCCTGGGATTATCCGGCTCTGATCGATGCCTATAAAACGGCCTCGCAAGTAGCCAGGGAAGAGCATGTTCCCGTTCTGGTGCATGTTGAAGAGGTGACACAGCCGCAGGGACACTCTACATCGGGATCACACGAACGATATAAGAGTGACGACCGGCTCAAGTGGGAGGGCGAGTACTGCTGCATCCGCCAGTTCAGAACATGGATTGAAAAGGAGAAGCTTGCAGATCCGGCTGAGCTCGACAAAATTGAAAAGGATGCCAAGGCAGCCGTTCGTGCCGCCCAAAAGAAGGCATGGGAGGAGTACCAGTCGCCAATCAAGCAGCAGAAAGAGGAGATGATGGCGCTGCTTGACAGCCTGAAAGCAGCTCACTCATCCAATGCAAAACTGGAAGAGATTCAGAAGAACCTGAAGCGAAAATCAAGTCCGATCCGGAAAGATGTCGTCTCTTCCGGGCGTCAGGCGCTGGTGGCCCTCAGGGGGGAATCCTCGGGTGCCAAAAGCGACCTGATCAAGTGGCTGGATCACCAGCAGGAGGAGAACCGTCAGCGATTCAACTCAAATGTTGTCAGCGAAACCCCGAATTCACCGCTTCATGTAGATGAGGTGACTCCTGAATATGGAAGTGACGCCAAAATGGTTGACGGACGGGTTGTGCTGCGGGATAATTTTGATAAGATTTTTGAAAAATTTCCCAACACCCTGGTCTTTGGCGAGGATGTCGGAAAACTGGGAGATGTGAACCTGGGACTGGAAGGCATGCAGGAGAAGTATGGCGAACTGCGTGTGAGCGATGCCGGTATCCGTGAGGCAACCATCCTGGGCCAGGGCATCGGTATGTCGCTTCGCGGACTGCGGCCCATTGCAGAGATTCAATACCTGGACTACCTGCTCTACTGCTTCCAGGGACTCAGTGACGATGTGGCTACGGTGCGATACCGAACCAGCGGCGGACAAGCCTACCCGCTGATTGTTCGTACGCGCGGACACCGGCTGGAGGGGATCTGGCACTCCGGATCGCCGATGGGGATGATTATCAACGGCGTGAGGGGCGTTCACGTCTGCGTGCCGCGTAACCTCACACAGGCGGCAGGGTTCTACAACACCCTGATGCAGGGAGATGATCCCGCACTGATTATCGAACCGCTCAATGGATACCGCCTGAAAGAGAAATTGCCAACAAACCTGGGTGAGTTTACAACACCGCTCGGCATACCCGAAGTGGTGAGCGAGGGGAGTGACATCACCGTGGTATCGTACGGATCAACCTTTAATATTGTCGAGGGACTCCTCCCGCAATTTGAAGAGGCCGGAATCTCGGTCGAGCTGATCGATGTGAGGACCCTGCTTCCGTTTGATGTGAACGGAATGATTGCAGAGTCTCTGAAAAAAACCAATCGAATTCTCTTTGTGGATGAAGATGTGCCGGGTGGCGCAACCGGATATATGATGCAGCAGGTGATTGACCGGCAGGGCGGATACCGCTACCTCGACTCGGAAGCGAAATGCCTGACGGCCAGGGAGCACAGGCCTGCCTATGCAACCGATGGCGACTACTTCTCCAAGCCAAGCGCGGATGATATCTTTGAAGAGGTGTACGGTATCATGAATGAGGTTAATCCATCCAAATACCCTCCGATCCGATAACCCGAAAAGATCAGGGTCCACCTATTTTCAGATAGCAAGGTTTACCGGTTTCAGGCCGGTAAGCCTTTTTTTATATACGGATCCGAAGGCAACAGATGCCAGGTTATACCGCGAACTCAACTTGACAAAGGAGAAATTCTTGTACGGCATCACGTGCCGGGGGAAAGACCTCCTTTGCCGATTATTTGGATAAAATCAATGTATAAGGGGAAGATGGTCTACAGGATCATCCAGTCGAGGAAGACAAAAACCCAGACTGCGGGCAGGTAGATAAAGGAGGCAAACATCAGGGCCCTTGCCGTTAGAACATCCCGCTTCACAGCAAATTTGATGCCGTACCAGAGAAAGACAAGGGTAGAGAGGAGTCCGCCGGCCAGAAAGAGCCAGCTCATCAGTCCCATCACATAGAGTTTGTAGACAGTGGGAATCAAAAAGACCAGCGGCAGCAGGATCCAGAGAGCAGCTTTATAGCCGCGCGGGTCATTTTTGGGGAGCATTTTGAAGCCGGCGTGATCGTAATCTTTTTCGCATACCCACGCAATGGCAATCACGTGCGGTATCTGCCAGCAGTAGATGATGCCGAACAGGATCCACATGCCGTGTTCAAAAACGGTGCCGGTTGAGGCAGCCCATCCGCCCACCACGGGCAGTGCACCCGGAACAGCCCCGACAAAGACGTTCAGTGCCGAAATCCTCTTCAGCGGTGTGTACATAAAGAGATAGGTAATGACGGTGACCAGTGAGACAATACCCGCAACCACGTTGACGACAAACAATAGGTAGAGCAGTCCGAGGAAGATCAGTGTCAATGAGAAGATAACGCCCTTTTGAGGGGTTATCCTGGAGTCGGGCAGGGGCCTTTTGCTGGTCCGTTTCATCAGCCCGTCATAGCGATGCTCTATAACCATGTTGTGGGCAGCGGTGCCCGCAGCAACCAGATAGGTTCCAAGCATGGCATGTACCATCAGAAGATAGTCTACACTTCCGGCCGAACCCATCAGAAAACCGATCAGCATACTTGCCAAAACGGTAAAGGTAATCCCCGGCTTGGTCAGCTCGTAGTAGTCGCCAATAGTCCCGATCAGATCCCGCAAAGGCTGAACTTCTGTTTTAGTGTTACTCATTGAACGTGTCTAAAATTTTGCAAAGCAAATTAACGAATTTGAAGATGATATGTTACCTTAATATCTGCTTCAAAAAATAGCCGTACTATCTGTAGAAATTCCATTACAGCATCACCAGACGAATAGAGTTGAAGCCTTGCTCCGTCAATAATCATCATTAATTGTGAACCTAAAATGAAATTGAACCTCTTTCAAAAGACAGCTATTACCACGGTTATTGCGACCATATTTTTGATATTTGTTGGGGGACTGGTACGGGCGGCCGGAGCCGGATTGGGATGCCCCGATTGGCCACAGTGTTTCGGGATGTGGATTCCGCCGACATCGGCAGCCGACTTGCCGGCACAGTACGATGCTGATCTGTTTAATCCGCTGCACACCTGGATCGAATATGTGAATCGCCTGGTAGGGGTGCTGATCGGGTTTTTGATTACACTCACCTTTATCATCTCGTTCAAATACAGAAAGAAAGACCCTGTCATTACCCTCACCTCGGGCACGGCTTTTATCCTGGTACTTTTTCAGGGCTGGCTTGGCGGACAGGTGGTGCGATCGGGGCTTAGTGCAGGTATCATAACCCTGCATATGATCCTGGCCATGATCATCCTGATCACCCTCCTTTATGCCGCTTTCAGGGCGATGAATGAGAAGATCAGTATTAAAATTCCCGCACCGCAGACAAAAACTCTGCTCACGGTATCGATTGTATTGCTGGCCCTGACCATGATTCAGATGATTATTGGTACCCAGGTGAGGGAAGCGGTTGATGTTGCCAAGAATGTGATGGAGCTGCCCCGGGAGCAGTGGATCGATTCACTGGGTATGCTCTATGTGGCTCACCGAAGCTTCTCATGGCTGGTTGTCATCCCGGCGGGACTCCTGCTCTGGTACAACAAAAAGTTTGAAGCTCCCCCGCTGCTGCACAAGCTGGGATGGGGTGTTGCGGCGCTGATGCTGTTTCAGGTGGCCGTCGGCATCAGCATGGAGTGGTTCGGGATGCCCGGCGCGGCACAGGTGCTGCACCTGGTTGGAACGGCGGTCCTGATCTGTGCGATCATCCTCTATATCCTCGTCGTGCGATTCTCCAGCCGAGAGCCGGTTGCCGGCAGCCCAGCGGTGGATATCAATTGAGCCAGTGGTGATGCGCACCGTAGCAGATGACTCAGGGGCTGAAAAGAATTGCTGTTATAACTTCGCTTTCAGTTTTTCAAGGAAGAGCCGAACCTCCTGAAGGTCCTTTTTTACCTCAGAGGTGAGTGCAGCAGAAGAGGATGGGAGGCCGGGCGCCTGTCCGTCGCCTTCTATAATCTTCTTGGCACCGGCTGTACTGTATTTCTTCTTCTGAATCAGCTCTTTCAGCTCCAGGATCAACGTGATATCCTTCTCCTGGTAAGTGCGGTTGCCTGCCTTGTTTTTGCGGGGTGTCAGGTCTTTGAAAATGGTCTCCCAATATCGCAGAACGTGCGGCTCAATTCCGGTTATCTCACTCACTTCACCGATCGAGTAATACAATTTCTTCATGGCACGGAAATCTTTTATTTTCTGAGTTGTGCAGAATGCCTTGATGTAAAGAGCATCAAAATTAACGAATTTGCAAACCATTGCTGGAAAAAAATATAGATAAATCGAACAGAGGCGAAACGGCAGCCCCCGATATCACCGTTGTGGTTCCTCTGCTGAATGAGGAGCAATCCCTGCCGGAGCTCACAAAACAGGTGATTCAGGCCATAGAACCCACTGGGTACAGCTTTGAACTTCTGTTCGTAGACGACGGGTCGACCGACGATTCCTGGACGGTGATTGAGAAGCTCGCATCGGAAGAGAGTCGTGTAAAAGGGATAAAGTTCAGGCGGAACTATGGAAAAAGCTATGCACTGCAGGCCGGTTTTGATGCGTCAAATGCACGTTTTGTGGTAACCCTCGATGCCGACCTGCAGGATGATCCCGGTGAGATTCCCGATATGATTGAGATGCTGAACAACGGAGCAGACCTGGTAAGCGGCTGGAAAAGGAAGCGTCACGATCCGGTCAGCAAGACCATTCCATCACGTTTTTTCAATGCCGTTACCCGATGGACAACCGGTATCAAGCTGCACGACTTTAACTGCGGACTGAAAGCCTACAACCGGCAGGTAGTCGACAAACTCTATCTCTATGGAGAGCTGCACCGGTATATACCGCTCCTGGCCAAGTGGAACGGATTTGAAAAGATTGAAGAGAAAGTGGTTCAGCACCGTCCGCGAAAGTTTGGCAAAACAAAGTTCGGTATCTCCAGGTTTCTGAACGGGTTTCTGGACCTGATTACGTTGCTTTTTATCAACCGGTACATGCAGCGGCCAATGCACTTTTTCGGCCTGTTCGGAGTGTTCTTTCTGCTGGTGGGACTTGTCGTAAATAGCTACCTGGCCTATCTGAAGATCTTTTTAGGTGAGCCGCTGGCAAATCGTCCGCTGCTCTTTCTGGGTTTGCTGCTGGTTATGGTCGGGGTTCAGTTTTTCTCCATCGGATTTTTGGGTGAACTGATGAACCGGGGAGAGACCCATAAGGCCGCTCCCAATATTGAACGGGATACCGGTCTATGAGTAAAATTGCCTATGATCCCGTTAAAGACCGGTTTGCCGAGATTATCAAAGGGTCAAGACCGCTCAGGCGACTTTTCTATGCACTGCTCGACCTCTTCTTTTTGCGAAGCTGGCACATTCGTCGGCTTCTGAAATCGTATGGCGGGAAAGCCGATACCGGCAATACGTGGAAACTCCTGGATGCAGGCAGCGGCTTTGGCCAGTACGACCGGTTTATACTCTCTCAATTCAACAATGTCGAGGTCCATTCGGTCGATGTCAAAGAGAGCTACCTGGAGCAGAACCGTCACTTTTTTGAAAAGGAGATCCGGCAGGGGAAGATCCAATTCTACAAGGCCGACCTGATTGAACACGCCTTTGATGAACGGTTCGACTGTATCATCTGTATTGATGTACTCGAGCACATTGAGGAGGATGTCAAAGTGATGAAAAACCTCTCGAATGTACTCCGCCCGGGTGGTGTCTTTATCATGCACTCGCCATCGAACTACTCTGAAGAAGATGCCGGTGATGAGGATTCATTTGTCGGGGAGCACGCGCGTGCAGGCTACTCGAAAGAGGAGATCTCGGAGAAGCTGCAACAGGCGGGAATGAGCGTGGAGAAGGTGCACTATACCTATGGATTCTGGGGACACAAAGCGTGGGTACTCTCGGTTAAATGGCCGATGCTCTGGTTTAACAAAATAGGCATGGCCGCTGCTATCCCGCTGCTGGCCTACTACCCGGTAATCCTGCCATTTACCCTTTTGATGAATGCAACTGACCTGTTTACATCCAACCGGAAAGGGAATGGGATCTACGCAGTTGCTCGAAAGAACGAACAGTAAACTCAGATAAAGATAGTTTTATGGACAGATCTCAGATGGAAGAGATTAAAAAAGCCTGTTTTGAGAACAGGGATTGGTTTATCGAAAGGCTCAAAAAGTATGTGCTGATTGAAACGCCATCCGACAACCTGGAGCTGAACCGGACACTGTTAAAAGAGATTGCGAGCGATTTTGAAGAGCTGAACCTGGAGACGGAGATTATTGACTCGGAAGAGAGCGGCGGACAGCTGATCGCCAGGGGTTCCGGTGAAGGCTTTCAGGGAGATCAGCTGCTGATTGGCCATGCGGATACGGTTTGGCCGGTAGGTACGCTGGAAGAGATGCCGTGGAGTATGGATGGCGATGTGATACGCGGGCCGGGAGTCTATGACATGAAGTCGGGCATTGTGATGATGCAGCTCGCCCTTCGGGTGCTGTCAGGCCTGGGAGTGACACCGGCGCTAAGACCGGTAGTCATGATCACAACCGATGAGGAGACCGGCAGCAGCGATTCGTGGGATGAGATTGAGAGGATGGCCCGCAGCGTAGATCGGGTCTATGTTCCCGAACCGTCGCTTGGCTTTGATGGCAACCTGAAGACCCGCAGAAAAGGTTCCGGAAGATATACCATCACCGTAAAGGGTAGGGAAGCCCACTCAGGCATCGAGCCTGAAAAAGGGATCAGTGCAATTGTTGAAATGGCACATGTGATCCGAAAGCTTGACCGGATGAATGACTACCCAAGGGGGATCTCATTAAATGCAGGACTGATCTCGGGCGGATCGGCGGTTAACATCGTGCCCGGAAAGTGTGTGATTGAGGTGGATGTCAGGGTACTGGAGACAGAGGATGGAGAGACGATTGACCGGAAGATCCATCACCTGGAACCCGAACTGGATGGCGCAGAGATCGTGATCGAAGGGGGGATGCGCAGGCCTCCCATGGTTCAAAACAGCCGTAATCTGGCGTTGTGGAAGTTGGCACAAAAGTGTGCAGAAAGCCTGGATATACCCATTGGGCAGGGATTGAGCGGCGGCGGATCCGATGGAAGCATTACCAGCCAGTATGCAGCCACACTCGACGGGTTGGGTCCGGTAGGAGAAGGGGCACACAGCCGCAAAGAGAAGGTACTGATTGAACAAACAATCGAACGCGCCGCACTGCTGGCAGCACTGATCAGTGCCAACGGTTTACAGTGAACAGTGATCAGTGCCATCAGTGCCAACAGAATACAGTGAACAGTGATCAGTTTGCTACACTCTTTGTTCAAACTGATCACTGTTTGTACTGTTAATGCTGATCACTGTCAGAAACTATCTTCGGAACTCTAAGGTGAATCCGAAAGAGAAGTCGACAAGCTGGTTGAAATTTTCGCCCAGTGGCTTACGCACGTAGACTCCGGGCACAATGTTCCGGAATGGCAATGCGACACCTGCTCTGAGCTGTGTGAATCCGTCTTCGAAGAAATCCGGATCATTACCCGCGTAAGGATTTCTGCCGCTGAACCCGATATACGCTTCGGTGTTTATATCACGGTACAGAGCGGTAACACCATACAACAGGTGAAGGGTGTTGTCCAGGTCTTCAAAATCGCCAGTATAGATGTTGTAGGCGGTTCCGAGTCTGAGTTTAACATCAAACGGGCCCGTTACCGGTGTGACAAAACTTCCAATCACAGGGATCGACCAGGTATCCCAGAGAAAAGCTTCCATGCGGTCGCTGGCTTCAGACATCATGCCGGTAAAATTGCCGAATCGCTCATCATTAGGTGATTTTGCAGTTGGAATTCGGACCCCCAGTTCAACGAATAAGTGGTTGTCAGGATTTCTGAGGCCGACATTATAGATTCCGCCGGCGTATAGATTTCCAATCATGGTGCTGTTGTCATCACCACCGAAGGGATTTCCGTTTTTATATCCGAAATGGGAAATCGGCAGTTCAGCTACGAATACGATATTATCGGTCATCAACATTCGTCCGGTAAGAAACATAGCCGAGCTGGCTGCGGAGATTTCACTACGGTCAAACGTACGCTCATCAAAAATTGGCTTATCCCACTCCAGGGTGATCGATGAGGTATGCGTATCATTAATCCAGGGCGACTGTGCAAAAGCCAGGCCCGTACAAAATCCTGCAAACAGCAGGGTTAACATGAGTGTTTTCATAATCTCTCTCACTTCTTTTAAAAATTGGATCTTGATTTAGCTTAATAGAATATCCTTTTACAAGATATCTGTGTCCAAATTATGCCGGTTAGAAACTATTCAATAGAGGAGAGATTTAAAACAATTTGTAATGAATTAGCTGAGCAGCGTCGGGGCATAAAAACAAAAAATCCCGGGTTCCGGGTGGAACCTGGGATATTGAATCAACATAGAGAGTATAATAGCTTTTGATTTGGAAGGGGTTGATTACGATGTTTCTGATGAATCCTGTTCTACTCTTTCCGAAGGTCGTACTATCATGCCCAATGATTGATCCTGCATGATGAAGGAGGTTGTCCAGTTCCACATGGTTTTTATGCGGCTTCGATAATTGATTAACTGGAAGAGATGAATAAAGAGCCAGGCTGCCCATGCAACCCAGCCGTTTGATGTAATGGTAATTTACTGGGCAAGATATCCACCGTCAACCGGGTAATAACTTCCGGTAACGAACGATGATTTATCGGATGCGAGCCAGAGAATAAGTTCGGCCACTTCTTTGGATTCACCAAGGCGGCCTACTGGGTGCAGGCTTTTTAAGGCTTCGATGGTTTCCTCATCGAGTGAGTTTCGGACCAACGGAGTGTTGATATAACCCGGCCCCACGGAATTGACGCGAATATTCTCCTGCGCATATTCCAGTGCAGCTGCTTTTGTGAGTCCGACAACCCCGTGTTTGGAAGCTACATAAGCGGGCGATTGCCGTGTGCCTGCCATACCCAATATGGATGCGATGTTGACAATACTTCCGCCCCCGGCTTTTTTAATGGCTGCAATTTGATGCTTCATGCCATAGAATACACCGTTCAAGTTCAGGTTAATAACTTTTTGCCACTCTTCATCCGGATATTCACCGGTCAGGGCCAGGGAGCCTCCAATTCCTGCATTGTTCACGGCTATATGCAAGCTGCCAAAAGTTTCTACGGACTTTTTAAACAGATTCTCATTGTCTTTGGCTGAGGATGCATCGGCTTTCACAAAGAGTGCTTTGCCTCCGTTCTTCTCAATTTCTTTGACAACGTTCTTACCGTTCTCTTCCGAAATGTCACTGACCACAACGTTTGCACCTTCCTTTGCAAAAAGCAGTGCGGTCTCTTTTCCTATACCTGATCCGCCACCGGTAATGATGGCTACTTTATCTTTTAATAGTTTCATAATAATCACCGTTGTTTTCGTTAGGGTGTTCAAGTTTTGTTTACTCAAGGTAACCGAACCCAGTGCCATACACCTTGACATCTGCTAAGAAAACCTCTTGATAAATCTCAACAAAAAAGCCTGTCAGATCATCACAGGCTTTTGAGTTTTTGTTATATAATTTCAATAAAACTATGCTAAATTCAATCTAATTCCTTCAACAGATCCTGAAGATCGAGCCTTTCGGTTGTCATTTCTATGGAGCCATCCTGGCGGTAGGTCCACTCTTCTTTCGGCCTGTCACGGTAGAGTTCCACTCCGTTACCATCCGGATCATTCAGGTAAACCGCTTCGGAAACCCCGTGGTCGCTTGCCCCTGATATGGGATATCCGTTTTCGATTAATCGTTTTACAATGACGGCAAGATCTTTTCTGGTGGGATATAAAAATGCGGTATGGTAAAGCCCGGGGGCACGAACCGGTGCCGGTGATGCGCCTTTACTGTGCCAGGTGTTGAGTCCGATGTGGTGGTGATAGCCGCCGGCCGACAAAAATGCGGCCTGGTCTCCGTACATCGTGGTGAGCTCAAAGCCGAGCAGATCCCGGTAAAAACCCAGGGCACTATCCAGGTCAGAAACTTTCAGGTGTACATGCCCGATGGATGTGCCATCGGGTGCTTTATACGTTGTTTTCATAATTCTTTACGTTTTGTGGTTATCGTTTCAGCAGATGCCGTCCGGGCCGTAAAATGCGCCATCTGAATCTGTAACCGGTTTGTTCCAGTGCCTGTTCAACATGCCGTTTCCCGATGCAGCAAAACGGGCAGACAATGTCTGACCAGATATCCACCCGGATTTTTTAAGTTGAACGGGTGTTGGTCACTATTTCCAGATTATACATCATGATGTCCGATTTTACTATCCAGGCTCCAATGGTTTGCATTCAGGTTCCACAGCAGGAAAAATATAATGACGGCGTAAATCAGGTTGTTTGCAACCGTTGCGGGATCACCGGAAAGTACGGCGCCAAACGTCAGCAGTGCCATGAGTACTCCCGATGCTGCAAGGGTGGTCATGCTGAAGAGCCCGATAATCAGAAGAAAGCCCAGGCCCAATTCCAGAAAAGGAAGTGTCCAGACAAAGGGGATCAGCATCAATTCCGGAAGCAATCCTGAAAACCGCTCCATCATGTGTCCGGCAAAATTTCCCAAACCGGATACCAGAAGTTTACTTGCACCAAAGGTGAAAAGCGTGATTCCAAGAGTGGCTCTTAAAATCCCATATGCCATCTGTTGTGGTTGGTTGATTGAATTTTTCAATGAATTGAATTTTTTTTGTATTGAAATTTATATAAGAAGTGAGCACGGTAGTTCATGTTTGATCATTGCAATTAATAAGTCCCCTCCTTTGGAAGGAGGGGAGCAAGATTGCCGAAATCTAATGATCGAGCTCATTTATCGGTTAATATGGTTTATTGTACCATAAATTCTCCGTCAGCAACGATGCGAACGTTGTTGCTGATCATTGGCGGAGGGAATCCATTTCCGAGATTAAAGTCGGAGCGGTCAATTTCACCTCTGATTTGAATGCCCGCAACAAGTGCCCCGTCAGCCATCGGGTTTTCAACAGTGCCCCGATGGGTCATCGTAACGGTAACTTCACGGGTAACATCCAGTAATGTGAGGTCTCCGGTCAGTTCATATACTCCGTTCTCAACTGTTCGGATAGAGTTGCTGCTAAACGTCATTTCCGGGTATCGCTCAACATAGAAAAAATCATCGCTTCTCAGATGGTCGTCACGCATTTGTACCCGTGTATAGATAGACGCAGTCTTCGCGGTGAGCACAACCTGTGCATCACTAAAATCTTCTTCTGAAGCTGTGATGGAAACACTGTAGTCGCTAAAGTGTCCCGGAACATCTGCAATACCCAGATGGGTTACAATAAAACCGAGGTTCGAGTGATAGGGATCTTCTGTCCAGGTTTCCTGCGCGAGCAGAGTGGCTGGTAAAATCAGGAGTGCTAAAATTGCTGTTAACTTTTTCATGGTTTTGTTTTGGTTTTGTAGTTGTTGTGTTTGTGGTTTCAATATCAGTTCAGATGGAGAATCAGTTTTTCTTTCTCACGGCGTACTTTCTTTGCATTAGCCAGGAAATCGTTCTCTTCATCACGGTATCCGAGGGCCATCAGCGATACGCTTTTCAGCCCTTTTTCATTGAGGTTCAAAATGCGGTCTACCTCTTCCGGATTGAATCCCTCCATCGGAGTGGCATCCACTCTCTCCACTGCGGCTGCAGCGAGGCCTGTACCGAGTGCGATGTAGACCTGCCGGGCAGCCCATTCAAATTGTTCTTCCGGAGATTGTCCCAGGATGTTGTTCACCAGCGATGACCGGAAATCGGCAAGGGTTTCTGGAGAGATACCCCGCACCTCCGCGGTGTGGTGGATGTATTCGTCAATTTGTTCTTCACGGATACCGGCCCAGGCAGCAAATACGATGAGGTGTGAGCCCTCTGTAACCTGCGGCTGGTTGAAAGCTGCAGCCCGTAATTCTTTCCTCAGCTCTTCATTTTCGATTGTCAGTATCGTATATGGCTGCAGGCCCATGGACGAAGCAGACAGGCGTATTGCATCCAGAATGCGGTTCACCTTTTCACCAGGAACCCGCTTCCCGTTCATCCGTTTGGTGGCGTATCGCCAGTTCAGTGCGTTAATGAAGTCAGACATGGAATGTTAATTTTATATTATAAAGTTTAATGTTGAATATATAACAATGATTTTCCCCGGTCTTCTCATGATTTGATGAGAAAATTACGAGGTTTTGATTTTTTTGGGTTCAGGATCAAATCCTGCTAATGCGAACAACTCACTGATTGCGGCCAGCGCATCGGGGTAAGCGGATTGAAGTTCAACATGTGCCGGGTCTTGATTATCCGGAATCACGGCTACCAATCTGGAATGGGGGAACAAGGACTCTGCTTTCTCCAGGCTTTTTTTACATTCGGAGTCTTGATAAATGGCTATGATTTTTTGAGTTGAAACGTCACGCGTCTTATCAGAGAGCTCTTGTAATGATGCTTTCTGATCGGTAATGATAATTATATCTGCTTCCCAACTGGCCAAATGCGCACAGCTCAAGTACTCCACATCAGCATCTTCCACAGAAATCCCGATCTCTTCTGAAAGGGCAATGGTTCCATCACGATCCTTATCAAAAAGAAGCAGCCTGTAGTTTTTTACACACAATCGCCTGGCAATGGTTCTGCCTGAGGTTGTGTTGCTTCCGATAATGGCTATAGTTTGTTTTGTAACCGGCATGTTGAAAATTATTTCTGGATGATCATGCGTAATGATATGATCTTCCTCATTTACTGCACCCAAACTACGGGGCAGAGCTTACGGCTCCATTGATAAATGCCAAGAAAAAGTCTTGATATATGTCAAGACTTTGGCAGAGCCTTGTTCCACAGGTCTATATTTAGATTTCAGTAATAGGATAGCGGGTCACTGGCTGGAAAAGTTTGCATTAGTTGCTCATCCAGCTCTTCATAATTGATCACTTTTGTCTTATCCGGTTCTGTCACCTTCTCTTCCTGTATCGTTATAATGATTACTTCTTTTTCCATTTTTTTGTCTCCGATATTGGTGTATAGTGATAGCTGTAAAGTAAGCTACACCTTTAACTCTCCATCAGGATTGAGTTTTGTCAAAAAAAACTCTTGATGAAAATCAAGATATTGGAGGCAAACAGTATTGGCAGGAGTACCGGGTATTACCTTGTATAGCTGGCACGAACCCTGCTTAGTGTTTCGGGGGTAATTCCCAGGTAGGAAGCCACCAGGTTAAGTGGTACACGGTTCATAAACTGGGGGCTTTGTTCAATCAGCCGGGCATATTTTTCTTCGGCGGTGAGTCCCAATGCATTTTCCACACGCTGTTGCAGTGCCACGTATGCATTCTGCACAATAATCCGGTGATATCGTTCATAGGCCGGAACTTTGTCAAGAAGTGTTTCATGGTTTTGTTTGCTGAGCATCAGCAGTTCACTCTCTTCAAAAACCTCGATATTTAATCGCGTCGGTTCTTCGGTAAAAAAACTTTGGAGATTGGCCATCCACCACCCTTCAAAAGCAAAGCGTATCACATGTTGATTCCCCTTCGAATCTACAGAATATGAATAGAGCGCTCCCTTCTCCACAAAGGCAAGATCGCGGCAAACATCTCCTTCCTGAAGCAGAAATTGCCTTTTTAGCATACGCTTGGGACGAAAACTGTTTTTACACAACTCCCACTCTTCATCCGTCAGTGTAACGATTTGGTGGATACTCTTGTACAGCTGCTCGTACATATTATATCAGATTAGTACAGGTTTAAGATCCCCGGCAAGATAAATAAATCCCGGAAGATTCCCTGTACACATACCGTTTCGGATAAACTTCTAAAAGATTATCTCTTATGAATGCGATGGGTGAATGCCTGAAGATATCGGCGGAATCTGGAGATTTCAGGAGTTCAAAAAGGCGATGAAAAACCCTTCTCAACCTGAACATGGAATGTACAAAGAGTGGGTTGGTGAACACTATGATCCGGAATATTTTGACCTGGATGAGATCAACGCGATGCTTCAGGAGGATAATTTCGGGGTGTTTGTGTGGTGAGGTTATTTCACTTATCCACCCTTTTTAAGTATCAAGTCCGTATGATTATTCATTCATAAAAAAGTATTATCACCTTTAATGTATGATATTCCATTCATAAAGTAATTTAAATTATTCGTATATTATGAATGATTTATAATTCGTTAATGACTAAATACGGATATTATGAATGACTTATCATATAGATATTGGGCTTCAATGAGTGATAAAGCTCTTATTAAACAAATAGGAGTTTTTATTAAACATCATCGTTTGCGCCAGAATAAAACCCAGAATGTACTTGCTGATGAGGCAGGAATCAGCCGGTCTACTCTGAGCCTTCTAGAACGTGGTGAAACGGTAACCATATTAACACTTATACAGGTTCTTCGGGTACTTGATCAGTTGCATGTTTTAGATGCTTTCCGGATTGAAGAGAAGGTTAGCCCCATGGCTCTTGCTAAATTAGAGAAAGAGAAGAGAAAGAGAGCCGGCAGGCAAGGCCGTCAGGATAAGAAATTGAGTGAGTGGTAGCTATGAAAACCGCATATGTTCATATTTGGGGTGAGCGGGTCGGAGCTGTTGCATGGGATGATGCAACCGGTGTAGCAAGTTTTGAGTTTGATAACGCATTTAAACGAAAAGGCTGGGATCTGTCTCCACTGAAAATGCCGGTAAAAAGCCCTGAGAATATATTCTCCTTTCCCGAGCTTCGTAAAAAAACCAATCCGGAGTTAGACTGCTTTAAAGGCCTTCCCGGAATGCTGGCCGACTCCCTGCCCGACAACTACGGAAATCAGTTGATCAATCGCTGGCTGGCTGAACAGGGCCGGCCGGAAAACAGTATGAACCCTGTTGAAAAGCTCTGCTTTATCGGAACCAGGGGAATGGGAGCATTGGAATTTGAACCGGCTACCTTAAGCAGTACAAAAAAAACCTTTGATATTGAGGTGAACAGCTTGGTGGACATTGCACAAAAGATGCTGGCAAAAAGAGAACAGTTTGAAGAAAACCTGCAGGACCGAGATGAAGAAGCCATTCGAAATATTCTGAAAATCGGCACGTCGGCCGGAGGAGCAAGGCCTAAAGCCGTTATAACATACAATGAGAAAACCGGCAAGGTGAAGTCAGGGCAGTCAACTGCACCAAAAGGATTTGAACACTGGCTCATTAAACTGGATGGGGTGAGTGATGTTCAGCTTGGTGAAAGTTATGGATATGGGGCAGTGGAATATGCATACTATTTAATGGCCAAAGATTGTGGGATTGAGATGATGCCATCGATACTTCTTGAAGAGAATGGCCGCGCACATTTTATGACTAAACGGTTTGACCGGGAAGGAAGTGGCACAAAACACCATGTACAAACACTTTGTGCCATCAACCATTATGATTACAATAATGTGGGAAGTTTCAGTTATGAACAGTTGTTTCAGACAATGCGCGAATTGAGACTGACATATCCGGAAGCTGAGCAGATGTTCAGGCGGATGGTGTTCAATGTAATCTCTAAGAATTGCGATGATCATACCAAAAACGTCTCTTTTCGTATGAAAAAAGGGCATAAATGGGAGCTTGCACCAGCATACGACATATGCCACTCGTATCGGCCGGGCAGTGAGTGGGTAAGTCAGCATGCACTGAGTGTCAACGGTAAACGAAAAGGGATCAGCCGAAATGACCTGTTGGTATTGGCAGAATCAGTCAATATAAAAAAAGCAGATCAGATTATAGAACAGGTACATTCTGTTGTTAACCGTTGGTCAGAGTATGCAGATTCTGCAAATGTAAAACCAGAGTTGAGAGATTCTATAGATAAAACATTGATTAGCATGTAATCCCTGCTTTCGCAATATAGGTCAACGGTTCTCGAAACCTGTGCGAAAATTTGGGGTAGTCAAAAAAAATCCCAGACTCCGGGTGGAATCTGGGATTATAAATTGGTACCGCGTACGGGATTCGAACCGCGAAAGCACTGCTTTCGCAACCTGGGTCAACGGTTCTCGTAAACTTGCATGAAATTTGGGGGTAGTATAAAAAAAATCCCGGGCTCCGACTGGAACCAGGGATTTTGAAATGGTACCGCGTACGGGATTCGAACCGCGGAAGCACTGCTTTCGCAACCTGGGTCAACGGTTCTCGTAAACTTGCATGAAATTTGGGGGTAGTATAAAAAAAATCCCGGGCTCCGACTGGAACCAGGGATTTTGAAATGGTACCGCGTACGGGATTC
>JBJHCX010000012.1:41769-42751 GCA_050486245.1 Rhodohalobacter sp.
GAACCCGTGTTACCGCCGTGAAAGGGCGGCGTCCTAAACCCCTAGACGAACGCGGCAGAAAAACAGCAGGTTAGTGCGGATGATACAGGATCGCTCCGAACTCATGGCATACTGTTTGCATTATCACTAAAAAAATGGGAGCCCGATGGGATTCGAACCCACGGCCTCCAGGGCCACAACCTAGCGCTCTAACCGACTGAGCTACGGGCTCCATTTATCAGTGTCAACAGTGAACAGTGTCAACAGTTTTCAGGTAACAAAATAGGTTGTTACATCTCAATACTGTCTAAACTGTCTAGTACCGCGTACGGGATTCGAACCCGTGTTACCGCCGTGAAAGGGCGGCGTCCTAAACCCCTAGACGAACGCGGCATGGGTAATCTGGCAACCCGGATCACGGGTTATACAGATCTGTTAAGACATTATATTCATGATTTCAAAAGAGGCGACAGGCGGATTCGAACCGCCGTACGAGGTTTTGCAGACCTCTGCCTAACCACTCGGCCATGTCGCCATCACTTTCTTTTCTTTGCACTTTCTTTTGTACGCCCGACAGGACTCGAACCGCGAAAGCACTGCTTTCGCAACCTGGTACTGCCTGACTTCACTACATCAAAGCTGGGAGTTTGTTGTGAACAAAACTGCCTCAAATTTCCTTTTTGTACGCCCGACAGGACTCGAACCTGTAACCTACTGCTTAGAAGGCAGTTGCTCTATCCAGTTGAGCTACGGGCGCCCGAAATCGATCAATATTTCAACTGTCGGGGAGACATCGTAATGACTATCCCGCCAAAACACAGAGCTGATTTTAAATACTCTGCTGCTTGTTACAACTTTCAGTTAAAACTGAAAGCCTAATATCTGTCGGGGAGACAGGATTTGAACCGCGAAAGCACTGCTTTCGCAACCTGGTGCTGCCTGTCTCGCCAAAACACAGAGCTCTACATGCTGACTCTGCGGTTTTTTACGTCAATCAGTAATA
>JBJHCX010000013.1:0-40934 GCA_050486245.1 Rhodohalobacter sp.
ACTTACCAGAGCGAAACTCATCAACGGCTTTGCGTCGAATCTGTTCGCTAAATTGTCGGTTTTTTCGAAGTTTTCGTAGGTTCATAGCTTGTTCGGTTTGTGGTCAAGCTATGCTAGAGACAGACAACGACTCAAGACTCAAGACTCAAGACTCAAGACTCAGCTTTCAAAACCTGAATCTCATCCCAACTCCGCCATTTACGTCGAAGCCAGAGCCGCTTTCGGGAATGAGCGGAAGCGTGGGGGCCAGTTCCAGAAAGAATGCCAGCCGGTTTCCGGCAGCGTTGAGTTGTAATCCCAGAGGCACGCGAGCGGCAATTTCAGGATCATCCTGTATGATTGTCCGGGCACCCATTCCAATATAGAGAGACGTTCCCCCTTGCATCCAGTAGTGAAGCAGGTAGTCGGCATGAACATGCATGGAACCCGATCCGCCAAGCGACCAGGCTGCCCCCAGACCTACTGCAGAGCGTCCCCCGGTCCAGAATTTGGCACTCAGTCCGGTCGGCTCCCCGACAATAATGCCCAGTTCGGTGCTTTGTGCCTTGGCTTCACCGGCATCTAATGCGAGAAGTGCCGATAGGGTGAATAATAACACAAGGAGTCGTCGTTTCATCGATATCTGATTGATTTATCTGACAATTTGTTCAGGGGTATGATATGAGCATTTGAAAAAAATGTTCCAGTTACCCCCAGCAAACTGCAACCACTTTCTCGGTTTGCCGGTTCTTCGGTTTCTCTGTTTATCGGTTTGAACAAGGCGAAATCGTGCTTAATAACTCGATCCAACACCCCCCTTAATCTCGCTTTCGCGTATAAAAGATGAGCCCCTCGTTATGGGGGAATTGTCCTGAACCCTGAACCCCGATTTCTTGTTGGTCTCTGCATGGAAAATGGAAAACACAATTTTGATTTTATAGTCATCGGTTCGGGCATGGGAGGGCTTGCAGCGGGTTCCCTGCTGGCTAATGACGGCTACAGGGTCCTGATTTTGGAGGCTTCACACGCTGTTGGCGGGTGCAGCTCGTCTTACTATCGGAAAGGGTTCGTTTTTGAGAGCGGAGCTACGACACTGATCGGTTTCGATGAGCATCAGCCGCTTCGCGAGCTGGAAAACAGGCTTGGAATTGAGATCCCCAAAGAGCCCCTTCAGGTTCCGATGCAAGTCCATTTGAACGGCCGCACTATCACACGATACCGCGAGCGGCAGAAGTGGATCGAGGAGGCGGTATGGCATTTTGGGGAAGAGGCATCGCAAAAATCGTTCTGGGAACTGGCATTTCGGACATCAGATCTGGTCTGGAGGGTTTCATCGAAAAACCCGTTTTTCCCGCCGGTGGAGGCCGCCGACTGGCTTCGTCTGCTGAAAAATGATCCGCGTGACCTGCGGGCGCTTCCCTATGCACTGAAATCTGTCAGGAAGGTGGCCTCGGGAATGGGGCTGACAAATCCGGATTTTTTCCGGTTTCTGGATGAACAGCTGATGATCTCTTCACAGGCACCATCCGCTCAGACACCCTTTCTGTTCGGAGCACCGGCGATCACCTATACCCATTCGACCAACTACTATGTGCCCGGCGGACTCCTGAAGATGTCTGAAACGCTTCGTGATGTTGTGACTGACCGTGGCGGAGAGGTGCGTACCAAAGAGAGGGTGCTCTATTTGGAGAAACGGGAAGGCCAATATGTTGTCCATACCTCGAAAAAAAGAACGTATCATGCGCCACAGGTCATCTCCAATCTGCCGGTCTGGAACATGCCGGAATTGACCGGGGGCGTGATGAGAGAGTGGTTTTCAAAAGAGGCTGCACGATACGACCATGCCTGGGGTGCCTTTACCATGGGGGTGGTGACCGACGATCCTTATCCGGACGGGATGGTTCAGCATCACCAGGTGCATCTGCCGGAAGGCGAGAAGATACCGGGTATCGATTCCGATTCGATCTTTGTCTCCTTTTCAATGCGGGGCGATTATGAAAGAGCCCCTGAAGGAAAGCGGGTGCTTAATATTTCAACCCATACAGAGCCCGGCTTCTGGTTCGGGCTCAACGGCGAGTATGAGGCATTTAAGGAGTCGGTTCAAAACCGTATCTTGACACTGCTGCGAGAACGCCTTCCGGGTTTCTCGGATGCATCCGTCGAGCTCGCATTTTCGGCGACACCGGTAAGCTGGAGCAACTGGGTTTACCGGAAAAAAGGGCGGGTAGGCGGTATACCGCAGAGCATGAGCCGCTCGTTACTCGACTGGACCCCGAATAAAACACCGTTTCGCGGACTCTGGATGTGCGGTGATACCGTTTTTCCGGGACAGGGAATTCCGGGCGTAACTTTAAGCGCAATTAACGTATATTACAGAGTTCAAAACCAACTCAAAAAAGACAATTTTCCTTGAATTACAACAACGACAACTATTCACCGAGCACACAGTTTTCAATTTTTCCTCCGGCAGTGAAACACTTGCTGATTGTGAATGCCCTGGTTTTTGTAGCCCTGATGAATCCGATGCTTCAGCAGTACCTGATGGTTTACGGTGCCTTATGGCCGGTCGGTTCGGGTAATTTTGCGATCTGGCAGCTGGTCTCCTACATGTTTATCCACGCCAGCATGGGGCATATCTTTTTTAACCTTTTTGCACTCTGGATCTTTGGACAGGGCATTGAAAACTTCTGGGGAACCAAACGGTTTGCCACCTACTACTTTCTGACAGGCATCGGCGCAGCGTTGATCCATATGTGGATCGGCGGAACCGGTGCACCGACCGTTGGGGCTTCAGGCGCCGTGTTCGGTATTCTTTTAGCCTTCGGAATGATGTTCCCGGATCGATATATCATGCTGCTGATTCCCCCGATTCCGATCAAAGCGAAGTATTTTGTTGCGATTTTTGGTGTGATCGAACTGATGTCCGGGCTGATGAGGCCAGACAGCGGCATTGCCCACTTTGCCCACCTGGGCGGAATGGTTGTCGGATTTATTCTGATCAAATACTGGGGATTGAAAGGCGAAAGACATTACCATTAAGAAGACTATGTATCAGCACGACTCTTTCTGGAACTCATTCAAGCGCGGTTTTCTTCGGATGCCACCGGTAATCCGCACCCTTATTGCGATCAATGTACTCGTATTTGTGTTTCAGGCCTTTTTTGGTGGCATTCAAATCGGAAACCAATCCCTGAACCGCCATATCGTCAACTGGCTCGGTTTTAATCCGAATATCGGTACCGCGATCACGCAGCCGTGGCGATTTGTAACCTACATGTTCCTGCATGGAGGCGGGTTCCACCTTATTTTCAACATGCTCTGGCTCTGGTGGATGGGCCGGGCCGTCGAAGAGGGGCTGGGTCCGCGAACCTTTTCGGTCATCTTCTTTGGAGCCGGTATTGGCGGGGCTCTGTTTCATATCCTGTTCGCATCACTCTATGGCACCAGCATGGTAATCGGGGCATCAGGAGCCGTATTTAGCGTGATGGTGGCATTTGCCTATATGTATCCCACCATGCCGATCATGCTCTTCCTGTTGCCCCCCATACAGGCGCGGTATGTGGTTGCCGGACTGATCGTATTTGATGTGCTGTTTATCGGTGCCGGTGATAATGTGGCCCGACTGGTACACCTGGGAGGTGCCCTGATTGGCTATCTTCTGGTAAAAGCTCACTACAAGGGAACCGACCTCTCAAAATTTGTGCGTCCCATAGAGAAGATCTGGAATCCCAGCCTCTCTTCATCCCCGTCATCTTCTGGCCGTAAAAAGCGCAAGAAAAAGAACAAGAATATGTACTCGGTCAGCGATGTCGAGATCCTGGACGAAGAGGAGTTGAGTGACCTGGATGAGATTCTCGAAAAGATCTCCAAACACGGCTACGACGGACTCACGGCTGAAGAGAAGAAGAGGTTGTTTGAGCTGAGCAAGAGAAATTGATGATTAAGGCTTACGGCTTACGGTTTACGATGTACGTTGTTCGCCGTATACCGTAAAACGTACAACGTAAACGATATTTACAACATAGTTGCATATAAATCATGAGTAGTTCCATCAAACGCAGAAATTCCATCACCGTAAATGTGGGCGGGGTGCCGGTTGGCGGCGGGAACCCGATTGTGGTTCAGTCGATGACCAACACGGATACCGCCGACATCGATGAAACGGTTGAGCAGATCGATCACCTGCATAAGGCCGGGTCTGAAATTGTTCGGATTACGGTCAACAATGACGCTGCAGCCAAAGCGGTGCCTCATATCAAGGAGAAACTGATCAACCGCGGTGTTACCGTACCGGTTGTGGGCGACTTTCACTACAACGGGCATAAACTGCTGACAAAATATCCCGATATGGCGTCGTCGCTTGCCAAGTTTCGGATCAATCCGGGGAATACGGGGACCAAAACACGCGATGAGAATTTCTGTACCATCGTTGAGCAGGCGATCAGGTATGACAAGCCGGTACGGATCGGGGTCAACTGGGGTTCGCTCGATCAGCAGCTTCTGGCTCAGTATATGGACCAAAATAACGCTCGCAAGGAGCCCAAGTCATCGAAAGAGGTGATGCTTGACACCATGGTGGAGAGTGCGCGTCGGTCGACCGCCCTGGCAGAAGATGTGGGCTTGTCATCCGATAAGATTATCGTTAGCTGCAAGATGAGCGGAGTGCAGGATTTGATCAATGTCTATCGCAGAATCGCTGCAGACCTTGACTATCCGCTACACCTGGGCCTTACCGAGGCCGGAATGGGCATGAAAGGCACCGTGGCCAGTTCGGTGGCACTGGGGATCTTGCTGCAGGAGGGGATCGGTGATACCATTCGCGTTTCGCTGACACCGATGCCGGGAGCCGACCGGGCCGAGGAGGTGAGAATTTGTCAGCAGATCCTGCAGTCGCTGGGAATCCGCAGTTTTATCCCGCAGGTGACCTCCTGTCCGGGATGCGGACGAACCAAGAGCACCTACTTTCAGGAGCTGGCCGATGAGATCCAGAACTATATTGTCGACAAGATGCCGGTCTGGCGCGAGACCTATCCCGGGGTAGAGGAGATGGATGTTGCAGTGATGGGCTGTATTGTGAACGGGCCCGGAGAGTCGCGTCATGCGAACATCGGTATTTCACTGCCCGGCACGTTTGAGGAGCCCAAGGCGCCTGTCTATGTAGACGGCGAGCACTACACCACACTGAAGGGCGAGGGGATCGGTGCCGAGTTCAGGCAGATTCTCGAAGAGTATATTGAGAAGAATTACGGGAGATAACGCTCATTTCGTGCAGGGTGTACTCTTTGAAAAGGTTTATAGATAAAAAGAAAGCCCCGCCGGTTCTCACCGGCGGGGCTTTTTCTTATCAGGTACTACTGCTTAACTACTCAGTTAAGGTCCAGTGAATAT
Source organism: Rhodohalobacter sp. (assembly GCA_050486245.1). Classification (GTDB taxonomy): domain Bacteria; phylum Bacteroidota; class Rhodothermia; order Balneolales; family Balneolaceae; genus Rhodohalobacter. Next base: position 5,368 of record JBJHCX010000013.1, read on the forward strand.
CTGTAGATCGATCCGCTCAGGTCGAGGGTGATCGTATAGTTTCCGGCCTCATCAACAACGATGTTATCAGCGCCTTCCTGAAGGGTGCCGTCATTGTTTTCCGAACCATAGTTGAGGTCCCAGGCATCATTCGCCCTGAACTTCAGCTCACCCTCGGTCAAATCGAGAGTCACGGTCCACACTTTCTCATCGAGATCGTATGTCATATCCGTGTCAGAATCCCATCCTGTCGGGGTTGCATCACCGATCACGCCCCAGGCAGTATTCAGGATGCTGTAGGTCATGTTGTTCAGGTCTACATTCATCTTGTAGTAACCAGCATCGGCCGGGATATCGGCACCGTTTTGATCCAATGTACCGTCGAGTCCGTCATCGCCCCAGTTTACATCCCAGGTTCGGTCTTCGGTAAACTTGAACATGCTTCCGTCGTCGGCAATGTTGACATAACCTTCGTAGCGGTCGTCACTTGCTCGAGAGTAGAGTGCCGGAGCATCTGCCGGTGACCAGTCATTGGTGTAACCGCTGGCTGACTGATAGCTGCCCGGTACGTAGATTTCGGGGAATTCAACCACGATTTCGTACGGTGTAAAGCTAATGGTAAAGACACTTGAAATACGGTCTTCCACATTGGGGTTTACGTGAGCACGAATTCGGAAGTCCAATTCAGATTCGATGCCGAAGGGCACGCCCGAAGCGATCAGGCGCTGATTTACCTGGCCAACGGTCATGGAGACCGACGTTTCCCGTGTTTCCAGGAACGTTACCGGATTTTCGAACCCAGATTCATCCGCATCCATCTCAATGGTGTAGAGGATAGGGGCGGAGAAACCGAAGTCGGGTGCATCCCAGGAGAGGGTAAACAGCTCCTGGTCTTCATCCTCTTCATTTAGCACGTAGCTCTGTCCGTCAACCTCAGAGGTGAGGGTGGGAGAGCCCGGATCGGAACTGATTGTCGGTCCCACCGAGTCTTCACACGAGGTGAAGACCAGCAGGCCGAAAATCGTCAATAATGAAATAATTGATTTTTTCATGATGTTCATTCTTTAGTATTCAAAATCGTTTAGTAGCCCGGATTCTGGCTCAGGTTCGGGTTTGAGTTGATATCCGATGATGGAATCGGGTAGATCTCAAAGGTGCTGCTTGTAGAAGAACCTGATGCACTGCCTCCTTTCCATGACCATACGTAATCGCCGCCGGTAAATTTGCCAAATCGGCGAAGGTCGGTTCGGCGGTGTGCCTCCCAGTAGAGTTCACGGCCCCGTTCATCCAGGATAAACTCAAGGCTGAGGTCGTCTGCAGTAATGTTCGCTTCAGGCCCGCCGTAAGCTCGCTCACGGATTTCATTGATATAGGCAACCGCATTTGCCGTGTTTCCGCCGGATGCCCCGCGAAGGGTTGCTTCAGCGTATATCAGGTAGACGTCAGCCAGACGGAACATCGGGAAGTCGGTGTAGACAAAGTCGGTGCGCGGAGGCGCAGAGCCGTCTCTCATCACGTTCTTCCATTTGGTAATGGCATAACCCTGGGTGAAATCCCTGTAGTCATCCACTTCGAGCGATTGTCCGTCGGTATGGAACATGGCACGGCTTTCAGATGCACCGGCTTCCAGAGAGTAGGTCTCTTCGTTCAGGTCGACGGTAATGGTGTAGACACCGGCCTGGTCAACAATCAGGTTGGATCCTCCGGGCTCCAGTTCACCGTCACCGTTTCCGCCCCAGTCGCCATCGTCCCAGTTGCGCTCGTTGGTGAACTTGTATTCAGCACCTGCACTGGCAAAGTAGACAACGCCGGTGTAGATGTCATCACTGTTCTCGGAGATCAGTGCCGGGCCATCTTCGGGTGTCCAGTCATTTCCGTATCCGCTGGCAGACTGGAATCCGCCTACGACGTAGATTTCAGGATATCCGCCGGTATTTTCCGATTGAACGCCGGAGAAGAATTCACTGCTGTCAAACAGATCGACAAACTGAGGGGTGGTTCGGTGTCCGCCCCATCCTCCGTTAATTCCGAACGAGCTGGCGCTCATGCTTCCGCCAACGGCAGCATGCACGATAAAAGTGGTGCCGCCAAAGGTGCGCATGCTCTCACCATCCTGTGGAATACCAAAGATAATCTCTTGCGACTGGTTATTGTCGGCCAGGAAGAGGTACTCATAGTTATTGTCCAGATCGTATACGCCGCTGTTGATCACATTCTCTGCATAGGTCAGTGCGTCGCTGTTACGATCTTCTCCAATATAGACCTCAGCATTGAGGTAGAGTTTGGAGAGGAGGGTATAGGCAGCTCCGCGGTCGATGCGGCCATACTCGGCCTGCCCCGGGCTTCCCAGTTCATCAAGAATGTCAAGAACCTCACTTTCGATGTAGGCAAACAGGTCGTTTGCATTGGTCTGCTCAGGCTCGAATGCACCGATCGGGTCCTCTTCCGTTACAAACGGCACGTTACCGCCAAAGAGGTCGAGTGCATGCCAGTAGCTGAATGCCCTGAGGAATCGGGCTTCTGCCAGGTAGCTCTGAATGATCGCTTCATCGCGGTTTTGAGCTTCGCGGATGAACTCATTCGCCATCGTGATCTGGTAGAAGATCCGGCTGTACATCCCCATCACGAAGTCGTTGGATGCGCCCCATGCCTGGAAGTTGTATTCCGGCAGGCCGGGGTCGTTCCATGCCACAACGGCTTCATCGGTTGGGATTACCTGGTGTACCCAAAGCTGACGGATGTAGCTGGAGAAGCCTTCGTCAATACCCTGGATATCCGGCTGACCGGCAGGGCCTTCCTGTCCGGAAACGGCATAGCCGGCATATAGTTTTGCTAAAACCTGACGGAAATCATCAGGAGTGTCATACACCTGTGCGGCGGTCACCTCACTGTCATCAATGGGCGACGTGTTCAAGTCGTTCACACACGACGTTGCAAAGGCAACGGTCAGCCCGACAAGTGCGAATGCTAGGATTTTAAATTTGTTATTCAACATAATCTTCAAGATTAGGGTATTTCAATTAAAAATTGAGGTTCAGTCCCAGTACGAAGGTACGTGGCCGGGGGTAGAGGTTATAGTCAATCCCTCCGAAAACCTCGGGATCCTGTCCGCTGTACTCAGTAATGGTAAATACATTCTGTACGGTTGCGGATACTCTCAGCGATGAGACAAGCAGCTGGTCGAATGTGTATCCGACCGAAATGTTATCCATTCTGAGGAAGGATGCATTTTCAACAAAGTGGTCTGAATGATACTGCGCATTCACAAATCGGCTGTCGTTTACAAACTCAGTCGGATTTGTCAGGAACCCTGTATTGTCGAATGTCTGGCTGATGATGGCGTTGTCAGATGCAACGTTGTTGTAGACATAGTTTCCGATGCTGGCCCGCATGGCAAATGAAGCATCCCAGTTTCCGTACTCATAGCGTGAGGAGAAACCGAGTGTCCAGTCGGGTGTCGGGCTCTTGTAGCGGTACATGTCTGCAGAGGTAATCTGTCCGTCACCGTTTCGGTCTACATAGAGCCCCTCTATCGGCATACCGTTTTCATCATACACCTGTTCAAACACATAGAATGAGTTTCGCGGGTGGCCAACAGAATGGATCTGAATGGTATTTCCGACCCCGCCTGCAATGCCACCGGTTTCAACACCGATATAGCTTGGATCATCCACTGTGGTCAGTTTGGTGATCTCATCGGTTGTGTAGGTTGCATTGAATGACACCTGCCAGAAAGATCTCTCGGTAGAGATCAGGCGGGTTGTGATATCAAATTCAATACCCTGAACTTCCAGGTTACCGACATTGGAGAGAATGCGGTTGGTGAAGTTGGTTCCGGCCGGAACGGGAATGACGTTCAGCAGGTCGCGGGTCTCTCTGTGGAAAAGCTCAATCGAACCGAAGATCTGCTCTTCGTTGAAGCTGTAGTCCAGGCCGATGTTATAGGTTGTGGTCTCTTCCCACTTCAGGTTGGCATTGTAGCCTTCCGGACGCAGGGTGGTCACAAACTCATTGCCAAACGGGTAACGGGCAGTATCCTGTGAGTAAGTGTAGCGGGCGAGGTAAGGGTAGTTACCCTGTCCGATTCGCTGCTGACCGGTTACACCGTAACCCAGTCTCAGTTTCAGTTCACTCAGGCTGTCAAAATCTGACATGAAATCTTCACGATGCAGGTTCCAGGCAAAAGCGAAAGAAGGGAAGAGTCCCCATCGGTTATCTTCAGAGAATCGTGAGGTGCCATCCTGGCGGAGCGTGGCCGTGAATAGGTAACGGTCCATCAGTGAGTAGTTTGCGCGTCCAAAGAAGGAGACGATGTAGTACTCGGTGGCATACTCATTATCGGTATTCACAACGACAACCTGTGAGCGGTCGTAGTTGGTTGAAAAGGTAGAGCCCTCTTCGTAGTGGTGCTCCCAGGAGTAACCGCCGGTCAGATCAAGGCGGCTGTTGTCAAATTCGGTATTGTAGTTCAGGTAGAAGTCGAGAAGCTGGTTCTCTTTTCTCTGATCGTAATCAGTGCGAACACCAGGCGCTGCGCCTCCGATCTCCCATGCTGCCTGATCGCTAACGGTAACGAGTCCGTTGCCTACATCCGAATAGTCAAAACCCAGGTTCAGGGTAGCTGTCAGGCCCGGAAGCTGAACCGGCTGGTAGTCAACCTTGAAGCTACCGATTGCACGGTAGACGGTTGATTCATCGTTGCGCTGATCGATCAGTGCAAGCGGATTGGCCGGTGCAATCGGAATGGGATTTCCGTCGCCATCGACCCAGGTGTAGTAACCGCCAAACGGTGCACCGTCACCGGCCATAACCGGCTGGGTGGGATCAAATGAAATAGCGGTTCCGATTGCTCCTGTATCAGCAAACCGGTTATCCACGCGTACTCCCCTGAAATTAACGTCAGTGCTCAATTGATCATCAAAGAAGGTAGGAGTCAATGCGATCGATCCGGTCAGGCGGTCGTTGCTGGAGGTTTTCAGAACCCCCTGATTGCCTGAAAAACCGATTGAAACACGGTAGGGGATATCGTATGCGGATCCTGCGACACCGATGTTATGGTCCTGTGAAAAGGCATTTCTGAAAATCTCGTCTTGCCAGTCAGTATTCGCGCTGCCCAGGTTATTGAGGGCATTGGCATTGATGTGTCCGGCAGCAACACCCTCTTCCACAAATGATCTGAATTCATCAGCTCCAAGTACACTGATACGGTCGGTATTGGTCTGGTAGGAGAAGCGCCCGGTATAGTTTACGCGGAGCGGTTGTCCGGCTTCACCCCGTTTGGTGGTAATGATGACAACACCGTTGGAAGCACGTGATCCGTAGATCGCTGTGGCCGATGCATCCTTCAATACGGTGATCGATTCGATGTCGTTCGGATTAATGGTATTGAGCGGACTTCTCATTCCTGCAATGCCGCCGTCATCGAGGGGCACGCCGTCTACTACGTAGAGAGGGTCGTTACTGGCCGCCAGTGAGGATCCGCCGCGAATTCGGATGGTGGCTCCTGCACCGGGGGCACCGCTGTTGGATGTTACCTGAACACCCGCAGCTCGTCCCTGGAAAAGCTCTTCGGGAGAGGTGATCGCTCCCTGGTTGAAATCACGGGAACTGACAACGCGGACCGAACCGGTGTTGTCGCCTCGTTCCTGAACACCATAACCGATGACAACCAGTTCAGAGAGTGCCTGAACATCAGAAGAGAGTTGAACATCTATGGTTCCACGGTTATCAACGGGAACTTCTTGTGTGATAAATCCGATATAGGAGAAAACAAGTACGTCGTCCGGATTGACCCGAATCGAGTAGTTTCCATCCATGTCTGTAGTCGTCCCGCGGTCAGTGGTACCCTTGACGACGATATTCACGCCGGGCAGGGTATGACCCGTTTCTAATTCAGTGACCGTACCGCTTACCAGGATCTCAGATTGCGCATAGGCCGGCAAGGCGTATGAGCAAAAGAACATCAGGAGCAGCAGGCTGAGTAGCTGTTTTACCTTCATACAATTCTACCTGTTTTTTTGATTTATTGGAATGGATTAAAATCTTTCAGTTTATGAAAGCGCTTTACATAACGCTTGTTTCACTCTTAATAAGGTTTGTTACTGATTAATGACCTCCTAACGAACGGCTTCGTACCCGAACGAAACAGCAGAGTTATGAAAACGCTTACATGATGTTAACTCAATGTAAAAATTTTATATGAAGATTCCTTAAAAGTTTCTGAATTTTCTTCCAATTCAGATATAAAGGTGTAGTTCTAAGTTCAACACGATATATGCTTAGGGTGTATCGAAAATAGGGAAGAAGCCGGTTTGTATTGAATTTACAGGGCCGGATCTGACGGGTGTCACGAATAAAAAGTCAGCTTTTCTATCATCGATACCGGGATGAGTTTCGGCGTGATTGGATTAACCCGGGGTTACAGGATACCGTCAGCCGGATTTGTGAGGGGTGAGCCCCTGACGTTCATGGTATCTGCCAGTCCGCTCAACCCGACAGGCCGAAGCCCGGCTGTTGAATGATGTTTCCGTTTTCCTTGTTGTGGTGCATGGAGTTAAAAGCGAAAAGATACCGCTGCAGGGAGTGGCGGATTCAGACATAATATGTGATCAATGCACTCTCCTATATGGCGCCGGGACTCTTTTCCTCGCTCCTCTTTCGACCATGACCTTTCTGATGGAGAATACACCCGAAGGGGCAGGGATGGGAACCAGCGGACTGGTGGGCCAGATCTTTACGCTCACAGCGATGGGATTTGAACAAGCCATCTTTCTGAAAATAGGGCTGCTCCACATCGCAGGTCCGGCCATACTTTCCTATATCATCTACCTCTATCTCAGAAAAAAAGAGTGGATCAAGCCCGGTGATATGACCATCCCAAAAGGCCAATAGAGAACATAGGGGCCGGTTGTTTAGTAATTCTTGATCACAGGTGATAAGTTGTTGCTGTTGAGTGAAATGAAGTCGTTATTATAAAAAAATTATAATGCTATAGGGCTTTTAAAAGGCAAAAGGCCCCGAAGTCTCGGGACTGCGCAAAAAACGCGCAGCAGAAGGCAAAAGGCAAAAGGCAAAAAGTGGAGAAGTGGAGAAGGCAAAAATTCCAAATTTCAAGCACCAAATTCCAAACCATCCATCAATGTTTCACGTTTTACGTTTCACGTCTGCCCGCTTCTCCACTGATGGCACTGATCACTGTCATTCCTGTTGGCACTGATGGCACTGATCACTGTACACTGTAAAGTCCTGCTACGCGTAGACCAGAAAGAGGCACGGCTTTTTTTGCAGGTCGGGAGCGGCCTCTTTTTTCCACTGGTGGACGGTGCGGGTTTTGATATACTCGTCGGGCTGGGTGATGTTGCAGGCAACACAGAGCCGGGTAGAGGGCCTCAGTTTGTTGAGCAGAAGTTCGTACAGGTTCTGGTTGCGATGGGGCGTCTCCATGAAAATCTGGGTGCGCGACTGCCGTGCAGACTCCTGCTCCAGCTCCTGTATCTGCTTCACACGGGCTGAATCGTTCAGGGAGAGGTATCCGTGAAAGGCGAACGACTGTCCATTCATACCCGATGCCATCAGCGCCAGCAGGATTGATGAGGGTCCGGTCAGGGGCACAACCTCATACCCGTTGTCATGGGCCAGCTTCACCAGTTTGGCTCCGGGGTCGGCAACTCCCGGGGCACCGGCTTCTGACATGATGCCGACATCCTGCTCTTTCAGCAGGTTCAGGAAACTGTAGATCTCCTGGTCAGGTGTTTTTTTGTTGAGTACCCGAAAGGTAATCTGGTAGGGTGGAACCGGATGTTTGATCCACTGCAGAAAGCTCTGGGTGGTTTGAGGCTTTTCAACCACAAAGCAGGAGAGCCCTCTGATCACCTCAAGCGTATGCTCGGGGAGGACATGGTTCTCTTTGCGTTTTCCTATCGGGGTGGGGATCAGATAGAGCTTGTTTTTTTGACTCATGCGGTATCGGGTCTCATTTCAGGTTCGTCATCCACCCGTTCAATTTCAAACGTATCGTCGCCGTCACGAAGCTTTCTGCGGGCATACCGGCTGGCGCGGATGCCAATGATAATGGTCACCAATAGTCCGATTCCGGTAACCGCCAGGTTCACCCGAATCATGTTTCTCTGCAGCTCGTAGACGGGCATCATCACGATCGGATTGAACGAGCCGGTGTTGTACCGGATCGGGATCAGTTCAGACTCGACAATGACCCGCGCCATCTGTATGGGAAGGGCCAGGCGCTGCTCAACCACGCTGCCGTCAGAAGTGGTGAACTTCAGGTCGACATAGCCGTTGGTCTGTGCAGCAATCTGTTTTACGTCAAAATCGGTCACCTCGGCCACATAGCTCTCACCGTTCTCATAGGTCTCCTGGATACCGTAGTAGATGGCACCCTGGTAGCCGAACTGATAGAGAAAGTAGAGCGGCAGCAGCCAGATGAGGTAGACAAAATAGTACTTATTCATAATGCTGATTAATCATTTATTTCTTGTGGGAGATCAACGCCGGCCACGTCAGCCATTCTGACAACAAGTGCCGGGTCATAGATCAGCCGCTGCTGAAAATCCTGGTGCATGTGGTTCCCCGACATGTGGAACCAGAACCCGATCGGCAGGCGGTCATAGAAGATAACCTGTAAATTTGTATTTCCTGTGTAGACGAGGGTGCCAAAATCGGCTCCATTCAGAATGCCCATCCGATTGTCGAACAGTGCCCCGTAATCGGTAAAGTCGCGCTCTATCTCCGAACGGTTCTCAAAGGGAAGCCTCAGGTAGTTTAATACGGAGAACTCGCCGTCTGAAGCCTCACGGTCGAGGTCCCAGAGCTGCTGCATCATCCCCATCATTTCACGAGCCGTTGCCTGCGGGAAGAGCTGCATGGCGTCCCGCTCCTGCATAAAGGTAATGCCGAGGCGGTGTTTCTCCATATACTCCTGTACCTGCTGTCTCCAGTCAGAATCGTTGAGATACCTGTCTGAAAGTTCGGCCACATGGTCTCTGAATTCGGATCGGTCGCGGCCCGCCCAGCTCTCCAGGTTCTCTTCAAACGGGGTTTCAAACGCTGATATACCGATATACAAACCTGAAAAGGGCAGGGGGAGTTCGGTCTGATCCAGCCCGTACCGCTCTTTCAGTTCCATCCAGACCTCCTCATCGATTCTGTGCCAGAGATAGTCAGAGAGCGGCAGGTCGTTAAAGAGTGCAAGCAGGCGGAAAGCGTTGTCGAGGGTTATCGACCGGTCGGTAACCCACCCCTGTTTGCGTGCATATTCGAGCATTTCACGGTGCAGGGCACTGTCTACCTGAGGGAGAGAATAGCGCCCGACCTCCTCAACTGAAAGGGTCTCATCGAGCGTGTAGTCACCGCGCTCGAGTGCGATTCCCCAGGCCGAAAGCAGCAGCAGGTTTGACATCGTGCCCATGGTGCGGGGGGTGTCAGCCTCAAACAGGATCACGGAGTCGGGATGCTCAACAACCATACTGGCAACCGAAACGTGCTGCGGATTCTCTTCGATATACTCACTGAGCCCGCGAAGCGACTGTGTTTTGGGGACCCAGTCGGTTCCCTCCATAAACGCCTCCCGGTTATCCAGGAAGGTCTGGAATGCACTCCAGTTTAGTCCCAGCACAAAAGCGAGGAGCAGAATAGTCGTTACGACAAATACACCGATAAATTTCAATAATCTCATTTCGCGCTATTTAATAATTTCTTAAAACTAAAACTCTGTGTTTACAGGGCCGGTTCTCGTACCGTTTCGTTCAACAACCTGGCCATTGCATCCATTTAACGTGCCTCTTTTCTGTAACTGTTAAACTGTAGAAGCCTGTAGTAGTAGTTGTGCAGATCCCGGTAGTAGACAAACGTATGATACTGCTGGTACCCTCCGGCAAAGAGTGCATCAAAACGAAGATCATCCACTCTTCCGTTCGACACCACAACATATTTATACCGGTAGCTGCCCTCTTTCATGACGGCACCGGCTTCCCAGCGCCCAATCGTTTCATTAAACTCCATTCGGGTATCATCTGAGATACTCCAGCGGTTGAAATCCCCCACCAGGTGCAGCTCTTCATTCTCGCCGATGGCCTGCTCGGTGTGAAACCGAAACCGGACCTCTGCATAACGTGCCTGGGGATCGGCGGAGGGTGCATACCGGCCGGGTGCAGCCGGTGAAACCGGGCGTGTAAACCCCTCTGCATCATCGGTCAGCGTCAGGATTACCGGCTCTGCCGCCGGGTCAACATCGGCAATGCCGCTGCGAAGTTGTGTGACATTCTCGAGATTGAGCTGGCGAAATTCGTAGTCACCGATAAAGGCCTGCCCGGATGTGATCCGGCTGTAGGCCTCAGAGGGATCAGAGAAATCGAGCTCGCGGGGTTCTGCCGGCCGGCCCCACATCTGGTTTTGGTAGATCCTGAACTCAAGATTAAACTGTGGCTGTTCGGCCATGTCAGGCAGCTGAAAAATATTTACCGGACGGTGCTCGATCCGGAGATCCTGACGGGGAACACGCGAAATTTCGACCGATGACCGAAGGCTTCCCTGGTTTTCATGAACAAAAAAGGGCATCGAGAAGAGCTCTTCCCGGGTATCGGCGTCGGTTACGTGTACCATGTAGTTTCCGCTGATCCTAAAGGAGATCTCACGGTCCGGAAAATCGATCTCGTAGGTTCGGAAGTAGGGGCGGCTGCTTCTGCTCAGGGTGCCACCGGTGAGATTTCTTTGGAAAAAACCATCCGAAAAGCGTTCGGGCGGGATACCTGATTCACTCCAGTCGGGATTGCGGTGGGTGAAGTGGATCCGGAAGGATCGCGACTCAAAGCCGATCGTCTCGAAGGAAAGGCGCAGCTGCTCATTCCGGTTCAGTTCAATCACCGGTGCCGATCCCGGCCGGCCCGTTCGGTGCAGACGAATTGAGTAGACCTCATTGTCGGCCATCAGCTGGCCGGGTACCAGCCAGAGCTGCGGCGACCGGTCAGCGTCCTGCCGGTCGGTGAGCCGTTCCGCCGGCGAGCAGGAGATCAGGGCTCCCGCTGCCGCTACAAGAAGGATGCTTCGCAGAGCCTTCAGGGTGAAGCCGGTAGCCGGTTCAGAGGTAGTATTTTCCTTCAAAGACAAAATCGGCAGGGCCTTCCAGTTTAATATTGTGATACGCTCGTTTCGCGCTGTCATAGCTGAAGTGAACCTGCAGCGTGCCGCCGCGAACCATCACCCTGTAGCTGTAATCGCCCGAATGCTCCTGTTGCAGGTAGTGCCATGCCAGCGCCGAGGCGATCGCACCCGTTCCGCAGGCCAGGGTCAGGTTTTCAACCCCGCGCTCGTAGGTCTGCAGGCAGAGTTCATCGCCGGATGTGCCGGAAATAAAATTGACATTTGTGCCTCCGGGACTAAACCGGTCGTGGTATCTCAGGTATTTGCCGTGTGCGCGCAGCTGACTCTCATCATCGAGCACCTCCTGGCGAACGGGGCAGACCACGTGCTCGGTATTGGTGTAGACATTCAGAATATGTTCGGTCTCCACATCAAGCTCATCGACGGTCGTTTCGAGGGGGAAGTCGATTGTGACCCGGCCGGATCCGACCGAAGCCCGGTAGACCTTCTCGTGAACGCGAAATGTAAATTTGGTGGGCGATCCCAGCGTAACCGCATAGGCCGCAAAACAGCGGGCTCCGTTACCGCACATGCCCGCATCACTGCCGTCCGGGTTTTTGTAGTTCATCACCAGGTCGGCCTGCTTTTGATCATCGTAGCAGAGGGCAATCAGTCCGTCGCTGCCAATGCCAAACTTCCGGTCGCACAGGGAGGGTGCAATTTTTGAGAGCTCCTCGTCATTCAGCCGAAGTGAGCGGTTGTCAAACAGGATGAAATCGTTGCCGGCACCCTGCATCTTAATAAACGGAAGCGTCTGTCTGTCTGTCATGGTGCGTTGGTTAGGTGAGGGCCGGCAGGTGCTGCCACGGCTCCTCGTCTGAAATTTCCGGATCCAGTCCTCTCATCAGGCTGCTGAACCGAAAGGAGAGGGCTGTAAAAATGTATTTAAACTGGACATTCTGATAGAGAAGCCCCTTAAGGTCCTGAAGCTGCTCAATCATGTCGATGATTCGTGCCTTCTGCATGGAGGCCGTAAACTTCTGAATCACTTCAAGCTGGTCAATATTGGTAACCATGTCGCTCGAATTCCGCTCCCTGTAGATCATGATATCCCTCAGAAGCTGCTCAAGGGAGTTGCAGACGGCAATCTGGTTTTCGGTATTCAGTTTGCGGTTCCACTCGCCGACAATCCGAACCAATGCGGGTACATCCTGCGTGTAGGAGAATCTCAGGTATTCAATAATTTCAGAGCGGGTCTGCTTCAGTGTATCGGCATCGAAATAACGGGCCAGGGCGTAGTTGCCATCGGCCATACGTGCCAGGAACGATGCATCGTCAGGTGTCATGCCGTCATGCTGAACCAATCCCTCTTCGATCTCCTCTTTCGCAAGGGTCTGAAGGCGGATCTGCTGACATCGTGAGGTGATGGTTGGAAGGAGCTGATCGGTTTTATCGGCTGTCAGGATAAAGACAAAATCGTCTGAAGGCTCTTCGAGGACTTTCAGAAATGCATTGGCCGCCTCCTTGCGCATGGTGTCGATGCCGGTGATCACAACCACCGTTCGGCGCCCTTCATTCGGGCTGTAGCGCGTCAGGGGATAGATCTCATGGCGGTAGTACTCGATCGGGTAGAATGCCCGGCGGTTTTTGGACGACTGTTCGCTGTTGAGTGCCGGACGGATTGCAAAATCGACAATTTCGTACGGATCGCCGGACAGCAGCTCCAGCCGGGGCTGAATTTCATTCTCACTTTTACTTGGAAAAGGGATAAAAAGGTGGATGTCGGGGTGAGTAAACCAGCTCGATTTTTTTGAGACGGCACTTCCTTTCAGATCGGTCAGATGGTCGATGCCGTTGATCGCTTCGGCCATCGCCAGGGCAAACGCAGTTTTGCCCGATCCGTTCGGTCCGGTAAGCAGATAGGCGTGACTCAGCCGGTTGCCGCGCAGGATCTTCTCTGCCTGCCGGCGGGCGTGCTGCTGCCCGATCAGCCGGCGGTCTCCAAAGGTAATGTCATCATTGATAAAACTCATACGTTTCGTTGGAATAGGGGTTACTCTTCCCAGATATAATCAAAAAGCATGACACCGGCTGCAATTGTCGCTCCGCAAAATCCGATCAGTGCGGAGAGGTCGTTCAGTGCCGCTGCATCCGATCCATCAACCAAAGCAATTTTTGTTGTACGGGTTAAGATAAGGAGAAGAGGAACCAAAAGCGGAATACAAAGTACGGAAAAAACGGCTCCTTTCCGGTCGGCTTTTGCAATCATGGCCGATACCAGCGTGGTGACCGACGCCAGACCCGCTGCCCCGAAAAGGACCGAATAGAGAAAATAGGGCAGGTTGACAATGGTCAAGTTCATCATCACCAGGTAGAAAAAGAAGGTGAAGGCGTGCAGCAGCAGCAGAAAGAAGAAGTTATAGGTCAGCTTCCCGATAAATACCTCGGTGGGGTTGCTGTTGATCTGGAGCAGATCCCACGTCTTCTTCTCCGTCTCCTGCACAAATGAGCGCATCATTCCGGTCATCGCGGCAAACAGTATAATAATCCAGACCAGTCCGCTTTTTGGGGTGGGATCCAGATGCTGTGCGCTCAGCGTAAAGAGTACCAGCAGCAGCGCCGATCCGGTAAAAGCCAGCAGCGTGTTCAGGGCATACTTGGTGCGAAGCTCCTGCGTGATCTCTTTTTTTAAAATAGTGACGGATGATTTCAGCATAGTTCACGATATTGTCAAAACGGATTGCGAAAGGTACAAAAATTTCTTGCCGGGGGTTAAGGGAAATGTTCAGGAATATTTTTGAACCTTTTGCCGAATGCTCCCTATATTCAATTGCACAAAAACCGCTGAGCCTGATTGATTTTATGAATATTCACTCACTACTCGATAAATCCACCATCCTCGCTAACCTGGATGTACAATCGAAAGACGAGCTTCTTGAAGAGATGATTAAAGCCTTGTCAGACAAGGTCGATCGTGAACAACTTGACGATATCCGGACAGCGGTCATTGAACGAGAGAAGATCATGTCTACCGGTGTTGGGAAGAATCTGGCTATTCCGCACGGCAAGGTGAAGTCGATCGAAGAGAACTACGCCAGCTTTGCCGTTCTCAAAAACCCGATCGATTACGACTCGATCGATGACGAACCGGTCAGAATGGTCTTTTTGCTGGTGGGTCCGCAGTCAAAACACACCACGCACATCAAGCTTTTAAGCCGTATTTCACGGCTGATGAACAGCTCTTCATTTCGGGAATCGCTGGGAGAGTGTACCACTTCCGATGAGATCTACAACACATTTTTACAGGAAGAAGAACGCTATTTTGCCACGTGATGAGACATTATGAAACGCAACTTCTTTATTATCCCGCTTCTGCTGCTCCTGCAGGGAGCACTGCTGCCGGTTAGCGGTTCCTTTAACACCGCATCCGCACAGATTTCGCCGCAGATCGATTTCATTATCGACCGGAGCCGAGCCAATCACGCTTTCTGGGCAATTCAGGTCTCCGACAGCAGCGGCAATGTATTGGAGGCGCTGAACGCCGAAAAGCTGGTTCGACCCGCATCCAACCTGAAGCTGATCAGTTCAGGTGCCTATTTTGAGGAACTTGGGCAAAATTACCGGTTTACAACCACCCTGTACGGGCGGGGAGAGCAGCGCGAAAACCGGTGGGTTGGCGACCTGATTATCCGGGGCAGCGGCGATCCCTCCATCAACGGTGAGTTTTACGACGGCAACGCCCTTTTCCTGTTCGAGAAGTGGCACGGGGTATTGGATTCGCTCGGTATTGAGATGATTGACGGAAACATCATCGCACAAGACGGCCTCTTTGACGATGTTCCCTATCCGCGAGGCTGGGAGTGGGACGACCTGACCTATTACTATGCTCCCGAGATCAGTTCACTCGCATTTAATTTCAATGTGGTCGACCTGGAGGTGGTTGCCGACGGCCCTATCGGCTCCAAACCAACCATCCTGTGGTTTCCCTTCAATACCCCCTACGTCGAGTTTGTGAATGATCAGACCATCACTCCGCCAGGCACCCGGTTCAGGGAGTCGTACCGGCGGCTTTTGGGAACCAATACCATTGTACTGAGAAGCACGCTTCCGCGCGGACACTACGAATCGGAACCGCTCTCGGTGATGTCACCATCCCTCTACTTTATTGATACCTTTTACCGCTATTTGAACGAGATGGGGATTCGGGTCAGGGGACAGCTTCTGACCGATAATGACTACTACAGCTGGAACCCGGATGGCCTGACTGAAATTCACACGCACACCTCCGAACCGCTGCATCGCATGATCACCTGGCTGAACCGGGAGAGCGACAACCTCTATACTGAAATGCTGGCCAAAAAGCTGGGGCACAAGAAGTACAATACCCAGGGCACGACCGAACTGGGAATCCAGGCAATCAAAGAGTTTATGCAGAGTATGGGCCTGGATACCACCGCTGCCCACCTCCGTGACGCATCGGGACTGGCACCTGCAAACCTGGTTCGGGCTTCTGATATAAATGACTATCTTGTTAAAATTCAATCCCGCCCCTGGTTCAACTATATGTACGACTCCCTCTCAATCGGGGGAGTCAACGGAACCATGAGGCACCGTTTTATCAATAACGCCGCCCACGGAAGATTTAATGGCAAGACGGGGTTTATGTCGGGTGTCAGAACCCTGAGCGGCTACCTGAACACCCAGCAGGATAACCGCCTGGTGGTGACCATTGCCACCAATAACTATTCGGTCAGAACCGGGCATGTGGATTGGGTGCACGAACAGATCATGGAATATCTCTATAAAACGTATTAACTGATGAGCCAGAAACCGCAGATACTGATTACCGATGACGAGAAGAGCATCCGAAATATTCTGCGGGATATCCTGGAGTATGAGTCGTACGGGGTGCTGGAAGCCGAAAGCGGCAAGGAGGCACTCAAAAAGATTGGCAAGGAGACGGTCGACCTGGTCATCCTGGATATCAAGATGAAGGGAATGGATGGAATCGAGACCCTCGAGAAGATCAAACAGATGAACCCCGGGCTGCCGGTGATCATGATATCGGGACACGGTACGATCAAAATAGCAGTGGATGCAGCCAAGAAAGGGGCATTCGACTTCCTGGAGAAGCCGCCCGACCTGAACCGGCTCCTGATTACCGTTCGCAACGCACTGAAGAGCAGCGAGCTGATGCGGGAGAACATCAAGATCCGTACCGAGCTGCACGGCGATACCGAGATTATCGGTGAGAGTCCGGCAATCAAACGCATTAAAGAGACCATTTCGAAAATTGCCGTTACCAACAGCCGGGTTTTGATTACCGGTGAAAACGGAACCGGTAAAGAGCTGGTGGCCCGCTCCATTCACAGTCAGAGCCGCCGTTCAGGCAAGCCATTTGTGGATGTGAATTGTGCCGCAATTCCGGCGGAACTTCTTGAAAGTGAGCTGTTCGGGCATGAAAAGGGGGCGTTTACAGGGGCTACCGACCGCAGAATCGGAAAATTTGAACAGGCCGACGGGGGCACCCTCTTTCTGGATGAGATCGGGGATATGAGCCCCGACGCACAGGCCAAAGTACTGCGTGCCCTGCAGGAGAACCAGATTACACGCGTTGGGGGAACCGAACGGATCGATGTCGACGTGCGGGTCATCTCAGCCACCAACAAAGACCTGCACGAGGCGATCGAGTCGGGCGAGTTTCGCGAAGACCTGTTTCACCGCCTCAGCGTGATCCCCCTGCACCTTCCGCCGCTGCGCGACCGAAGGGAGGATATCCCCGTGCTGGCGCGTACATTCCTGGCTAAGCTGGGGGAGGATGAGATTGTATTTTCAGGCAAGGCCTTCAGTAACGGAGCCCTGGATGCGCTGAAGTCGCAGCCATGGTCAGGCAACATCCGCGAGCTGCAGAATGTGATCGAGCGCCTGGCCATTCTGGCGCCCGGTGATGAGATATCGGAAGCGGATGTGGACCGGCTGGTGGTCAGCAAGAAAAACTCAAAGAAGGTACTGGGGGATCTGATCGACGAAATAGAGTCATTTCAGGAGTTTAAAGAGGAGGCAGAGCGAATGTTCCTGGTCAAAAAACTGGAGAAGTATAGCTGGAATGTCTCAGCGACCGCCGATGCGATCGATATTCGCAGAAGCCACATCTACACCAAGATGAAGAAGTATGATATTGAGCGATAACATGCAGATTATAAACCACTAAGCGCAGATAACACAGATGTCAGCAAATATTATAGACGGTAAAAAAGTAGCGGCCGAACTGAAAGATCAGATCCGCCAGGATGTTGAAAACTGGGTGCAGGCGGGCAACCGCCGCCCGTTCCTGCAAGTGCTGCAGGTGGGCAACGACCCGGCTTCTGCAACCTACATCGGGGCCAAAACAAGAGCCTGCAATGAGGTGGGAATTGAAACCGCCACCACACACCTGCCCGATACGGTATCGGCAAAAGAGCTGAAAAAGGTGATCAACTCATTCAATGTGGATGATACGATCGACGGGATTCTGGTTCAGCTTCCGCTTCCGTCGCACCTCTCCTCGCACGCCGTGATTGAGAGCATAGATCACCGGAAGGATGTCGACGGATTCCATCCGATGAATGTGGGCAGGCTGGCGGTCGATCAGCCGACATTCAAATCGTGCACACCGGCCGGTATCTTTGAGCTGTTTAAATACTACAGTATCCCGACCAAGGGGAAACATGCGGTTGTGGTGGGTGCCAGCAATATTGTGGGAACGCCGATGGCCGTCATGCTTTCGCGCGAAAATTCAACGGGCAAGGCGACAACCACCATCTGCCACAAGTTTACCAAAGACCTGACCCGCCATACGATTAGCGCCGATATCCTGGTGGTGGCTGCCGGACAGCCCAGCCTGATCAAGGGCGAGATGGTCAAGGAGGGGGCTGTGGTGATCGATGTGGGCATCAACCGCGTTGCCGACAACTCATCCGATAAAGGGTACCGCCTGGTTGGCGACTGTGACTACGAAAGCCTTAAAGAGAAAGTGAGCTGGATAACGCCCGTGCCCGGCGGTGTGGGTCCGATGACCGTGGCGATGCTGATGAAAAACACGCTTCTGGCAGCCAAGAAGTCGATCTATCCGCTCGATTAACCCTGAACAATGGCCTGTTTTTGTGAACGAAAGAATCTGGTGCCGGTACTTCTGCTGCTGTTTGCGATAACAGCGGTTTCCGCCGGTGGTGCGCAGGCCAGACAGTCAGCCGGCCATACATCCGATGCGAGGTATGCAGTGTCGCTTCAGCCGGCCGATGAAAGCACGGCCAGTGTGCGGGGAGCATTTTTTCGCTCGCTGGTGCTGCCCGGATGGGGACACTACTACACCGGCAGCGATCACGCGGGCAGGGGACGAATTCACACCGGGGCTGACCTGGCCCTTATTGGTGCGGGGATCGGCGTCACGGTTCACTCGAACCGGATTGAACAAAACTTTATCACCTTTACGAAACTGCGTGCGGGAGTGGACCTGGCTGATCGCGGACGCGCCTTCAGGCTGGCAGTCGGTGACTTCCAATCGCTCGATGCGTACAACGACTACCAGCTTCGCACACGAAACTGGCACCGGCTCATCGAAGATACCCCCGAAAATCGCTGGGAGTGGGCAGCCGAAGAGGATCGCCGGAACTACCGGGAGATGAGATCCCGGTCAGACAGGTACCGGAACCAGGTGCCGGCCATTGCTGCAATCATGGTGTTGAACCGGGTGATCAGCGCCGTCAGTGCAACCAACAGGGCCCGTAAGGGTAGTGTGAACAGAACAGAGGTGGCACTTTATCCGGTATTTGTGCCGGAAGCAGACTTCGCCCATGAGCGGCACCCCTACCGGCTGGGCTGGATGGGACAACTGAATGTCAGGTTTTGATTGATAACTATGCAGCGGTACAAATTCACATTTGAATACGACGGCACCGGCTTTTTGGGATGGCAGCGTCAGCCGGAAGGGAGAACCGTAGAGGGGGTTGCCGAGAGTGCGCTGGCTACGCTTTATCAGCAGGAGATCGATCTGATAGGACAGGGCAGGACCGATGCCGGAGTCCACGCTGCGGGCCAGACCGCCCACGCCGATCTTCCTGAGAGGTACGACCCCGGCAGGGTGATGCACGCCATGAAAGGGTTGCTGCCGCAGGATTTGTCGATGATCGGGATGGAGCCGGTGCCGGAGACCTTTCATGCACGGTTTGATGCAAAAGAGAGAGAGTACCGGTACTCTCTGATGACCCGCCGCTCACCGCTGAACCGCCACTTCTGCTGGAGCCATTATAAAACTCCCGGCCTTCAGGTGCTGCAGAAAGCTGCCCGGAAGGTGGAAGGGAGCCACGACTTTACCAATTTTTGCATACCGGGTGATCACGGCTTCGGCACGACTCTTTGCACAATTTCCCGGAGCCAGTGGGAGCGGGAGGGAGACCGGTTGCTCTACACCATCAGGGGGAACCGATTTTTACGCCACATGGTACGCAGGCTGGTGGGCAGTATGGTTCAGCTTGCCACCGGTGAGATGACAGTGAGCGAGTTTGACAGGATGCTGCAGCCGGAAGAGATGATAGAGAAAGGGTACTCGGCACCGGCAAAAGGATTAGTCCTGATGAAGGTGGTTTACTAAGTGTATCGTTATAAACAGATTAGAATCAGAGGGAATTGTCTATTTTTTACACGATTTAGTCTCTTCTTTTGTAGAAAGTTTGGTACCTTTCAAGCGAATTTTTTCAATGCTTAAATCAAAATATTATTTACCATGATTATTGGAGTTCCAAAGGAGATCAAAACTCTGGAAAACCGTGTTTCTCTTCAGCCCGGCGGAGTTCTTCAAATGAAGAACAACGGGCATGAAGTACTTGTTCAAAAGGGGGCAGGACTGGGAAGCGGCTTTACCGATGAGATGTACGAAAAAAGCGGTGCAACGATCATTGATGATGTTGAAGAAGTCTGGTCGCGTGCCGATATGATTATGAAGGTGAAAGAGCCGATTGCGGAAGAGTATCCCCGCATGCGTGAAGGCCAGATCATCTTCACCTATTTTCACTTTGCTGCAAGCCGTGAGCTGACCGAAGCGGTTCAGAAGTCAAAATGTATTGCCATTGCCTATGAGACGGTAGAGAAGGCAGACGGATCGCTTCCGCTGCTGGTGCCGATGAGTGAGGTTGCCGGACGCATGGCGGCTCAGGAAGGCGCCAAGTATCTGGAGAAGACATTTGGCGGACGCGGCGTGCTGATGGGAGGAATTCCCGGTGTGCCGCCTGCAAACGTGATCGTTCTGGGTGGCGGTATCGTCGGCGTGAATGCGGCGAAGATTGCTGCCGGAATGGGTGCCAACACGACCATCCTGGATATCAACATCCCAAGACTGCGTTACCTCGATGATGTGATGCCGAAAAATGTACGCACACTCTTTTCGACTGAGGGAACCATTCGGAACCTGCTTCCGACAACAGACCTGGTCATCGGTGCGGTCCTGATTCCGGGTGCCAAAGCGCCAAGCCTGGTCAAAAGGGATATGCTCAAGCTGATGCGTCCGGGTACGGTGATGGTAGACGTTGCCATCGACCAGGGAGGATGCTTTGAAACCTCGAAGGCGACCACGCACGATGAGCCGATCTACGAAGTGGACGATGTGGTGCACTACTGTGTGGCCAACATGCCGGGCGCTGTGCCGTATACATCCACACTCGGCCTGACCAACGTAACGCTTCCGTATGCCGTTCAGATCGCCAACAAAGGGTGGAAAAAGGCCCTGAGCGACGATCCCGAGCTGAAGCTTGGCCTGAATATCGCTGACGGAAAAATTGTCTACAAATATGTAGCCGATGCGTTTGATATGGAGTACACGCCGATTGACAGCGTGATGTAGGTTACGGTGTACGGTGTACGGTTTACGGTCTATGGCAGATAGGCTGGGCCTTTTGTATATACTTCAGCGTTTCGTCGTTTTAATAAAAAACCCCTGCGGTTGTTCACCGTCAGGGGTTTTTTTATAGGGTATAATGTATGATGGTGATCTGGTCGTACCAACTTATCGCCAGTTCCGTACCGATCGGTATGAGGTCCATCTACCATAGACCTTCTACCATAAACCATAAACCATCTACCGCTTCTCCACCGGAGTCCAGTCAAGGTTCTTCTCGCCGATGTAGAGGGCTCGTGGCCTGACAAGCCTGTTGTTGGCAGCCTGCTCGATATAGTGGGCAGACCATCCGCTTACGCGGCTCATGGTGAAGATACAGGTGTAGAGGTCGGGCTGAATTCCGATCGAGTAGTAGACCGTTGCAGAGAAGAAGTCTACATTCGGGTCAATATTCTTCTCATCCTTCATGGTCTTCAGCATATCTTCTGACCATTTGTAGAGATTCTGGTGTCCGGTCTCTTCAGAGAGCTCTTTCGACATTTTTCGCAGGTGGAATGCACGAGGGTCAAACGTCTTGTAGACTCGGTGTCCGAAGCCCATGATCTTCTCTTTCTTTGCCAGCTTCTCTTTGGTGAACGCTACCGCATCGGCGTTATCACCCTGCTTCTGCAGTTCCAGCAGTGTGTTCATCACAGCCGTGTTGGCGCCTCCGTGAAGGGGCCCCTTGAGGGCTCCGATCGCTCCGGTGATGGAGGAGAACATATCCGATTCGGTTGCACAGATGGTTCGTGCGGTGAAGGTGGATGCGTTCATTCCGTGCTCGGCGTGCAGAATCAGGCAGAGGTCCATCGTCTTCTCGGCAGCTTCACCCGGCTTCTCACCGTTCAGCATATAGAGGAAGTTAAACGCGGTGCTTCCCTCTTTCAGCGGAGCCACAATCTCCTTTCCCTGCCGGGCGCGATCGAACGCTGCAATGATCGTGGGGATCTGAGCGGTCATGGAGATGGCATGTTTCATATTGTCCTTCTCCTTGTCACCGGTGCTGTCTACCTCAAAATCGGCAAGCATGGAGACGGCTGTTCTGACAACCGCCATCGGCTCGGCCTTCTTGTTGGTGCTTTTGATATACTCCAGAACAGGGGCGGGAAGCTCACGCTGGCCGATCAACTCTTTTTTCAGTTCATCCAGTTCAGCCTGATTGGGCAGGCGGTCGTTCCACAGTAGGAAACAGACCTCTTCAAATGTTGCATTTTCTGCCAGCGTATCGATATTATAGCCTGCATAGATCAGTTCACCCTTTTGGCCGTCGATGAAACTTTTGGTTGTTGAGAATGCGACAATACCGTCAAGTCCCTTATTGATATGCGGGTACTGACTGGTATCGATATTATCCAGATTGTGTTGCGCCATTTTTCCTCTATTTAGTTAGAAATTTTATCTCTGCGTCTGTTTGATGTCCTCTTTCAAAAGGGCGGCATTTGCCGCTAAAGAGCAGGTAACCTTAACGAATATTAAACCGTTCAGCGAGCGTCAATTTCTCAAAACGCAGAATGTTTGCTTTTTATGTCTATTAAAATAGGAAAAAATGTCCTTTTTTAGAAGCGGTTTCAGAGGTAAAACTCTGTTAAGTTGTGGATTGATCGCCGGTTCCGGCTTTCGCTTCATTCCAAAGGGCATCCATCTCCTCCAGGGAGGCCTCCACTACACTTTTGTCACTCTTTTGAAGCTCTTTTTCGATATAGGTAAAGCGTGATATAAACTTGCTGTTGGCCGATCGGATGGATTCCTCTGCATTGAGCCCGAGCAGGCGACCCACATTGACCAGGCTGAAGAGCAGATCGCCAAACTCATCTTTCTGTTCAGCGGCCGACTGATTCTCAACCGCTTCGCGCCACTCATCAATCTCTTCGTTCAGTTTCTCCCAGGCCAGGCTCCATTCGGCCCAGTCAAAACCCACATTGGCTGCTTTCTCCTGCATGCGCTGAGCGCGGATGAGCCCGGGAAGGTGTTTCGGCACACCGTCCAGCACAGAGGTGCGCCCCTCTTTCAGCTTGATCGCTTCCCAGTTTTCAGCCACCTTCTTCTCTTCACCGGCAACCGCATCACCAAAGACATGAGGATGTCGCCGGATCAGCTTCTCCGAAATCCCCTCGATCACATCCTCAATGGTGAACGAGTCGGTTTCAGAAGCCATCTTGCTGTGAAAAATGACGTGCAGCAACAGATCGCCCAGCTCCATCTTCAGCTCGTTGAAATCGTTCTTGTCGATCGCCTCCACGGCCTCATACGCCTCTTCAATCAGATTGTCTTTAATCGAGTGGTGAGTCTGTTTGCGGTCCCACGGACACTCTTTGCGCAGAACCGAGATCAGTTCCACCAGGTCTTCAAATTTTCGGGATGGTTTCATCGATACTTCTCTTCTTAAATCAGGTTTGACGTTTTTTCTGCTCGGCTGCGGGAAACAGAATGTTATTGAGAATAAGCCGGTATCCGGGGCTGTTGGGGTGCAGGCTCAGGTCGGTTGGCGGATCGCCCACACGGTGGGTATAATCTTCCGGATCGTGTCCGCCATAGAAGGTGAATGTGCCGGAGCCGTAATTGCCGTGA
This sequence comes from Rhodohalobacter sp., assembly GCA_050486245.1. GTDB lineage: Bacteria > Bacteroidota > Rhodothermia > Balneolales > Balneolaceae > Rhodohalobacter. The sequence continues at coordinate 28,916 of JBJHCX010000013.1, forward strand.
AGGTACTTCACCTGGTCGCGTCCGGGCGATTCGCCCAGAACAACCACACTGCTCTTGATCTTATCCCGCTGAAAAGCGGTTGCCTGCCCGTAGAACCCTTTGATACTGCTTACATGATTCTGGGTGAGCATGGTTGGAACGGGATCCCATTTGGCCGAAAAGTCGAACAGGGTAAAGTAGTCGAGGCTTTCGCTGATCCGGTTCAGATCCACTTCAATATCGATCGTCGCATGCTCATACTCATAGGGGTCTGTGATCACTTCAAAATTGTGGAAGGCGAACGTACGGTCAAAGTTGAGCCGGCTGTTGACATCCGCATCCATCGGAATACCGTCAATTTCACGCGGAATGATGTTGAGTCCGTCGGCTGCCAGTGCAATATCAAAGGTATCGGTTGCCGAGCACATGGCAAACATAAACCCTCCGTTCCCCACAAAATCACGGATCTCATGCACAACCGAGAGTTTCAGTTCCCGTACCGTTTCAAAGCCGAGGTTCTCTGCCAGCTCCTGCAGTTCGTTCACCTGCTGGATATACCACGGTGCATTGCGATACATCGACCAGAATTTTCCGAACTGTCCGGTAAAATCTTCATGGTGCAGGTGAAGCCAGTCGTAGTCGCTGAGTGCACCGCCCAGCACCTCTTCATCGTACACCATATCGTAGGGGATCTCGGCATAGTCGAGCGCGAGGGTGACCGCATCATCCCAGGGCAGCGAACCCGGCGGGGTATAGACGGCAATGTTCGGGGCTGCCTCCAGGTTTACAGCCGCCATGTTGACGTTGGGCTGCTCAACCTGGCGAATGATTTCTGCGGCATCCGATTCAGTGATCTGCTCGATCCGCACATTCCGGATCCGGCTTCTGCGTACAATGTCATGATCGGCCGTGGTCAAAAAGCTTCCTCCCCTGTAGTTGAGAAGCCACTGGCCGGTTGCTCCCTCATTCAGGTGATTAAAGATAATGCCATACGCCTTCAGGTGGTCGGTTTGCGAGCCGTCCATCGGTATCAACACCCGGCTCTGGGCCGAGAGCGTAGCCGAAAGGGCAACGATGAAGATCGCCAGGGTAAGAAAAAAAGATCGAAACAGCATCAGAGATATCCGCTTTGAAATTGTTGAAGTTTTTCACGTGCATAGGGGGCGTAGAATCCGCCGGGGAATTCCAGTATAAGCTTTTCATACAACTCCTCAACATCCTCAGCCGTAACCTCCGGCATTGCAACATCATCCAGGAAGGTAAGGGGAATGGTGCCGGAGGGGGGACTGAAGCGGTTCAGCAGAAACTGTTCAGCCAGCCGGGCGTGCTCCCACAGCAGCCGTTCGCGCAGCGGAGAGTGCTCCTGCTTTGCAGCGTGGCGTTCAATCAGCTTCAGCTTGATACCGGAATAGGGCCCCGGCAGACGTGCAGCTACCTCCACAGCCATATCGGCCGAGAACGGGTGGCCCGCATTCTCCAGGATCGGCTCCAGGATCTCCAGCGATTCGCTGAAATTTCCGGTATGCATCCGATAGATCCCTTCGGCCACCTGCTTCATCAGCGCACCGGTGGTGTCGGCCCGAACCCCTTTCTGAATCCACATCCGGAGCTTGATGGCGTTATTGGCAAACCAGGAGGCGTGCCTGCGTTCAAGCGAACGGAGCTGAATGCCGGCAAATTCAAAATCACCTGCAAAAAAGTCGGACAGGCTGGAGTAGTATCGGATCTGCTCAGAGAGGTTGGTGTTATCGGTTGCACGGTCGGCACGGGCAAACAGGTGCCGTGCGGTCGAGAAGTTTTGGTTATAGATGGCCAGCCGGCCCTCGGCGTAGAGCCGGTAGGCTTCAGAGGCGCCCTCCAGCTCCTTCATCCGTCCGAGCCACTTTTCGGCCTGTTCAAAATCGTGAAAGGTGTCGAGCGAGAGGTCGATCAGCCGGCTGGCAACCTGAACCGACCGTTCATAGGAGGGGTGCTCCTCGAGCAGGCCGGATGCGTAACTGTAAGACTGTTCGTAGAGGTGGCGGATGCTGTCGGCCGATGCCAGGCTGTTCTGTTCGGCATACCGTGCCCAGCGCAGGTAGACGTGGCTCAGCTCATCCATGGCCCGGAAGCGGGTCGACAGGTTCGGGCTCTCCAGGTAGTATTGAAACGCCTGTTCGGCATAGCTGTATTGGTTGGCCGAGGTGAACTGGTTGCCCAGGCTGAAGAGTGAGTAGACCGAGTAGCCGGTCTGCTGCTCATAATGACGGGCAAAATTGTAGGCGCGGGTAAACTCTTCGGTCTCGATCAGAAGCCATGAGAGAAGCTGGTAGAGCTCGGCATACCCCTCGTCAGAAGGAGAGAGGTCGAGCAGCAGGTCTTCCAGTTCAAAAGAGGCGATGCTGAAAAGCCGCTCATCACGCATCTGGAAAAAGCGCTGCTGAACAATGGCCATCTGACGCGGAGCCTCCAGGATGAGCCGGTAGTACTCATGCACCGACTTTTCATAGTTGCCGGCCTGCATGTAGGTATTGGCCATTTCGTTCAGAAAAAGGGTCGGGTTGTTGTTCGCATCGCGGGCGCGGCTGTAGACCGCGATCGCCTCATCGTACTCCCTGCGCTGCACCATGACCGAACCGATGGTGTAGGCCGCCTGGATATTCTGCGGATTCTGTTCAAGGGCTTCCATCCACACCTTCAGGGCCTCTTCGCGCTTGCCTTGCAGATGGAGGACCTCGCCCAGTTTTGCCGATGATTGCAGGATGAAACGGTTGTTGCCGATCTGCCTGCGGGCGGTCTCTTCGGCTTTCTCCAGTTCATTCAGGTTGAGCAGGACCTCCATATAGCGCTCATAGACGGTGAATGAGGAGGGGTTTTCATTGAAAAGCGACTCCAGGATCGGTTTGGCCTCTTCATAGTTCTGTTGCTGCATCAGCCGGTTCGCCTGTTCAAAACCGGCCTGGCGTGCATCTGCGCTCTCCTGCAACAGCAGCAGTGCGGCGGCAAAGAGTATGATAACCTTGATAGCGTGCATCAGGAACCGTTAAAGAGTGATTTGAAAAGTTGGGGGAATTCCGATTTGAGCGTTCGATAGAACGCCTGAAGGGGGAAACCGACCACATTGTTATAGTCACCCTCAATACGCTCGACGAAAACCGCACCGAAATCGTCCTGAATTCCATACGATCCGGCTTTGTCCATCGGACTGCCGGTAGCAATATAGCGATTGATTTCTGCTTCATCTAACGCCGCAAAGGTGACTTTCGTCTTTTCGGCAAATGAGGCCGTGTGGATCGGCTCGGCGTTTGGCCCGGTTTGGGCCAGCCACACTCCGCTGTACACCTCATGGGTCTGCCGGCTCATGCTCAGAAGCATGGCTCGGGCCTCATCGGGCGATTCCGGCTTGCCCAGATAGTCACCGTTCAGGCAGACAATGGTGTCGGATGCGATGATCAGGCTCTCAGGGTGGGCGGGCATCACCGATCTCCCTTTCTGTTCGGCCAGCGATTCGACCAGCTGGACGGGAGAGAGCTCCGGGTCGACCACCTCGTCGATGTCGGAGGGATCTACGGTAAAACTCAGGTTGATCTGCCGGAGCAGGCGGGCTCTGCGGGGACTGGCCGAAGCCAAGACGATTTTCATATTTTAAAATTCAATTTCTATGAACATTACTTCGGTTTCTTATATTTGGCATAACTTAAAAATTAAGTGATCACCATAAAAGAATTGTGTGTTCAATCTTTTTTGGTTTCATTCCATAATCGGATTTGCCGGACAGCCCCGGCAAAAGCCGGATAACCCTGAATGTAAACAACCGACTGATCGTATGTCTGCAAAACGCAAAAAGAAAGACAGAAACCAAAAACCGATGCTCTTTTCTCCGCTCAACTATAAGCTGATGGGACTAGGGGTGGTACTGGTGATTATCGGCTTTACAATAATGCGGCTGGAGAACGAGGTGTACGGCTTTCTGTCGCTCTACATCTCTCCGGTATTGATTCTGGGCGGATATATCACGGTGATCTGGGCGATTCTGAAAAAGGATCACAAGATTGATGAACCTGCATCTAATCCATCGGCGTAACGCGTTTTGGACCGGCTACTAAACTACCTTTTCTGGATTGTGATCATCTTTCTCTTTGTCATTGAAGGCAAGGCGAACGATCATGTGATGATTCTGGGTGGTTTGGGGCTCTCGCTGATCATCGCCTATATCGCTTTTTTCGGTAACTGGGTAACCCTTGACGGGATGAAGTCGGCTGTTGTGCTCGGCACCATCACCTTCGGGTTCGGGGGGCTGTGGCTCTCAGTGGCACTTCTGCTCTTTTTTATATCGGGCAGCCTGATCACTCGGCGCAACGAACTCCTGCTGGATCCCGACAGTAACGGAACCGGTGGCAGCCGGCGCGACGGATTCCAGGTGTGGGCCAACGGATTCTGGGTGGCTGTTTTTGCATTATGCTGGTTTCTCTTTTCAGCCCAGGCCTTCCTGCTGGCGGCCTATGCTGTGATTGCAACGGCGGCAGCCGATACGTGGTCAACCGAGCTGGGATCGCATAAAAAGGATCGGACACGTCTGATCACAACCTTTAAAAAGGTGGCACCGGGTACCGATGGGGGTGTCAGCCTGAAAGGGACAGTGGCTTCTGTTGCAGGAAGCGCCCTGATCGCATCGATCCTGATTTTTGAACTGCACAACATTTCACCGGCGCTGTTGGCAGTTGTATTTGCAGCCGGATTTATCGGGGCGCTGGCCGACTCCATTCTGGGAGCCGTGATCCAGACGCGTCCGGTGCTCGATGCGGGAAGCGAGCCGAAAGAGATTCCCACAGACACGGCGACCAACTGCCTGGTGAACTGGATTTCTACCGGCATCGGCGGGGTTATCGCACTCATAACAATTCAAATATTATCTTTAGCTATATGAAGAAGTGGTACAAGAAACTGCACTGGCAAATCATTATCGGAATGGTATTGGGACTACTCTGGGGACTGTTGTCCAGTGCCGTCGGGCTCAATGAATTCACAAGCAACTATATACGTCCGTTCGGGGATATCTTTGTAACCCTTCTGAAGCTGATTGCCGTGCCGCTTGTCCTGGCATCTCTGGTGGTGGGCGTCTCCAATCTGAACGACATGAGCAAGCTCTCGAGAATGGGGGGGAAGACCGTGGCGATCTATATGGTGACCACCTCCCTGGCCATTGTGATCGGGCTCAGTGTCGTGAATATCATGCAGCCCGGAAAGACGCTGCCGGAAGAGACACGTATGACACTGATGGAGAGTTACGGCGAGACGATTGAAGACCGTGACCGCGCTGCTCAGGAGGTGATCGAACGGAGTCCGCTCGAATTCTTCGTCGATATCGTCCCCGAAAACTTCTTCGAGGCCGCATCCGACAATGCCAATATGCTTCAGGTGGTCTTTATCGCCATATTGCTGGGTATCGGGATCGTAAAAATTCCAATGCAAAAAGGGCAGGTGCTGATCAACGTCTTCGAGTCGTTAAACGATGTCATCATCAAGATCGTCGATCTGGTGATGAAGACAGCGCCCTACGGGGTTTTTGCCCTGATGGCGGTGGTGATCATTGATCTGGCGGGCGACGACCTGAGTCAGGCATTTACGCTGCTCAGCGCACTGGGATGGTACACGATAGCCGTGGTGATCGGACTGATTCTTCACGTATTGATTGTATACTCCAGCCTCTTCAAAATCTTCAGCCAGATGAGCCTGAAAGATTTCTTCAAGGCGATTCAGCCGGCGGTTCTGCTCGGTTTCAGTACCAGTTCAAGCGCGGCAACGCTTCCGGTAACCATGGAGCGCGTGGAGAAGAACCTGGGGGTTGAAGAGGAGGTGTCCAGTTTTGTGCTGCCCGTCGGAGCCACCATCAACATGGACGGTACCAGCCTCTATCAGGCAGTGGCAGCAGTCTTTATTGCACAGGCACTGGGAATGGATCTGACCATCGCTCAGCAGCTCGCCATTGTACTCACCGCAACACTCGCCTCGATCGGTGCGGCCGGTGTTCCGGGTGCGGGAATTATTATGTTAGTAATTGTGTTGCAAGCCATTCAGGTACCTGTCGAAGGTATTGCACTCATCCTGGGAGTTGACAGGCTGCTGGATATGGTCCGGACAGCCGTCAATGTGACCGGTGACGCTGCGGTCTCGGTCGCAGTGGCCGCCACCGAGGGTAAGCTGGGTGCACTGCACTTTGACGAAGACGACCTCGAAGACGAGTGAAACTAAATTCCGGAACCGGAGTTTAGTTCAATAAACAGAGTGAACAGCAATGCAGATACTATTTGCACTCATCATGAGTGTGTCGCTATTGAACACAACTCCGCTTCCGGATTCATCAGGTTCGGCCGCTGCCTTATCCTTTGATGAGCGGCTGAAAGAGGGAATAGAAGCGTTTTATCAAACCGACTGGGTCAGGGCCGGAAAGGTTTTCGGTGAACTGAAAAGAGACTTCCCGGACGATCCCCAGCCACACTTTTTCTCATCGATGATGCCGTTCTGGGAGTACTTTTTAATTGACCAGAACGAGCAACTGGCCGGTGAATTCCTGAAACGTTCGGAAGTGGCTGTCAGGCTGAGTGAACAGGCACTGAAAAAGAGTTCGAGTGATACGACGATGGTGCTCATGCTCAGCGGACTGCACGGCTATCGCAGCCTTGTTGCAGCGGGAGAGAGCAACTACAGGGTTGCCCTGCAAAGCGGATTGAACGGATTTGGATATACCCGCAAGCTGCTCTCACTCGATACCGAACGGGCAGATGCACGCATCGGACGGGGTATGTTCTACTATATGCTGGGCAGTGTGCCGAGAGAGCTTCGGTGGGCCACCAATATTGCAGGAGTGAGAGGAGATGTTGAGCAGGGGCTGAATGAACTCAAAATGGCAGCAGAGAGCGATAGTTACGTCAGCAACGATGCCAAACTGATGCTCATGTACCTCTACAACAAGGAAGAGCGATATGATGAAGCCATGGACTATGCTGAGCAGCTGACCCTGAAATTTCCACAAAATGTAATCTTTAAATTTAAAAAAGCGGAAATTTTCGAAAATAACGGCAATAAAACGGCTGCGAGAGAGTTGTTTAGGGAAATCGTGGCGATAGATAATCCGAGTCTTGAACATCTGACCGAATTAAGCAGGGAAAAAGTCAGACAGCTCGAAGATTTAACACAAAATTATTAGAAAAGAGAAGATTCTTTTCTGTTTTTATCACTATTTTTGTTACATAAAATAAGATGTAAATAGCAATCGTAACTGCCTATGGGGAAACCGTTACAGACGAGAATTGTCTCTTTTCTGTTTTTTCTTACTTCTTTTTCTCTCCTCAGCACTGCCCAAAGTGTCCAGGCGCAGTTACTGATTCAGGATGAGAGAGGCTTTGAAGTCGTTTTTAGCAGAACCGATTCTCAATACCAGAAACAGCAAGTCCGGCTCGGACCGGACGATATCAACTCACTCTACGCCAGAAGCAGCACCCAGCGTATTGGCGACTGGGATACGGGCTATCCCGACGGTGAGCTTTTCTATGTGACCGATGCCTATGGCAATCTGGGTGTGGGGGGAATGAAACCCGCCGATTCCGGTGCACAGACCCTCTCCATGCTCTCTTTTCGCAACGGAACCGACTCAGCCTTTGAATCGATGGAGCTGATCTTCGACCTGTTCTATCATCCCTCGGCCGATATCGACTATACCCTGGAACTCTACTACCGCATTGAGAACGGTGAGTGGCAATCCGTTCCGGGCGCATCCATCAGCCGTTCGGTCCTTCGAGAGCAGAGCTCCGATAGCGGCTGGAACTCGATCTCCATTCAGACGGCGATTAACAACATTATTCTGACACCTGATGAGACGATCGACCTGGAGTGGAGAATCCGTTCGCAGGAAGCCCCGTCCGAGGCCCTTCCCATCGCATTTCATCAAATTGAAGCCCTGCCCGGGGTCTTTGAGCCGGAACCGCTGGAGCGGGGTGACCTGATATTCACTGAAATTCTGCCATCCGGCGGACCCGGTCAGCCGGCCGAATTTATTGAACTGTTTAATCCGACCGACCGCCCACTTAACCTGAAAGGGGTTGAAATACGGACTCATCAAGGCGCCGTTGTAATTCGGGAAAATTTCCGGATTGCTCCCTACAGCTTTGGAGTGATTGCCGGTGAACATACCGATCTGGGAGATCAAGATCAGAGGATTGCCCGCTACAGATATACCGGTGAGATTGTCGGGGGCAGAAGCGGGTATGCTGAACTTTATCACAATGGAAATGAGATTGCGAAAGCAACTTATGAACAGCAACAGCCGGGTGTCTCTATGGAGCTTGACCGTGCAGCCAATGCGTTCGACGGCTATACCAGTATGCACAACCTGCTGCCGTCGGCCGAACGGGGCGGACGAAACCTGCAAGCCTCACCCGGACGTGCCGGACAGACCGAACGAATGTTTATCAAGGAGATCTCCGGCGAAGGGTGGCATCTGCTCAGTGCACCGGGGCTGCTCGATACCCGCATGAGCCGTTTTGCACGAATGAACGTACTGCCCGTAAGGGATGATGTTGCAGGGTTTAACGATTACCGGTCAAGAGAACCGGTGATGGTCTACCTGGAAGCCGGCGAACAGATCCGGGCCTTTTCCGGGGAAGAGGGCGGGGTGCCTGCGGCCGTATCTGTTCCGCTGGATGGCACCGGTTCCCGAATGATCACACTGCCCGATGCTGCCGGACGCACGCTGTCAGACATACGTGACCGGAGCGGCAACGTGATATCTCCGGCCTACCTGCAGTGGAATCCCCGAAGACAGAATTTTGAGCTGCAGTATGATCCCGTCGAGCCGATCGGCAACTGGACCCCGCTTGTCGTCAATGAATCGGTTGCGGAGCCTTCATTTGAAGATGCGGGCACAGCCATCGGGCAATCCATGGAACTGAGCCGGTATCTCCGGATCGGGGTCTATGAGCAGGGTGAAAGGCGCAGGCAGCTGGATGAAGCGGTGATTGGTTTTTTAAGGCAACCTGCCGGTGATGAGGGTGCAAGGTATGACCTGCCCAAGCTGCTGCCACTGGTACATGAGCGCGACGATCTGCTGAATCGGGTGTTTCTGCACCTGGGCGGACACGCAGAAACGGCCGGCAGTTTCACACACCTGCCGTTTGAGATCAGCGAGAACCACTCGGTAAACGTGGGCGTCTCCAATACGGGAAGCGCGAAGCAGGCCATGCTCGAATGGTCACAGATGGAAGATATTCCGGAGGAGTGGGTGCTGACGCTGACCGACCGGGTCACCGGCAGTGAGATCAACATGCGCGAGCAGAACCGCTATGAGTTCAGGCTTAACCGGACCGATGAGTTTATGGAGAGCCAGAGAGTTCAGGAGGGTGTGATAAGTGTACTGAACAGCCCTGAAGAGGAACGTTTTGTGATCACCATGAAGCCGTACGAAGAGATGTCGGTGACAGAAACGGAGAGTGAGCGTCCTGCATCCGTTGAACTGAGGCAAAACTATCCGAATCCGTTTAATCCGGCTACCAATATCGTGTTCTACCTTCCGGAAGAGCGGCCTGTGAAAGTGGGTATCTACAATATTGTCGGACAGCAAGTGGCACTGCTTGCTGAAGAGGTGATGGGGGCCGGTGAGCACACCATTACCTGGAATGCAGCCGATATGCCGAGCGGAATCTATATCGTACAGCTGGAGGCCGGGAACCGTGCCTTTACACGGAAAATTACACTCATCAAGTAGTTTCCAACCCATCACGCAACCGCCTGAAGGCAGGCCGGTGCTGCCGTCACCGATCGTAATTGTAAACAGTAAACCGTGAATTTGATGAATGGAGTGGAATTTTCTGGAAAACAAAGATATTTTAAAGAGCAGAACATTCATCTAAAATCAATTAATTAAATCACTTTAGTAACTTCATGCATTTCAAAGAAGCTCAGGAAACCAAGGTTCCTGAAATTGGCTTGGGCACGTATAAACTATATGGAAAAGAGTGTAAAGAGGTCGTGGCCGAAGCGCTTGACGTTGGCTACCGGCACATTGACACCGCCCAGATGTACAAAAATGAGAGAGAAGTGGGAGATGCCATCAGGCAGTCGAATGCAGACCGCGAGGAGATCTTTCTGACCACCAAGGTGTGGCACACCAACCTCGATCATGACGACCTGCTTCAATCGGTTGAGGAGAGCCTCAAACAACTCCGTACACCCTATGTCGACCTGCTGCTGATTCACTGGCCCAACCCGCAGTATAACCTGTTGCAAACCCTTGAAGCGATGATGGTGCTTCGTGATCAGGGTAAGGCGATCAATATCGGGGTCAGCAATTTCCCGATCCGCATGACCCGTGAGGTAATTGAAGACCACAGGGTGCCGATCTTTACCAATCAGGTGGAATTTCATCCGTTTTTAAGCCAGTTCGACCTGCTCGACTACTCGTACGACAACGACTTTCTGGTTACCGCTTACGCACCGCTTGCCCGAGGAGAGGTGGTCAACAATGATACCCTTCGTCAGATTGGAGAGGAGTATGGCAAATCGCCTGCCCAGATAGCCCTGCGATGGCTGATCGAACAGGAGAATGTGATCGCGATTCCGAAAGCATCATCCAGCGAGCACTTGAAGAGTAATATCGATATCTACGATTTTGAACTGAGTGATGACCATTTTGAGCAGATCGATAACCTGCGCAAAGATCAGCGAATGGTTGACCCCTCCTTTGCCCCCGATTGGGATAACTGATTCCAAGCGGAACGATGAGAGCTGTTTTCTTTTTGTAGTAGTGTAACAAGAACAAACAGATAAGATTACAGATATGCTCTCAACATCGGATTATTATATTTTAGCAGCCGCCCTGGCAGCCCTGGTGCTGTCTGTCTGGCTCTGGTTCTCGGGAGATCAGGAGGCAGGGCTCTATATCGGGCTATGGGTGCCTTCAGTCATAGGTTTCGGCATCTATCTCAACATCCTTAAGTACAGGAGGAGATCATGAACTCTGCATTTGTCATAGGCGCTGCACTCTTTGTCCTCATCATCTTTTTGACCGGGGTCTTCTACACCTTCAAGGAGTTTAACACGATGATGGACGACCCGGAGAAGTATCGGCCGGAGCCCTATCGTGAGAAAGAGCGCACCGAACCCGAAGTTGTGGATGAGGAGCCGAAGTAGCGAGGGTCAATCCCAAACCGAAATGGCAGACGCAATCACGATTTGTTGATTCTGTTCCTCCTTAAAGAGGGTGTGACGAAGTGTGGTTGCGTTTTCTGTTTGGCTTTCCGTTTTAAAAACGTGGCTGATGCGGTCGCCCTCAACCGCCTCGGCCCGGTAGTGGATCTCCAGTTCGCGGCAGCTCTTTCCGTCTCTGACCGGGCGTGGCAGGTAGCCGGTCATCCATTCGATATACTTCACATTATTGACGTGGTTGTTCATGTCGAGATCGCCAGAACCGGCTACGGTAATCAGCTCGGGGGTGCCATCCATGACCGGTTTCAGCGGTGCTTTGCCGGGTTCGATGGTGTGCTCACTCTCTTTGAGTCCGAGTGCAAGGATTTCATCGGGGATGCGAACCGGCCGGCGCGTCTGTACGTCGAGCACCATCCACTGACTCACCGCTTCGGCCATCCGTTCACCGTTGCCATCCCATAAGATGTAGTCGCGAAAAGCTCGGAGTCCGTCGCCCGGCGAAGGCCACGTCTCCACCTCCACATCCTGCCACCGCAGAGGGTTGCTCCGGATTCGGATATGCATCTTGTAGAGCACCCAGGTGAGTCCGTTGTCGAGCAGGTGGGTGATGTCAAAATTGAGGTGGTGTGCATGAACCCCGGCCGCCTCCTGGAAATAGTTGCAGATGGCCGACACCCCGGCCCGCTGATGAACATCCACTTCATAGGATCGTATCTGAAACGGTACCCGGTATCTCTTTTGCATCGGTTGTATGAGTTTGATTTCAAGAAAGCTGAATGTGCAAGATATTGGTTAGAGGCATAAGGCAAAAGGCAAAAGGCCCCGAATTCTCGGGACTGCGCAAAAAACGCGCAGCAAAAGG
>JBJHCX010000014.1:0-39461 GCA_050486245.1 Rhodohalobacter sp.
AACCAATGAAACTGCCTTTTAACATACCCATGTTCACCCTGCTTAGCCTGGCCCTTTTTGTGGCCCACTGGGCTCCGGTGGAGGCGCAGGCCCGGCAGGATGCGGTCACCATTCCGGAAGGCAGCTTTCATTCTGTCCTTCCCGAAGTGGAGGGCGAACCGATTCGCGTGAAACCGTTTCAACTGGACCGGACTGCCGTGACCAATCACGATTTCCTGCAGTTTCTGAAGGAGAATCCGAACTGGAGACGGTCTGAAATTGCGCCCATCTATGCCGGCAGCGATTATCTGCGGCACTGGTCGGGCGACCTCACCGTCGGAGACGGCCGTGAGTTGAACAAACCGGTGACACGCGTCTCCTGGTTTGCAGCAAATGCCTACTGCGGATGGGCGGGCGGACGCCTCCCCACCCTCAATGAGTGGGAGTATGCCGCACAGGCAAACGATTTTGAAACGGCTGCCGAAGCCGACCGCTTCAGCAGCAACCTGATCGGATGGTACTCGGCCGTCAATGCGGTCCGGACCGAACCGGTGGGATCGACCGGAATTGAAAACCGATATGGCGTACAGGATCTCTATGGACTGATCATGGAGTGGGTTGAAGATTACAACCCGCCCGTAGCCGATGGCCTCTCGCTCGACTGCGGAACCATTGGACGCATGAAAGGCGATTCGACGATCTACAGTTACGCCATGTCGATCCGGTATATCACGCGGATGAGTTTCCGGCCGGTCAGCACTACCGGCATGCTGGGATTCAGATGTGCATACGATATCGAACCGGAGACAACCGAAATAGAGATATAAAATGAAAACGTTCACCACAGCACTCTGCCTCTTTCTGCTGACCGGCCTGTTTGGCGGGCTTCAGGCACAGCACAATGGGGGTTCGGGCACCGATCTGGCAGCCAAGCCGATCGAACAGAGCCACTCCCTGCACGATATGAATGCGGAGTGGACAAACCAGAACAACCAGACCGTTCGCATTGAGGATTTTGCAGGCAAACCGCTCATGATCGTGATGTTTTACGGCAAATGTGCCGAAACCTGTCCGATTCTGATTCAGCGCACCTGGAGCCTCTACTCCTCGATCGACGAATCGCTTCGGAGCGAAGTGAATGTGCTGGCGGTCAGTTTTGACTATCGCAACGACACCCCTGAAGCGCTGAAAGCGTACGCCGAATTTGAACAGCTCGATATCCCCGGCTGGCACTTTGTCACCGCATCGCATAGTTCCATCCGTGAGCTGGCCACCCTGCTGGGCGTACAGTACCGGGAACTGAGCGACGGACACTTTGCGCACACCAACCTGATCACCGTACTCGACGGGGATGGGGTGATTCATCAGCGTATCGAAGGGGCATCCGGTGATGTCGCCGCTCCGGCAACAGAAATTGAAAACCTAATCCAACAACACCTGCAGTGATTGCAATTCTGCTCCATACCCTCCTGGTGCTCGCGCTCTGGCAGCCGGTTCAAACCGATGCCGTTGCCGATACCGTCGTGATCGATGTCTACGGAACCATGGAAGAGTCCCGGTTTGATCCGGAGGTTGCCCATGCGGAACCGGGCAGTGTCATCCTCTTCAGGGTACACGAGGGCGTGCACACCGTCACCGCCTATCATCCGGCAAACCGGCGTGACCTGGCGATCCCGGATGGCGCAGAGCCGTTCGATTCGGGAACGCTCCAGGCGGGCGATGAGTGGACCCTCCGGCTGACCGTAGCCGGCGAATACAACTATTTTTGCCGGCCGCACGAGCGGATGGGCCATACGGGCAGAATCTTTCTCGGCAGTCAACAGAACTTATAAGATTTAAATCCAACCATTATGAATTTTACCATAAAAACAGCCATTGCACTCTTTACAGCACTGATTATTGCCATTCCCGCGTTTGCAAGCGGAAGCGATGATGATGTGCGAACCATCCATGTGAAGGGACTCGACAATATGAAGTTTGACGTTGAACTGATCGAAGCAGAGCCGGGTGAGCGAATCCGGATCGTGCTCGAAACCGTCAGCAACATGCCTCCGCAGGCGATGCAGCACAACCTGGCGATTATTGATCTGGGCACCGATCTCGAGGCCTTCTCCATGGCATCCATGCAGGCTCGCGATAATGACTATATCGCCCCTGAATTTGAAGACCGGGTGATCGCGAACACGGCGATGATTCCGGGCGGCGAAACCTCGGAAGTGACCTTTACCGTACCCGACACGCCGGGCGACTATGATTTTGTCTGCACCTGGCCGGGACACTTTATGGCCGGTATGGTCGGCATCCTGAGAGTTCAATAACCCCAAACCGTAACCGGCCGGGCTCAGTCACCCCTGCTTTGGAGAAACAAAAGATGATTTCAGAATCAGGTATTTATGGAATACTGGCTTGTGAGTTTTTAGCCACACGGACCGAAAAGTCGCATTGGCCGACCAAAACGATCAGCCTGGACCTCGACATGTCGAATGAGTACCTGATCAAAATCCTGCAGAAGCTGAGCCAGGCCGGAATTACTGAGTCACAGAAGGGGAAGAACGGCGGGGTTAAACTGGCCGTGGATCCCGCAGAGATCACACTATTTGAGATACTCCGGGTAACCAACCCCTCCTACATTGACCACTGCAAGGAGAAGCTGCCGCTATCGGCAAACCTGAAAAAGGTCGGCCTCTTTAGTGAGCTGCAGGACTTACAGAAGAAAACCTACTTGTTTTTGAGCAACACCACACTGCAGGAATTTGCAGAATCACGTCAGGGAAATCCTGATTCGAAGTTAACCCAATAAAAAGAAGTACCATGAATACAATAGAACCCAATTCAATCGAAACCATGCAAGTCGGAGACATCGTCACTGCCAATTTTCATGCGGCAGGTGTCTTCAAAGAGTTTGGCATTGATTTCTGTTGCGGCGGCGGCGTGCCGCTCAACGTCATCTGTGAAAAGAAGGGGATCCCCCTGGATCAGGTAGCGGCTAAACTGAAAAGCCTCCCCACCGGCGGGGGTCCGAGACAGAACTTTAGCGAATGGGATCCCGATTTCCTGATCGACTATATCATCAACAACCATCACACCTTTGTCCGGAAAAAGATCGATGAGATCTCGGCCTATGCTGCAAAAGTGGCAAACGTGCATGGTGAGCGTCACCCGAACAACGTGGAGATCTACCAGCAATTCATCACCCTGGCCAATGAGATGCAGGAGCATCTTGAGTCGGAAGAGAAAGTGGTTTTCCCGCTGATCAAAAAGATCTGGAGCCAATATAGCGAAGGCGAGGCCATTGATGAGCGCTGGATCCGGCAGCTCCGGGAAGAGCTGGATGAGATGGAGAGCGAACATGAAACCGCAGGCGACCTGATGAAGACGATCAGCGAACTCAGCAACGGATTTACTCCGCCAGACGACGCCTGTGCAACCTACCGCATACTCTACCAGAACCTGGCCGGCTTTGAAGAGGACCTGCACCAGCACGTGCACCTGGAGAATAACATCTTGTTCAAAAAAGCAGCGGCACTCCTGCCGGCTGCATAACAGTTGATTGCTGTAAAAGAGTATCGGGCAGGCTGTGACAGGCCTGCCCGATTTTAAACCGCAAAACGACTCGCCTATGTATTTCTGGTCTGCCTTTATTCATGTGGTCATCGCCTGTTTCTGGATCGGGGGTATGCTCTTTACCGCAGCCATCCTGGTTCCGGCCACGCGCAAACGGCTGGCCTCGCAGCGCGCACTCCTCTTCACCGAACTCGGCACCCGGTTTAGCCGGCTGAGCTGGATACTTTTCCCCATACTGATCCTGACCGGCATCACGGCCCTGATCGGTCGCGGATACAGCGTTGCAGAACTCACCTCCCTGCCCTTCTGGCAATCCACTTACGGATCGACCCTGTTCAACAAACTGGCCGCATTCGGCCTAATGCTGCTCGTGGCCGCCCTGCACGACTTCTGGCTGGGGCCCAGAGCGGCTGAACTCATGGAAAAACAACCCGGCTCGCAGATAACGCGTCGATACCGCAAAGCCTCCAGCTGGGGCGGACGCATCAACCTGCTTCTCGGGCTGCTGATTCTCTACTTTGCCGTTTCACTGGTGAGATGGTGATTTGGTGAGAGAGATGGAGAGATGGAGAGATGGAGTGATGGAGAGATGGAGTGATGGAGTGATGGAGTGATGGAGAGAGAAGCACCAAATCCCAAACCCCAAGCACCAAATTCCAAACCGGCATGCCAAAACTGATGGCATTGAGGCTGCAGTCAAAAGGCCCCGAATTCTCGGGCTTGCCGACCGAAGCTTATGCGTAGGTGGGCTTGCCGACCGAAGCTTATGCGTAGGTGGGCTTGCCGACCGAAGCTTATGCGTAGGTGGGCTTGCCGACCGAAGCTTATGCGTAGGTGGGCTTGCCGACCGAAGCTTTAGCACAGTTGGGCTTGCCGACCGAAGCTTTAGCACAGGTGGGCTTGCCGACCGAAGCTTTAGCACAGGTGGGCTTGCCGACCGAAGCTTTAGCACAGGTGGGCTTGCCGACCGAAGCTTTAGCACAGGTGGGCTTGCCGACCGAAGCTTTAGCACAGGTGGGACTGCGCAAAAAACGCGCAGCAAAGGCAAAAAGAGTTAATAAATAAACAATTTCTGCACATATCCGAACTTGTGGATCCTGTCAATGAGTCCGTGCCCCTATGGGGGCACAATGTTTGTAGAAAACAGGCGTTGCGCACCCCTTTGTTGCCCCAGCGGGGCAATACCTTGCGCTGAACGTGAATCTGCCCGATGATCAGATCGAGCCCGAAGGTGTACGGTTTACGTTTTACGGTCTAGGGTCAAGTCAAATTATTGTCCCTAGGTTATAAACCTTAAACCGAATACCACTTTCTCTTTTGTTCGGTTCTTCGGTTTCTCCGTTTATATGTTCCCGAAAGGTACCGCACCTACGGCGCGGATGGGAATATTGACAGCAATGAATTTGTGTGTGGTGAGGCATTCCTCATCTACAAATATGCTGCTCCTCCGGAGCAGAAATTCGAGCTTTCAAAGTTCTCCCTCTATACTGCGTGCTTTTCACAGTCCCGCCTGCGCCAATGACAACTTATCTGAACACTCTCCCCGAACTTCAACAATCGATATTCGTTATTCTGCGGTTCTGCGGTTCCCGAAGGGCTAAATCGTGCTTAACAACAGGTTTTAGACACCCCCCTCAGTCCCCCCTTGCTAGGGGGGAATTGTCCTGCAACCTGCATCTTGCACCCTTTTTGCCTTTTCGCTCCGCGGTTCTCCACTTCTCCACTTCTCCACTCCCGCCAGGGCATAAAAAAACCTCCGGAAGAACAAATCTCCCGGAGGCTTAATTTTACCGTACACCGTAAACCGTACACCGTATACCTTATACCGTACCCCGTACCCCTAATTCGCCTTGCGAATGGTCAGGTTGAGGTTTTTCATATTTTCGGCAACTCCCAGCTCGGTTCCCGGAAGGAGTTCCAGGGTTGCCGTGTAGCTGTCGCCGTTGTCGAAGTTATCAGAGTGAATAATCACATCCACCTCGCCAAAACTGCTGTTTGCAGGGATGACCACTTCACTGCTTGCCAGTTCGAAGTGAACTCCTTCATTAGCGGTTGTGCTCGCCACGGTAACCCCTCCGGATCTGTCGATGCCGGCATGGGCGCCAATCAGCTGAACGGTGAATGTTCTGGTTACCGGCTCAGTCTCATCAGCCGGCACGGTAATCGTGGCACTCAGCGACGCACTGTTTCTGTTCGGGGGTGCCCACTCCAGCTGGTTGATATCGTCCAGGTGGAATTTTGAGGGGTGGTCTTCAAAACAACCCAACATCAGAAAAGGCACCAGAAGCCATAATGAAAACTTGATTTTGCTTTGTTTTAACATAGTTCTTTCTGTTTGAAATTTGATGTTTATCTCTTTCAAAACCATGGATTAATATCCGGGGTTTTGATCGAGTAATGGGTTGTTGTCTACCTCGCCCTGGCCAATGATCGAGAGGATTCTGAAATCAGTGTAGGGAACCGTAACGGCTCCTACCTGCTTTGGAATATCCATCGCACGGCGTTTCAGGTCATACCATCTGTGCCCTTCAAAGTGAAGCTCACGACGTCTTTCTGTCATGATTTCATCGATGATCTCATCCTTGTCGGCAGAAACAAACGGAGTGAGTCCGCGGGTGGTCTGCAATGCTTCCAGATAGGCAAGTGCTTGCGGAAGGTCGTCAAGCTCGGCATACGCTTCTGCCTTGATCAGGTAGAGTTCCGGCAGGCGAATCAGGGGTACGTTATCATCAAAGGCACCTGTTGAACACGCCCACTTCAGCGATACCGGCCATCCATCGGTATGTACATCCACGAGATGATTTCTGTAGTCGACCGGGTCAAAGGTATCCAGGAGGTCTTGCGAGGGAACAACATCAAACCAGTGTTGCGGCTGAGTCCACGGACAGAGTCCCACGTTTGAACCCAGGCTCTCCTCTACCGGATCGATATTGAGTTCCATGATCGACTCGGGGTTGGGCACCTGGTTAAATGGATTCGAGATGAATGCAGCCTCACTGTTCAACAGCTGAACGTTGGTGCTCGACATCGCGATATCGGCATGGTCGATGGCATCCTGCCAGTTTTCCAGGTAGAGATGCATTCTGGCCAGCAGTGCGTGTGCAGCTGCGTAATTGGCAAAGAACACACCTCTGTCAGCATTTGAAAGGTATGCGGCGGCATCTTCCAGGTCGTTGACGGCCTGGGTGTACACATCCACATTGCTTGACCGGGCCCTGAAATCTGCATCATCGAGGTCACGGGTAGGATTTGTTCGGATAATGGCACTTTGTGTCCATCCGCCCACTTCTCTTCCGGGCTCGTATCCGTAGGTACGGGCAAGATCAAAGTAGGTAAATCCTCTCAGGAAGAGAGCCTCTCCCATCAATCGATCCCGGGTTGCCTGGGGTGCTTCGGTTTGGGCTGCACCGTCAATCACGTAGTTGGCTTCGTTGATGGTCAGATAAGCCGTATTCCAGAAGGTGATATGAGATCCCTGCTGGTTAACCGAGTAACCGTCACCGCGACCGGATGTAATCGGGTGCTGTTCGGTGTTGTCGGCCAGAATATCCGGTGTGAGGACAATTTCCCGGCCATACCGGAATTCACTCTGGTACCGGTTATAGACTGAGGTCAGAATCGCCTCAATCCCCTGTATGTTCTCCTGTGCGGAAATCGGATCCACGCTGGTGGTCGGCCTGGTATCCAGTAATCCGTCACAGCTCACCAAAAGAGCTGCGCCAAAAAAGGCGAGGGTAATTTTACTTGCTAATTTATACATGTTATCAAGATTCATTTCGTTAAAAGTGATTACTGAACTGGATTAGAACCTGATTTCGGCTCCGGCTTCAAACGAACGCGTTAACGGGTATCGCGTTTGGTTACGGTCAAAGACCTCGGGGTCAATGCCGGGATAATTGGTCCATGTAGCCAGGTTCTCGGCTCTTGCAAAAATTGTTACCGAGTTCAGGTTTAATCGCTGTGCCCAATCTGCTGGAATCTGGTAGCTGACGTTCACACTCTTGAGCCGGATATAGGATCCGTCATAGAGTCTCCAGTCAGAGAACTGGTTCCATGCCGTTCCGCCCGGGAATGCACCCGATGTATAAGGCTTGGGGATATCGGTAATATCACCCGGCTGAGTCCATCTTCGGTACATGTCAGGTGAAAGGTTACGTCCCCTGTGCGGTGCCAGAAGGAAGTTGGAGTACTGCTCGTCCAGAATTCGGCTTCCATATTCAAACTGGAAGAACAGGTCTACCGAGACAGGGCCATAGGAGAACTGATTGCTCCATCCGCCATAGAAATCGGGCTCAACACTGCCGTAGGTGATATAATCACCCCCGCCAACGGAATAAGCCAGGTTACCATCGGCATCATACCACATGGCACGTCCATCAGCCGGATTCACTCCTGCGTAGTTACGAACCCACCACTGGTGGCGCTGCTGGCCAACATAAATTCTGGAGGCGTCGATATTGGGATCACTCATCCACTCCTGATCACCCTCAAGTGAGAGAACTTCACTTCTGGGAAGCGTGAGGTTACCTTCGGTCGACCATGAGAAGTTGCCGTAACTCAGAACCACGGCACCCAGCTCAATCTCCAGGCCTTCATTTCGAACCGAACCTACGTTTTCGGTAATACTGCTGAATCCGCTGTCGTTCGGAAGGTTCCTGTTCAGAAGCAGGTTTTCGTTATCGGTTCTGTACACACCGATGTTACCGTACACGCGATCTTCAAACAGGGCGAAGTCGACAGCAAGGTCGGTGCTTCTGGCCTGCTCCCAGCTCAGGTTGGCATTCCCCAGCTGACTTGGACGGAGCCCGGTATCACCCATATAGGTACCGCCGGAACCAAACAGTGCAAGGCTTGCAAAATCGCTGATACCCGCATTTCCGGTAATTCCATAACTGAATCGCGGCCTTAACTGGGTGATCCAGGTAACATCCTGCATAAACGCTTCCCTGGAAACATCCCAGGCAAACCCTGCAGAGTAGAAGAGTCCCCATCGCTGGTCGAGGCCGAAACGGGAATGGCCATCATATCTCAGGTTAAAGCTGCCGAAGTATCGCTGGTCATAGTTATACTGAAAACGTGAAAAGATTCCAGCAGTTTTGTATTGGGTAGCTCCGCCGGTCACACCGGAAGCCACACCGGCCAGGTTCAGCTGGCCCAGCAGCGGATTCGGAATCTGCTGTCCGGAAGCTGAATGGAAACGGTAGTCACGTACCCGGTATTCAGCACCGGCAACCACACTCACATTGTGTATTTCCTGGAAGGTGTTGATATAGTCAGCAACCAGGTTACCGCTGTAGTTCTCATTTTCGCGGGTTCTTTCCAGTACCACGCCACCGGTTTCAGCATATCTGGGGATGATCGGGTTTTGATACCTGCGGTCTCTCGAAATTCGAACATCGGCATTCAGCTGCCCCCTGAAGGCGAGGTTTTCATTCAGATTGTAGGTGGCTGCCACATTCCCCACCATTTGGAATTCGCGGCCAATCCGCTCCTCCTCATTCAGAACCTGCACCATGTTGTAGATAATGGCAGGGATGTTCTGATTGTAGGTTCCATCCTCGTTATAGATGGGGGTTGTCGGACGGTTGGTGACCGCACCGTGAAACGGGCTGTTGATGAAGTTACCGCCGGTTTCACTCTGTCCGGTCATCTCAGTGCGCGAAAAGTTGAGGGAGGTTGAGATCGAGAGCCGGTCTGATGCATCGTGATCGATGTTGGCCCGAAAGTTGGCACGCTGAAAATAGGAGCTCAGAACAGCACCTTCCACATCGTCAAATCCGCCGGCAACATAGAAACGGGTCGTTTCGGTACCCCCTCTTGCAGAAAGGGCGTAGCGGGTGTTGTAACCGGTTCGGGTCATCGCATCCCACCAGTCGTAGGTACCGACTTCATCGGGGTGGCCGTAGGTGTTGATCGCATTCTGACGAGCTACATCGGGATCATTACCAAGGTCAAGAGCCCGGTTGGCTGCAGCTTCCATCATAAATTCGACAAACTCGGGACCCGATACGGTGTCATACCCTTTGGCAAAATTCTGGAAACCTGCACGAACATTGGCTGTAAACTGCGTGGGGCCGCGCTGTCCGCGACGGGTGGTGATCAGAACCACTCCGTTGGCTCCCTGGGCACCGTATATGGCCGTTGCCTCGGCATCGCGCAAGACATCAATCGATTCAATATCCGATGGATTCAGGAATGAGAGCAGTGCAGTGTTGGTGGTTGCGATATTGGATCGGGTATAATCTTCCAGCGGTACTCCGTCAACGATGTAGAGCGGGGTGTTGCTGGAGTTGATAGAACCGATACCACGCACCTGAATCTCAGCCTGAGATCCGGGAGCACCACTGGAACCGACGAACTGAAGTCCTGCAGCACGTCCCTGCAGGGCCTGATCAGCCGTCTGGATCGCCCTTGTGCTGATCTGTTCGGCACGAACCGAACTGATCGCTCCGGTCACCTCGCGTCGCTCGCGAATGCCGTAACCGGTAACCACGAGTTCATCGAGGCCGATTGCAGATGGAACAAGAGCAATATTCAGCGTTTGCATCTGGCCGGAGGCAATGGTCACCCCCTGCCTGTATTCATCATAACCGATGAAGCTGACCCGAATGGTATAGGTGCCGGCCTGCATGCCGGTCAATTGAAATTCACCATCTATATTCGTGTTGGTACCCTGTTCAGATTCCATCACATAGATCGTGGCACCAATCAGAGGCTCATTGGTGTTTGCATCTGTTACCGTTCCCTGTATTCCAGTCTGAGCAGCAACTGCCAGGGGCAGCATCAGAAGAAAGACAGTACATAAAGAACGTATCCATAACGTTCTTCCCTTTAAGGAGTTCGTATATGTGTTTCCCATATCTGTTTATTTGAAGTTAAGGTGAGATTGCTATTGTAAGGTGAGTGCTTATAAGGTTTATGATTTATGGGTGAAAGGTTGTAAGGTAATTTGGTTTTTGGTTGTAAGGTGAGATTGCAACCATCAGATGATAGTGAGCGATATCACCTCCCATTAAATAACCCAATAATCATTTTGAAACAAGATTAATATACACTTTGATAATAATTTTTTATTTAATCTATTGATATTTTAGGATTTAGTTACCCTTATTATAAAGTACATATATTGTCTTTAAAGTGTATTATCTCATTGTTTTTTCTATTGATAGAATACTTAATATCAAGAAATCAAAACTACTCAAGATTTTACGGGAAGCGCTTCCAAATTGCACGAAAAGCCGTTTCGGCAGTCCCGTTAACAAGCTTTTACAGACGGTCGATTCTGAATTGTGAGAATTTTATCTTATACCTGAATGTATTTTATATTACCTGCTATTTTAGCTCATATATGTCTTTAAATGCATGTTATATTACCCTTAATATGCCTCTAAATTGATCTCTGTTTACACTTTTTAAAACTTTGTCATGAGGTTTTAATTTACATCCTTTACCTCCAATCATACATCACCTATACCTTATCCATGCACTTCAATTGATCTCATTTAATGCTTTTACCCTGTTTTTTACAGAGTCCAGCACTTTCCCTGTAAGAACAATCGAAGTCCACTTTGTTATTCGTTCGGTAAACCGGCCTGACGAATCCGGCAACCTTGTCCCCCAGGCCGTACTTCCGTCATCCCATTCAAACCCTTCGTAACGGTTCGACATGGTGCAGTCGATTCGGTGAAAGCCTTGAGAGTCACCGATCAGCAGGTTACATTTCGGAGTGCCCGGCGGTTCTTTTCACAACCGCAGATCTGTTGCGGCTGCCGCGCACCATCTTCAGATGAGCATTATCCATATAATATTACCGAACCCTAACCATCTCCTAACGGACATTTACAGCGAACAAAACCTATGCCCAGATCAACACAGTGGTTTATCAAAGCAGGCATTCTCTACTTCCTGGCCGGAGTTGTACTCGCCTTTCTGAGTGAACTCCCCGTGCTCGACTCCCTCTCGCTGCTGCCGGTCTACTGGCACATGCTTGTGATGGGCTGGATCACCCAGCTGATCATCGGCGTATCGGTCTGGATGTTTCCGCGTAAATACCGCGACCGGCCAAAGCGTGAGTCACTGTTGGTCTGGAGTACGTTCTGGATGCTGAATGGCGGACTCATCCTCCGTTTTCTCTCCGAGCCGCTTGTCTACCTCTATCCCGGATCGGTTGCCCTTGCCGTGATGATATGGCTGGCCGCGCTGTTGCAGGTTGCCGCCATTGGATGCTATATCGCAGAGATCTGGCCCCGGCTGCAGCCCCGCCGCAAACCTCAACCCAAATCATCCAAATCATGATGCCCCTGCAATCCGTCTGGATGATCCGCCTCTCCCTCTGCTGGCTGCTTATCTCGGCCGTCATCGGAGCCCTGATTCTGACGGGCAAGGTGACTCCGGTTTCCCCGCTGATGTGGACCCTGCTGCCGATGCACTATGAGATGGCAATCTGGGGCTGGATGGTGCAGTTTGTTGTCGGAACCGCCTACTGGATGTTTCCCAAATATTTGACCGGCGACCGCCGGGGTCCGCAGTGGGCCGGCTGGCTGCTCCTCATCCTGATCAACGCCGGCATTGCGCTTCTCTGCGCATCCACCCTCGCACCTGAATCTCCATCTCTGGCACTCACCGGACGTGGACTCATCCTCTCCTCCATCCTCCTCTTCGCCCTGCTGGCCTGGAACCGGGTTACGACCTACCGGGGATGATGGTCTATGGTCTATGGTAGATGGTATATAGACGTGAGTCTTGAGTCGTGAGTCGTGAGAACTGCTGCGCGTTTTTTTGCCTTTTGCTGCGCGTTTTTTGCGCAGTCCCACCTACACATAAGCTTCGGTCGGCAGGCCCACCTGTGAGATATCTTCGGTCGGCAGGCCCGAGAATTCGGGGCCTTTTGCCTTTTGCCTTTTGCCTTTTCCACTGTTGACACTGATCACTGTTCACTGTAAAAACTGTTGGCACTGTTGACACTGATCACTGTACACTGTAACTACCTGCCTCCCTTCTTCATGAACTCTGCCCGGTCGATCATCTCGTTGTCGTTGCGCACATCCTCAAAGGTGGTGTTGCAGGCCCAGTCTTCAAAACAGTCTTTGAGGCGTTTCCAGACCGGGTGCAGCGGACAAGGGTCGTCATTGCTGCACTCATCGTAGCCGAACACGCACGGCTGGTCTTCCATGTCGAAGCCCGCAGCGGTCAGCACGTCAATCACTCTCAGATCGGCCGGTGCGGTTTTCATGATAAATCCGCCTCCATGCCCTTTTTGTGAGGCGACATACCCCGCCTCCACCATCTTGCGCATGATCTTCGATAAATAGTGCGATGGCACATCCGCATAGACGGATAGCTCTTTGGAATTAACGGGCCTGGAGTCCTTCGATATGACCAGGCCCGTCATCGCCCTGAGGGCGTAATGTGATGTCTGTGTTAGAAACATTTGCGTTCTGTCTGAATGATGTTTTTGAGGCAAGATAAAAAAGTTTCAATAGACTTGCCTGTCTATTGAAACTGCCGTATAATAGACATGTATATCCATTAAGAAAAGTGGCGCCTATGCTTTTAATCTTACGAAAGGCCGTACAACTCCCCTTTGAACTGTTGACCGTATCCCGCTCAATGGTTCGTGAAGACTATCCCAAACAGTGGCTGAAACTGGCCCTGTTCAGCCTGTTGCTGTCCGGATTCTTCTCGTTTATCATTGTCATCGCCCGAACGCCCTGGATTGCCGGACTGATCAGTGATCCCCATTTTGCCCGAAAATCGCTCGTCCTGCATGTCGACTTCGCACTGGTCATCTGGTTCTACGCATTCCTCTCCGCCCTCTACCTCTCCCTGGTTAAAAATATCAACGCCATCTTCTTCTCGGCCGGACTCAAACTGGCTCTCGCCGGAAGTTTTCTGATGATTATCCCGGTCTTTATCCAAAGCGCCGAACCGATCCTGGCAAACTATATCCCCGTACTCGACCATCCGCTCTTTACGGCGGGCCTGCTGCTGATTGCCGCCGGACTCTTTACCACCTTTTCACAGCGCAGTACGGAAACGGTTGAATCGGCCGCGCGCCCCACTTTCTACTCCGATTCGGCAGCCATCACCGTGCGCTATGCCGGCTCGGTAGTCATTGTGGGTATCCTCACCATCATCACCGCCTGGATCCTGACGCCCGAGCTGGCCAGCCGCACCACCTACTTTGAGGTGATCATGTGGGGAGGCGGACACATCCTGCAATTTGCCAATGTACTGGGGATGCTGGCGGTGTGGATGATTCTGATCCGGAAGATAACCGGCCGCGAAATCGCCTCGGCGCGCACCAACCGCTGGCTCATCAGCCTTCTGGCCATTCCCGCGGTGCTCTCGCCGGTCCTCATGGCCCAGGGAACCACCTCGCAGTTCTACTACGCAGGCTTTACCCAGCTCATGCGATGGTTCATCTTCCCGGCCGTATCGATCTATATCATCCTGGCTGCACGAACCCTCTGGCTCTGGAAAAAGGAGACTCAAACCCCCACAAAGCTATTTCACAATTTCTGCTTTAACGGCCTGCTGGTCAGCATCCTGCTCACCATCACCGGCTTTATCCTTGGCGCGATGATTCGCGACTCCAGCACCCTCATCCCCGCCCACTATCACGCCTCGCTTGGCGGGGTGACCGTAGCCTATATGGTGATGGTCTTTATCCTGATGAAAGAGTACGGCTACTCGGTTTCCAGCCGCCGGGGCAAGCTCTTTTTACGATGGCAGCCTCTCCTCTTTGGATTTGGCCAGACCCTCTTTGTGATCGGCTTTGCCATCGCAGGAATGATGGGAATGGGGCGCAAGCTCTACGGGCAGGAACAGAATATCTATACGGCTGAAGCGCTTGCCGGACTCGGATTGATGAGCGGCGGCGGACTTCTGGCCATGGCCGGGGGACTCCTCTTTATCTGCATCATCGTCATGAGCTACAACCGGGGCAGGATGGTGAAACACACTCCCGGAGAAACTAAAAGAAATGACCACCCAAACCTCTAAACCTTAACGATCTGTCTGAATGATTATGGAAGAAGAAGAAAAAATACACCCTCTCCAGAAGTTCATGGATAATATCTGGCTGCTGCTCATTCTGGGCCTGGCCATCCCCTTTCTCTCATATACCCTATGGGGCCTCATTGAACTGCTAACCATTCCACAGGGAACCCTCCCCTGAAAACCCTAAAAACCAAATGTCATGAGTATATTTCATCCTAAAGGAAACTGGTTTCGTCCGCCAACCGGTTCGGAACGGCTCTGGGTCGGACTGGCCCTGGCCTGGTGCCTGGTCATGTCGATCACCATGCCCTGGTGGCACTTCCAGGGTAAACAGAACGCCCCCAGCGAAACCTACAAGGTCACACCCACCGAATTCCTCGACCGGGTCAACCAATTTGTCGACGCCTACAAGGTTGACGAGATCAACCGCGTGCCCGTTGTCGAACCCCCGCCCGGAAGCGATGTCTACCTGATGGGACAGATGTGGCAGTGGTACCCGGTCCTCAAACTGAAAAAGGACCAGACCTATCGTGTTCACGTCTCGTCGATCGACCTGCAGCACGGGCTCTCCATCCTGCCGCTGAACATGAACTTTCATGTACTGCCCGGTTTCGACTACGTGATGACCATCACCCCGACCACCACCGGTGAGTTCAGCCTGATCTGCAATGAGTTCTGCGGTATCGGCCACCATCGCATGACCGGAAAAATAATCGTAGAATAAAATCAACAGGAACAAACTATGAGTACTGATACTGCAAAAGCGGCGGTCCACAGGGTGTGTAACACCACCGGTCTGTCGATCTTTCTGAAAGCTGAATTTTTTGTCAAAGTCAATGCTGTCCTGGCGGTTATCTTTCTGCTGATCGGGGCCGTTGCGGCGATTTCACTGGCGCTGACCCGCTGGTCGAATGTAATGCTCCTCAACGATGTCTGGTACTACCGCATGCTCACCCTTCACGGGGTCAACATGCTGGTCTTCTGGATCATCTTCTTTGAGATGGCGGTTCTCTACTTTGCCAGCACCACCCTTCTCAACACGAGGATGTTCTCGAAGAAGCTGGCTCACATCTCACTGGCGCTGATGGCGATCGGTGCGGTGATGACCAACTACATCATCCTTGACGGACGCGCAGACGTGCTGCTCACCTCCTATCCTCCGCTGGAGGCGCATCCGATCTTCTACCTGGGAATCATCCTGTTTGCGGTGGGGGCGCTGATTGTCTGTTTCAACTTCTTTGCCACACTCTACATCGCCAAGAAGAATAAAACCTACGAGGGATCGATGCCGCTGGTCACCTTCGGGGCGGCAACGGCCGCCATTATCGCTGTGGTTGCACTGATTCACGGCGCCATCGCACTGGTTCCGACCTTCATGTGGTCGATGGGCTGGATCGAGATGATGGATCCGGGTGTATACCGCCTCTTCTGGTGGGGACTGGGACACCACTCTCAGCAGATTAACGTAGCCGCCATGGTGGCGATCTGGTATTTCGTGGCAACCATGAGTACCGGTGCCAAGCCGCTCAATGAAACCGTCTGCCGCGGGGCGTTTATCCTCTATATCCTCTTCATCAACCTGGCCGCAGCACACCACCTGCTGGTCGATCCCGGACTGAGCTCCGAGTGGAAGATCTGGAACACCTCTTACGCGATGTACCTGGCCGTTCTGGCGTCGATGATTCACGGATACACCGTACCCGCTTCGATGGAGGTTGCCATGCGACGCAAAGGCTACAACAAAGGGATCTTTGGCTGGTTTGCCAAGCTGCCATGGAAAGATCCGGGCTTCTCTGCGGTGGCGCTGTCGGCCATCATCTTCGGCTTCATCGGCGGGATTACCGGCGTGACCCTCGGAACCGAGCAGATCAACATTATGGCGCATAATACGATGCGTATACCCGGACACTTCCACGCAACCGTTGTGGGCGGTACCTCGCTCGCCTTTATGGGACTCTGCTACTATCTGGTGCCACTCATCTTCCAGAAGGATTTCTATATGAAAGGCCTGGCGCGGATTCAGCCGTGGCTATTTGGAGGCGGCATTGTCGTGATGAGCCTTGGAATGTCGTTTGCCGGCACCTACGGTGTACCTCGCCGGACCTACGACAGTGACTTCAGCGGTGCGATCCTGGAGACCGGATTCGACCCCGTAGCCCACATTTTCCTGGGCGTCATGGGTATCGGTGGCATCATCGCCTTCATCGGCCTGCTGCTCTTTATCGTGCTGACCGTTGCAGCCGTCTTCTTTGGTCCCTCGCTGAAAGGCAAGAAGATGCCGAGCTGGCAGTCTGAGAAGGAACAGAAGATGACCGATGAGCTTATCAGCAAAGGGTACGAAGAGGAAGGGAAAGACTACCACGTCAAAACCCCAGGTACCGTTGTCCTGGTACTGATCTTCCTGCTCAGCTTTGCCATCTACTACTTTGCCAACTGGGCGGCACTGACCGACCTCTGGCACATTCGTTAACCACTCCATCCATCCCTTCGTGGCGGACTCTCCCGCCATGCAGGGTTGGTGATCAAATATGGAAAAGCCGGCGGCCATTGGGCTGCCGGCCAATCCGAATTGCCCGACATCCTTCGGGAAATCCTGAAGGTAAACCTGAAGGCAGGCCTAAAGATAAACCTGAAGGTAAACCTGAAGACAAGCCCTGAAGGCAGGCCTAAAGGCAGGCGATAAAGGCTTTTTTTTGAAATCAACTTTTTTTTTGCCGGTTGCAATGAGTGGCCACTCCGGCCCTCACCCTGACGCTCCGGTATTCGTTTAAACCACAACCTGCGGTATTGATCATGCTTGACCGAATTGAAAACTATTTTACCTCCTGGCAGTTCCCCGTGTTTATGCTCTATACACTGCTGTTATCCTGGATTTTTATTGTCATCATGGCTTTTGTGCCCGTGACCGATTCTGCCTGGGGCGCCTTTGCCGAAGATTTCAAAGTATGGTGTTTCGGCTATGACCCGGCCACCGGCAAGATGCAGTGGATCTACCTGCTGATGTTCACCGTCAACCCCATGATCCTGGCCCTGGTCATCCTGTTTGTCTGGCAGGAGCCCCTTCAAAAGGTCTGGAATGCACCCTCCATCACCCGCAATCAGTTTTCACTCTCATCGGTACTGGTCATCGCCGTCATCGCATCTTTTCTGATGATGTTTGAAGTTCCCGAGGAGAACCTGGAGTTTCAGCCCGATGTTCTCAGAACCTCGCACACGGCCCCTGAATTCACACTGATCAACCAGCACAGCGACGAGGTCACCCTGGGCGATTTTGAAGGCCGGGTTGTCATTCTGACCTCCGTCTATGCCTCGTGTGCTGATACCTGTCCGATGATCCTCGAACAGGCCCGCAACGTGCTCGACACGCTGACTGCCAGGCAGCAGGAGGATGTTGTGCTGCTGGCAATCACCATGCAGCCCGAAAAAGATACCCCCGAGCTGCTGAGCCAGGTGGCCCGCTTCTACCGGCTCGACAACTACAACGCCCACCTGCTCACCGGCGATCCCGGTAAAATCAATGCGCTGCTCGACCGGCTCAACGTCTCGCGATACGAGCGGGCCGATTCGGCTGACCTTGACCACGCCAACCTCTTTATGATTCTCGATCGCGAAGGCAGCATCGCCTACCGCTTTACCATCGGGAAGATCCAGCAACAGTGGATGGCTGAGGCCCTGAAACTGCTCGTTGATGAGCCGAAACCGGAACGCCTGACCGATGCTGCCGGGCACTAACCGGCAATCATCCGCAGAGTCCCCGGCTCCGCATCAAAACGTATTATAAACGATTCAAAACCACCGCTGATGTCAGACGATCCAAACAAACATGACCTCGAAGCCCGGGAGAACTACTGGAACTGGAAGGAGTTTAAAACCAATGTGGTCAAGGCTTCTGAAGCCGGCCCCGACTCCTCAATGCGCGGGCGGCGGCTGTTAGACGGCATCGACCGCTGGTTCCGCAAACTGGACGGATTCACGCACGCCTACATCCCGCACGCCTACCACCCCTTTATCCAGGCCGGAGCCATTGCGAATTACATGTTTGTCGTGGCCGTTCTGACCGGCTTTGCCCTGCTGATCTGGTACAGTCCGAGTGTGCACCATGCGTACGATTCGGTAGCCGCGATGGCCGCCAAGCCCTACACCGCCGAACTGATGCGGAGCCTGCACCGCTACAGTTCGGATGCCTTTATGCTCTTTGTGCTGTTTCATGCGTTTAAAGTCTTTTTCGGCGGACGCTTTACCGGTTCGCGCTGGCTGGCATGGGTGACCGGCATTGTTGCCCTGATTCTGATCTGGTTCGACGGATGGCTCGGCTACTGGCTGGTATGGGATGAACGCGGCGCAATGATCGCGACGGCGACCGCCAAAATGGTCGACGTCCTCCCCTTCTTCGCAGAGCCGCTCAAGGCTTCGTTCCTGACCGACGACAGCTTCAACTCGGTCCTCTTTCTGATCGTCTTCTTCATGCACATGCTGATCCCGATCGCCTTTGGAGTCGCCGTCTGGCTGCACGTCTCGAGGCTGAATCGTCCGCTCTTCTTCACCAACCTCAGGTTCTCCATCCTGCTTACCGTCTCGCTGATTGTCGTATCGCTGCTCTTCCCGGCCGATATTGAGGGACGCGCCGATCTGATGTCGGCCTCCGAAAGCGTGACGGTCGACTACTTCTACCTGCTTCCGCTTATCCTGACCGAACGGCTGCAGGGCGGCACGCTCTGGCTGATCTTCCTGGTCGGATTCATCGGGGTCTCCAGCATCCCCTGGCTGATGAAACGCCGCAAGAAAGAGTCGCAGCCGGTTGTCGACGAGATCAAGTGCAACGGATGCGTCCAGTGCTTCTACGACTGCCCCTACAACGCCATCACCATGGTTCCGCGTCAGGAGGGCAACCCCAAAAAGAGTGAGTTTGTGGCCGAGATCGACCACTCCATCTGCGTCTCCTGCGGTATCTGCGTGGGATCGTGCGATCCCGTGGCCATCGACTACCCCAACCTCTCCCCCTGGGAGATCCGCAAAAAGCTCGACCGCTGGCTCGACGATGACGACCGGTCGCTCGAGGGACAGCATGTTGCGTTTGTCTGCGGCAACAGTGCCGGCAGTTCGCTCACCATCGATCCCGAATCGGGCCAGTGCAAAGAGATGCCCGGCTACCTGGTCAATACCCTTCCGTGTGCCGGCTGGATCCACCCCACGCTGGTTGAGAGAGCGCTGAAAAAGGGCGCTGACGGCGTGCTCGTTATGGGATGTGAATCGGATCCCGACTACCGCCTCGGTGCCGACTGGTTTGGCGAGCGGATGGAGGGTGAGCGTCACCCGGAGTTCCGCAAAGACCGTTTTGAGAAAGATGACATCCTCTTCCTGAAACTCGACAAGCCCGAGTTCAACAAGTTCCTGCGTGAGGCGCAGGAGTTCAGAAACAGAAACCGGGATGAAGCCACCGCACCCTCCGGCAGGAAACCCGGGTGGCAGACCGTGGCGGTGGGACTGCTCATCGGCGCCTTCATCACAGCCTTTACCGTCTGGCCCAGTTCGGCAGAGCTGCCCCTGCCCGAGCGCGAATCGGAACTGGTGATCTCCTTCAAGAAAGAGGGACTGCCCGTCTACGCCGAGCCCGATGAGAGCCGGCAGCTGCAGAGCCACATGCAGCGCGATGATATCCGCACGGTTGAACGCCGGTCGGATGTTGCCGTACGCGTGTCCATTGGCGGTGAAACGCTCTATGAGAACCAATATCGGCCCAAAGGGATCTTCAGGCGCGGCTACAGCAGCGGCATCATCACCGTGCCGCTCGAACCCGGCACCCACCATATCGAGATCTCTTTCGGCTATGCTCCCGATGATGAACAGATCGAATGGAGCCACGTCGATACCCGCGAAGTCACCATCAAGCACGCCCAGCGCATTGTGTTGCTATACAATGAACAGCAAGGCTTTCGGTGGTATGATTGAGGTGAACGGTGTACGGTATATGGTGTACGGTATATGGTGTACGGTATATGGTGTGCGGTATATGGTGTACGGTATATGGTGTACGGTATATGGTATACGGCGTAGGGTTTACGCGTCTTCATGGATAAATCGAGGGAGAGATGGAGAAGGCCCCGAATTCTCGGGACTGCGCAAAAAACGCGCAGCAAAAGGCAAAAGGCAAAAATTCCAAGCACCAAATACCAAACTAGCCATCAATGTTTCACGTTTGACGTTTCACGTTTCCCCACTGTTCACTGTAAACAGTAAAGCCCTGGAACCTGCGCCCTGCATCCACTTTCTCTGTTGATCGGTTTCTCCGTTTCTCTGTTCCCGAAGGGAGCCCAGTTACGGACTGAGCCGTACTACGTCCCAGTCGCCGGAGCCGGCGTGCAGATAGCAGATGCGGTCGTGCAGGCGGCCGGCACGTCCCTGCCAGAATTCGTAGCGATGCGGAGCCACGCGAAACCCGCCCCAGTTGGGCGGAGCCGGAATCTCTTTCCCGTCAAATTTCTCTTCGGTCTCGCGGAACCGCTCTTCAAGGGCTTCGCGTGAGGAGATCTGTTCACTCTGTGAGGAGGCCCAGGCGCCGATCTGGCTGGCGCGGGGACGCTTGCGGAAGTAGGCTTCCGACTGCTCCCTCGAAACCTTCTCCACACTCCCCTCAATGCGCACCTGGCGCATCAGGTCGGGCCAGTAGAAGGTCATGGCAACCGACGGATTTTTCAAGATCTGTTCCCCTTTGCGGCTCGCATAGTTGGTGTAGAAGACAAACCCCTGCTCATCATACTCTTTCAGCAATACCACGCGCGATGAGGGCCTTCCCTGCTCATCGGCCGTGGCCACCAGCACCGCATTGGGGTCATCCTTGACGGCCTCGACCGCCTCGGCATACCACACCTCAAACTGCTTCAGGGGATCGGGGTCGGCCGTCGACTCATCCAGCAGTTTTCCCTCGTACTCCCGGCGCATCAGAGCCGTAGCCTGACGAAGAAATCGCTTTGGATCCTGTACCTCCTCTTTTGAGGGGAGCCATCGTTTGATAAATTTGAACATAGATCTTCTGCAGGTTTGGTTTCACCGGGGAGAACAGAAATCAAGTATATCCAATTCCCCGCCAACTATCTACTGCACTTTTCCGGGTTGCCCGCGCGGCTCCGCTTATGAAAGCGGCTCCAGCCGGGCCGAAAAGTGGCGCAGAACCTTTGGTGCAGAGACAATGCGGTAGCCGGTCAGCTTCTCGCGCTGCTCATAGACGCTGATCACCACCTCGGCAAGGTAGTCAATGTGGCTCTGTGTGTAGACCCTGCGGGGGATCGCCAGTCGAACCAGCTCCATGGCAGCCGGCTTCTCCGTGCCGTCGGGCTGCAGGCCAAACATCACGCTGCCGATCTCCACTGCACGAACCCCGCCGATCAGGTAGAGTGCATTGGCCAGGCTCCAGGCCGGGTACTCCAGCGCCCCCAGTGCAGGCAGCATCTCACGGGCATCGATATAGACGGCGTGTCCGCCGGTAGGCTGAACGATCGAAATCCCCGCCTCAATCAGCTTGTCGCCCAGGTAGGCGGTCGATCGCACCCGGTACCTCAGATACCCCTCATCCAGCGCCTCATAGAGCCCGGCGGCCACCGCTTCCATATCGTAGCCGGCCATGCCGCCGTAGGTGGGAAATCCCTCGGTTAAAATGGTCAGGCTCTGGCACTCGGCGGCCAGCTTGTCATCATTCAGTGCCAGGAATCCGCCGATATTCGCCATCCCGTCCTTTTTGGCACTCATCGTACAGCCGTCGGCATAGCTGAAAATCTCACGGGCAATCTCGATCGGCGACTTGTCGGCATACCCCTCCTCGCGCGTCTTGATGAACCAGCTGTTCTCCGCAAACCGGCAGGCGTCGATGAAGAACGGAATACCCTGCTTGCGGGCTACCTCCGAGACCGCTTTCACATTGGCCATGCTCACCGGCTGTCCGCCGCCCGAATTGTTTGTCAGCGTCAGCATGATTGCCGGAATGCGCTCCTTCCCATACCGCTTCACCGCATCATTGAGCTTGTCGATATCCATATTCCCCTTAAACGGATATCGGTTGAGCGGCTGGCGGCCCTCATCGATCACCAGGTCGAGTGCCTCTGCCCCGTTGTGCTCTACGTGAGCCCTAGTGGTGTCAAAGTGTGTGTTGCTCGGAATCACATCCCCTTCGGATGCGATGGTGGTAAAAAGTATATTCTCTGCCGCGCGGCCCTGGTGTGTCGGGATCACATGGTTAAACCCGGTGATATCCTGCACTGCCGATTCAAATTTATAGTATGATTCCGATCCGGCATACGACTCGTCGCTGCTGATCATTCCGGCCCACTGGGCGGCCGACATCGCACCGGTTCCGCTGTCGGTCAGCAGATCGATCAGCACATCCCTTGCACGCAGCAAAAATGGGTTGTATCCCGCCTGTTTCAGCAGCTCCCGCCGCTCCTCGATGGTTGTGAACCGGATCGGCTCGACCGACCGGATTCGAAAGGGTTCAATGATGGTATCCGTCTTAAAATCGCTTAACTCCATATTTCAACAGTAATTTGATCATTTATAATGTTAGTAAGTAATATAAACCCGATCCACAGGATGTTAACCTGCGCCTATGTTTCGGTCGGCAAGCCAACCTGTGTGGTACCTGCGGTCTGCAGGCCCGATACTTTTTCACTTTTCACTTTTCACTTTTCACTTTTGCCTTTTGCCTTTTCACTTTTCCCTTTTGCCTTTTCCCTCCACCATGCATAATTTAAGATAAAAATATCCTAAAAACTTTTTCATCATGATTGACTCTTTTTTCACACCTAAAAAAGTGGCCGTGATTGGCGCTTCCAGGGATCCTCACAAACTGGGTTACGGCGTGATCCGCAACCTCCTCAAGTATAACTTCAAAGGTGACATCTACCCGGTAAACCGGCATGCGTCGGAGATCCTGGAAGTGCCCTGCATCCCCTCTATCGAGGAGCTTCCCGACGGAATCGACCTGGCTGTGGTCATTGTACCGGCCACCTACGTTCCGGGCGTGATCAAACAGTGTGGCGAGAAGAAGATCCGGAATGCGATCGTGGTGAGCGGCGGATTCAGCGAAACCGGCGATGAGGGCCGTGAGCTTGAAGAGAAGCTGAAAGAGGTGGCCAGGGAATACGACATCCGGGTCATCGGACCCAACTGTATCGGCACGATCGATACCCACACCCCGGTTAACACGACCTTTGTGGTTGGGATGCCGGAACAGGGCGGGATCGGCTTCATTTCACAATCGGGTGCGATGGTCGCAGCCGTGATCGACTGGGCACGGGGTGCCGGCGTGGGATTCTCGCGCATCGTCAGCCTCGGCAACCAGATCGACGTCACCGAAACCGAGATGATCGACCTGATTGGCAACGACCGGCAGACCGAGGTGATCACCGCCTACGCCGAAGGGGTTTCTAACGGACCGGAGTTTCTGAAAAAAGCCGAGGAAGTTGCCCGCAAGAAGCCTTTTGTGATTCTGAAAGGCGGACAGAGTGCCAAAGGTGCTGAAGCGGTCTCCTCACATACCGGTGCGCTGTCGGGCAGCAAGGAGGCCTATTCGGCCGCATTCCGAAAATCGGGCGTGCTGGAGGCGCGAAATATGGAGGAGAT
Organism: Rhodohalobacter sp.; assembly: GCA_050486245.1. Classification (GTDB taxonomy): domain Bacteria; phylum Bacteroidota; class Rhodothermia; order Balneolales; family Balneolaceae; genus Rhodohalobacter. The sequence continues at coordinate 24,157 of JBJHCX010000014.1, forward strand.
GTTTGACTGGGCCCGTGCTCTCGCCTGGCAGCCCCTGCCCAAAGGCAAACGGGTGGCGGTACTGACCAACGCCGGCGGACCCGCCATCCTCGCCGTCGATGCCCTCGAGAAAGCCGGGATGGAGATGGCACCGCTAACGGACCAGACCCGCCAGTATCTGAAGAGCCGCCTGCCCAAGGCCGCAAGTGCCAAAAACCCGGTGGATGTGCTCGCCGGTTCGGGCCCGGCCACCTATACCCTCGCCCTGGAGGCCCTGCTGACCGACGAGACCGTCGACGCCGTGGTGGTGATTCAGGCTCCGCAGGACTGGTTCCTGCCGGCCAGCCTCGCCGAAGTGGTTGGTGAGACTGCCGGACTCCACAAAAAGCCGGTTATCGCCTCGATCATGGGGAAAGCTTCGGTCGATGAAGCCCTGAATATCCTCCACAAGCGGCGTGTGCCCAATGTGGCGTTTCCCGAACGGGCGGCCTCCATCCTCTCGGCAATGGTGCAGCGCAAAGAGTGGATGAATTCAGAAAATGACCACCCGGAAGATGCTGAAGAGCATATGCCTGCCATTGCAAGTGAACATATTGAACAGCAAAATTGGGACCAGCTGGCCGCTGCATACGGAATCTCACTGCCGAAACAATCCACCGCAGAGAACCTGTCAGATGCGATAAATAAGGCACAAACCATCGGATACCCGGTCGTTATGAAACTGATATCGAAAGATCACAGCCACAAATCGGATATCGGCGGAGTAAAAATCAATTTGCGCAATGATGAGGAGCTGAAACGTGCGTGGAGCGAGATCAAAAGTGCTGCAGAGAACGCCAATGCCGAAATGGAGGGTGTACTGATCCAGAAGATGCTGGAAGGCGGTCAGGAGGTGATTATCGGTATCAAACAGGATCAGCAGTTTGGTCCCCTGGTACTCTTCGGGACCGGCGGAACCGATGTCGAGCTCTACAAGGATGTCCAGACGGCGGTGGCTCCGCTCAGCGAATCGGAAGCCGAAGAGCTGATCGGCTCGACGCTGGCCGGACGCAAGCTGAAAGGGTGGCGACACCTCCCCCCGGCCGATATGAAATCGGTCAGGGAGGCCCTGATCAGCATGAGCAGGATCGCAGCCAACCACCCAGAAATCACCGAAATGGAGATGAACCCACTCTACGTGCTCAGCGACGGCCACGGCGCATTCGCCATCGACATCCGCGCCAACAGCGTGGTCAGTGTACAGTGAACAGTGTCATCAGTGGGGAAACGTGAAACGTCAAACGTGAAACATTGATGGATGGTTTGTTTGCAGATGCATGTAGGGGGAGCCATCCCTCGATTTATCCATGAAGACGCGTAAACCCTATGCCGTATACCGTACACCTTCTTCCCTTCTCCACTTTTTCCTAAATTCCATCATGATGAAAACCATTCCCATCGGTATTATCGGCCTGGGACATGTGGCCCGGGCACAGGTTGAGGCCCTTGAGACGGCCGACGGGCTCTCACTCTGTGCCGCTTGCGACATCGACCCGGATCAGCGCTCCAGGGTACCCGGCTCCATCCCATTTTTCAGCGATCCGGAGAAATTTTTTCAATTCCCGGAGATGGAGGCCGTGGTCATCTCCGTCCCGCCCGATGTGCACCTGGCTACGGTAGAACAGGCCATGAAACACGATCTGAAGGTCCTGCTGGAGAAACCGATGGTCACCACGCACGAAGAACTCCATGAATTGACAGAGCTCCATAAACAATCGGGGCACCGCATCCACTCCTCTCTTCACGCAGCGTTCGGGGCCGAACTGCTCTGGTTTGCCGATCACTACCCGGATAACCTTGCTTATCCGACAGGCGAGCTGATCGGGTTTCACTGCGGACTCTACGACCCCTATATCCAAAACGGCAACCTTTTGCCTCATGCTGTTTCGCTGGGCGGATCATGGATCGACAGTGCCATCAATGCACTCAGCATCCTCGCACGCATCATCGATCCGAGCGGAATGAGCCTCCTGAAAACCACCCAGACTGCCCTTCCCGGGTATGAGTGCCGTGAGATTGGAGGATCGGCCCTGCTCTCCTTCCATAACAGCAGCGGCCGACGCGGCATGGGAGTGATCGATACCAACTGGACCCTCGGCATCGACAGCAAATCGACAACCCTCTACTTTGAAGAGGGCACCTGGCTCCTCGACCACTCCGGCCAATCGGTCTGGTATATCGGCGGGGATGGAAGCAGAGAGTGCCTGGCTGATTTTTCGGAAGAGAACGAGAGAATGGTGAGCCACTATTCCGGGGTGTTCAGCGATTTCAGAAAATCACTGTCGGAAAACCGTTCTAACTTCGAAATGTCATACAATCTTCATAACCTGATGTTATCATACTATTCATCTGAACATACAAACGGGTCGCCATGAAACTGAACAAGATCATCGAAACCTGCCTCTACGCCGAAGACCTTGATGCCGCCGAAACCTTCTATTCGGAAACCCTGAACCTGACATTAATCCGCAAGGAGGAGGGCCGCCATCTCTTCTACCGCTGCGGAGATTCGATGCTGCTCATTTTCAACCCCGGCCATACCGCCAGCGAGCAGACCTATGTCGATGAGAAGCCGATACCGCTTCACGGAGCGGATGGAGCCACTCATATCGCTTTTTCGGCCGACAAACACCTGCTCAACGATTGGAAGATGAGGCTGAAAAGTCATGGGGTTGAGATCGAGTCCAAGGTCAGGTGGCCCGGCGGACTCAAATCGATCTATTTCCGAGATCCCGCCGGAAACAGCCTTGAAATTATTGAAAACGGGATGTGGAACCTTGATTAAACGTCCACACCCCGCATCGGTTACTCATATTTGTGATCCCACCACTCCGGCTGATCTTTGAGGTACTTGTCAAACCAGGCCAGGATACTCTGTTTCCAGAGTTTGTACTTATTGTAATCCAGGATGTGGTGATCCTGTCCGTCAACTGCCACAAAGGCTGCCTCCCGCTCAAGCAGCCTGAGAGCGGTGTACATCTGCAGGCTCTCTCCGGGTGGCACGTTGGTATCGCTCATACCGGTTACAAAAAGCAGCGGTGTTGTGACTTGGTCGGCCGCGTAGAGCGGACTTTGATCGATGTAGATATCTTTCCGGTTCCAGGGGAATGAGTTGGCGGTTGCGATGGCACTGTATTGGAATCCCCAGAACCCTTCACCCCAGTAGCTGGCGATATTGCTGATTCCTGCGTGACTCACCCCGGCTGCAAACATATCGGTTTCGGTTAGCAGAAGCATGGTCATGAAACCGCCATAAGAAGCACCGATGGCTCCCACCCTCTCGCGATCGGCGTAGGGATGGGCATCCAGGAATTGATCCACGGCCTGAATGATTTCACCTGAAACGATTTTTCCCCAATCGTTTACATGCAGTGCAGAAAACTCCTGTCCGTAACCGGTCGCCCCGCTGGGCTGCATTACATAGACGATATACCCATTGGCGGCATAGAGCTCTTTGGGGTAACGTCCGCCAAACGAACGGCTAACCGGTACCGTCCCGCCATAGTAGTGTGCAATCACCGGGTAGCTGTTATCCGGATCAAAATTTGGGGGATAATAGACATATCCGTCAATCTCCCTCCCCTCGTCGGTTGTGAAACTCCACTCTTTGTCTCGGCCAAATTCGACATGAGCAAAATAGCCGGAGCCCGGATCTCTCAGAAGCCGGGTCCGGTCTCTTCTGAGGTCCAGCACATGAGCTTGTACCGGTTGTGAGATACCGGTTCCGCTATAGACCGCGGTTCGTCCGTTACGCGAAAGATCAAACTGGTGAACCACCTCCGTATCGGTGTCGATCAGAGTATAACGGTCGCGCCTCAGGTCATACCGGTAGAGATTGCCATACGACCGGTCAGTGGTTGTGAGATAGATCGTGTTTGCATCGGCACCCCAGCGCACCTGGTTCACCTGCGGATCAAATGAACGGGTTATCGGAGTAACATCACCCGATTCGATCCCATAGAGGTAGGCCTGTGTATCGTAGTCATTCGCCACCATTCCCTCAGGCACATGGGTACCGAGTTCTCCGAACATGGAGGGTCCGCCCGTGAACAGGATCGACTCTCCATCCGGCGAAAAGCTCCCGCTTCCTCCAAACGGAACGGTAAAGAGGGAGTCGGCCTGCATCGTGCGCAGGTTCAGCATCCGGTATTCAGTAACCGAATAGGGGCGCTGTGAGTAGTCGGTGTGTGAACGGGAGAAGAGCAGGGTCTCTCCGTCCGGACTGATATCGTGCAATGAAGTGGCCAGAAGACCCGCCGTAAGGCGCTGTGTGGTTCCCTCCGGCACGTTCAGTTTATAGAGAAAACTTCGGGTAAAATGCCAAGGACGACGCTCCTCAAGGTCGTCGATCCGGTAGACGCCGGTGCCGTCACGTTCTTTCTGCTCATTGACGGAGTAGATGATGAAGCTTCCTTCGGGCGACCACCGGTAACCCGCAAACTGCTCGACATCCTTCAGGATTCTCTGTTGAGAACCGCTTTCCAGGTCGGCCAGCCAGATCGAGGTTTTGCCATCTTCGCTCTCGGTATAGGTGAATGCCTTGCCTTCGGGCGCCCACTGCAGGCTTCCAAAATCCTTGCCGCCTCTGTACTCGCGGTAGAGTGAGCCGTCTGATGTATTCCGGATCTCCAGCCAGGAGTCGCCCGTTCCGTCGGGCGGTGCCGGCATTTGGATTCTGAGCGCTGCCAGGCTGCCATCCGCCGAGACGGCCAGGCTGCCAAGCTGCGGTTGGTTGGAGAGCGTCTCCAGGTCGAGTGTGCGGCGGGGATCGGTCGAGTGTGCCAGCTCTGCCGAACCTCCGGCCTCGATCGATCCGGTCAGTGCCCACGGCGATCCTGCTTCGGGATCATAGAGTGTGCGGATGAGTATGGTGTGTTTGCCCTGCGTCAGGGTGAGCTGACGGGTGAGGCTTCCCGGTTCGTCGTCAGGCCCTTCACTGCCGCTCTTCACGCCTTGCTGTTCACCGTTGACAATAAGCAGGAACGGGTGGCTTCCGCTGACGGTCAGCGATGCTTCTGTAAAGCGATCGGTTTCAACATAAAAGGCAGCCCATCCGTATGCGGGTCCGCTGCCCGGGGATTCAAACTCGGCGGCATCCCCCTGCACTTCACGCCACCGGAGCGAGGCGTCGGACGACCATCGGACAGACTGTCCAGCAGCCGGAAGCCAGGCGCTATCGTCGGCCGGCGATCGGCTCAGCAGATCGGATGCCGTAAACGGGTTGTTATTCACATCGGGCTGATCGTGCCAGAGCGGCATCACAGCCTCAACCGGATCGAGCACCAGCCATTCGGTGATCTCAAGGGTATGAGGTGAACCGGCACCCTCTTGTGCCGCAGCGGGAAGCGTCCATATTAACAGGAAGGAGATGAGGATTAGGATTTTTTTCATCATACTCATGACAAAGTTTATACAGGTTAGGGTTATCTGAATAGATTCCGTTTAAAATAAACGAAGGGTGGATGAAAATCATAAAAAAAGGACACCCCGTACCAGGAGGTGCCCTTTAACTTGATGGGATCTTTCATCAGTTATTCACTTTTTGGAAAGATTCCTTTGTTTATGATGAAGATGTAAGGAATAACATAGACCCAGTGGCGAACCAGCGAGCCGATGGCCATATCGGCCCCAACGTTCAGCCCCATGACTCCGGCACCCACAAGGGGAAACATAAAGAACCAGACCAGAGCTACGGTTTGAGCCGTAATAAAGATGAACGGCCTGATCCATGCGGGTCCCCAGAGTGAGGGTGCTATACCGGCGTAGAGAATGGCTAACAGAGCTCCGTTGCTAAAGTGTCCGAATACCCCGTAAGCCATTCCAAGTCCGGTTTGTTCACCAAGCAGTGCGGGAATATCCCACCAGCCCATCCCCATTATCAATCCGAATAGATCAAACAATAGGGTTCCTGCCAATCCTGCAAGTATTGCGTTTTTCCAGTTAATTGTATGCATTGTTAAGTCTCCTGTTGATTTCGGTTTATGATTGGGTTACGGTCAATTCAGGTGCTTCAGGAAAGTCGACCGGTATTTCGGTGACATTATGAAGCAGGTTTGTTGTCGATTTCTCTCCGATGTTGACGATAGCATCCACCAGATTCTCTTTCGTATATCCTGCATCGAAGAAGTTTTTTAGAACTTCATCCGATACATTACCACGTTGTTCTGCAATCGCTTTGGTCAGCTTTGCCAGTGCATCATATTTATCGTTGAACGGTGCCCGGCCTTGCCGAAGCTCAACGGTTTGCTCTTCTGTAAAACCGTTCATTTTGCCGATGGAAGTATGGGCTGCAAGGCAGTATCTGCAGCCGTTTACCTGACTGGTGACCAGGTTAATCACCTCTTTCTCTTTATTGTTCAGTGAGGTTTTGCCATTGGCAAACTCCAGGTAACGTGCCGTTGCATGTTCTGAATGGGCATAGGTGGCGTAGATGTTTGGGACAAATCCCACTTTTGATTCCAGATCGTCGAAGATCTGCTTGTTCTGTTCGGTGACTTCATCTCGTGTTGGTACATTAAATGGTCTCATCGTTTTCTCCATTATGAGGGTTTTAGTTTAATCTGTACCCAATCTCGGAAGATTTCAGTCAGCCTGAAATGGCAGAACTACACTGAGGATTGTCAATTCTGCCCATATGTTGACATATTTCTGTTTTCCTTGAACTCTGTAGCCGTCATACCCACTACATTTTTGAACAGTTTGCTGAACTGGGCCGGATCGTTGTAACCAAGTTCAAACCCGATCTCTTTGGTCGATTTATCGGTGTATAACAGCAGCCGTTTGGCCTCCATAATCACCCGGTTGTGGATCACCTGCAGAGGTGTTTCACGCGAATATCTGCTAAACACATTGGTGATGGTTTTAGGCGATTTGTGTAATAATCCGGCATATTTCTGCACCGATTTTATCGTTTTGAAATGCTCTTCGACCAGCACATTAAAGGACCTGACCAAGTCGATATCCGCCTGGCTTTCTTCACTTTTCAACACCTGCTTTTTAGCCATCCGGGTACACCTGATTATCAGTCTCTTCAGGAGAATTCGTAACATCTCCTCCTGGCTGCTGTCTTTTTCTGTGAACTCCTCTTCAAGAACTGAAAAGAGAGTGCGCAATCTTCCGGTCTCATCCCCATCCAGTTTGAGAATGGGTGAACTGTCTGAACCAAAAAAGAGAAGTCCGTTACACGATACTTCACTGTCGTAGGTATGCACACAGTAAAATTCTCTGTTAAAAAAAAGACTTCTGAGTCTCTTACCGGGATTGTCAATATGGACTTTATGCAGATAGGTGGTACACATGATATGTCCCGGTTTCAGCACAATATTGCGGTCATCGATCGTGATGTCGGCCGGATGATCTCCGTCATTCCACACAAGCATCATATATTTCCCCCGGTTCACATATTCGGCCGGGAAACCGCCGGCCATCGCAAACCGGGCTTCAATTTCAGGATTTGTAAACTCTTTCATGGAAGATGTCAATGGTCTAAGGTCTATGTATAGAATTTCGTCGTGCTGCGCGATTTTCGCAGTCCCGAGAATTCGGGGCCTTTTTCTTTCTCCACTTCTCCACTTCTCCACTTCTCAAACCATCAAAAACGACTGATACCAAATCACATACCCTCCTGCGAAGATGAGCAGCCAGCCGGTCACTTTTTCCATATGGGGCATGATTTTTCTCAGGTATTTCATCATGACATCACGGGCCAGTACCGATAGCACTATTGCTCCGAGCATCATCAGGCTCATTCCGGCAAAATAGGCTGCAAAGTATCCTGCGCCCGTTATATGCGATGGGGCTGACATGGCCTGGGTAGCTACGATCAAAAACAGGGGAAAGAGACAGCCCAATGCGCCGATGGCGTACGCCGTGCCAAAAACGAAAGCTTCGCCCGCTTCAGTTTTCGGGCTTGCCTGGTTTACATTCAGTGTAAATGAAAAACTCTTTCCAAATGCCATCAGAATACCGATCACAATGAGGATGGACCCCATTCCAATCGTGATCCAAAGCATATAGTCTTTGAGAAGCTGAGCTGCAGATACAATCAGGATTGTAGCCACTGCATAGATCGAAAATATACCGGCAATGCTCAGTAAAGCCAGTTTCAAACCACGATAAAGCCGTACCGAGAGGCCGGGATTGCTGCTCTCGCTTCTGCTGATGAAGGCAACAATATATCCCGGCAGCAAGGCAACGGCACAGGGTGCCAAAAAAGCCAGCACCCCTTGCACGAATGAGAAGTAGTAAAACTCCATAACAGAAGCCTATTTTAGGAGTCCGGAGAACAGTGCCCTGTATTCATCGGCATCAAGTGCCTGGCCCGGCTTTTTGAAGGCAATATTTCCATCCAGGTCAACTCCTACCGTCGTTGCCTGTCCGGATACGCCAAAATCGATCATGATTTGTGGTTTTCCGGCAGTACTTGGAAAGGTAAACCCTCGCTCATCTGATAGCTTTCGGATCACCTGATCGGTATCTGTGGGATCAATGCTGATTGCCACCAGGGTCAGTTCATCTTTGAACTCAGGATAGACTTCCGACAGAGCCGGCCAGTTTCGGGCACAAGTAGGGCACCAGGATGCCGTAAAATAGACAACTACTGGCTTGCCCTCTTCAAGCGATTGGCTCAAGCTGATCGTTTCACCGTCGATGGTGGTAACTTCAAAATCGGGAACCTTATCGGTGTTCTCTGACACAGGTTTTGCTTCCCCTCCATATGCAGAGTAAGCAAGCATAACGATTGCCAGCAGAAGTGTTGTGGCAGTGATATAGATTTTTGGTTTCATATCTGAAAATGTGATTGTTGATTATCGGTTAACTGTTTCATTGAAGCTATGAAACAGCAGCCGGCCAAGTATCTCATTTTCATCACAGAAGATTGATAAAACTGTCCTCTGTCACACAGAGTCAATTGGTCAGGTAGCGCTGCCCGGTATGGCCACCCTGAAGGTCGTTCCATGGTTTTTGATACTGTTCACCACAATTTCTGCACCATGCAGGTTGAATATCTTTTGAGCAATGGCAAGCCCGAGTCCCGCACCGTTCTGGCCCGTGCGGCTCTTGTCGGCCTGATAGAAGCGGTCAAAGATATGGGGGATGTCCTCTTCAGCGATCCCTTCTCCGGTATCCGTGATCTCCAATACAAAATCTTTCCCTTTATGAAGAGATGAGATCGTCACCCTGCCCCCTTCAGGAGTGTGGTCAATTGCATTGTCGATCAGGTTGGTCAGCGCACGGTTCATCAGCCCGATATCGGCTTCAATCAGTGCAGAGGGATCTTTTTGAAAGTCAGCTTCGAGAGAAACCCCTCTCTTTTCGGCAATAGGCCTGAACTGCTGAACCAAGTCCTGGATCAACTCTGCTATGGATATATTTTCGAGCTTGGGTGAGATATCTTCCGCATCCAGCCTGCTCAGTTCAAACAGATCGTCGATCAGGCGGTTCAACTGTTTCGTATTCTTCAGAACGGTATTAAAATAGCTTTGCATCTCCTCCGCTGATATGGAGCTGCCTTTCATCTGTATGGTTTCAAGATATCCCTGAATGGAGGCTATGGGACTTCGCAAATCGTGCGAAATATTTGCCACCAGTTCTCGACGCAGACGGTCTGTCTTCTGAATCTCATTCATATTTTCGACCAGGTTGTCGGCCATGCGGTTAAAACAGATCGAAAGCTCAGCCAGTTCATCCCTCCCCTCAATCTCTATGCGGTCATTTAACTGTCCGCGCTCAAACCGTTTCACCGTCTTCTTTATTCGATCAAGCCGGTTGGTCAGATTGGAAAAAACAAAAAGTCCGATAATCAGGCTGATCAGCAGTACAACCCCCAGCAGGATAAGTGTACCCCGCAAAATATAACTGTCAGCTATCATCGCTGTGGCCTTGGTAAACTGATCGCTTTCGAGAACCACGTAGAGGTAGCAGCCCTCAGACCCCATAATGCTCACATTTACCACACTAAAGGGCTTCTTTTTATCCGGTTGCAGTGGATCACTTGCCAGAATGGGAAGCGGGTCTCCGCTGATAAACCGGTCGAGTGGCTCTGTATCGACGATTACATCCTCCATAATAATATTCTCTTTTGAAGCCGGTATTACACTTTTCACAGCTCCATTGGCACTGAGGAGGTAAAAGTCGAACTGTGGATTCTTCCCACTCAGTTCCGTTAATTTAGCCTCTATCTCATCCTGGTTAAACGACTCTTTAAGCAGCGGCTGAAACTCTTCGGAAAGCAGGGATGCAATATCCTGGTTTGTCTTTTGAATGGCTTCCTGGGCAATATCGGCCGAAGCCCTCAGGGTGATGTACGCAACAAGCAGGCCAAAAAGGATCAGGATTCCCGAAAAGATGATCGCTATTTTCAGATAAAAACTACGCATGCTGCCGACTCTCCTCTTCATCTGCAAACCGGTATCCAACTCCCCAAACGGTTCGTATGTAGTGAGGATTTGAAGGGTCATCCTCTATTTTACTTCGCAGGCGGTTAATGTGTGAATTGACGGTATGGCTATATCCTTCATAACTATAGCCCCAAATGGTATTCAGAAGCTCCTCACGGCTGTAAGCTTTGCCCGGGTGGTTGAAAAAAAGCAGCAGAAGTTCATACTCTTTGCTTGTCAGCTCCAGCAGCTCCCCCTTAAGGGTGACTTTACGCTTGGCCGAATCGATCTGCAACTGATCAAATTCAAGAACTCTACCCTCTTTTTCCGACTCCTTCAGGGCAAGGTCCACTCTTCTGAACATCGCTTTGACCCGGGCCAGGAATTCCCGGATACTGAACGGCTTGGTCATATAGTCGTCAGCACCGAGTTCCAGCCCCAAAACCTTGTCAATCTCTTCCGCTTTGGCCGTGAGCATCAGAATAGGTACCCGTTTATTCTCACTTCTGATCCGTTTGCATACCTCAAAGCCGTCGATCTCGGGCAGCATCACATCCAGGATCACAAGATCCGGTTGCCGGTCATCAAACGCTTCAAGCGCAGCCTTGCCGGACTCCGCTTTGTAAACGGTATATCCCTGGTCTGTGAGATTGATATCCAGCAGGTTCAGCAGATCCCTGTTATCTTCCACAACAAGTATGGTATGTGATTTACCGGTCATGTTCACTCAATTTGGGTTTTAATCAATAAGATCCGGATTTAAGATGAAGAAAATCATCACGCAATCATAACATCTGAATTGATTTCAGTCTCAATCTGAAAGACTACGCAATTCTGTAGTGTTTATTTAAGCAAGAATTTCAATTATGGATAAATAGACCACAAACAAGCAACTTCTTCACATGAAAAGCCAAATCCTCATAACCATTTGTCTCCTCTGGACCCTGACAGGATGTGTACCCACAGAAAAAGTACTTCAAGATAAAATTGCCCCTTCTGTTGCCATCGAACAAGGAAAGCTCGAGTACTTACCTATAGAGCCGGTTCACAAATACTCCGTAAAAATATACGATCAGAAACAAGATACTTTAAAAGTGGTCTATTGGGACTCACTACCGGATAGTAAAAAAGTTCACTTGTTACCCGTTCAAAGTGCACAGGTATCGGTTGCAAAAACCAACCAGCATGGAGAGTTAAGCTACCTGTCATCGGCTATTAGTCAGGAGAAAGGGTCTTACACGGTCATTATGGATTATATGAAGTATCGTGTGGAACAAATTTACAATAGAGTGGATAAACCCGACTCCATCGTTGGAAATGCAAAAATCGGAATTGGATTGAGAATCCGTGCCAAGGTAAATACAAGCAGATCTAATCTCAATCTGGGAAGTTTATTGGGCATTGGCCTCGAAGCAAAAAGAGAAAACCTGAGCGGCAGCATCTCAGTGGATGTAATTGGCATCGATTCCAAGGATGTGACTCATCTGATACCCTTAACATCAGAGATCGACCAAACCTCCATACAATCTGCTCTACAGGCACTGGCATCCATCAAAACAAAAATATATGATGATGAAACCAGGCTAACCCCTCACATAGTCGCTGTGACAAATGTAACTTTGGATAGACAAGACGAGGCTATTGAGAAAGCGACCGATGAATAGCACCTCATGATCGGATTATTCTTCATTCAGAGCACTTGAGAGCTCTTTGACAACTCTTCGCATCATAAACCGGAGCGATTTACTGGTATAGGAGGTGTCGTTAAAGGAGCCGATGATATGGGCTTCGCTCGGCGGATGGTAAAACATAAAGGCCCCGGTCACCCCGACACACCCCCAGCTGACCAGGCTTTCGGGCAGCAGCAACGGAATGGGCCTGAATTTCCAGATGGAGTAGCCGTAGTCGAAGCCAAGCGTCGGAAATCCCTTGTAGACATCATCGTCAATCATCCGGTCGAGGGTCTTCTTGCTGACAATCTGATGACCGGTCAGGGCTTTGAGAAAGAGAAGGTTGTCGTCGGTCGGGGCCACGACCCCGCCGCCCGCATAGTCGATGCGGGAAAGTCCCGGAACCGACAGCACGTCATCCCCCTTGATGCGCAGGGTGGCCATTGGATGTCGCGGACTCTCCGCGGGGCTGGAATACTCCCACATCCACGATCGGTTCATTCCCAGTGGCTGAAAGATCCTCTCATGCATCACCTCATGGTGCGGTTTCCCGCAGATCGCTTCGATGATCAGTCCCAGCAGGTAGTAGTTGGTATCGGTATAGTGATGCTTTTTACCCGGAACCGACACCGGTTTTTTATGCTCCTTGCCCCATTCGACAGCCTTTCGCGGTGTAATCTCAAACGGCTCGCGAACCATCTTCTTTAACAGGTCGAAAAAGACATCCTCCAGTCCGGAAGTCTGCTGCAGAAGGTGCCGCACCGTAATCTCCGATGAGTATTCCCTGCCTTTGTAGACGTGCAGGCCTTTCATCAGATCGGCGTCCAGGTATTGGCCGATTGGATCTGTAAAGTCCACTCTGCCCTCCTCATGCAGAATACCGATCAGCGTAGCAGTAAAAAGCTTTCCGACACTGGCCATGTGCATCGGCTGATCGGGATGTGCCGGTTTCCCGGCCGACTCGCCCTCGGCCAATTTCAGGTCGACTTCCAGCTTCTCCGAAAAGACCCTCAAATAGGCATTTTTGACATGCCGGGCATTTGCCACTTCCCGTTTAAAATTGGATGTAATCACTGCACTGCAATCTGTTGCGCTCATTGTTGTTTCCCTTGGTTGTTGTTTTATGGAAAATAGTGAAAAGTGGAGAAGGGAAGTAGCAAAAGGCAAAAGGCAAAATTTCAAGCACCAAATACCAAATCTCAAGCACCAAATTTCAAAGCGGCCGGCAAAATCTGTTGGCACTGTTCACTGATGGCACTGATCACTGTACATTGTAAACAGTTCCGGTTTTCTCACGACTCAAGACTCACGACTCAAGACTATCCAATCCCATCCACAATAGAAGTGAGCCGGCCCTCTATCTCTTCGCCAAAGATCTCGAAGGGTACTTCAGGGGTGGTTACTTCACGCACTTTGCTGGCTTCGATGATCTCCTGGTAGGTTTCGTAGCAGTCGAGTGCAGCGTGAAATTTTTGCATATCCTCCTCATTGCACTGCTCGATGAATTGGATATCCTCATCCGACGAGATGGCCAGGCGGAATTTCCCGTCGGTGATCACCTCTCCCATCCGTGTGAACAGGGCGAGGCGTTTGGGGTAGCCGGCCGACTCCTCTTTTAATTTGCAGAATACCCGTTTCACCACGGCGTGGGTCACCAGGTGATCTTCAAATCCGCTGATGCCGTGCACCGCATAGGTTACCACCACATCGGGCTTGAGCTGATGGATATGCTCCTCAATCACCGTTTCGATCTCGATCGGATTCATCCGTTTCAGCTCATTATCGGGCAGGTCGAGCACCGTCATCCCGCTCAGGCCAAGTTTTTTCTCGACGCAGAGCATCTCCCGGTAGCGGATCTCTCCCATCTCCTGCTTGTTCACGCCGAGGCGAAACCGCTGTTTGGTCGCCTCCCCTTTGGTCAGAGTCAGCAGGTGCACCTCGTGGCCTTGCCGCAACTGCGCGTGCATGGCCGGTGCCGGTCCAAAGGATTCATCGTCGGGATGGGGAAAGATATAGAGTATTTTCATCGTATTGGGTACTGCCATCGTGTTACGGCTGCCGATTGTAGTGCTTAATGTAAATGAGAATCCTTCCTTGTGCAACTCTATGTAATTTACCCATTCAACTTTTCGACACCGTTCAGAATCAACTCTCTTGATTATTGAGACGGTATGACATATAATACCATATGATGCCTATTCAAATTGTTCTGGATACCAATGTACTATACGCCGGGCTACGATCCAGGCGAGGAGCTTCCTTTAAAATATTGGAACATCTGGAAACCGGGCAATTTGAAATAAACTTATCAGTTCCACTTGTATTAGAATATGAAGATGTATTGTTAAGAAAAGAATCTTCATTAAATTTTACACCTGATGAAATTGGCAAATTACTTGATTATCTATGTCAAATTGCGAATCTACATGAAGTACACTTTTTGTGGCGCCCAATTCTAAACGACCCAAAGGATGATATGATTTTGGATTTGGCCGTTCGGGCAAATTGTAAATATATCGTCACACACAACATACGTGATTTTTCAGGCGTTCATAAGTTTGGAATCATAGTCCTAACAGCAAAAGAGTTTTTAAAGTCCATTGAGGTACAATCATGAGTACTTTAAGTATCAGACTTCCCGAATCCCTGCATAAGCAGCTCAAAGAGATGGCTGAAAAGGAAGGTGTGTCAATGAATCAGTTCATTACCCTGGCTATCAGCGAAAAGGTCTCTACCCTCTTAACCGTTGATTATCTGAAGGAACGAGCCAAATACGGAGATCGGAAGAACTTTGAAGAGCTATTGGAGAAGGTGCCGGATTCAGAGCCTGAATCGTACGACAAACTTTAGTCCGGATCCTTACCTGCGGGTCACTTCCCGGATGAATGAACTTCGGGGTGCAGCCGCTTCTCAATTGCATCGGCCATCTGTTCGGCCGCCGGCGGATGGTGTCTCAGCCAGAGTTCCGGCTCGATCAGTTCCAGCTCCATCACCACCCACTCCCCGTCGTTGTTCCTGACCATATCCACCCTTCCGTATGCCGGTGCGGGGCTGCAGGCGGCAATCGCTTTTTCGGCAAGTGCCACCTGTTCGGGCGATGGATGGTGGTCGTGTACGGTTCCGCCGTGATCATCCTGTACGCGAAAATCGCCCGGCTTGGCAACTTTTCGCACCGCATGGGTCTCTTTGCCGCCAATCACCATCACCGTATCCTCCCCGGTTTCGGCAACGTCTTTCA
>JBJHCX010000015.1:0-36553 GCA_050486245.1 Rhodohalobacter sp.
ACATCATGTCCGATATATTGCTGGCCGCCAAGTACGGTGGGGTAGAAAAGGATTACCGGCAGTAAAAAGAGAAAACCGAGACAGATCAGGTGTTTTTTAGCCGATGGAATCTGATCCCAAAATCCGGGCGGTTGAACAGGCTGCTGTTTCTTGTTCTTCTTCTTGTTTTGTGATGCCATTCGGATCGTTCAGGTTTAGAATAAAGTTGAGTATAGCTTCCCCGCAGTGTCTGGAAGATCCATCCCCGGATGGATCCCGTTTTCATGGTTATTCAATCACTTTCGGCACACGGAAGTAATCAGAATCGGCATCAGGAGCATTTTTCAGGGCATCTGCATGATCCAGTGGCTCACGGGCTTCATCTTTCCGGAAAGTGTCGGCCGTAATTTCGGTAACATGTTCAAGGGGTTCGACATCGCCGGTATCCAGCTCATTCAGTTGCTCGATATACCCCAGAATTTTGTTCAAATCTTCTTTAAGGCTTTCGGCTTCATCTTCGCTGAACTGCAGCCGTGCCAGGTTGGCTACATATTTGACATCTTCTTTGGTTACTGACATAACATCTGCTTTAAATAACCGGGGTCTCCGGAGTTGTTTCGGTGATCATGTATTCCGGAGGCTATGCGGCACACCGGATTGTTTTATGAGGCCTAAGTTAACAAATTGTTTAGAAAAGGATAAGCCCGGCTTCCAAATCAATTTACCCCTAGCGCAGGGATGAAATCAGATACCGTAACCGGAATTGCAGCGCAACATGCAGCAGGTCATTTTGGTAGAGAAAATCTTCATTAAACTCTTTGACCAGCTCCACTCCCGCCTCAGCCTGTAACCGGTTGAAAAAATAGACCGCAGAAAATCCTCCGCCAACCTCAAAATTGTGCAGCCAGTATTTCTGCATACCGAGGTTTTCAGGCTCCTGCATCATTTGGTCTGACCTGTAGAGAAAATCATTGTCTAACACGCTTCTTCTTGCCCACGCTTTTAATCGCCCCTGATCAAAGAAATATTTAACCTCCAGCCGCTGGCTGTTTGCCCCGGGACCGTGTCCCACGCCCAGCAACTGCCCTTTATGGGTATATCCCTGTGTGACAATATAGTGCGTATAGTAGGTGGCATCGGTACGGATCGTACTGGTTTTGCTCGCTTCTGTCTGAACCAGTTCTGCATTTAATGCCAGGATCCGGTTATCTGACAGGTGAAATGTTTTCTGAAATCCTATCATGTATGCCCGGCTGTGTTCAGGCTCTCCCAGCAGATCCCGAAAATCCCAGCTGTGATCGTTTCGGGCGTATTCTCCATAGATCTCGAACCCGCTTCCGGGCAAGACCCACCTGCCATGGATCGACGCCATCTGGCTGTATCGATCATCGCCGGCCTGGTTGTCGGATGCTGAAAAGCCCGCTTTCACAAAACCCTCAAACACCTTGAGCAGCTCTCCGGGCCGTATACCCTCAGGGGGCAGCACCCTGTAGAACACCCTTGACAACCCGATGGTGAGCCCGGGTGTCACCCGCGGTGTAAAGGATATTGTCATTCCCGTGATATACCTCTCATCGTTAAACCAGTGCTCGTCAAAATAGTCAGACTCCAGCAGCTTGCCCCATATAACCGTACCTTCCAGGTCTCCGATATAGATATCTTTAGGCTCAGAGGTTCCGGCAAAGTAGTGCCAAAATCCGGGGGCATTGCTGCTCATCAAAATCGGATAGTGAACAGCAGGTCCCCACCATCGGTTCTCGTTGGAGAGTCCTGCCTCATATCCGCGCACGTCTGCACGAATATAACTGGGTCCCGGATCCAAAAGGGTATAAGAGGAGTCGCCAAAGCGCTGTGGCAGGTCAATATTGTAGAAGGGTGACCCATAGTCTGAGTGTGCACTCCGTGCCGGATATCTTGAGAGCGGGAAGTCACGGTTTTCAACCGCTATAAACTTTGGACGAAATGCGGCTGAGATAAATCGGTACCTGCCATAGATACCCGCAGTAAAATAGGATGTGGCTCCCCTTCCCTGCCAAACCGCACCGTCATTGATCCCGCCGGGGCGCAGGTTGCGCCAATAAAGCCCCGTTTCAGGCGAATAGAATGAAAACTCCCAATGCTCTCCCTCTGCAAGGCGTTTATATGGCTGATAGAGTGCCGACCAGGGATGGGTATAATGTTCATCCATCTCTTCTATGTAACGGTATGAAAAGGGCTGATCAGACAGGTTATGCGGATCGACAAATCCGCTTGCCTGCAACACCCGTTCATAGTCACTCCACACCGTATTTACCGATGGCTGCTGAGCTTGAACTACTGAAACCGACAAGAGAAAAGAACACCAAAAAACTGGCAGGATTTTGTTTCTGTTAGACATATTTGACTGATAGAGCTTGAGCATAAATCCAATATCTGTGAAGGCCGGCCTGCAGGAACGACCATCAGGATGAAGGGTTTTAACCGGATTCCGGGTATTTGTTCCATCCCATCATCTCCCGCCTGTTGAGTGAAGTCATTGTGAGGGAATGCTCAATTTGCCTTTGATTCATAGAGCCGCTTATCGAATTTAAAAACACCCCAACAAACTGATTTAACTCACCTTGCTCATGAAGCCAATTCCTTCCGGAACAATCCGAATTTTGAGGGGTTAGACACCTTGCATAGTCAAAAAAAATCAAGACTGTGGTTTTCACTAACTGATTAAATAAAAAATCTGGTGTTATATGTTTAAGAGAAATCAATCAATCAAAAGTATGCGATCGGCCGGAACGGCTATGATTGTACTGTTTATGTTAATATTCTCTGCCTGCAGCGATTTGAATCTCGACAATGCAGAAGGCGAGGGAACGATGAACTTCTATCTCGCTGAGTCGCCCGAAGCATCAAAAGCAGTCCAGTCAGACAATGACGATGAGGCTGAAAACAGGCCAACCATTGGGAATATCGAAGCGGTAAACCTGGATGTATTGCAGGTGAGGGTTAAGTTTATTCCAAACCCGGCAGACACGTTGGATCCCGAGCCACAGGGTGAATGGCATGACATTCCCGTTGAGCCATTTGTGGTGAATCTGATGGACTTATCAAATGCCGATACCCTGATTGCAGAAGCTGACCTTCCTGAAGGCTTCTATTCTGAAATCAGGCTTGTATTGTCAAATGACAATGAAATTGTTGTCGATGGAGAGACTCATGACCTGATGGTGCCCAGCGGGTCTGCATCCGGCTACAAGATCAAGTTCAATCAGACACTCCACTCCGGACAGGAGATGGATGTAACCATTGAGTTTGACGCAGAGAACTCCATTCATGTCACCGGAAACGGACGGTATATGCTTCAGCCGGTTCTGCGAGCCTACAATGGCCGCTCAAACGGAAATGGGTAATCATTCAAAACCAACTGTTTACATACCTTCATCCAACACGGGTGAAGGTATTTTTTTTCCTCCTTCCTTCTGTGCATAATCATCCTGAAACGTGACCTTCCAGCTTTCAGGAGAGGTATAGTCCGTGAGGGTTACCTGGTAAGACAACGTTTCACCTTTGCCCAGGTGCCGGATCTCTGTTCTTACAAGGCGGGTACCCCATGAAGTTTTGGGGCTCAGCGGAGAAGTGTCAAAATGGATCTCATCGTCAAAAATGACTCTGAAGTAGATACAGAATCCATCCAGCACTCCATCTTCCATCGCTTCACGTTTTTGCAGCGGAATACTGAACTGGCCTGAAAAATCCTCACGATTCAAATCAATTTGCAATACAGGCTGCGGGGTGCCCATCAGCTTTTCAACAGAACCGTGTTCCAGATATCTAAAGTGATAACTGTTTTTGATATAGTCCTTCAGGGTGTTGTCTCCTGAAAGGATACTGAAATCGATATCACATGAATGATTCTGCCAGATATAGGGCACCCTGTACTCCTGTTTCAGACACACCGGTTCAACATAGAGTTCAAAACGACCCGGCAAAATAAATCCAGTCTCCTTCAATACCCTTTTCTTCAGGTCCAGAAGGTTTTCAATCATATTCTCTTCAAGCAGCTCATCTCCAATCTGTTCGTGAAGAATGACATCTGCCTTTTCACCCGGATGAAACGAACGGCTGTTTACCTTCTGAAATTCAATCGATTGAACCCCATTCGCCCGGGCAATCCTCTCTGCAGTGCTGATAAACTTTGAATGATCGATTGCATACACTTTTCCAGGGTTCTGTCGTGCAGCAAAAATGGCCAGTATCCCGCTGCCTGTTCCCAAATCAATCACAACCTGTCCCGGTTTGATATATTTTTCAATCGCTTTTCGATAGGTTTCGACACGAATATGATCGGCCAGCATTTTTTCATGTTCATACAGGTCAGAAAATTCAGAAACATTCGATACATCTTTAAGTGCATTTCGAAATGTTTGGCTCCTGTTGAGAACCCTTTTTAAACTGAAAAGTAATTTTCCCGCAATGTTTGACATGTAATTCTCCATTGAATGATCAAGTACACTCCCTTATTATGGTTTGACTATACAATGTCTGTGCCATATCCGGTTGATGTGCAGTTTTTATATCCAAAAAAGGTTTGTCACAATCATGGAGGGGTTAAAATTTTAAACCGTACCGATGGAAATGTCACTTTTTTCCTCATCTGCCGAATGTGCGAGTAACCCTTTTACCCTCGGCAGATGAATAATTATTTTGTTCTTTCCGCTGACATTGATTTGATTGATAGCAGACAACATTTTTTATAATCAACATCCCAGTTATGCTGATCGGCATCTGCTCTGACACACACGACCATATTGAAAACATCCGGAAAGCCGTTCATTTTTTTAAAGAGACGGGAGTGGAAAAGGTGATCCACGCCGGTGATTACTGCAGTCCGTTTACCATTCCGCTATTCGAAGGGCTGCCCATCGAGGGAATTTTTGGAAACAATGATGGTGATAAGTTTCTGCTGATAAAAAAATTCCAGGAGATTGGCGGGGTCATACATGGCGACTTTCACAGTTTTGAGGCAGATAAACTTCGGTTTGCCGTCTATCACGGAACCTATTCAGAAATCACTCGAAGCCTGGAGAGGAGCGGCCTTTATGATGTAGTGATCACAGGCCACACGCACCAGGCCGGGCTTGACACAATCAATGAGGTGCTCTCTATAAATCCGGGAAGTGTCAACGGTTTTGAAGGAGATGCGATGGTGGCCGTATTTAATACTTCGACCAGGCAGGTACAGTTTAAGGAGCTGAAATAGTGAAGCCTGATATCTGATCGATACCAGGCTTCTCAAAAATGTACGAAATTTGACCAGAACGCTTAGTCTTGCAGTACTTTGCAAATAGCGTTTGTATAGGATTCGGTGGTTCCCTCACCCCCGATATCTTTGGTGCACTCATCTTTATGCTCCTGCAGCACCGTATATACGGCTGCTCGAATTCTTTCAGCTGTCTTATCTTCACCCAGGTGTTCCAGCATCATCAGAGCGGAAAAGAGCAGGGCCGTTGGATTGGCCAGGCCTTTTCCGGCAATATCAGGTGCTGACCCGTGAACCGCTTCAAACATGGCAGCGTTATCGCCGATGTTGGCTGCACCCGTTACCCCTAGTCCCCCTACGAGTCCTGACGCCAGGTCAGACAGGATATCCCCAAACAGGTTGGTCGTAACAATCACATCAAACTTCTGAGGGTTGAGCACCATCTGCATGGCCATGTTATCCACAATCAGATCCTCAAATTCAATTTCAGGATAGCTTTGAGCCACCTCTTTACCGATCTTCAGGAACAGTCCCGTGGTCAGTTTCAGAATGTTCGCTTTATGAACGAGGGTTACCTTTTTTCTGCCTCGCTTTTTGGCATATTCAAAAGCCGCTGTGATGATCTTTTCACTGGCATCACGAGTTACGACCGCAATACTCTCAGCGTGTTTCTCCTCCTTATCGACCCAATGCTCTTTACCGATATAGAGGCCCTGCGTATTTTCACGGAACAGTACCAGGTCGACACCTCTGAACGGGCTGTCAATATTTGGAAGGGTTCGTGCCGGACGAATGTTGCTGTAGAGGTTGAATTTCTGCCGAAGCGCTACATTGATCGATCGAAACCCTGCTCCAACCGGTGTGGTTAACGGGCCTTTCAGAACAATCCGGTGCTTTTCAATCGCTGAAATGGTTTCGTCAGGCAAGGGATTCCCCAGCTCATTGTTTGCGCCCTCTCCGGCCTTGCATTCAATCCAGTTGATCTGTGCCCCGGCCGCATCCAGAATGGTAGTCACTGATTTTGTAATCTCTTTTCCAATTCCGTCTCCCGGAATCAATACAATATCATACATAAGTTAGCTCTTATTATTATGTGAAATTTCGTTTGAACAAAGATAATGATTTTACAACTCTAATCTGAGTAAAATCCCTTTAAGAGGGCTTTAACCGACTCGTGCGAATGGCTTCAGCGACAGATCATCAAACTGTTTGGCTCTTGCTTTAAGGGCGCCGGTTACTGCAATCATCGCAGCGTTATCCGTGCAGTACTCCATTGCCGGAATCATCAGGTTCATCTGCTCGGAGTCAGCCCAGGATCGTACTTTTTTTCTCAACATGGAGTTGGCAGAAACCCCGCCGGCCAGCATCACCGTTTTAACGGGTATTTGCTTGACAGCCCTCCTCAGTTTGGCCACCAGAACATCGGTAATTGCAGCCGATACGCTGGCACAGATGTCGTTCAGGTGATACTGAACATACTCTTCTCCCTTTTCTCGGGTATAGTAGAGAACACTCGTTTTTAAACCGGAAAAGCTGAAGTCGAGCCCTTTCTTAATCATGGATCGGGGAAAGTCATAAAACCCGGGATCTCCCTCTTTCGAAAGCCTGTCGACTACCGGACCGGCCGGATATGGCAGCCCCAGTATTTTGCCAATTTTATCAAAAGCCTCTCCGGCTGCATCATCCAGGGTATCTCCCAACAGTTTATGCTCAAAAGGTGCCTGTACATGAACAAGCCGGGTGTGTCCGCCAGACACAATCAATCCGGTAAAGGGGTACGTCTCCTTATGTTCAATAAAGTTGGCATAGAGGTGAGCGTCAATGTGGTTGATTCCGATGAGCGGAATATCATTGGCAAGGGCCAGCCCTTTTGCAAAACTGAGCCCTACCAGTAGCGCTCCCACCAGGCCCGGCCCCTGGGCAACGGCAATTGCATCGATCTCGTTCAGCTCCAGCCCGGCTTCAGTCAACGCCTGGTCAACCGTTTTCCAGATCGTTTTGTGGTGGGCTCGTGATGCCAATTCAGGCACTACGCCGCCAAACTGTTCGTGAACCGCCTGGGAGGCGATGATGTTAGACAGAATTGCTCCATCTGACCAAACCGCTGCTGCAGTCTCATCACATGAGGATTCAATGCCCAGTATATTCAATCCATTCGGATCCATATCGTTTATGAAATCTTTAACATCCGTTCTATTGGCCGCCATGATTTTCGGGCCATTTCAGCCGGTACCTTCACTTCAAATTGTTCATATTTGAGAGCATCTCTCAAATTATCGAGTGTAATCATTTTCATGTAGTCACATACAGAATCCTCATTGGCCGCATAGAATTTTTTCCCGGGATTCTCCTTTCTCATTCTGTGTAAAATACCGGTTTCGGTTGCGACTACAAACTCACCGGCATCCGACTCACCGGCCCGGTCTAACATTCCCTTTGTCGAATAGATATGGCCGTCTTTACAATCAAAATAGACAGCCGATTTCATCATGCATGACGTTGAGCAGCCGCACTCCGGATGTATCAGCATCTCTGCTTCAGGGTACTCTTTCTGTTTTTCAGCAAGGTTCATCTCACCAATTTTTTCATGCACATGACAGGCTCCTTTCCAGATATTCAGCTCCCGCCCTGTCATCAGTTCCACATAACCCCCCAGGAACTGATCTGGCAGAAACAGAATCTCTTTCTCTTCAGGAATGGCGTTCACAACGGCTACTGCATTAGACGAGGTACAGCAGTAGTCCGATTCCGATTTGATTTCAGCTGTCGTATTTACATACGAAACCACCACGGCATCGGGATGCTCTGCTTTCCATTCCCGCAGCTGGTCGGCCGTAATGCTGTCGGCCAGCGAGCAGCCGGCATTGGTATCGGGAATCAGTACTTTTTTATCGGGTGAAATGATCGAGGCGGTTTCGGCCATAAAATGGACACCGCAAAAAACAATGATATCCCCCTCTACGTCGGCCGCTTTACGCGACAGCCCAAGTGAATCGCCTACATAGTCAGCTAAATCCTGGATTTCAGGGATCTGGTAGTTATGCGCCAATATAACTGCACTTTTTTCCTTTCTTAATTGATCGATCTCATGAATCAGTTCCTGGTTCTTCATTAGTTCTGAAATTATCGGATTAATTGATATTTATGAGTTTTTGGCTGATATCAAATGCCTTTACCGAGTGTGTAAGGGCGCCGGACGACACGAAGTCGACCCCGGTTTCAGCCACTTTTTGAATATTATTAACGGTCAGGTTGCCCGAGGCCTCGGTTTTGGCTTTACCGTCAATGGCCAAAACAGCTTCAGCCATGGTTTCAGGTGTCATATTATCAAGCATAATCAAATCTGCACCCGCTTCAAGGGCTTCCCGAACCTGTTCGATGTTTGTCGTTTCCACCTCAATTTGGACATCCGGCGAGGCTGCCCTGATTGCCTCCACTGCATTTGTGATGCCGCCTGCCGCAACAATGTGGTTATCTTTTACCATGGCCATGTCGAACAGCCCCATCCGGTGGTTAGAGCCGCCGCCAGAAAAGACCGCATACTTATCGAGCTCTCTGAGGCCGGGCACCGTTTTACGGGTATCGAGAATTTGCGTTTTATAGGGTTTCAGGATCTGAACCACACGGTCTGTCTGAGTCGCAATACCCGACATTCTCTGGGCAAAATTGAGTGCCGTCCGTTCTGCCGTCAGTATTGCCCTGCAGAGCCCGGTAAATCTTACCATTGCATCACCTTTATGAACACGATGGCCATCCTCAACGGCCGGATTCCACACCAGGTCCGGGTCCAGCTTTTCAAACACCTGCCGGGCAACTTCCATCCCGCAAACGATGCCATCCTGTTTGGCTATCCACTCAGCTTCTGCCAGACGCGTTTCGTGCGCAACGGCGTTGGTTGTTACATCGCCTATGCCAAGATCTTCTGCCAGGGCGTCCTCAATCAGCCGGTTGAGCCGGTCACTGTTTATTTCGGTTATTTTTTCCATTCATTAAAAAGTTTCTATTGAGCGTAAAGCAGGGTTCAGGTCGTCTCGCCGGTTATGGACTCCCAGGCTCCGTTCCCTTTTAAGGGCCGAATTGACAATTTGTTCGGCAATATTCAGAGCGCCCGCCATTTTTAAGTGATACAATTCAGAAGGATTCTCATCAATGCAGTTAACCACCCTGATCCGCCTCAACTCTTCAAGCGCTCTTTGTAAACCGTCTCGGTCTCTGATCACCCCGCCATACCTGTTCAGGATGTCGGATATTCCGGTTAGCACCGCCGTACATCTCTTAGCTGACTGCGGATGAATCGTCAGATTGGAATGTGGCTTGTTTTCAAGGTCAGATGCAGTCGAATCGCCATATTGTGATGCCGCATGAAGGGCTGCCCTCCGGCCAAATACCAGGCATTCAAGCAGTGAGTTGCTGGCTAGCCGGTTGGCACCGTGAACCCCTGTGTATGCCGTTTCGCCGCATGCATAGAGTCCGGAAATGCAGGTCTCACCTTGCAGATTGGTCTCCACCCCTCCGATACAGTAGTGGGCTGCGGGGGCAACCGGGATGAGGTCACGGTCAATACGCAAACCCCGGTTTTCAATTTCAGCTATCAGCTCAGAATATTTATTGCGAAGGTAATCCGCATTCAGGTGCCTCAGGTCCAGAGACACATAATCCCTATCGGATGTTTCAATTTGACAGAATATTTCATGCGCAACCAGATCGCGCGGTGCCAGCTCCTGTTCCGGATATGAAGTCATAAACCTCTCTCCGGAGCCGTTCAGCAGCTTCGCACCCTCCCCCCGAAGGGCCTCGGATATCAAAAAGGTCCGACCCGCTTCTGAATAAAATGCCGTAGGATGGAACTGGACGAACTCAAGGTTTTTCAATGCTGCGCCGGCACGCTGAGCCAGCCAGAGCCCGTCGCCGGTGGATGTATCCGGATTTGTGGTACGGCTATAAAGCCCCGAGTATCCCCCGGAAGCCAGGATCACCGCCTTGCTCTCAATACGGATCCGTTCTCCGGTTTTTTTCATATAAACATCGGCACCCTGGCAACGGTTTTGCTGCCGATCGGTCATCAGGCTATATGCGTAAGCCCCTTCCAGCAACTGTGTATTCTCATTAGCGCTGATAAGCCCCGACAGGAACTCTATCAGCGCTTTTCCCGTTGAAGCTCCTCCTTTGTGTAAAATACGGCGTGTCGAATGGCCTCCTTCCAGGCCCAGGTCGTATTGTCCCTCTTTTTTGTCAAATTCCATGCCCATTGCGATAAGATTCAAAACATCATCGGCACCCTCGGCAACCAGGGTTTCGATCGCTTTTTCAGAGCCGGCTTGGCGGCCGGCCAGAAATGTATCCCGCATATGGCTTTGGAGTGAGTCATCAGAGTGAAGTACGGCTGCCACACCACCCTGAGCGCAGAAGCTGCTGCTTTCGTTGAGGGTTGATTTGGATAGAATGGTAACCGAGCCGTATTTACAGGCGTGCAGTGCGGCATAGAGTCCGGCGGCTCCGCTTCCGATGATCAGACAGTCGGTATGAATTTTTTGGATGTTCACACAATCGTATTCAAAAATTTCGGGCAGAAATATACGATTTAATCACACATACTATCAGTAATAAAAAAAGCCCCTTACCGGTGTGGCAAGGGGCTTTTATCCTTGAGATATCCTCAATACAAACTATTTCTTATCATCTTCATCATCGTCAACAACTTCGAAGTCTGCATCGACTGCATCATCGCCTTCGTCTTTATCCTGAGCATCTGCTCCTGTTTCAGGAGCGCCCTCAGCCTGTCCGGCTTCAGCAGCCTGGTATATTTCCTGTGAAGCGGCTGCCCAAACCTGGTTCAGTTCTTCAATGGCAGGCTCAATCTCGTCTACCTTCTCTTCCTTATGGAGCTCTTCAAGTTTCTTCACGGCTTCCTCAATTTTGGTTCGGTTGCCTTCAGAAATTTTATCTTTGTGCTCATCAAGTTGTTTCTTGGTAGAGAAGATCAGTGAATCTGCCTTATTGAGGGTTTCCACTTTTTCGCGGACTTTTTTGTCCTCCTCTTCGTGCTCTTCGGCGGCTTTCTTCATCTTCTCGATCTCCTCTTCGCTCAGACCGGAAGAAGACTCGATACGAATGCTTTGCTCTTTACCGGTACCTTTATCCTTGGCACTTACGTTCAGCACGCCGTTGGCGTCAATATCGAATGTTACCTCTACCTGTGGCACGCCACGCGGGGCAGGGGGAATTCCATCCAGATGGAAGCGGCCAAGTGTCCGGTTGTCTTGAGCCTTGGCGCGTTCTCCCTGCAGAATATGGATCTCAACGCTGCTTTGGTTATCAGCGGCTGTCGAGAAGACCTCTTTCTTGCTGGTAGGGATCGTTGTATTTGATTCGATCAGTTTGGTCATCACGCCACCCAGGGTTTCAATACCGAGGGTGAGCGGAGTCACATCAAGCAGAACGACATCATCTACATCGCCTGTAAGAACACCGCCTTGAATCGCAGCTCCGACGGCTACCACTTCGTCAGGGTTCACCCCTTTACTCGGGTCTTTGCCAAAAAACTCTTTGACAACTTCCTGTATTTTTGGAATACGGGTTGAACCCCCAACCAGGATAACCTGATCAATTTCATCTTTGCCAATTCCGGCATCTTTCAGTGCTTTTTCACACGGTTTGATGGTACGTTTTACCAGGTCGTCTACCAGCTGTTCAAACTTGGAGCGGGTGATATCCACATTCAGGTGTTTCGGGCCTGAGTCGGTTGCTGTAATAAACGGCAGGTTTACATTGGTCTTTTGTGAGCTTGAGAGTTCAATTTTAGCTTTCTCAGCGGCATCCTTGAGTCGCTGCATAGCCATTGGGTCGTTTCGAAGGTCAACCCCTTCATCTTTCTTAAACTCATCGGCCAGGAAGTTAATGAGCCGCTGGTCAAAGTCATCGCCTCCAAGGTGCGTATCACCGCTGGTCGATTTCACTTCAAAAACACCGTCTCCAAGGTCCAGTACAGACACGTCGAAAGTACCGCCGCCAAGGTCATACACGATAATTGTTTGATCGGTATCTTTTTTATCCAGGCCATAAGCCAGCGATGCAGCCGTAGGCTCGTTGATAATTCTCTTTACATCCAGGCCTGCAATTTTGCCGGCTTCCTGTGTAGCTTTACGCTGGGCATCATTAAAGTAGGCGGGAACGGTCACCACCGCTTCTGTCACCTCTTCGCCCAGGTACTCTTCGGCCGTCTGTTTCATCTTCTGAAGGACCATGGCAGAAATTTCCTGAGGGGCATATTTTCTGTCATCGATCTGAACACGGGCGGTTCCGTCGTCAGCTTTGACCACCTTATAGGATACCTGTCCGATTTCATCTTTTACCTCGGTGAACTTACGTCCCATGAAACGCTTGATGGATGAAACGGTCTTTTCCGGGTTTGTAATTGCCTGGCGTTTAGCCGGTGCACCCACGAGACGCTCTCCATCTTTCGAAAATGCAACAACTGAAGGAGTCGTTCGGCCACCTTCAGAGTTTTGAATGACAACAGGTTCGTTGCCTTCCATTACGGAAACGCAAGAGTTTGTTGTACCTAAGTCTATTCCTATGATTTTACCCATAATAATTACTCTATTTAACTTTCTATTCTATTAAATTGTTTAATTGATAGGGATTGACGTGCTATCGGCATCGCCACTCCCTTTCTTTTTTAAAATTTTTACTGTGAGCACTCCATCTTTAAACGTGGCCGAAATCGACGATTCGTCTCCGCCTTCCGGGATGGCAAACGCCCTGGAAAAAGAACCTTCCGGCCGTTCACCCTTTACCCGTTCCTCACCATTCTCCAGTGCAAATTCACGGGTACCGCTAATCGTGACCACGCCATTTTTCAGAGTCAGCGAAACCTGCTCTTTACGCAGCCCCGGCAGGTCGGCTGCGATCTTGACATAATCCTTGCCATCGATCACATCACACCGGGGGTGAAAGTCTGCAGGCTGCTGAACCGGAATTGCCCGTTCAACGAGCTGCTGAATATCTTTTCCCAGCTTTGATAGCTGTTTTTCCAAATCAATACTGAAGTTGCTCATAATTTTTCCAGATTTACTTAACCCTTTTGCAACCTCAGTGCCAACTTTATATGACCAATCAGATCACTGCCGTATTGACATAGAGAGACCGCGAATTTACTGTAGTTGTCAAATTGACAACCGGATTCAGGCAAGCTTTTGAAAATGTGTCCAGAAGTCAGGATAAGAAATGGCCGTACATTCAGCGTCTTCGATCTCCGAATCGCCTTTCGCCTTGGAGGAGAGAATAGCGGCAGACATCGCCATACGGTGGTCATGATACGTTTTATGGGCTGCGCCTTCAGGGATAAATGCCGGATTTCCATGAATCACCATCCCGTCACGGTTCACTTCAATTGTGGCACCGGAAGACGACAATATTTCAGCCATTGCCGACAGCCGGTCGGTCTCTTTATGGCGCAGCTCTTCTGCGCCGGTTATGACGGATGTTCCATCGGCAAAACACATAGCCACCATCAGGATCGGAAGTTCATCGATACAGTTAGGTACAAGAGCGGGGTCGAGCTGAACAGGCTTCAGCCTGGAGGAACGGACGACCAGGTCGGCAACCGGTTCCATTCCGGCCGGCCGCAGATTGTTCTCTTCGATATCGGCGCCCATCTCTTTCAGAATGTGCAGTGCTGCAGTTCGTGTCGGATTGATACCTGTATTCATGAGTGTGATTTCAGAATCTGCATGAATGGCTCCTCCCACAAGCCAGAAAGCGGCCGCAGAGAAATCGCCCGGCACGATGTAGTTCTGAGCCGGAATCGGTTGATTTCTGCTGCTTCGAATTACTTTGCCGGTGCCGTATGGCTCGGTTGGCAGGCCAAGAAGTCTCTCCGTGTGATCACGGCTTGCAACAGACTCAACCACTTCCGTGGGTTCCTCACCAAACAGGCCAGCCAGCAGAACGGCCGATTTCAATTGTGCACTGGCAATAGGCAGGGGATACCTCATCGCTTTTAAACCTGAATGTTTTCCAATCAAAAGCGGTGCGAATTCACCGTCTCTGCCGTCAATAACACACCCCATCTGCCGCAGAGGTGTAATAATTCGTTTCATTGTGCGAGAAGAGAGGGATGCATCACCGGTCATCTGACACTCTACGCCTGCACCGCTTACGATACCGGCCAGAAGCCTCATGGTCGTCCCGGAATTTCCGCAATCCAGCGGAACTGTTGGTGTTTTAAAGCCATCTCTGCCAGCTCCAGCGATTTCAACAAGATTAGCATCCTTCTTGACGGATACCCCTAATTTCTTCAGGCATGACAACGTACTCTGAGGGTCTGCGGCTTCAGAGTAGTTTTGAATTGTGCTTGTCTCGTCGCTCAGTGCGGCAAACATTGCCGCCCGGTGTGAAATGGATTTATCCGGCGGCATTGTGATTTCACCTTTCAAATGCCTTACCGCCCCTGTTTTTTGAATCATTTTTTAATTTCTATCGAGTAACCTTTGTGCTTTAGCCGCGCCCTCTGTCCCGGGAAAGCGATTGATTATATTTTCAAGAAGCTGCAGAGCTTCGCCTCTTCTTCCTTCCCGAATATGGATTTCAGCAATTTTATACTGGGCTTCAGCCACCCAGGTATCATGGGCTTCAAAAAGCACCTGCACCCTTGCAAAAGCCTCTCGGGCACGTTCACTCTCACCCTCTTCCAGGTAGGTTTGCCCCAGCATATACTGGGCTTCGGCCCCTACATTCGTTGTGCTGTTCTCAGCCACCAGGGCAAAAAACCTGCGAGCTTCATCCACCCTGCCGTCATTCAAAAGCACTCTTCCCATTCCCACGCGAGCTGCATTGTTATCGGAATTAATTGAAAGTACCTGTTCAAAGTTTTGTCGTGCCTCACTGCTGTTGCCCATCGCCAGTTGTGCATTCCCGACACCCAGATAGGACTCCTGCCGGAATCGGGGGTCTGTTTCAGCCAGTTTTTCAAACCACCTTTTCGATTCGGCGTATTCACCCTCTTCATACTGCAGCCTGCCCAGTTCTGCCAGTGCCGGCGCGGCCTGGTCAGATTCGGGAAATTCGCTGACCAGTGTAACCAGGGCTTCAATTGCAGACGGCACGTCATCCGTTCTGACATAGGCATCGGCCATATTTAAATAGGCATCCGGAATCAGGGAGCGGTTATTGGTAATTCTCAGGTACTGTCTGAACTCACTCACAGCGGCTTCATATTCACCGGCTTGCATTAAATTTTCTGCCTGCCGAAACCGCAGGCGGTCGGCGGTTGTGCTGGTTGGATTATCTGCCAGAAAATCTTCCAGGATATCCGTAGATGTATCATCATCTCCGGCACTCAACTGGGCATATTGAATTCCATTGATCGCTTCTATGATATAGTTGCTTCTTGGGTAGTCTTGCAGCACCTGCCTGTAGGCTTCGATAGCCTCTTCAAAGTTGCCGGCGTTATAGTACGAATCTCCGATATTATACTGAGCCCTTGCCGCCCACTCGGTTCCCGGAAATCGCCGGATAACGGTATGAAACTCCTCGATCGCCTGGTCGTAATTGCCGGTATTCAGGTAGATGTAGGCGATATTGTATTGTGCCTGCTCCCTGAGTGAGGAGTAGGGGTAGATTCTGAGCATTCGCCTGAATTGAGTAACTGCCTCAAAGTTTCGGTTCATGCGATAATGGCTGTTGGCCACCTGAAACATGGCATAGTCTCCGCCCGGTTCAGCACCGATGGTTTGATTGTAGTAATCCAGGGCTTCACGGTATTTACCCTGTGCATAGTATGCATCTCCAATTCGCAGCTTTGTATCCGTTTCAAACGGGTAGAGTGCAATAGCCGGCGGATCGTAATTTTCAAGGAAGTCGATCAGCGGGCCGGTAGCATTTTCAAAATCACCCATCATAAAATAGGACCAGCCCAGGGCGTATTTGGCCGCACCTGACAGGTCGTGATCCGGATAGTTATCAATAAATTCAGAATACTGCCTTGCCGCGGGACCGAAATTTCGGGTTTGATAGTGGGCGTCTGCACTCCAGAAAAGGGCTTCTGCACCGATCCGGGTGTCCGGGGCCTCGCGATATACCGCTTCGAATTCGGGCTGAGAGGGGCCGTACGCCTGGTTGCTGTACTGCACCCAGGCCCGCTGAAACCGTGCCTGCCGTTTCAAGGCAGGGTCAAGGTCGGTTATCTGTTCTGCAATTTCAAAGGTTTCCATTGCGCGGGTAAACTCTTCATTCGCATAATACACCTCGCCCAAAAAGGTGAGCACTTCACCCGGATTTTCGAGCTCTTCAGCCCGTTGTGCAAGAGGCCGCAGGGCTTCGATCGCTTCGCCGTAAAACCCAACTTCAAATGCCAGGACACCCCACTCAAAGTAGGCCTGTTCCATAAACGGGCCGTCCTGAAATCTACGCCCGAACTCCCTGAATGTACCGATAGCCTGATCGCGTCGGCCGGCCAGCTTTTCATTTGCTCCTTTATAATAGAGCGCCTTTCTTGCCAGTTCATCATCCCCTTCTGCAGCATCGCCAAAAGAGCGGGCAGCCCAGTGAAATACCTCCTGTTTGTGGTAGACCCAGCCCAGCCCGTAGTGGGCAATTCTCAAATCATCACCCTCTTCGGCATTGTTAATATAATTCCGGTAGTAACGCATCGCATTGTTAAAATCATTCAGTGCGTTATAACTCTCTGCGATCAGGTAGACCGCTTTCTGCCGGTTTTCATGATCCAGGTGAGGAATGGCATCTTCAAAAGCGCGAATGGCATCTTCAAACTGTCCCTGCTGGTAGTATGACTCACCCAGTGCTGTCCCGATTCTGCGCGTCATGGGGTCGAATGGATGACGCTCGCGCAGCAGCTCAAACGCTTCTGCCGATTCACTGAACCGCTCTTCCACCAGGTAGAGCCGGCCACGGGCATAGAGTGCCCTGGGCGACCATTCACTGCGCCGGTACTCATCAGACAGGGATAAAAAGTACGACCTGGCCCGATCGTATTCGCCTGACTCAGTCGTTAATTCACCAAGAATATAGTACAGTTCTGCACGGTGACGGTTTGGCTGGGGATGGTTGAGCGCTTCATCATACCTGGCAATGGCATCATGTAGCTGCCCCTGATCCCGGTAGATCTCTGCCAGCTCTTTTAATACAACTGCAGAATGGTGACTCAGCGGATAGCTTTGAACATACCTGTCTGCATGGGTTGCCGCTCCGTCAGAGTCAACCTTCATCCAGGCCCGGGTAACGTAGAATGATGCGGTTTCTGCGGTAAGGCCCTGTTTGCTCAATGCAACGGCCTTTTCAAAATAGGGAATAGACTCCTCATAGAGCCCTTTTTCAAAGAGGTTTAACCCTTCCCGAAACTCTTTTTGATAATCATCTTGCTGGTGTTGTGCGAAGGCAACACCGGGTATGAAGAGCAGTATGATAAACAGCTTCAACAGTCGACTCATGTAGCTATAGGATAAAATCTTTTTTTTGGGGGTAAATATAGCAATCAGGCGTGAATATTATTTTCATCACCAACCACTTACAGAGAGATCAAATATCCAGGTAACGGACCAATTCATCTGCACGAGATGATAAATCGAGCTGAATCAGGTCGTCCCTGTTTTCAGAAATGGTATGATAACCGTGACGGCGGAGTGTGGAAACCACTGCCGACGTATCGATGTGGCTGATCTTGATAGAAACTCTAAAACCCGGATATTCCTGCGTAGGTTCTTCCACAGTCAACCCCAGTATTTTAGCCTCTTCCATTTCAATAAGCCTTACCAGCTCTGAAAGCATGAAGTCTGCCTGCTCCATCTCAACCGTTATTACTGAACCTTTTGTTGTAATATTGAGCATTTTGGAGAGGGCTTCAAGAACCTCTTTCTTTTCCACGATCCCAAGATACGTTTCGTTACCGTCGGTTACGGGAATCAATCGGCATTCGAATTGCAGCATCTTTCGGGCTACTTCAAAAAGATGCTGATTTTCATATACAAAAACCGGGCTTTTCAGGGAAATGTTACTCACAGGGCCTGTCTTATCACTGCTTTCTGAAAGCTGATCAAACGTCACAACCCCGATCAGCTTTTTCGTTGACGGCTCTATGACCGGAACCTCTTTCATACACCATGCATCCATCCTGGCCAGAGCAGACTGGATGGAGCTGGATGGCCTGAGAGGTTCAAAGTCGATATTTAAAAGGTCTTTTGCTAACACATCATCTGGATTAAACCGGTTCTATTTCTTCAAGCATACTTTCGAATCGATCGCGCTCAGCTCTCGAAATGGTGCCTTCTATTTGTACGTGATTTCCTTCAAAATGTTCACGCTCAATGACGGCAACTTCATGCAAATAAGATACAGCTTTATAATGCGATAATGGAACATCGTATGCAAATGTCACATAATCTTCTTCTATCAGTTTTTTGACTCTTTGTTTCAGCTTGCCAAGCCCGATTCCGCGCATTGCCGAAACAAACTCCGCTCTCGGATACTCCTTTTTCATTTCAAGCAGCCTTTCCGGGGCCAGGCGGTCTACCTTGTTAAGTACCAAAACCATCTTTTTATTCTCGATACCCAGCTCTTCGAGAGTATTGTTGACAACCTCGATGTAGTCTTCCAGAAGCTTGCTGGAGGCATCGACCACGTGAAGCAGTATATCCGCATCCCTCACCTCATCCAGGGTCGATTTAAAACTTTCGATCAGGTTGTGCGGAAGTTTTCGTATAAACCCGACGGTATCACTCAGTAACACTTCATGATCATCCATTTCCAATCTGCGAACGGTCGAATCGAGTGTTGCAAAGAGCCGGTCTTCAGCCAGTACATTTGTATCAGTCAGGGAGTTCATCAGCGTCGACTTACCGGCATTGGTATATCCGACAAGTGCCACCTGAATAATTCCGCGCCTATTTTTCCGCTGTGTTGTACGCTGCCTGTCCAGCTTTTCCAGTTTCTCTTTAAGGGTCGAAATGCGTTTGCCAATCAGCCTGCGGTCTGTTTCAATCTGTGTTTCACCCGGACCTTTCGTGCCTATCCCACCCTTCTGACGCGACAGGTGAGTCCAGAAACGGGTAAGCCGAGGCAACAGATATTGCAGCTGGGCAAGTTCAACCTGTGTTTTAGCGGCGGCAGTTTTCGCCCGTGATGCGAAAATATCCAAAATGAGTCCGCTTCGGTCCAGCACCTTGCCGTCAACCGTTTTTTCAATATTCCGAATTTGCGTAGGACTTAAATCATCATCAAAAATAAGAACATCCGCACCCCGTTCAGATGTCAAATGCTTTAGCTGTTTCAACTTCCCGGTACCAATATATGTTGTGGGATCGGGATGTGGCCGGTTCTGCAATATCTTATCCACCGTATCGGCTCCGGCGGTGTCAGCCAGCAGCTCCAGTTCTTCGAGATGTTCTTCGGCAAGCCATCGGGGTGTATCCGCTCCGTAAATTCCTACCAGGATTGCTTTCTCTTTCGTAAGGGATGGTTTGCGTATATCTTCTAACAAATTATTATATAAGGGGTCTTAAAATTAAACTTAATCGAATGCTTTGATATCGAAAGATGTGCCTGAAACGGGAGACATGGTTTTGCCGATCTTCAGGCTTACCAATTTGTCAAACTTCAGGCTTTTATTATCGGGCACCATCAATTCCAAACGGATCAGCCGTTTATCGTTGTATGACTCTATACGGTTTTCAGTATAGATAAAAATATACTCTGTTCCTTTTTCGGAGGGTTTTTCAACGTAATCGCAAATCTGATGCCAGGCAATGGTTTGTGACGGATCGTTTACATTTTTCACAATTCCGTGATCGGTAATATAAACCTTGGTGCTAAAGTAGCTTGCTGCAAACCAGCTCATGCCCATCCAGAAATAACTTCCCATAATCACATAAAAGGAGCTCATTGAATGGTGCAGAACATAGTATCCCACAACCGAGCTAAAAAGCAGAAACAGCGTTGAAAACAGCGGGTACCCCCACAATTTACCACATTTCCAGCTCAGTCTCACATTGCGCAGCCTGATAGCGTTTGCAATGGAATAGATAGCCAGCATTGTGGCGCCCAGGGTAAATAGTGCCAGCAAGAGAACAAATATGCTATATATATCAGTAGATAAATTCATCCCATCTATTGGGTTTCAATTTTATAATAACGGGATACCAATGACTCTGCAATCAATAATAGTATGGAGGCAATGATAAACCAAGACCAAATTTCTTTTCCGAAAGATGCTGCCTGAAGCTGTGAGATCACCGATTCCGGCTCATGATCCGAGCGATAAACCACGACCTGTTCAAACCAGTTTTCAAGCAGCTCTTTCTGTTCTGCAATAGGTAACGAAATTAATGATGATTCCATTGCATTCTGATTTACTGAAAATAGCTTCTCCTGATCGTTTACACGCACCTTTACCCAGCCGGGAGTCCATTCCGGAGCATCATGGCGCAGCAATGTTCCGTCAAATCGCTGAACCTGAACCGGTGCCACCTCTTCTTCACCCTTGACAAACAGAGGATCATCGGCCGATTCCGCAATGAGAACCTCAAAGGTTTCACCCAGTTTTCTGGTATTCATGACGGCACCTTCACCACGGGCCAGATATTCTACGGCTCGATAAAATATCGGGGCAAAAAAGGGTTTCACCGGAAAATTTGACCATCCGGGGTCACTTCCTATTGCCGAATAGATCAGGCGTCCGTTACCTACTCTGGACTCCTGAAGCAGCGGATTGCCTGTTCGGGTCGACAATACCGGGAATGAACCGCTGCCACCTGACGGCTCAATTTCCAGGTAATAGAACAGCTCGGGGGCATTCAGCCTGATCTCTTCATCTTCCTGTTTGTCAAAAATGGTTTGAATCAGCGGGTGGGAGCCGTCGGGCACCGCCATCCGGTCAATGACATCAAACGAGCCGTAACTGCCAAAAAAATCGGAATACCCTCCTGCGCCGCCTATATCAATAAAACGATTATAGCTGTTCAGGTTCCCTTCAGCCGAAGGGATCAAGAGTGCGCCTCCGCCCTCCTGAACCATCTCCAGAACCGGCTGGGAAATATAGTCCGGTATTGTGCGCAACCCATCAAAAACGACTGCATGATATCTGCTCAGCTCATCTGCATCCAGATCATTGACTGTGTAAAAGCTGACTTGAAATCGATCACTCTCCTCATTCATCAGTTCAAAAACCGGCTCCAGGTACGAGCGGAACTCCCCCCGGGGCTGGGCATCTGCAATAACGGCAATCTGCCTGATATCCGGAAGCTGAACCGGTACATAGTAGCGGTTATCAAACGTCAGCTCATCCCCCTCAATTTCGAGGATCGCGTCGATATATCGTCTCTCAACCCCGGGAAGGTCAAAGATCAATTCTCGATTTTCGCCCGGATCCAGCTCAATGGCATGCTGGGAGATCAGTTCCTCACCGATATAAAAATTGACAAACTGATTTTGAGCCGAGTCCTCCCCAAAATTCTGAACCCCAGCCCGAAGAGACAATTCGCCCTGCATCATCCCCTGCTCCAATTCCACATATCCGAAGCCTGTATTTGAAGCAGGTGCAGATCCAACATTTAAAACCGTGACAGTTGTTTCATCAAACTCTCTCCGGCTATCTGCAAAACCCTGAAACTGCCCCTCCCGGCCATCCGTGATAAAATAGATTCTCTTATTCGGTTCTGGTTCTCCTGCCAGTCTCAGGGCGGCATGTTCAATTCTGGATGCCGTGAAATTTCCCTTGTTTTGAACGGAAAGCCTGGCCAGATTGCCCAATACACCGTTACGATTCATAAAAGGCATGGAAACCGACTCCCCATGGGTGCCAATCAGCGCAAAACGGTCGTCCGGCCCGGCCATTTCTACAATCTCTTTTGCCAGCTTCAGGGCCTGATCAAAATAGGGGCCGTTTCGGTCAATCTGTTCCATTGAAGGGCTGTTGTCTATCAAAATTACTGAAACGGCGGGTTCACCCTCCCTGCCCGTTCCGGCATCACCCGGCAAAAAAGGGCGTGATGCCGCCAATACAAGCATGATAATAGCCAGAATCCTCAGAGAAAGCAGGAAAATTCTTTTCAGTTTAATGCGTTTTAGAGCCGTGCTCTTGAGGCTTTCAAAAAATGAAAGGGTAGAGAAGAGTACTTTTTTCGGTTTCCGCAAGTTCAGCAGGTAGATCAACAGCGGTATTGCGATCGAAACCAGTGCAATTAAAAAAAAGGGATTTAAAAAGCTCATTACATGAAAAGTTTTTACCTTGACAGCCGCCCCATTTGGAACATTCCCGCCAATTGGGTATTAAGCTATGGTATTAACCGATTCTGAACAAACATATTATCCTACTCTCTGAAGTGAACAGACAACGACTATTTTACGGCTTATTACTCCTTATAATTTTTTCAATCCTAAACGGATGCAGCCGGAACAGCCCGGACCACTGGACTGAGTTGATTCCGGGCGAAACCCCCTTTATCATGATTCCGGAACAGGGTACTACCCTGGATGAAGCGCTGAACTCCGATCTGATGCCCATGCTTGACGACATGACTCCGTCTGCCATTCAGATGGTCAGGGATATCAGTGAAAAGTCTGATCATTCGTTAACCATTGAGGCGATGCTTTTCTACACCGACTCTGCAAACGACTGGCAGCCGGTCTGGATTTCGCAAAAGCAGAGAGGGTTGCTCTCCTACCTGAAAGATACCTATCAAAAGCGTTTTGAGCAGAACAACTATACCTTTCAAAGGCATACCGTCGAAAAGCTTTTTATCTCTGACAGAACATTTTTCGCTTTTGAAACAGGAAACTGGCTGATCTTTTCCGAATCGAGCCTCGGCATTGAAAACATGATTCGCACGCTGAACGGAGAGAATTCACCCATGGTTTTTACAGATGGGCAAACCAATCCCGGATCATTCATCCTCAACACACCCGCCCTGGAGCATTGGGTTCAGCAAGTTGTCCAGGTAACCTACCGTCCCTATCTGATCAATATGCTGAGCGGGTCGCATCCGGTTTCCCTTTCATTTGAATCGTTTGAAGATGAAAATCCAGCATGGCGAATGTCGGGCGAGATGTCTTTCGAAGATGAATCATCAACACTTCTAAGGGCGATCAGTGCTCCTGCCACCGAATTTACTCTAGACCGTTACATTCCGATGAATGCTGTTTCGTTTGGGATCTATCATCTGGAACCCAGGTCTGTTCCCGCTGAGAGTGAGGAGCCCTCAAATGAGTTGGAAGAATTTCTGGACTCAAATCTTGATCTCTACCAAAATATTGCTGCAACACTTGAGTCTGAAACCGGGTTTGCTGCGTTTGCCGAATCGGGCCCCGAGAGTTCGAGCGAGTATCTATTTTTGAGAAAAATTAACAGTGCAAGTGAGATCAGAAGCCAGTTAAACCGACTGGCTGGTGAAAACCTGGTCATTCGGGATGGCAACACGTATGCGATCAACAGCAGATGGATGAGCCGCCTGCTGGGAAGTGAAATGAACCCGATGGCAGATTTCTATGTAACGGTCTATAATCAGGCATTGGCCATTTCAAGCAGAAAGGGGCTTGCAGAAAGCATTGGAAGTGATGCCAGCCGCCGCCGTGTCATGTACTATGACGACAGCTTTATGGAGATTAAAAACTCGATCCGGAACCCCGTCAGCTCACTGCTCTATGTCAGTGCTTCCGAGTTCGGCAAGTATGTGCAGCCCTGGCTCTATCCCCAGAACTATATGGGAGCCCTGCTGGCTCCGCTTGAACAGCTTGTCATGACCACCCATCGTACAACGTCAGATAACCGGCTGGATCTTCAAATACACTCATTTGAGTCTGAAGCCGTAGACACACCCTTTCGCGAGCGATGGATCTATCCACTTAACGGCCAGGAGATTACCGGGAAACCGGTACTCGCCGACATCACCGGGTCAGCCAGAAATGAAATTATCTTTTCTACCGTTCGCGGTGAGGTCTTTGCCCTTGCCAACGATGGGACAACCGTCCTTCAGGTCGACACGGGCAGCGACCTCCCCACAGGGCCTCCGGTTGTGTATGACTGGTACGGCAACAATCAGAATGTAATCATGCAGGCTGCCGGCAATAAAATCTATGCCTGGAACAACAACGGCAACCTGCTTCCCAACTTCCCGATTGAACTCAGTGAATCGATTACAACACCTCTTGTCGTTCAGGATGTTCGCAGAAATGGAGTCGCAGAGATTATAGTGGGAACGTCTGATCGACATATTCACATTTTAAACGAAAGGGGCCAGCCGATTGCCGGATGGCCTCAAAGCACCAATGCAATCGTCACAGCAAAACCCCTCATTTCTGATTTTAACGGACAGCGTTCACTTTTTGTGTTTGCTGAAAACACGCTTCACTCCTGGAATATCAATGGCCAGCGCAGAAGCGGGTTCCCCGTCTTTATGCCCTCACAAATTCACGGTGCCCCCTCATCCTTCAAGGGACACCTGCTGGGTGCCGGATTCGACGGAAGTGTCTATGCCGTGGGCCACCGGCCGCTTTTTGCCGATACGTTAGCCAGCACTCACGCATCCGACTCCATCTATGTACAGTCGCTGCAGGTTTCGAACAGCCCCCTAAACGCAACGCCTTCAAGCCACAATTTGCTGCTCAGAGATGACAATGATGAGTTCATGCGCGATGATTTCCTGCTGCTGCAATCCGGAAACGGCTCTCTTTTTCTGTATGATGAATCAGGAAAGCTGATTCTGACCCGAACCATGGGTCAACCCGGATCGGATACCTTTGCGCCCATTACCATCGATATCGACAGAAATCAGCGCATCGACCTGGTGGCACTGGCCGATTATGGAAGACTGTATGCATGGGATATTGTCACGGGACGCAGGCTGTTAGACCTTCCTACAACGGGTATGAAGTATCCGGTCATTGCGGATGTAAATGGTGACGGGAATCATGAGATCATCGCCCATACCCGGGACGGGCTTCGAAGCTGGACGATTCTGAGAACCCGAATGGAAGAGAATTAACCCTGCTCCATTCAGAGAATATCGCTAAGCGCAGGCTCAAGGTATTCATACTCAAATGTAAATCCGGCTTGCTGCAGCTTTTTGGGCTGGACCCGCAAACTGCTGAGTACGGGTTGCGCGGCTTCTCCCAAAAGAGTTTTCAGCAGAAATTCAGGCACCCTGAAAAGGGATGGGCGGTTCATTACCGATCCCATCGTTTTGGCAAACTCGTTCATGGTGACAGGGTTGGGAGCGCAGGCGTTGTAACTGCCGCTGAAATCTGGATTCTCCATCGGATAAATGAGTGCCCGGCAAAGATCCCTCATATGAACCCATGACATATACTGTTCACCGCTGCCCAGGGGTCCGCCGGCAAATAGCTTAAAAGGCAGCCGCATTTTCTCGACAACCCCGCCGTTCTCCTCGAGAACAATTCCGATTCGGGGCGTTGCTACACGTACGCCCAGCTCTTCGGCCTTTCGGGCTTCCGCTTCCCACTTTTTGCATACTTCTGCCAGAAAATCGTTACCCGCTTCACTCTCCTCATCAAGTATTTGATCGCCCGATGCCTTGTAGTAATTGATCCCGGAAACGGAGACCAATAGCTCAGGGCGATCTTGCAGCTGTTCCATAGCCGAAACAAGAGTTTGTGTTGCTTCAATGCGGCTATTTAAAATTCGTTTTTTAACCTGGCCTGTCCATCGCTTTCCAAACAGATTTTCTCCTGCCAGGTTGATGACGATATCGGCCTGCTGCATGGCACCGGGAACATCATCCCAGGAGATGAACCTTTGATTCTTGGCATCTACGCCTTTATACTTTTCAGGGGTTCTGGAGACGATCATTGTATAGTGCCCCAGTTTCATCAACTCTTCGCTCAGGTAGCGGCCAACAAAACCTGTGCCGCCCGTAATCATGATCTTTTTCTCTTTCATAGTGTTCTGTTAACAAGAGTTGGCTGCATATCAATCCCGGATTAGAGAATCATGTAGAAATAGAAAAATATAAACGGAGCGGATAAAATCATCGAGTCAAAACGATCAAAAAGCCCCCCGTGACCCGGCAGTATATGAGAGGAGTCCTTGACCCCTGCAATGCGCTTGAGCCGGCTTGCCGAGATATCGCCCAGCGGACCCAGAATGCTTACCATGATGACGGATGGTATCAGGGCAGCGAGTGGCAGCGGATACGACCCTGCAATCGTGTAAGCCAGCATAAAGCCGACAGCAGCGCCGAAAAACCCAAACCAGAACCCTTCCCAGGTTTTCTTGGGACTAATTTTTGGGGCAAGTTTTCGTTTCCCGAATTTCTTTCCGCCAAAATAGGCAAATATATCATTGCCCCAGATCATAAACATAAGGGTCATTGCGAGCCAGAAACCGTCAATATTTTGCAGGCCCAGCTCACGGATGTTGATTAACATGACAAAACCCACCGTTGGATAGACTCCGGTAAAGAGGGTGCTAAGCCATCGTACAGAGCTGATTCGCGACCGGCTGATGATGGCCCATACCGTTATCAGGAGAATGGCAGACACCATTGCCATATTGGCCCAGACCGGAATAAATGGCGGATTCCAGATCAGCAGCACCATCAGCAGTGATATGGGAAAGTAGTCGCCAAAGCCGGCATGTTCCATCATTCGGTGCACTTCCCAGACGGTGATGAGGAGGATAGCCAGAATCATCACCTGAAAAGCGGCGCCGCCGAGCCAGGTTACCCATAAAAACAGCCCCCCAGCGGGAATTCCGACCAATACCCGTTTTGCCAGTTCACTCAAGGCGATTCTGTGTCCTCCGGGCCCCTTTCAGATGTATCACCCTGTTCATCGAGTTCAGCCAGTGCTTCCCGTGCTTCATCCTCAAACTCTTTCGGAACATATAGGTAGACCATCGACATCTCGCCGATATTAAGGCTGTATGACGAGTCCCGCTTGGACAGAATGTTGGAGGGGATCTCAAGGGAAGCAAGATAGTTTTTAGCCATCTGAACCTCATAGTCTGTCCCCCTTTCGAGGATGCACACCCAGTTATCAAATTTATTTGGTGAAGATCCTTTCAGCATTTACGACTCTGTTATAGCATGTGAACGGTTAATCATGGCATAAATAAGCCCTGCAGTAAAGATAACACTTAACAGCAAAATCCAAACTGAGGGGAGTGTTTCAGCACTTACATCGCCGAATGCCAGTTCCGGATAGGTGGTCGCAAGCAATACAGCCCCTCCGTTATTCACCAGGTGGGCTGCCACTGCAGGCCAAATGCTGCGGCTCAGCCAGGTCATCATAGCGAGCAGCATCCCCAGAGCCGCAAGCGGCATCAGGTTGGGAACCTGCATGTGGAACAGGCCGAAGATAACCCCCGACACAATGATTGCCGTGAGCATACCCCAGCTTTTTTCAAAAGCCCTGAGCACATACCCCCTGAAAAGAAGCTCTTCACTGAAAGAGGGGACCAGTGCGATGTGCAGCAGTCCGAACCAGATAATGCCGTCCGTTTTCAAAAATTCCTCAAACATTTCGTATTGAGAAACCTGCAGGTCGGTCCACGATTCAGGGATTGGAAATTGTGAGTTGACAAATCCCAGGTATAGGATAACAGGCTGAACAACCACGACGAGCAGTGCCGCCAGCAGGATGTAGAAAGGGGTGTCATTTTTCCATCCCAAACGGAGAAATGAGACTGTGCTCTCTTCCTGAAGGTGCAGCCGTGCAATCAGAAACGAGGCTGCTCCGATAAACAGAACCTGGCCGATCGAGTTGCCGATAAAGAGAAGCTCCAGGTTGTTCATGATCATATCACCGGCTTCTGCAGCTGATGAGATGTCGCCATTGATCATCATCAGGATAAGAAAGACGATACCGGCAGTAACCTGAAACAGCACGAAAGCCATGATCAGCCAGATGACGGCCACGGCCCAATCTGCAAAGCCTCTCTGTTCGGCCCAGGATTGAATTTGAAATTTAACAGACGATTGATTCGGGGATTGATCAGACATTATTTAGAAATTGAGCTCATCTTCCTTTTTCCCGAAGATCTTCACTCCGATCATTGCGGTTGCCATATTC
The DNA here is from genome assembly GCA_050486245.1 of Rhodohalobacter sp. Taxonomy (GTDB): domain Bacteria; phylum Bacteroidota; class Rhodothermia; order Balneolales; family Balneolaceae; genus Rhodohalobacter. The sequence continues at coordinate 28,250 of JBJHCX010000015.1, forward strand.
AGTAATCCCGGAATCGGAATACCGATAAATATCTGTCTCAGAAAAGATTGATCCATAGATTGAGCCATTCCGTCAATCATGTCTTCGGTGGCATCCTGGGGGAGGTCCATCGCCTCAATGTTGGCGATTGTGGCCTCGATCAGTTTTTCAGTATAGTCAGGGTCGACCAGGTGCCAGAGTTCATTGAGAACGGTACTGAAGATGACGACCGCTGCCCCGGTTAAAAATCCAACCAGTGCTCCCTGTCCGAGTTTTAAAAAGGAGCTTACCTCTTTGGTGTAGTGCCAGACGGCAATCATGCCGGCAAAAGCCGTGGCCAGGCAGATCACGCCGCTGCTAATCATAATTGGCGATATAAACGAGCCTGTTGGCTCAGAATTGATCTGCTGGTATCCAAAATAGAGACCGATCACAAAGCTGATGACACTAAAAATTCCCGCAACGATTGCCACTGAAGGCCAGTAGTTGCTAAAATTGAATGACTCATTTTGTTGAATCTCTTCCATAATATTCACATTTAGTTATTGGTTGGTTGAAACATGTCAGCAACAATGATGGAGCATGATAATCCAAACAGTGTCCCCAGTGCTGCACGCGATTCATTTGAATTTTCCCATAATGCAAACAGGTTGCCTGAATAATCGATGATTTGGAGGAACCCTGCAAACAAAAGAAACCAAACCGGCCACTTTTTACCGGCCATTTGTTTTTTTATAGCGGGAATCATCATCCACCCGGCAAGCATCCCTGAAAATATCCCAAAACAGCGGCTGTTCACGGCCATTGCCTGGCCATTCACGGTAAATGAACGATCTCCGATTTGGTGGCACACCCCTTGAAACATCTGCTCTGTCCAGTGATTTCCGGGCGATCCGCCCCAGAAACCGCTGCCCAGAGAGATCAGCACCAGCAGAATGAGTCCTGAAAGTACCCCGAGATAGAGCCACATGTATTTCATGATTTTCAATTACTGATTTAAAAGCGCATCCAAAAAGTATGAAGGTGCTTTACAGGGGCGGCGGGTTTTACTGTCGGCAAAACAGAGGTTTACCTGTCCCAGAACATGTGGTTTCTCATTTCGTTCTGTATAGATCGTGTAAAATGTCTCCAGCCGGACCAGTGGTTCTTTATAGACCGCCACTTCAATTCTCATCTCTTCATCATAGAAAACAGGTACCTTGTACTCGATTTGAGAGTAGGTTACCGGCAACATAACGCCGTTCTCTTCCAGCTCTTTATAAGTGATTCCCAAGTTCCGGATCATCTCGGTCCGAGCAACCTCAAAATACTCAAGATACCGGCCGTAATACACATACCCCATCTGGTCGGTCTCACCATATCTGCTTCTCAAATAGTGGGTATGGCTGATCACCGCCCGGCTTTCCGGAATATTGATCATAGTTTCACGATTTCCCGTTCTTGCCGGCGGCAACTTCCCAAACCCCCATCGAAGCGTATTTATCTACACGCTGTTCGATCAGTTTGTCGGTTTTCATTTTATTCAGCTTTTTCAGGCTTTTTAAAATTTGACCCTTCACGGCATCGGCCGCCGCATCAAAGTTTCGGTGTGCTCCGCCCAGAGGCTCGGGAATGATTCCGTCAATGATCTTTAGCTCAAGCAGGTCTTTTGCGGTCGGCTTCAGGGCCGATGCGGCCTGCTCTTTGTAATCCCAGGTTTTCCACAGAATGGATGAACAAGATTCAGGAGCGATCACCGAATACCAGGTATTCTCCATCATAAACACTTCATTGCCCATTCCGATACCGATGGCTCCGCCGCTGGCACCTTCACCGATCACAATGCTGATGATGGGAACTTCCAAGACTGCCATCATCTTCAGATTCCTGGCAATCGCCTCTGCCTGCCCGCGCTCTTCGGCCTCAAGCCCCGGATAAGCCCCGGGGGTATCGAGCAGGGTAACTACCGGAATCCCGAACTTTTCAGCAAGCTTCATCAGGCGGTATGCTTTGCGGTACCCTTCCGGGTTTGCCATGCCAAAATTTCTATACTGCCGGCTCTTGGTGTCACGGCCTTTCTGATGGCCCATGATCATGACTGACTGGCCATCGATGGTCGCCAACCCTCCGACAATCGCTTTATCGTCTGAGTAAAAACGGTCACCGTGCAGTTCGATAAAGTCTTCCGTAATGCGCTCGATATAGTCGAGTGTATAGGGCCGGTCAGGGTGACGTGCCAGTTGTACGCGCTGCCAGCGTGTCAGGTTCGAAAAGATCGATTCGCGAAGCTGATCCGCTTTTTTTCGCAGGCGATCAATTTCAGGCTTCAGCACTTCATCATCAACCGCGATTTCCGAGAGTTCATCAATTTTATTCTCTAAATCAGCAATCGGCTGCTCAAAATCTAAATATTGCATAAAGTCGTTTTTTTGTTAATCAGGTGGTCAATATAAAAACAATTCCTTTCGGGATTGAAAAATTTCTTTAGTCTACAATCTCCATTCGTTCTGCAAAATATTGGCAAAAATCTCTCATGTCACCGCTGATACGGGGATCATTAATCGACTTTTCCAGTGTATCAGCCATCGTTATCAGTGTTTGATGGAAAAATATTTTCATCTCATCCACAGTCATCTCTTTGGTCCACAGATCGAGCCTTAAAGTGTCCTTGCGGTTATGGTCCCACAGAGAGAGAATCATTGCCCGGCATGAAGCTTCATCAAACCCCTCCAGGTCTGTTGCATTCCAAGCAATGTTTTCAGGCACGTTATTTTTATCAAGTTCTACTTCAATATTAATTTTTTTGCTTTTGTCAGACATAAAAAAGTTATCAGGGTTTACAATTTTCACGAAGCATATCGAGAACAAACTGAAAATCTTTGGGCAGTTCAGATTCAAACTCTACAAACTGATCGGTGCCGGGATGGATAAAACCGAGTGTGCGGGCATGGAGTGCTTGTCGTTCCAGCCTGGCAAAAAGATTATTAAACATTGCCTTTCGGGAGCCCGAATTGGGGCCATACCTCACAGAATGCCCACCATAGGCCGGGTCTCCAAAAACGTAGAATCCGGCATGCTGCAAATGGACCCGAATCTGATGCGTCCTTCCCGTTTCCAGGTTTACTTTTAACAGGGCGAGATGGTCAAAGCGTTCAACAACTTCAAAATGGGTAATGGCCTCTTTTCCCCTGCCGCCCGGCAGAACCGCCATAACCTTTCGGTCTCGGGGTGAGCGGCCGATATTCCCCTCAATCGTTCCTTTATCGGGCGGCTGCCCCCATACGATGGTCCAGTATGTACGCTGAACCGATTTTTCGGCAAACTGTACGGAAAGTTTCTGGTGTGCAATTTCGTTTTTTGCCACGACCAGCAAGCCACTGGTATCTTTATCCAGGCGGTGCACAATGCCCGGACGAATCGTCTCCTCATCCACTTTTGACAGTTGTTCTTCGGTGTGATGAAGCAGCCCGTTGACCAGCGTGCCAGACCAGTTGCCGTAGGCCGGATGCACCACCATACCGGCCTCCTTGTTTACAATGAGCAGTTCCTCATCCTCATAGACAATATCCAGGGGGATCTCTTCAGGTTTAGCTACAGGGGGCGGAGGGGTTGGCAAACTGATCTCAATTTTGTCGCCCGGCTGCATCACATACGAAGGCTTCTCCTGCTTGCCATTCACCAGCACATACCCCTTTTTAATCGCTTTTTGCACTTTGTTGCGGGTGGCATTCTGAACAAAAGAGGTGATATACTTATCCAGCCTCACATCGGTATGCTGCCCTTCGGGTACCTGTAGCAGGTATTCCGTTCTGTTTGGATTTTCTCGTTCTACTAACATAAGGGGCAAAAATACAAAAAATCTTCCATGGAATTCAGAGTTGACTGAAAAAGCAGGCTGATCGGGTTAGTGATTTACCCCGCTATCAGATGAACGGTCTTTCACCTTCTGCTTCAGGTGCATCTCTGTTTGATACAAGTCTCCCTCCCGAATCAGTTCTACCTTCATGGAATCGCCCACCTCATAGTCTCGCAACAGTGCCCAGGCGTGCATTTCACTTACTACGCGCTCCTCCCCGATCCTGACAATAACATCTCCGGGCAGGATTCCGCATTCGAATGCCGGGCCGTTTCGGTTAACACTTGTAACCAGCAGCCCCTGCACATAGGGAAGCCTGTATCGGTAGATCAACTGTTCTGTCATCGAGGTAAACTCCATACCCGGATCGTAGTCGAGCAGTACCACTCCGCTAGTCAGAAGCTGGGAAATAATTCGTTCAATCCGGTTGCTTGGAATGGCAAAGCTAAGGCCCACAAAACCTGCACTGGTTCCCCCGGTATAGATAAAGGTGTTCATTCCGATCACCTCACCGAGGCTGTTCAGAAGCGGTCCGCCGGAGTTGCCCCGGTTGATGGCCGCATCGGTCTGAATCATATCGATATAGACACGCGGATTGTTCGGATTTGCTCTGAAATCACGATTTTTGGCACTGATCACCCCAACGGTCACGGTAGGCTGCCCGTCATCAAACAGCCCAAACGGATTTCCCAGTGAGATCGCCCACTCGCCGACAATGACCTCGTCCGAGTCAGAAAACTTCAGGTATGGGAAAACTTTATCCTCTTTCACTCTCAGCAGGGCGATATCGGTCAGTTCATCGATTCCCACCATCTCGGCTTCATAGGTCGTGCCATCGGCAGTTGAGATGACAATTTCAGAGGGGTTATTTCCAACGACATGCTGATTGGTAACCACCAGTCCGTCTTCACTGATCAGAAATCCTGAACCCATATTGGTATTTTCGCGGGGGAGCTGATCTCCGAAGAAAAACCTGAAAAACTCATCCCGGGGTGAATCGAACCTTCGAACCGGCTCCGTAGCCATCACACTGACAACCGATGAGCTGGCTTTTTCTATAGCCCGGGTGATGGCATTTTCCCGGTTCATGTCAATTTCACGGCTTACGATTTCCGTCTCTTCCGGAATTTGCCCGGGCCTGTTGTTATCTGCAGAGGCATCCGGGTTATCGAGGTAAGCCGCAGAGAAAGGGATATTCTGCATCTCAACAACCTCTTGCTCCGGGCTGTTGGGTGAGCCCTCCCTGTCGGCCGAATCACATCCGGCAATGAAACATAGGAGTAAGATCCCTGATAAAGTTATACCTGCTCTGTTCACAATGAAGTTTATAGTTGTTTCCGTCCGATTTCAATCACGTCGCGGACCGCCTGCTCCAGGGGCCCGGGGTGCCAGGCGCCGGCCGCTTTTTTATGTCCGCCTCCATCCAGTTCTCGCGCCCAGATATTGACATCAATATCGCTGCGAGACCTCAGGCTCATTTTAACGCCTTCTTCACTTAAATCTTTCATTAAGATTGCCGCTTTCACACCGGTAATGCTAAGCGGATAGTTTACAAACCCTTCTGTATCACTATTTGTTGTCTCTGTATCCGCAAGCATCTGTTGATTAACGGTCATCACTGCAATCTGATTGTCTTCATACATTGTGATCGTGCTCAACGCGCGGCTCAACAGTTTCATCTGCTGAGGGGTTCTGGAGGAGAACACCTGTTCAGCAACGACATTCGGCTTAAATTGACCCCGCCTGAGCAGGTCTGCCGCTATTTCTACGGTTTCCGGGGTTACACTGTCAAACTGCAGCGATCCGGTATCTGTAATGATCCCGGTATACATCGCTTTTGCGGCGGCTTCATCGATCTGTGAGAGATCATGCTCACGATAGAGTTTGTAGATCAGTTCACAGGTGGATGCAGCTTCGGGAACAGATATTTGAAGCTCAAACTCATCATTGGGGTCCGGATGGTGGTCAATCATCCAAAACGGAATATCCAGGGAGTTTGCCCACTCCGGGTGATGGGCAAACCGGTGTATCGCATTGCCGTCAACTAAAATAATCAGGTCCAACTCCGATAACATTTCCTTTTCCAGCGGTTCAACCGGAAAAAACCGGGCCAGCCACTTCAGGTTGTCCGGCACATCATCCGCATTGAATGCACGCACATCCACTCCATTTTTTTTCAGCCAGATGGAGAGGGCAATCTGGGCGCCGATACAATCACCGTCCGGACGGATATGGGAAATCACCGCCACACGTTGAACATTTTTTATCTTTTCGATGAACTCTTTAAACATATTTCTGTATCCTAAACTTCAATACTGCCCTGGTACCGGTGCCAGTATCGCATTTGTTTCCATTTATAAAAGATATAAACGTACCCTTAATTTGAATAAAACGTCAAATTATTCTTTTTAACACTCTGAATACCCCTGACCCATGAGAGCTGTAATCCTTTGTGACGGCACCCCGCCCCGCGCCGAACAACTCAAGATCGCACTGAAACAATCAGATCTCTTTATTGCCGCCGATGGCGGTGCACTGATCGCAGAAGAGTTCGGTGTCAGGCCTGATGTCATTATTGGCGATCTTGACAGCTACCGGCCAAGAGGTGATGAAGAATCTGAACTCATCCATGAACCGGATCAGGATACCAATGATCTTGAAAAAGCCCTCCTCTATGCCGTTAAACAGGAGTGTCAGAAAGTCGTCGTATTTGGTGCAACCGGCAAACGTCTCGATCATACCCTGAAAAACCTGTCTGTACTCAAGCAGTTCAACGAACAGTTCGATTCGATCACATACAAAGACCGCTACTCCGTACTCTTTTTGCTGCCGCGCCATTTTACGGCCGAACTCCCCCTGAACAGTGCAGTCTCCCTGTTTCCCCTGTCGGGCAGAGTGGAGGGAATCACAACCAGCGGGTTAAAATACCCTCTGAAAGAGGGTGTATTGGAGAATGGCGTACGCGATGGAAGCTCGAATGAAACGGTTCAAAAAAAGGTCGAAATTGTCCACAAAAAGGGAGACCTTTTGATCTTTATCAATCATAAAACCGACAGATTGTGACGGCCGACTTCACCCTATTTGACTGGACTCTTATTGCCGCTTATTTCATCTTTCTCGTCTGGCTAAGCTGGGCAAAGGGATGGTCGTCGGATGATGAAGAGGGATTCCTGCTTCAGGGACGAAAAGTGACCCTCCCTGCGTTTGTGGCCACACTTGTCTCTACCTGGTATGGCGGAATTCTGGGCGTGGGTGAGTGGAGTTATCAATACGGAATTTCACAGTGGCTCATTCTCGGCGCGCCATTTTATCTCTTCTCAGCCCTATTTGCCATCTTTCTTGCCGGCAAGATCAGGATGAACAAAGCCCTGACCATTCCGGAAGCCATCGCCAACCGTTACAGCGAAAAAGCCGGGCGCCTGAGTGCCCTGCCAATCTTTATCCTGGTGAGCCCCGCTCCATACATCCTGATGCTGGGACTGTTGTTTCAATTTCTATCAGCCGGTGAAGCACCCTTTCTGTTCTACGCATCTCTCGTAGCCCTTTTTTCGGTATTCTATATCACCGTTGGCGGATTTGGAGCCGTAATACGGACCGATATCCTGCAAATTATTTTGATGTTTTCCGGCTTTATCATCCTGCTCATATTTGCCATTGCCGAATTTGGCGGATTCACGATGCTCCCCGGCGCGCTGACGGATGTACATCTGGATATCACCGGCGGAAATACCGTTCAATATATCCTGGTCTGGTTTTTTATTGCGTTATGGACCTTCGTCGATCCCAGCTTTCACCAACGGGCTGCAGCTGCAGAATCGCCGAAAACAGCCCGCAGGGGGATTTTTGTCTCCATCGGGTTCTGGATCGGTTTCGATTTTTTAACGGCGTTTGCTGGCCTCTATGCTTTCGCCATACTGGGCAGCGGACTGGAACAGCCGGTATTGGCCTATCCGATGTTGGCCGACCAGATTCTTCCCGTTGGGCTTAAAGGGCTCTTTTTTGTCTCCCTGCTGGCTACGATTATGTCAACACTCGATAGCTATCTATTTATATCGGGACAGACGCTTGGACGGGATTACCTGTCAAAATATTTTCCACAGGTTAATCCAAACCTGCTGACGCGGATCAGTATTCTGATCTCGGCCCTGCTTGGCATTCTGCTCATTATCATCTATCCGAGTGTCATAGACTTGTGGTATGTCATTGGCTCCGTTTTCATTCCCGGAATGCTTATACCGGTGCTTGGCATCTATCTCAATCCATTCAAAATGACACCCCGGTTTGTACTGGCATCCATTATTGGATGTACCCTGGTCTCATTTACCTGGCTTATTATGGGCACGATCGATCCGGATCAGGCTGAAGGGTATGCCTATCTTGGCATTGAGCCGTTCTATCCGGGGTTATTGACCGCTATTCTGCTCTGGGCAATTGGAAGGGAGAACTCGTCAGGTTGATTTCAGAATGTGTCCCAGATTGAGTTTGTGGAT
>JBJHCX010000016.1:0-31980 GCA_050486245.1 Rhodohalobacter sp.
GGATGGCGGCGATCCGCTGATGCCCGCAATAGCGGGCCAGTGGCGGGAGTACTTCTCCTCAACAGTCAGTGTGCGGCTCATGAGAGGATACGTTTTTCAATGGTTTTGCCTTCCAGGGTATGGTAGGCCTCAAAGAGGTTTGCGGTCAGACAGGAGTGAATCGGGCAGACCCAGACCGGTTCTCCGCTATCTGCAATGGCCTGGATATTACCGGCAATCGTACCGTGCTCCTGAGAAAGAGCCGCCAGAAAGGTGTTTGGCAGTTCACTGAACGAGTTTCCGGAGCGCAGCATCACCTGTCCGTAGTTACGGGCTTCACCGTTCATGATAAAATCTTTTGACATGTGGACAGCGCCGCCGTGTACGATCGCTTTTTTGTCCGATAACGGTTGTGCCAGCGGAAGGGCGGCAAAGACGGCTACATCGTCGGGTGTACAGCTGCCGATCTGCACCTGCATCCAGTCGTAGAAAACAAAATTGCCGGGTGTGATCTCGTCAATGCCGTCAAATTCATTGAGAACACTGGCCGACGGGGTATCGCCGAGGGATGTTCTGGCCTCGGGGTAGTCGGCTTTCAGTTGCTGCAGGGCCCGGTACGAATCGGAGACCCGATCCAGAATCTGTTCGGTGCCGCGGGCCTGGTAGGTTCCCCCGTCATGGATATAGAATCCGTGAAAGCGGACCTTATCCGATTGCTGCATCGATTCGATCAGCCGGTCAATCTCCTCGCGGTTTGTGGCAGAAATTCCGCTGCGGCCATAACCCGCATCGATCTCAATATAGGCTTGAACCGGGTTGTTCAGGGCGGCATCGATTGCAGAAGCGTGCGAGGGGTGGTGAAGAAACAGCCGGAGGGAGGCCTCTTTTTCAAGATTTTTCAGTTCATCGAGCATCCCTTCATAGAAAGGGAAGGCGATGGTGATGTCATCCCAGCCTCCATCCGCAAAATAGCGGGCCATGGAGGTCGAGGAGACCGTAATGCCGTCGATCGGGTAGTCACGGAACCAGCGGCCGATCTCGAGTGACTGGTGCGTTTTAAAGTGAGGCCGGAATGTGAGCTGATGGCGGGATGCTTTTTCAGCAATTCGCCGGATATTACGCCGGCATCGTTCGGGGTCGACAATAAGTGTGGGTTTTTGAAACATGAGCTGTTTTAGTCTGTAGAATAATGGAACCTGCCCGGATCGGGCAGAAAGATGTCAAAATAAGAATGCATACAACCTGAAAAGATCTTATTTTTTCATCACTCTAAAAAGGAACATCTTGCGCACAAAAAATACAAAAATTAATATCGGCAGAATAGAGAAAATTGACCTGCCCGAACTCTCTATTCAAAACCTGGATGCTAAAATAGATACGGGTGCCTATACGTCCAGCCTTCACTGCCATAAAATCAGAACCGAAGAGACCGACGATAAACTGTGGGTCCACTTTTTTGTACTCGATCCGGAGCATCCTGAATATGAAGCCACGCCGTTCCGCAGTCCGGTACATACCATCCGTTACGTAAAAAGTTCAAATGGTATCGTGCAAGAGCGTGTTACCATAAAAACCAGGGCACGGTTTTTTGGCCGCGAACGGACCATTGAGCTCTCCCTGGCCGACAGGTCGGAGATGAAATATCCTGTACTGATTGGACGCAAGTTCTTGACCGGCAAATACATTGTCGATGTATCCAAAATTTATCTATCACAGTCTGAAGAAACAAACCCATGAAGCATACCTCTTACCGCATTGCTATTTTATCCAGGAATCGGAATCTCTATTCAACCAAGCGGCTGATTGAGGCGATTGAAAACAAGGGGCATGAGGCGGTTGTTTTAGACCATTTGAAATGTGATATCGTCATTGAGCAGGACAAGCCGTCGATCTTTTACAAAGGAGAGAAGCTCAGGAATATAGATGCGGTGATACCGCGTATCGGGGCGTCGGTAACCTTCTATGGGGCTGCTGTTGTGCGTCAGTTTGAGATGATGAATATACCGACTGCGGTCGAATCGCAGGCCCTGGTCCGGTCCAGGGATAAGCTCAGGAGCCTTCAGATCCTGGCACGTGCCGATGTGGGGATGCCCAAGACCGTTTTTACCAATTACAGTAAAGAGGTGAAAAAGATTATCGACAGTGTGGGCGGTGCTCCGCTCATTGTCAAGCTTCTGGAGGGTACCCAGGGGTATGGTGTGGTGCTGGCTCCGACCAAAAAAGCTGCAGAATCGATCATTGAAGCGTTCCACAGCATGAAAGCGCGTGTCATCGTCCAGGAATTTATCGAAGAGGCCAAAGGTGCCGATATTCGGGCCTTTGTGATCAATAACAAGGTTGTCGGGGCGATGAAACGTCAGGGCAAGGAAGGGGAGTTCCGGTCAAACCTTCATCAGGGCGGAACCGGTGAGCTCATAAAATTGTCCAAAAAAGAGAGGCTGTCGGCATTGACGGCAGCCAAAGCGATGGGATTATCCATCGCCGGGGTTGATCTGTTGCAGTCAGACCGCGGACCCCTGGTGCTTGAGGTGAACTCCTCGCCCGGCCTGGAGGGTATTGAGAAGGCGACGAGCAAGGATATCGCATCAGAGGTGATCCAGTATGTGATACAGATGATTGAGAAGTCGAAAAACAGGAAACGGCGCAAAAGGAGTCCGGATGCCTGAGTTTATTGAAATCAACGGTGAAAAAATTGCAAGGGGAGAGGATCGCCTGATCAACCTTTCGATTGCGCGCCTGCCAACCTATACGTCGATTGATCTGCCGATCCGGGTGATTCGCGGGCCCGAAAAGGGTCCGGTGCTTCTGGTGTCCGGCGGACTTCACGGCGATGAGATCAACGGCATAGAGATTGTTCGCAGAATGATCTCCAGGCAGTTATTGAAGCCGGATGCGGGAACGGTGATTGCGATACCGCTGATGAATGTGTACGGGTTTATCCAGAATGTGCGGGGAGTTCCGGACGGAAAGGATATCAACCGCAGTTTTCCCGGCTCAAAAAGCGGTTCACTGGCCAACCTGGTGGCCTACAATATCATGAAAGAGATTATACCGATCATCGACTATGGGGTCGATTTTCATACGGGCGGTGCCAGCCGGTCGAACTATCCGCAGATACGCTGTGTCTTTGATATTGACCGGAATATGGAGCTTGCGAAGGCGTTTGCTGCACCGGTGATATTGAATTCGCCTCTCATTGAGAAGTCGTTTCGTAAAGCGGCCTACAAGAGAGGAAAGCATATCCTTGTCTACGAAACCGGTGAGACGCTCCGGCTGGACGAGTACGGGATACAGCAGGCTGTGGCGGGAACCCAGCGGCTGATGAAGCATCTGGGGATGATTCGTAAAGCACCGGAACCGACCGAGACATCGACCGTTTACCACAAGTCGACCTGGATCCGAGCCAGGGCGGCCGGGCTGTTTCATCCCAGGAATGAATTGGGAGACCGGGTTGAAGTGCGCCAGGTGGTTGGCAGGATAACCGATCCCTATGCAAGTGAAAATATTAAAATTGTGAGCAAATATAGCGGACGCATTATCGGGTTGAACTACAATCCGGTTGTCCATAAAGGTGATGCTTTAATACATTTAGCAATAGAAACTGAAGAATAGGATGAAGACAGATTTGATTTTTTACGTAGTATCTAGAAGAAAATGGCCTCAGCTAACCCGTAACGGTGAGTTTACGCCTCAGGAGTTTGAGGATGAGGGTGTGATCACCTGTATCATGCCGGATCACCTGAATCAGCATTTAAATGAGAAGTTCAAGGGTCGCAGAAATTTGTATATACTGGTTATTGACACCTCCAGGCTGGAGTATCCGCCCAAGGTAGAAGGCGGTCAAGCGGTGCTGAGCCGTCCGGTCAATGTGGATGCGATCTTAGACAAGATTCGGATTGACAGTCCCAGGGAGGGAGATTTCGACCTTCAGGTGGAGGTGGGATAAGGGTTACTTACGGTATACGGTATACGGTTTACGTTATAAGGCGCAAAGCTTTAGGGCGAAATAACCATATACCATTGACCATATACCATAGACCATAGACCTTACGCCATAGATCTTAACCCAGAGTTTTCGATGACGGCGCTGAGGTCGTCTGTGGTGACCGGTTTCACCAGGTATTCGATATAGCCGTATTTTTTGGCTCGATTTCGGAAGTGGCTGTCGGAGTTACCGGTGATATAGATGACGGGGAACTCTTTGAATTTTTTGATTTCGGCGGTGACGGTGATACCGTCGATATCGTCTTTGAGCTGGATATCCATCAGGACGAGGTCGGGATTGGCTTTTGGGATTTGTTTGATGGCGTCGGCGCCGCGTATAGAGGTGCCTGCGACATTGTAGCCCAGTTTGGTGATCATTTTTCTTAGCATCAGGAGCAGGACCTGATCATCTTCGACGATAAAGACATTCATGGTGATGGGTGTTGATCTCTTGTCTTAATGGCAATGTTTAAACGATAGCTAAAATAGTAAAATTCCGTCACCGGCATTATTAAAATAGAATAACTTTCGTATAATATATATTATGTAAAGTTGAATAATTATGACATACACCCAGGATTGAGATTTTCCCTGCAAAGCCTTCACTTCCCCTGTTGGATACTAGATTTGTTCTGCATTACAATCCCCCCGGAGAGCTTGTTACCGGAATGGCTTTGTGTCCCCTGCTGCTATACGGTCCTTTATCGCACTTCAATCGTTACGGTGTGAAAGAGTGATACGATAACAAGCAAAGGATCTGCTGGATGAGTAGAGTACGGTATCAGAACATCTACCGGTTCAGGGATGCTGGCGGACTTTTTTGATTAACCCGTCAATTCTTTTCGTATCGCCTTGATATTCGGAAGCTGATCTGCATCTTCAAGAACTTCGGCGTACTTGATAGTCAGATCCCGGTCAATGACAAAGGCGGCTCTCTTCGAGACTCCTTTCAAACCGTAAAAATCTTCATAGAGTATGCCAAAAGCAGCAGATACCTCACGGTTAAAGTCGCTTAGAATCGGAAAATTGAGATTATTCGCCTTTTTGAACTCCCTTTGAACAAAAAAACTGTCGACACTGATGGCCGCAACGGTTGTATCAAAAGCATTGAAAATCTTCATGTTGTCGCGCATTTCACACATCTGGCCGGTGCAGGTACCTGAAAATGAGAGCGGATAGAACAGTATCAATGCTTTTCCATTTTCCGTAAGCTGTTGCAGGGTAACAGGTTTACCTTTGCTATCCTGAAGTGTGAAGTTTGGTGCAGTGTCGCCCGTATTGAGACTCATGTTCGTATGCTAACCGTTGATTATTGTCAGATTACCCGACTGTTCTGAAGAAATTTGTATGGACATAGAGAAAAAGGATCATCCCTCCTGCAGACATTGACTGCCAGAACCATTCGCCGATCTGGGCCAGCTCACCGAGATACCATTTCATTGCAAATGCCGAGATAAACATCACAAGCGCTGCGACCGAAGGCAGTAGCCACTGTTTATCACTAAAATGTCCGATGATCAAAAAGAGAAATGAAAGCAGCGCGGCAACCTGAAGAAGCTGCAGAAGCAGTCCGATCAGAACGCTCATCTCTGCAACAAGCGGATAGGAAAAAAGAAGCAAAAACGGAATGAATGCCAGCATGTAGGGATAGCGTGCATATTCCGGCTTCAGCTTTCTCACGGAAAGTAATATCAGGGATAACAGAGAGATAAAGACCAGTATAGCTGTGGCTTCTTCGACAATATGGTTGTAGGGAAAGTTGATCAGCCCTGCAATCTTGTTGATCAGGATTGAAAAGAGTGCCGCGGCCGACAGATACTTGAAATCACTGTCCTGTTTACCATACATGACAAAGGCATAGATGATGCCTATAGCAGCACAAAGTGATAAAAGAATTTCACTCCACACGGTCAGTCCTCCCCCTGGTTTCGGCTTCGCGCTTTTGCCGCCACCTCTTTCTGCATCAGACGCTCATTCTGGTAGATCAGCACCAGGTCGGCAATCTTTTTCAACAGCTGCCTCTCTCCCGTAATCATCTCCCGCGCAAAACTGTGCAGTGTAACCGGCTGGCCATGTTCACCGACCAGGGTTCGCTCCCAATCGATCAGGGGTATATTTTTAAATACGTTAATTATTGCAGCCCTGTGCTTTCCTATCTTTCTCAATACTTTTTGTATGTCCATTTCATCCTCCTTGTCGGGGACAAACGTCTCTTTGTAGGAGTCAAACTCTGACAGCTCAACTTCTCTGGCCTCAGAAAAGGCCTTTTCAATCACGGGCCTGTAGTAGTTTACCTGGGCATGGTCAATGAGCTGCAGCATGGAGTAGATGGAGAGCCCGTCGGGCGGATTGTCACCATAGGGTACGCTGTCGATGACATATGAGAGGGCTTCTGCCTCATCCTGCAGATAGGCTGCATCGTCAATCAGCTGTTCATACTGTTCCTGGGTGACTTCCTGATCAGTCATGATTCAAGATTAAGACGCCCAGTTATTTGAAGCTTTCGTGGCGTCATTTTTCTTCTGCTGTTCAAGCATGTCGACCAGGGAGAGCCCGCTGTTCCATTCGCGGTCACGGTCTCTGACAGAGTGGATATTGTTCTCTTCCTGGAAATCCCAGAACTGGCCGAACTGCCGGTTTTTGTAATTTTTCAGGAATTCAAGTCGCTCAGACAGGTCCTCTTTTGCAACCAGCAGGCGGTCTTTGCCATAGACGGCATCTTCACGCGAGTCAAACACGATATCGTAATCCTTGCTCATCACAATCGCCTCTTCGGGACACACCTCTTCGCAGTATCCGCAATAGATGCAGCGGAGCATATTGATCTCAAAGAAATCGGGATATCTCTCCTTAGGATCGTCCGAATCTTCATTGGCCTGCATGCTGATGGCCAGCGGCGGACAAGCGCGGGCACACAATCCGCATGCAACACAGCGTTCACGTCCGTTATCTTCTACCAGTACCGGCCGACCGCGGAAAGCCGCAGGCGGATCCCACTTCTCTTCCGGGTACTGCATCGTAAATGTCGGTGCAAACATCTGTTTAAATGTATACCAAAGCCCCTTGAAGATCTCAGGAAGATAGATACGCTCCATAAATGAGAGCGTTCTCTCACGTTTAAAATCTTTGCTTATGGGGTTTGCTGCCGGTTTATCAAGATTCTGTTGCATGCTTATGCATTGTTAAAATTTTTCGTACTGATTTTGGCTAAAAATAACCCTTTGTTTAATTGAGTTCAAAAGATTATTTCATAATTCTGAAGGTTATTTCTGGCGGAACACCATGGTAATGGGAACACCCTGAAAACCAAATTTTTCACGCAGTTTGTTCTCGATGAAACGCCTGTAATTGGGAGGTAGTTCCTGCGGGTTATTCATGAAAAATTTGAAGACCGGGGGATTGCTCTTCACCTGTACGGCATACTGTATTTTAAGCTGCCGGCCCCGTTTCACCGGCAGTGCCCTCTCCTTCAGGATCTGTCCGATAAAATCGTTTATTTCAGGCGTCGAAATCTGTTTTTTGCGCTCCTGAAGTACTTTTTCTGCTGCAGAGATGACACGGTCTACCCGCTGGCCGGTCAGCGCCGAGATCGAGATGATCGGTATATACTGCATGGTCGACACTTTTCCGTAGATATATTGCTGAAACTCTTTCAGCAGGTTGGTCTCCTTGTCGGGCACGATATCCCACTTGTTGAGCGCGATCACAATCCCCTTATTGAAATTCTCTGCCTCCCTGAGGATGCGCTTGTCCTGGTCGTCAAAACCCTGGGTTGCATCCAGCAGCAACACGACCACATCGGCCTCCTTAATCGACCGGCTGGTCCTGACGGTGCTGTAAAACTCGATATTCTCTTTCACCTTCGCCTTCTTGCGGAGTCCGGCGGTATCGACAATTATGTACTCCTTGCCGTTATACTCCAGGTAACTGTTGATCGAGTCGCGCGTGGTTCCGGGTACATCGGTCACAATACAGCGCTCACTCTTGAGCAGCGCATTCATCAGGCTGCTCTTCCCGACATTGGGACGCCCTACAAACGCAATTTTGGGCAGTTTTTCGGATGCATCCTCCTCCGCTTCAGGAGGCAGTGCCTCAACCACCTTGTCGAGCAGGTCGCCGGTGCCGATGCCGCTGATCGCTGACACCGGATAGATCTCATCAAATCCGAGGGCATAAAACTCGACCGCTTCCATCGCCCGCTGCTCGTTATCGGCCTTGTTGACCACCAGGAATACGGGCTTGTCCTGTTTACGCAGCATCGCCGCGACCGCCTGGTCGAGTGAATTGATGCCGCTTTCAGTATCCACGACAAAAAGGATCACATCCGACTCATCAATGGCCAGGTGAACCTGTTCGCGGATTCCGGCGGTAATCACATCGGCTTCATCAGGCAGATAGCCCCCGGTGTCGATCACGGTAAAATTGCGGCCATTCCAGAAACTCTCTCCATAATGTCTGTCGCGTGTCACTCCATACTCATCATGAACAATAGCTTTTCTCCTGCCAATCAAGCGGTTAAAAAGTGTAGATTTTCCTACATTGGGTCTGCCAACGATAGATACGGTTGGATTCATACTTCGATTTTAATTGTTTATTTTATAAGTCTAAAGTTAATGATTTTTATTGTAAGCTAATGCTTGAAAATTTATATAATACCTTCGGTTTTGCAGGCTCACTGGTGGTTGCCTTTATTGCATTTATGTTTTTTGTGTTTTGGATTGGCGGGGTTGCCGGAATCTGTTCGCTGAAACGCAGCCCGAAACGCCAGATCCTCTTTTTCTCCCTGGCGGTGCTCATTCCGGTCTATCCCGTGGCGTGGCTGATTGCCGATATGATCAAGCAGAAAAAACAGCTCAGAAGGCTATGATTCCAGCCGGCCGGACTCCCCCTCGCCAAGCTGCCGGGTGTCGGCCGATCCCTCCTCGACCAATAGCCACGGCTCCAGCACCTCCTCCCCGATGCCATCCAGGAAACGTGACGGGTTTGAGAAATAGTCGCCGTACCGGCTCTGAAAGAGTGCCGGATAGGTGATAAACAGCTGTTCCTTGGCCCGTGTGATGGCCACATAGAGCAATCGGACCTCCTCGTCGATCTGATCGTCATCGTCAAGCGCGTAACCGGATGGGATGATTCCGTCCAGGCACTGGATGATAAAGACGGTTCGCCACTCCAGTCCCTTGGCCGAATGGATGGTGCTCAGCACCAGCGGCGGCTCATCTTTCTGCGAGGTTTCGGTTTCGATGGCGGTAGCCTCAATCGGGTCGAGCGCCACCTCTTCAATCAGTTTTTCGAGCGAGGCGTAGGTGCCTGAGATATCCACAAAGGTCTCCAGGTCTTTCATCCGCTTGGGATGATCGTCAAACCGTTTCCTGCAGAACGTCGCATAGTAGTCGACCACCGCCTGAAGCTGTTCGGTGACCGAGCCGGAGAACTTCTTCAGGGTTGCAAACAGGTCGCCCAGGGCTTTCAGCTGCGCCAGGTATTTTTCGCTCACATTGGGCGCATGATCCGGACGGAACGGATCACCGCCGCCATGTGCCCACTGAAAAAGGTCTTCCGCTGTCTTCGGGCCAATCCCGTCAATCAGCATCAATACCCGGTTCCAGGAGATCGCATCGCGAGGATTGACCAGCACCCTGAGGTGCGCCAGCACATCCTTTACATGAGCCGCCTCGGTGAATTTTTGTCCGCCATACTTGATGTAGGGGATGTTCTTCTTATTGAGCATCACCTCCAAATCAAACGAATCGCGGCCGTTCCTGAAGAGCACGGCCGTGTCGTTCAGCTCCATCCCCTGCTCCCTCAGGTTGAGAATCATCTGGGTGATAAACCGGCTCTGATCATTCATGTTGGCGGCTTTCACCAGTCCGGGAAGATCCCCCTCCTCATTCTTTGTAAAGAGCTTCTTCTCAAACTTTTCGCCGGCCAGTTCGAGCACCTTGTTGGCAACATCGAGTATGCGCTGAGTCGACCGGTAGTTCTCCTCCAGCTTGATGATCCGGGTTCCCTGAAAGATCTCCGGAAAGCGCATCATGTTGCGGTGATCTGCCCCCCGGAATGAGTAGATGCTCTGGGCATCATCGCCCACGGCCATCACATTGCCATGTTGACTGCTGAAGAGCCCGGTCAGCCCGGCCTGCAGGGCATTGGTATCCTGGTACTCATCGACCATCACATGGCGGTTTTTGCCCGCAACCTCCCTCCTCACTTCCGGGTGATCCTGCAGCAGGTCACGCGTTTTAACCAGCAGGTCATCAAAGTCCATGATATCATTGACTTCCTTGTAGCTCTGATAGTTATCAAAGATATTCTCGATAATTTCTATATGCTGTGTAAACTGCGGATGTTCCTCTTCAATGATGTCGCGCACGGATTTCTGCTTGTTGACAGAAGTGCTGAAAATGTTGTAGAGGGTCGACTTCCTGGGGAAGCGCGATTTACCCTTGGGGATGTCGAGCCGGTTGCGCACCAGGTTGATCGCATCCATCGCATCCGACGCGTCGATGATGGTGAAGTTATCGGGGTAACCGATGTTATTGGCATAGCGGTGCAAAATCTTGCTGCAGTAGTGGTGAAAGGTGCCGCCCTCCACCCTTTGGCACCGTTCATCGAGCAGGTGACTCGCCCTGCGAAGCATTTCGTGAGCCGAGCGGCGTGTAAAAGTGAGCAGCAGGATCTCTGAGGGATCGGTACCGCTCTCCACCAGCCGGGCCACACGGTAGGTCAGCGTCCGCGTCTTGCCCGTTCCCGCACCTGCCACCAGCAGAACGGGTCCGCCCTCATGCATCACAGCCTCAAGCTGTGCGTCATTGAGCAGGTTCTCGTAATCAATCGAATATTCGGAGGGCGTCAGATCGTCGCCCGAGAGGACAAACTTTTTCATGACCCAAAATTAACAAATTTTCAAGGAAGTGGAGAAGTGGAGAAGTGGAGAAGTGGAGAAGGCAAAAGGCAAAAGGCCCCGAATTCTCGGGACTGCGCAAAAAACGCGCAGCAAAAGGCAAAAGGCAAAAGGCAAAAGGCAAAAGGCAAAATTTCCAAATTCCAAGCACCAAATTCCAAACCTGCATAAGAATGGTGTAACTGAACTTCACCAATCGAAATTCGTTATTCTGTGGTTCTGCGGTTCCCGAATGTAGCCCTGCCCTCTTTTTGCCTTTTTACTTTTGCCTTTTGCTTAAACCTCACCCCGGTTTGACAACCAGGTTGATGATTCTGCCGGGCACGAAGATCTCTTTGACGATGGTTGAGCCGTCGAGGTATTTCTGCACTTTCTCCTGCTGTTTGGCCAGGCCGAGGACAAACTCTTTGTCTTTTGCCTTGTCGGACGGAACGGAGATCTGTTCGCGTACTTTTCCGTTGATCTGTACCGGATATTCAACAGAGTCGCTCTTCAGGTACTCTTCAATCAGTTCAGGCCAGGGTTCGTAGGCCAGCGACTCTTCGTGTCCGAGCCGGTTCCACAGCTCCTCAGCCATGTGTGGGGCAAACGGCGAGAGCAGCAGCAGGTACTTTTCGGCAATTTCGCGCGGGAGGTGATCCCACTGGTTAGCTTCATTTACAAAGATCATCAGCGCGGAGATCGCCGTGTTGAAGCGCATGTTTTCGATATCATCGGTTACCTTCTGAATCGCTTCATGCAGCACCTTGAGCTGATCGCGATTCGGCTCAGAATCTTTTACGTTGAGCTTCTCCTCTTTTCCGTCGCCCAAAAAGAGTCGCCAGGAACGGTTCAGGAATCGATACACCCCTT
Source organism: Rhodohalobacter sp. (assembly GCA_050486245.1). Classification (GTDB taxonomy): domain Bacteria; phylum Bacteroidota; class Rhodothermia; order Balneolales; family Balneolaceae; genus Rhodohalobacter. The sequence continues at coordinate 11,717 of JBJHCX010000016.1, forward strand.
CCACTCCCTTGGTGCTCCAGGGCTTGACCTGTTCCAGCGGACCCATAAACATCTCGTAGAGCCTCAGCGAATCGGCGCCATACTGTTTAACCACATCGTCTGGGTTGATCACGTTGCCGCGTGATTTTGACATCTTGTGTGCCCGAGCTTCAACGGTGATCTCGGTTCCTTTCATGACAAAACGGTCGCCTTTTTTCTCGACATCGGTCTCGGCCAGCGGAACCCGGGTGACATTTTCATTGCCTTCTGCCTCATCGGCTGAAATCATTTTGCCATCCACCTCAAACGCGGTGTACTCCATCTCGCCGAGGATCATTCCCTGGTGCACCAGCTTCTGAAACGGCTCTTTGGTGGTCACCACGCCGCAGTCATACAGCACCTTGTGCCAGAAACGGGCGTAGAGAAGGTGAAGAACGGAGTGCTCGGCGCCGCCCACATAGAGATCAACCGGCATCCAGTATTTCTCTTCATCCGGGGAAACGGGTCCGCCGTCAAACTCCGGACTGATATAGCGCAGGTAGTACCAGCACGATCCTGCCCACTGCGGCATGGTGTTGGTTTCGCGGATCGCCTCCTTGCCGGTCTCCGGATCGGTCGTCTTCACCCAGTCGGCAGCTCGAGCCAGCGGCGGCTCACCCGTGCGTGTAGGCTGAAAGTCGTCCACCTCCGGAAGGGTCACCGGCAGCTCACTCTCCGGCAATGGTTTGGGCTTGCCATCCACATGAATGATCGGGAACGGTTCACCCCAGTAACGCTGACGCGAAAAGAGCCAGTCGCGCAATTTATAGTTGACGCTCTTCTTGCCCACGCCATTCTCTTCCAGCCAGCCGGTAATTTTCTCCTTGGCTTCGGGAATCTGCAGTCCGTTCAGGAAGTCGCTGTTGATGGCGGGTCCGTCATCGACGTACGCTTTCCCGTCAAAATCCTCGGGCGGCTGTACGGTTCTGACGATTGGCAGGTCAAACTTCTCGGCGAACTCCCAGTCGCGCTCATCCTGGCCTGGCACGGCCATAATGGCTCCGGTGCCGTAGTGTGCCAGCACATAGTCGGCCACCCAGATGGGAATCTCCTTGCCGTTGGCGGGGTTGATGGCGTAGGCGCCCGTAAAGACACCGGTCTTGTTCTTATCCTCCTGGCGTTCCAGGTCCGATTTGTGCCCCGCCTGCTCTACATACTCTTCAACCCCGGCTCGCTGCTGGTCGGTCGTAATCTTTTCAACCAGATGGTGTTCAGGGGCCAGAACCATATAGGTGGCACCGAACAGGGTGTCCGGCCGCGTGGTGAAGACGCGGATCTTCTCCTCATATTCCTTAACCTGAAAATCGATCTCTGCGCCGATCGATTTGCCGATCCAGTTGCGCTGCATCTCTTTGGTTGATTCAGGCCACTCCAGCCCGTCGAGGTCCTCGAGCAGCTCCTCTGCATATTCTGTGATTTTGAGGACCCACTGGCGCATCGGCTTTCGGATTACCGGAAATCCGCCCACTTCGCTCTTTCCGTCGATCACCTCTTCATTGGCCAGGACGGTTCCCAGCTCCGGACACCAGTTCACCGGCACCTCATCCTCGTAGGCGAGCCCTTTCTCATACAGTTTCAGAAAGATCCACTGAGTCCACTTATAATAGTCGGGATCGGTGGTGTTCACCTCCCGGTCCCAGTCGTACGAAAAGCCGAGCATCTGAAGCTGTTCGCGGAAGCGGTTGATATTCTTCTCGGTCGTCTCCCTCGGGTGGGTTCCCGTTTTCACGGCGTACTGTTCTGCAGGAAGGCCAAAAGCGTCCCATCCGATCGGATGGAGCACGTTAAACCCGTTCATTCGCTTATACCGGGCCAGGATATCGGTAGCGGTATATCCTTCCGGGTGACCCACGTGCAGGCCCGATCCGCTTGGATAGGGAAACATATCCAGGATATAGTACTTCGGTTTGTCGTGATTCTCCGGAGTTTTAAACGTTTTCTGCTTCTGCCAGTAATTTTGCCACCGGGATTCAACTTTTAAGGGATCGTACGAGCTCATTAAAATCTGTTTTAATACCTGTTATACCGTTCATTTGGTCACATTCCAATACAGCTTCCAAAGATAAAGAAAATAGATGTGCGGTTCATCTTTTTTCAAGGTGCACGGCGCAGGGTTTACAGTGTACAGTGGGGAGAAGGCCCCGAATTCTCGGGACTGCGCAAAAAACGCGCAGCAGAAGGCAAAAAAGGGAAACGTGAAACATTGATGAATGGTTTTTTGGCAGATGCATGCAGGGGCGTAGGGGCGTATGGCTATACGCCCCTACGCCCTGTTTGCACCCTGCACCGCATGTCCAGGGTATTTATAACCACGGAATGATTTGAAAAATGTTTATTGGACAGACCACGTACCAAACACCCCGGACCAACGCCCCTTCCTTCGATATTCGATATTCAATCCCTTATTCATGGATGGATTGTTGACTGAACCACAAAAGGGCGTATAGCCATACGCCCCTACGCCATAAATCTACGCAACAGGCCTGAAAAGGCATCAATTCTGCGGTCTCTGAAGAAGGGCCAGGTCTGGCGCTGCTCTTCGATGGCACTGTAGTCGATCTCTGCGGTGAGGATTTGCGGCTCCTCTCCGGCCTGTGCGATGATCTGTCCGAACGGTCCGGCGACGAACGAGTTGCCCCAGAAACGGGTCCCTCCTTCAGTTCCCACCCGGTTGATGCCGGCCACGTAGCATCCGTTGGCGATGGCGTGTGATCGCTGGATGGTGAGCCAGGCATCCATAAACTCCTCTTTATCGGTGTCGCTCTCTTCAGGCAGGGTGCCTATGGCCGTCGGGTAGACCAGCAGTTCGGCTCCCTGCAGGGCTGCCAGCCGGGCCGCCTCGGGAAACCACTGGTCCCAGCAGATGAGCGTGCCGATCTTGCCGGCCGAGGTGTCAACAACCGTAAACCCCTTGTCTCCGGGTGTAAAGTAGTACTTTTCATAAAACCCCGGGTCATCGGGAATATGCATCTTGCGATAGTGTCCCGCGATCGATCCGTCGCGTTCCATCACAACCATCGAATTGTAGTAGAGGCCGGGTGCCTTCTTCTCAAACATGGGGATGAGCAGCACCGTGCCGGTCTCCCTGGCAAGATCCGAAAAGCGCTCGGTAATGGGCCCGGGTATCTTTTCGGCCCAGGAGAAAAAGCGGCGGTCGGTCTCCCTGCAGAAATAGGTTGTATGGAAAAGTTCCTGCAGGGCAATCAGGTCGGCACCCTGCGCAGCTGCCTGCCGTATGAGGGATTCGGCGCGGGCGATATTCTCAGATGGATTCTCACCGCAACTGTATTGAATGGCTGAAAATTTCAAAATGACTAAAATTGATTTAGAGGTTTGTCGCTATCTGCTAATAAATGAATGTAAGAATTTTTGAATTCAAACCGATTTAAGCCCAGCCGTTAAAAATTGATAAATAGCTTTGTGGAAGCGCTTTTACTTTCATAAAAACGGGGGAAGCCATACATTACTGAAAGAAAAAATGCTATCATATATCATCCCCCATCGGAGCTATGCACTGAGATGGAACAATATTCGATATAGAGATATCAGAAAGCTAACTGATGATAAGGAATCACACATCCAGGAAAACAAGACTTACCAATGAAAATTGATTATATGAAACAGCCGAAAAGCAATGTCGGCCTCGAAACCCTTGGGCTGAAAAATACCGATAAAGCCCTTTGGAATCTGAACCCTGCCGAACTTTACGAGCAGGCTCTCCTGAACGGAGAAGCGCAGCTCACCAGCAAGATGGCCCTTCTGGTGAAAACAGGGAAATTCACCGGACGCTCTCCAAAAGATAAATTTGTTGTTGAAGAGCCCTCCATCAAGGATGAAATTGACTGGGGAGCCGTGAATCAGCCAACCACGCCCGAGGTGTTCGACAACCTCCACAAAAAAGTGGTCGACTACCTGGACGGCAAGAAACTCTATGTGAAGGACCTCTATGCAGGTGCCGACCCCAATAACCGCCTGAATGTGCGCGTTGTCAGCGAAGCCGCCTACCACGGACTCTTCTCTCACAACATGTTTATCAATCCGTCTGACGACGAGCTGAAGACGCACCAGCCGGAGTTCACAGTCCTGGCTGCCCCCTACTTTGAAGCCGATCCTGAAGTGGACGGCACCAACTCAAGCACCTTTATCCTCTGCAGTTTCGAGAAGAAGATGATTCTGATTGGCGGCACGCTCTACTCCGGTGAGGTGAAGAAAGGGATCTTTGCCGTGATGAACTACCTGCTTCCCAAGAAGAACGTCATGTCGATGCACTGCTCTGCCAATATGGATGACGAAGGCAAGACGGCTGTGTTTTTCGGCCTGTCGGGTACCGGTAAGACCACCCTGTCGGCCGACCCCGAGAAGACGCTGATTGGTGATGATGAGCACGGATGGAGCGACGAGGGAATCTTCAACATCGAAGGAGGATGCTACGCCAAGACGATCAACCTCTCGCCCGAAAGCGAGCCGATGATCTATCAGACAACCCAGATGCCGGGTACCATCCTCGAGAATGTGGTTCTCGACAAGAACCGGGAACCCGACTTTTCGGACGACAGCCTGACGCAGAACACACGCTGTTCCTACCCGATTTCATCGATCCCGAATGCGAGTGAAACCGGTATTGGCGGACACCCCGAGAATATTATCTTTTTGACGGCAGATGCCTTCGGCGTACTGCCTCCGATCTCCAAACTGTCGCCCGAACAGGCGATGTACCACTTTATCAGCGGGTATACGGCCAAAGTAGCCGGTACCGAGCGCGGGGTCACCGAGCCGCAGGCCACCTTTTCTGCCTGCTTCGGATCCCCTTTCCTGCCGCTTCACCCAACGGTGTATGCAGAGCTGCTGGCAGAGAAGATCAAAAAGCACAACGCCAAGGTGTGGCTGGTCAACACCGGCTGGACCGGAGGCATGTACGGTGTGGGATCGCGCATGAAACTGCCGCTGACCCGCAGAATGCTGAGTGAAGCGATTGCCGGCAACCTCGACAATGTGGAGTACATGACCGAGCCGGTCTTTGGACTGCAGATTCCGGTATCGATTGACGGTGTGCCAGACAATGTTCTCCAGCCCAAGAATACCTGGAGCGACAAAGAGGCGTACGACAAAAAAGCGGCTGAACTGGCCGGCATGTTTAAGGAGAACTTTAAGAAGTTTGCCGACCAGGCCAGTTCTGAGATTCTGGCTGCAGGCCCGAACATCTGACAGATCCTCTTCTAATGCCATCATATTGATAACCCGGTGCTGCAAGGTGCCGGGTTTTTTTTATGTCCGGTATAAACGGACGCAACCGAAAGAACTGAACCTCCCTTCTTTTACTCATCTGTTAAGTTCCGTACCTTTCCCCTTCAGAATTTATAACCGTTGAAAGAAATTTATGAGTACGATCACCATTCCCGACTTTCACCAAACGATCCCGATCGACCGAGTAGGCGTTGAGGAGCGGGTGTCCAGGCTGAACAAGCGCAGCATAAAAAATGAAGCCAAGATACAGGGCCTCAAGCTGGCGCTCAGCATGGTCGACCTGACCACACTGGAGGGGAAAGATTCGGAAGGCAAAGTGATTCAGCTTTGCAGCAAAGCCAGAACCCCATACGCTCCCATGCCAGAACTGCCGCAGGTAGCGGCCGTCTGTGTCTATCCAAGCATGGTTGCAGTGGCAAAAAAGGCCCTGCGGGGCACCCGTATCCAGGTGGCCAGCGTTGCGACCGCCTTTCCGAGCGGACTGGCTCCCATGAGTGTGAAGATTGAAGACACCAAATATGCCGTCGACCAGGGTGCCGATGAGATCGATATGGTGATCTCACGCGGTGAATTCCTGAAGGGGAACTACAACTACATCTTCGACGAAATTGCCGAAGTGAAAGAGGCGTGCGGAGAAGCGCACCTGAAGGTGATCCTGGAGACGGGTGAGCTCGAAACGTACGAAAATGTGCGAAAAGCAAGTGATATCGCCATGTATGCGGGCGCCGATTTTATCAAAACTTCGACCGGCAAGATCTCTCCCGCCGCTACCCAGCCGGTGACGCTGGTCATGCTGGAAGCGATCCGAGATTTCTACCGCGACACCGGCATCATGGTCGGAATGAAGCCGGCCGGAGGTATCCGCAAAGCCAAACAGGCCCTGCAGTACCTTGTGCTGGTCAAAGAGACCCTGGGTGCGGCATGGCTGACCCCCGAATGGTTTCGTTTTGGCGCCAGCTCGCTGACCAACGACCTGCTGATGCAGATTGTGAAACAGGAGACCGGTGTTTACCAAAGCCTCGACTACTTCTCAAACGACTGATTCCGCACAGAACCCTTTGATCGCAACGATCCAAAAAGATCCAAATCCATGAAAGAATCCACCGACCAACAAATTTCACAAGACAACGGCAAGCCGACCTCGCCAAACTCCGACCTGAAGTTCGACTTTGCGTCATTTTGGGAGTACAGTGAGGCTCCGGAGAGCCACTCCCACATCAAACTGCAGGAAACCTACGATCTTTTTATTGACGGTAAATTTACCCCGCCCAAAAAGGGACGTACCCTGACCACGGTCAATCCGTCGACCGAAGAGCCCCTGGCCGATTTTGCGGAGGCGACCAGTGAGGATGTCGACACAGCGGTAAAAGCTGCCCGAAAAGCGTATGAGAAGAGCTGGGGCAAGCTGAGCGGACGGGAGCGCGGCAAGTATATCTACCGGCTGGCCCGCATGATCCAGGAGCACGCCAAAGACCTGGCCATCATCGAATCGATGGATGGCGGAAAACCGATTCGCGAGTCGAGGGATGTCGATATTCCCCTCGCTGCAGCCTACTTCTTCTACTACGCAGGATGGGCCGACAAGCTGGAGTATGCCTTTCCCGCCCGCAAGCCCGAGCCGGTTGGCGTATGCGGACAGATTATCCCGTGGAATTTCCCCCTGCTGATGCTCTCCTGGAAAATTGCCCCTGCCCTGGCGGCCGGCAATACCGTGGTTTTGAAACCCGCGGAGACCACACCCCTGACCGCTCTTAAGTTTGCAGAGATCTGCCGTGATGCGGGCCTTCCCGACGGTGTCGTGAATATTGTGACCGGTGCCGGACAGACCGGTGCAGAGATCGTCAGCCATCCGGATGTCGACAAGATCGCCTTTACGGGTTCGACCGAAGTGGGTAAAATCATTCAGAAATCGCTGGCCGGAACCGATAAGAAGTACACCCTGGAACTGGGCGGCAAAGGTGCCAACATCATCTTTGAGGATGCCCCGCTGGACCAGGCCGTTGAGGGGATCATCAATGCGATCTTCTTCAACCAGGGACACGTCTGCTGTGCGGGTTCACGCCTGCTGGTTCAGGAAGGAGTTGCCGATCGCCTCATCACCAAGCTGAAAGACCGGATGGAGACCCTGATAGTGGGAGATCCGCTCGACAAGAATACCGATATCGGCGCAATCAACTCCAAAGCGCAGTTCGATAAGATTCATGAATACCTGGAGATTGGCGTCAATGAGGGGGCCGCGATTCACCAGAGCAGCTGCACCCTGCCTGAGAAGGGGTACTTCTGCAAACCGACCCTCTTTACCGATGTGGGACAGAGCAACCGGGTTGTCCAGGAAGAGATCTTTGGCCCGGTACTGACCATCCAGACCTTCAGAACCCCTGAAGAGGCCGTTGAGAAAGCGAATAACAGCCAATACGGACTGGCCGGAGGGGTCTGGACCGATAAAGGATCCAGGATCTTCAAGATCAGCCAGAAGGTGCGTTCAGGAGTTGTTTGGGCCAACACCTACAACAAATTTGACCCGACCTCGCCATTCGGCGGTTATAAGGAGAGCGGTGTGGGACGCGAAGGCGGACTGCACGGCCTCTACCCTTACGTCAACCTCTCTATGAGGTAAACCACCAACAAGTTTTTCATCTAAATAGCACGATCATGTCTGACCGAATTGAAGTTCTGAAAACCTATAAGACCTATGTAGGCGGTGCGTTTCCGCGCAGTGAATCGGGAAAAACCTTCCCCCTGAAAAATCCCGCGGGTGATGTTGTTGCCAACATCTGCCGCTGTACCCGCAAGGATGTGCGCGATGCCGTGCAGGCAGCCAGGCCGGCCGTGAAAGGCTGGAGTTCACGCTCTGCGTACAATCGCGGACAGGTGCTCTACCGCATCGCCGAGATGCTGGAAGGCCGCAAAGAGCAGTTCATCAAAGAGCTGCAGATGATGGGCATGAAAGCCAAGGATGCGGAGTTTGAGGTATCAGACTCGGTCGACCGCCTGATCTACTACGCCGGGTGGACCGACAAATACCCGCAGGTGTTCGGATCTGTGAATCCGGTGGCCAGCAATCATTTCAATTTTACAGCGCCTGAGCCAACCGGCCTGGTCGGAATCCTGGCATCCGACGACTCCCCCCTGCTGGGAATCGTCTCCATGATTGCCCCCGTGATTGCCGGCGGCAATACGTGTGTGGTGCTGGCATCAGAGGCCAACCCAATGCCGGCCGTCAGCTTTGGCGAGGTGCTCCATTCATCGGATGTGCCCGGCGGTGTTGTGAACATCCTGACCGGTTACCGTGACGAAATGGCCGGTCACCTGAGCAAACACATGGATGTGAATGCAATATTTAATGCATCAGATAGTTCTGATTTACGGAAACTAATTGATGAGAATGCATCTATAAGCATCAAGCGAGTCTGTCACTACACCGCCGATGAGTGGGATGACGACCGTCACGAGAATCCGTACCTGATTATGGAATTTCAGGAGAACAAAACCACCTGGCATCCGGCCGGCACATGAATCATGTTATGAGATTAATACATTTGATATTTCTGGTGATCCCCCTGGCGATGAGCTGTTCATCGACCGAACCTCTTGTCGAGGGAGATGAACCCGATCGCGACCGCGAACGAACTCCCTATATCGACATTCCGGACGAGGCGATTGAAGAGTTTGCACTGGAAAACCTGGATGAATTTGAGCAGATGCTCTATCTGAACCGAAGTCAGCTGGGCGATCAGTTCACGCTGATAGAGCACGACATGCCCGAAATGTTTACCCGTGAAGCGGTTCAGGATGACTCGTTCGATCCCTTTCAGGGATTCAGGGTACAGATCCTCTCCACAAGGGATGTTGTACACGCCGATACCACGCGCGACCACTTCATTGCGTGGGCCGACACCACCCTGCATGGCTACCAGCCCGATGGATACGTCCATTTCCGGCAGCCCTACTACCGTGTGAGAGTCGGAGATTTTCACGACCGTGAGCAAGCCATTGAGTTCTCCCGACTCATCAAGACACACTTCCCCGACGCCTGGGTCGTACACGACCGCGTACAGCCGTCAGCCGTCCCCGCAGACACCACCCAATTCCGTTTCATCACCCCGGAAGACCGCATGATTCAGGTTGACCTGGATTGAAGAATTGGAGAAGTAAATAAGGTTCAGGGTTTATGGTGTAGGGGCGTATGGCTATACGCCCTTTCATGATTCAACCCAAAAACCATCCACCTCTTCATGAACCTTCCAATAATCCACCCATTAATTGGGGATTGAATGTCAGATTTCGATCCGCTGAATATTGAATTTCAAAAGAAAGGGTATTGGTTTATGGCAGATGGAATTTTCAATAATGATCATTCCGTTTAAATCCGTATTTCGCTGCGTGTCAAAAGATGAGCCGTGGCTATAAAACCCTGGTTATATTCTATTGGGTTTACGGTGCAGGGCGCAGTCAGGGCGCAGTCAGGGCGTATGGCTATACGCCCCTACATGAACCTGCCAAAAAACCATCCATCAATGTTTCTCCGTTTCTCTGTTTGCAGCAGAACATTTTTTTTCGCAGTCGCCAGGGTTTTTCGAACCACCCCTTGCCCCTCCTTATCCAAGGAGGGGAAATCTTGTACCCTGCAACTTGTGCCCTGCACGTTGCTACACGTTGAAACGGAAGAGCATGACATCGCCATCCTGGACGACGTACTCTTTGCCTTCCTGGCGCATTTTGCCGGCTTCTTTGGCGGCTTTTTCGGAGCCCAGCTCCACATAGTCGCTGTAGGCGATCGTTTCGGCGCGGATAAAGCCTTTTTCGAAATCGGTATGGATCACACCGGCGGCCTGCGGAGCTTTGGTGCCCTCGCGAATGGTCCACGCACGTACCTCCTTCGGACCGGCCGTGAAGTAGGTGATCAGTCCCAGGTTCTTGTAAGCGGCCTGGATCAGCCGGTCGAGTCCGGCACTGTCGACACCCAGCTCCTCGAGAAACATCTCTTTCTCCTCTTCATCGAGTTCGGCGATTTCAGCCTCAATCTTGGCACAAAACGTAACCACCTCATCGTCAAACTGCGAGGCAATCTCCTTCACCGTTTCGACATACGCATTTCCATCGGTCAGTTCCTCTTCCGATACATTGCAGGCGTAGAGTACCGGCTTGTCGGATAGCAGAAACAGGTCGCGAAACGCCTCACGGTCATCCGCATTGGCGTCGAACGTACGGGCGCTGTTGCCCTCGCCCAGGTGATCGGCCAGCCTCTGCACCACTTCCAGTTGCGCAGCAAGTTTCTTGTCACCGCTTTTTGACTGCTTCTTCAGGTTGTCGACTCGCTTTTCGACCGACTCCAGGTCTTTCAGGATCAGCTCATCCTCGATGATGTGGATATCGCGTTCGGGATCGACCGATCCTTCAACGTGGATGATATCGTCATCCTCAAAACAGCGCACCACATGCACAATCAGATCCACTTCGCGGATGTGAGAGAGAAACGCATTCCCCTTCCCCTTGCCTTCCGAAGCACCCTTGACCAGGCCTGCAATATCCACAAATTCGATGGTGGCGGGCAGTGTCTGCTTCGGATCGATTAGGTTAGCCAGGGTGGTCAGCCGTTCATCCGGAACGGTAACCAGGCCTACATTGGGATCGATCGTGCAAAAGGGAAAGTTGGCAGATTCAGCACCTGCATTACTGAGAGCATTGAAAAGGGTCGATTTCCCGACGTTTGGGAGTCCGACAATACCGCATTTTAAATTCATAGATGAGTTATCAAGTTTTATCCACACAAAACCCCTGGGATACCAGTACCCCGAAGGTTTTCATATAGTGAGTGTTGAAAATTAGATATCGAGTGAAGTCTGTTGTATAAACGTTGTTTCGGGAAGAAGTACCGCCGTCAATTTACCATAGCCAAGTTTTTCATAGACGCACCCCGTGTCGATGCCAATCATCTGCTGTTTCTGAATCGGATACGGCCGGGGCGTGTGACCAAAGATAACGGTTTTTTCCCAGGGAGTTTCAAAGACATTCAGGTGTTCGCGTCCCCATAGGAAAAAGTGGGCCGCATCCGGATCGCTTTTCGACTGTTCGATCGTTTTCCCGGGCGGCAGTCCGGCGTGGACAAAGAAGTAATTTTCTGTCTCGTAATAGAGAAGCGTGCGCTGATAGAAGTCGATGTGTTCAGGATCGATCTGATCAACGGTGACCCCTTCTCCATACGAACTGAGCGTGGTTTTACCTCCGTTCATCATCCAGTTATAATTGCTGCCTGACTCATATGCATCCAGAAGCATCTCTTCATGGTTGCCCCTCAGAAAGATACACTTACGCTCATTCTGTACCTCAAGCAAAAAATCGACCACCCCTTTCGAGTCGGGTCCGCGGTCGATATAATCCCCGATAAATACATGGGTTGCATCCGCATAAGGTTCCAGTTTTTTCCACAAAGATTTCAGAGAGTCTACACAACCGTGTATATCGCCTATGGCTACTATTTTTTCATCCATTCGCTGTTACGAGGATTCAATGAGTCCCCGACCTTTCTTGTTGATTTTGCCTTCCTGTGATAGTTGAGTAAGAACGGCATCCAATATTCCATTGACAAAATTACCGCTCCGTCTCGTAGAGTAGTCTTTGGCAAGTTCGATTGCTTCGTTGATGGTGACCTTGGTGGGCACATCATCAAAGTGCAGAAATTCAGAAATAGCCATTCTCAGAATCAGTTTATCCAAAACCGCCAACCGGTCAACGTTCCAGTTCTTAATATGTTTTTGGATAATCTGATCGTACTCTCCGGCAAAATCGACTGTGGTGAGCAACAGCTTTTCAGCAAATTTGATTGCATGGGTATCGTCCTGAAGCTGAGCCTTGATCAGCTGTTTGGTGACATCCTGGGTGCGGCTTTTGCCCACCTCTACGGCGTAAATGGATTTCAATGCGACTTCCCGTGCTGCTCTTCTGTTAGACATAGATTTTGTAAAGTTTCAAAAGGAACGAAAAATACGAACCTTTCGAGAGAGCTGAAAGAATGTTTATCTGATTTCTTTTGCAATTAAAAGTTGAGTCGTTGTATATTTGGTGACTCACGGGTTCATAGCTCAGTTGGTTAGAGTGCCACGTTGACATCGTGGAGGTCGGCAGTTCGAATCTGCCTGAACCCACCGTTATCCAAACCTCCGGGATTTTTCTAAACTCCGGAGGTTTTTTTTATGCCCTTCCTTAAAGAATAACCACGCACTATTGTTCCCTGAATAAAGCCAAAGCACTTCTATAGGTGTATGCGCGAAAACAGGTTATCGTTTGTCATTTTTTATGTACGGTGTACGGTATACGGTATACGGTATACGGTGTACGGGGGTCGGTACGATCTTGCATTTCCCGTAAACCGTACGCCATAAACCGTAAACCGTGCCCCTCCCACCACTTGTTTGCAAAAAAATAAATGGGCAACTTCTTTTAAAGAAAAAAAACTCCGGAATTTCGATAACAACGGACGTTACTGTTTACAATAAAAGCTCTGTCATCTATGAAATCAGCAACCCTAACCCTATTTGCAGCGACACTCATCCTGTTTGGGTGCGCACAACAAGACATGGAAAATCCTTTTTATTCAGCCAGCACCCTTCCCCTTGAAGCCCCCGACTTTGACCGAATCGAAAACAGCCACTTCAAGCCTGCTTTCGAAAAAGGGATGGAGCAGCAGCTCCGCGAGATGGAAGAGATTGCCGCGCAAGAGAGCGAACCGAACTTTGAAAACACCCTGGTGGCGATGGAGCAGACGGGCGAACTTCTGACCCGTGTGCAGCGCGTCTTCTTCAATCTCACTTCGGCACACACGAACGACGAGCTTCAGCAGCTACAGTCTGAGCTGGCTCCGAAACTGGCCGCCCACTCCGACAACATCTACCTGAACCGGGATCTTTTTGAGCGGGTGGAATCCCTCTACAACCGCCTGGATGAGCTGGAGCTCGATGGTGAATCGGAGAAACTTCTCCGCGACACCTACCGCGATTTTGTTCGGGCCGGAGCGCAGCTATCCGATGAACAGCAGCAGCGCATGCGCCAGATCAACGAGCGCATTTCCTCGCTTTCTACCGAGTTCCAGGAGAAGGTTCTTGAGATGACCCGTGAGCGGGCCGTGATTGTCGATGACGAGTCGATGCTTGATGGATTGAGCAGTGACCGGATCGCCGCCGCGCGTGAAGCCGCTGCAGAACGCGGACACGAAGGCCGCTACCTGATCAACATCTCAAATACCACCCGCCATCCCCTGCTCACCTCACTCAATAACCGTGAGATGAGGCAGAAGCTGTGGGAGGCCTCCGCTTTCCGCGGCACAGGCGAAGAGGGCGGCATCGATACGCGTCCCATCGTCCTTGAACTGGCCGAACTGCGCGCCGAGCGTGCAACCCTGCTCGGATACGACACCTTTGCCGATTTCGCCCTGGAACCGCAAACCGGCGAGAGTCCGGAGCGCGTCCTAAGCCTGCTTCAGGATCTCATTCCGGCCGTGATCCGCAACAGCAACGATGAAGCGGAGGATATCGTTGAGATGATGCGCCGCGACGGTGTAGAAGGCGACTTGCAGCCGTGGGACTGGGAGTACTACGCTGAAAAGGTGCGTCAGGAGCGGTACGATCTGGATGAATCGGAAATACGTCCCTATTTTGAACTCAACAACGTACTCGACAACGGCGTCTTCTACGCCATGGAGAAGCTGTTCGGCATCACCTTTGAAGAGCGTTTTGACATCCCGGTTTATCACGAGGATGTAAGGGTCTGGAATGTAAACGACAAAGACGGAGAGCTTCTGGGACTTTTTTACGGCGACTTCTTCAGCCGTGACTCCAAGCGCGGAGGAGCCTGGATGAACTCCTTTGTAGTACAGTCGCATCTGGAGCAGAAAAAACCGGTTGTCGTGAATGTGCTGAACATCTCCCCTCCGGCCGAAGGCGAACCGGCCCTGATCACCTTCAGCAATGTGACCACGCTCTTCCATGAGATGGGGCATGCGGTGCACGGACTCTTTTCAGACGTCACCTATCCGTCGCAGGCCGGCACCTCTGTGCCTCGCGATTTTGTGGAGTTTCCCTCTACATCGCTTGAAGACTGGGCCCTCTACCCCGAGGTACTGCAGAACTACGCCATCCATCACGAAACCGGCGAGGCGATACCACAGGAGCTGATCGACAAAATTATTGCCGCCCGGCAGTTCAACCAGGGCTTTGACACCTACGAGTACCTGGCTGCCACAATGGTCGACATGGAGTGGCATCTTCTCGGCGAAACGGCTATACCAAACAATGTTGTGGCCTTTGAACAGGCATCGCTGGCCAAATACAGCCTCAACAATCCGGCCATACCGCCCCGATACAAGTCGCCCTACTTCTCGCATATCTTCTCAGGCGGATATTCGGCCAACTACTACGCCTACATCTGGAGTGAAATCCTCGCCGCTGACACCTTTGCCTTTATGCTTGAAAACGGCGGACTCACCATCGAGAACGGTGACCGCTATCGGGAATATATCCTTTCGCAGGGCGGAAGTGCGGATGCGATGGATCTCTATCGCGCCTATCGCGGCGGTGAACCCGATGTGGAGCACCTGTTGGAGCGCAGAGGGCTGAATTGAAGTGGAAAAGTAGAGAAGTAGAGAAGTAGAGAAGTAGAGAAGTAGAGAAGTAGAGAAGTCTCCCCTCCTTCTTAAGGAGGGGATTGAGGGCTTGCCGACCGTAGCTTTAGCACAGGTGGGACTGCCGACCGAGCATCAGTACAAGTTGGGTGGATCAAAAGGGCTGAATCTGCAAATAAATTGCAAATTTTCCTTGAAACCCGCTCTGGTGCGGGATGCTCGTTATTAGGCACTGCTCAGAATGAACCCTCGATCTCCTGCTCCGGAGGAGCAGCATGTTTGTAGGTGAGGAATGTCTCACCCCACACAAAATCATTGCCGACTCAATCCCCGACCGCGCCGTAGGTGCGGTACCTATCGGGAACAGATAAACGGAGAAACCGAAGAACCGAACAACAGAGAAAGTGGTTTACGGATTAAGGTTTATGTCCTACGATCTATATTTTGGTTTGACCCTAAACCGTACAACGTATCCCGTACAACTTTTATGGCCCCGATCTGGCCATTGTGGCAGATTCACGTTCAGCGTAGGGTATTGCCCCGCCGGGGCAACGGATGTGTGAGACACGCCTGTTTTCTACAAACATTGTGCCCCCATAGGGGCACGGTCCCATTGAAAGGATCCTCGAGTTCGGTTATCAGCAAAAATTGTTTTTCACTTCTCCACTTCTTCACTTCTCCACTTCTCCACTTCCTCACTTTTCCAGTTTAAACGTAAACCGGTAGCCGGTGCCTTTGCTGGTATCTACCTCCAGATTGGCTTCGAGCTGGCGGGCAAGGGTTTTGATCAGGGTGAGTCCGAGTGACTCACTGCCCAGTTCGTGGAAATCGCCGGGCAGTCCGTTGCCATTGTCGGTAACCGACAGGTGCACATTCTGATCGCCATTCATGCAGAGCTTGATTCCGATCACGGCCTCCCCTTCAAATGGCGGCTGAAAGGCGTGCTTATAGGAGTTGGTCAGGATCTCATTGAGCAGCAGTCCGCACGGTATCGCCTGGGTGATGGTGAAGAGCACGGGATCCGAATCCAGCTCAAAACGGATGGGGCAGTCTGCCTTGCGGTGGGTTCGCTCGATCACACCGGTCAGCTCTTCGATATACTGGTTAAATTCTATATTGGAGAGCGTCTCGTTCTGATAGAGTTTTTCATGGATCAGTGCCATGGTATTGATCCGCATCTGACTGTCTTTGAGCGCTGCAGATGCCACTTCATTCTCGGTTTTATGCGACTGCAGGTCGAGTAGCCCGGTAATGACAGCCAGGTTATTCTTCACCCTGTGGTGAATTTCGGCCAGCAGCACCTCCTTCTCCCTGAGCGACTGGCGGATCTTCTCTTCATTCTTCTTGCGGTCGGTGATATCGACATAGATCCCGTAGATCGCGATGATTTTGCCCTCAACCACCACCGGCACGCCGTAAATGATGACATCGATCAGCCGGCCGTCTTTCTTTCTCCTGACCGATATCATTTCAAACGATTCAGTGCTGTTAGAGAGCTCCCTCGCCTCATTCACATGCTCTTCGGGAACGATCATGGCATCCAGATCGAGTCCGCGAATCTCATCCAGCTGGTAACCAAAGAGCTTTTCAAAAGAGTGGTTCACGTTCTGCACCTCGTTGTGTTTGTCGAGCATGGCGATGGCCACGGGGGCATTCTGAAACAGCTGCCTGAAGAGCTCCTCGCTATGGGTCAGCTCTTTCTGCTGCTGCATCCGTTCGGTAATCTCGCGGGCTACGGCGATAATTACATCATTGCCGAAATACTTGCCCGGATTGAGCGTCACCTCAATCGGAAAGACCTCCCCGCTCTTTCGCCGGGCCCACCACTCAAATCGCTGCCGTTCTCCGTTGAGGGCGCTTTCGATATAGCGACGGGTCTGATCGAGGTCGACCTTGCCCGGTGCGGCAAAGTATGAGGGATCCTTTCCAATCAGCTCCTCACGCGAGTAGCCAAACATGCGAATGGCCGTATCATTCATCTCGATAAACGCACCGCTGTCGTCATGAATATAGATCGCATCGCTGATGGAGTTAAACAGGTCTTTATAGCTCGACAGTGCGGCCCGGAAGTTATTCTGGCTCTCAATCTCGCGGGTCTGGTCGACAACCACGCCCATGATGGCCCTTTGGTTGTTCAGTTCGGTTTTGGATCCGTAGATCTTCACATAGATCATCTGCTTGCGCCTGTTAAAGGCGCGGGCCGAGACCTCGAACGTATCAATTTCCGAATTTTCAAAACGGGATTTCAGGTCCACCAGCTTGGCTGCATCCTCCTTATGGATGAGGCGAATGGGATCAAAATTGTGAAGCAGCACATCCTTTTGAAATCCGGTGATTTCACAAAAACGGGGATTGACATACTTCAGCCGGCCGTTCTGGATCAGGTAGACACCCACATTGGAGGCCTCGCTCAGCACCCTGAAACGCTGTTCGCTTTCGATCACGCGATCTTCCGCAATCTTTCGGTCGGTGATATCCTCAATAATTGAATAGATACTCAGTAGCTGTCCGCTCCGGTTGAAATTGGCCGAGTTGTACCAGTTGGTGTGAAGAATCTCCCCTTTTTTATTCTTCGACGTCTGTTCAAAGGTAAAAAAGGAGTGTCCGTTCATCTTCAGTGCATAGATCTGATCCTCAATCGACTCCCTTTTCGTCTCCGGGATGATACCCGTCTTATACAGGTTCATCGAAAGCATCTCCTCCATCCGGTATCCGAATACCTTTTCGGCGATGACAGACCAGTCACGAATGGTACCCCCTACCTCCCACTCGATCACCGCCAGCGGCAGCTGCTCCTTGAAGGAACTGCTTCGCGGCATCTTTGCAGGGTTGTTATAATTTTTCCCGATCTGATCGGTAACATCATGCAGTACAGCAACCTGATAATCTTTACCATCCAAATTAGCGCGGTGAAACGTGAACTGGACATAGAAGGAGGATCCATCTTTGCGGAAATGTTTCCAGATGGCGGGCGGTGAGCTCTTCTCATGCATTTGAGCATTGCCGGCCGATGGCCTGTACTTTTCACCCAAAAAGGTAATTTTCTTTCCGGTGACCTCGTCGCGAGAGTAACCGTACTTTTCAACAAATACAGAGTTGACATCTTTGATTTCGAGCGTAAAATAGTCATAGACAATCATACACTCAGAGCCGAAGAAGTTGCAAGCTTCCGCGGTGCTTCTATCCATGTGAGTACCCATTCGTATAGCCGATTTGTAGTATGTTACGATCGTAGAAAACCAGTCAAAAACTGTATGAACAAACAGTTTAAAGGATTGCAACTATTTTGTATTTTGCAACCTAATTATGTTAACGAAATTAACTTATTCCTCACAGAAATAAATTTTAATGTCAGAAGAATTCATCACGCTCACCTTCCCTGACGGTGCCAAAAAGCAATTTAAACAAGGTGTTACCGGTTTAGAAGTTGCCAACTCCATATCCAGGGGACTGGCCCGCAATGCCTTAAGTGTCACGGTAAACGGAGACATTCTGGATCTCGATCGCCCGCTTACAGAAGACGGAACGATCGCGATCAACACCTGGGATACCGAAGAGGGACAGTACACCTTCTGGCACTCATCGGCCCACCTTCTGGCAGAAGCCATTCAGGAGCTTTATCCCGACGCCAAGTTCGGGATTGGTCCGCCGATCGAAAACGGATTCTACTACGACATCGATTTCGGCGACGAGGAGTTTGGCCTCGACCAGCTCGAAAAGGTTGAGGAGAAGATGATTGAACTGGCCAGGAACAAATCGGAGTTCAAGCGCCGCGAGGTGACCAAGGAGGAGGCCCTCGAATTCTATAAGAAGCGGGGCAACGAGTATAAGGTCGACCTCATCTCCGAGCTGGAAGACGGAACCATCACCTTTTACGAGCAGGGTGAGTTTACCGATCTCTGCAAGGGCCCGCATATCCCCGAGACATCGCTCATCAAGGCGGTGAAGCTGACGGCCGTATCGGGGGCCTACTGGCGCGGGGATGTGGAGAGCAAGCAGCTCACCCGTATCTACGGCGTCTCCTTTCCCAAGCAGAAACTGCTCAGGGAGCACCTGGAGCGGCTCGAGGAGGCCAAAAAGCGGGATCACAAGAAGCTGGGCAAGGAGCTCGGCATCTACATGATGGACCGTATGGTCGGGTCGGGGTTGCCGATGTGGCTTCCCAACGGAGCGGTGCTGCGACGGACCCTCGAAGCCTTTTTGAGGGATGAACAGAAGCGGCGCGGGTACAAGGAGGTGATCACCCCGCACATCGCCAGCCTGGAGCTTTACAAGACCAGCGGACACTACCCCTACTACCAGGATTCGCAATACGATCCGATGCAGGTTGATGATGAGGAGTACATGCTCAAGCCGATGAACTGTCCCCATCACCACCGCATCTATTCCAATGAGCTTCGAAGCTACCGCGACCTGCCGCTGAGGCTGGCCGAATTTGGCACCGTCTACCGCTATGAGCAGAGCGGTGAGCTGAACGGGCTCTCCAGGGTGCGCGGTTTCACCCAGGACGATGCGCACATCTACTGTACGCACGATCAGCTCAAGGATGAGATCAAGCATACGATCGAGCTGACCCAGTTTGTGTTCAGCACCTTTGGAATGCCGGTCGACATCCGCCTCTCCTACCGCGATGACAATGATGAGAAGTATGGCGGTAATACCGAATACTGGGAGCGCGCGCAGGCTGAGATCAAAGAGGCTGCCGACGAGATGGGCCTCGACTACAAGATTGCACTGGGCGAAGCCAGTTTTTACGGGCCCAAAATCGACTTTATCATTCGCGATGCGATTGGGCGCAAGTGGCAGCTCGGAACCGTACAGGTCGACTATGTGATGCCCGAGCGGTTCGACCTGACCTATGTGGGATCTGACAACAGCAAGCACAGGCCGGTGATCATTCACCGCGCGCCGTTCGGATCGATGGAGCGGTTTGTGAGTATCTTGATCGAGCACTTTGCGGGCGATTTCCCGCTCTGGCTCGCTCCGCTTCAGATGAAGGTGCTGCCGATATCCGAAGACTTTAACGGCTATGCAGAAAAGGTGGCCGCCCGGTTTGAGCAGGCCGGTGTCCGTGTTGAGGTCGATACACGCTCAGAAATGATTGGCGGAAAAATCAGGGATGCAGAAAATGCAAAAATTCCCTATATGTGTATAGTGGGCGCAAAAGAGCAGGATAGCGAGACTGTATCGGTTCGGCGCCACAAAATGGGTGATATTGGAACGTTTTCACTCGATGAATTTTTTGAACAGATAATGAAGGAGATCAACTCCCGCTCATTAACAACAACCCTTAAATAAAACACAGAGGAGTACTTATCGCAAGACAACGACCCATGAGAAGACAACGAAATGATGACCGGCCGAGGGTCAACAACGAGATCCGTGC
>JBJHCX010000017.1:0-29104 GCA_050486245.1 Rhodohalobacter sp.
CTCAGGCAGAACCGCCGAACCCGCCAGGCTGTGGAGCGTGCTGAACGCCGTGAACATTTTTATCGCACAGTGTCAGATTTAAACAGCCGGCGCAGCTACTGGGAATCGGAAACCCTGAGGAGAACCGATCTGTTTCCGGATGAGTCGGTTGCCGGAGAGATCATGTTGCCGGTGATTGAGGATGCCAATGTTATTGAGATTGCCGTGCAGGTGGGAGATGAGGTGCACACATTCAAATACCTGCAGCAAACCTACCGGCCTTAAAATAAAGTGAGCCGCAGCATCACCCGAATCCGGTATAATGCCACGGCTCTTCAAATGGATATTGTTCGGAGTTTACTGTTTCAGGATTGAATGATCTCCGATGTGAACTTCTCCTTTCGCATTTTCAGCTTCAGCAAAGTTGCCAACAGTGGAGTTCTGTAATGAGCACCCTGTTAGCCTGGCACTCTTCTGAATGATGCTGTTTTTAATCGTGCTGTCTTTAATCACGGTGCCTGCCTCGATACTGACACCCGGTCCGATGGTGCTGCCGGTAATCTCTACACCCTCACCGATGTAGACCGGCGGATGGATTGTGGTCGATTCAAACTCACCAAAGGAGTGATCCTCCTTGGCTAAAATCTGGCCGGTCGTATCGAGCCATGCAGGAAGGGTTCCGCAGTCGAGCCACTCATCCACGGTCGCCTTTTTAAACTTCTTGCCATCTTTGAGCAGACGGTCGAGTGCGTCGGTTATTTGGTACTCATCTCCATGGCCGGTCACTTTATTGTCGAGCAGATACTGAATCTCCTTCATCAGCTCTTCGCCCTGTTTGAAGTAATAAACTCCGATAATTGCCAGGTTGGAGATCGGTTCACTGGGTTTTTCAACAAAATCGGTAATCGTGTCACCGTCGTGAACCGCTACGCCAAACCGGCTGGGGTCGTCAACCTCCTTGAGCCAGATCACACTGTCGGCATCATCAACGGTTACTTTATCGTACGAGTCGAAAATGGTGTCGGCAAAGACGATAATCACCTCTCCATTCAGATCCTCAGATGCACACGATACGGCATGAGCCGTTCCGAGGGCAACATCCTGCACCCGGAATGTGGCTTTTGCATTGTGCCGGATACTCATCTCGGTCAGGGTCTCTTTAATTTCCCGGCCGAAGTCAGGGCCCAGGATATAGACTATTTCATCAATGGTACGGTCAAGGGTGCGTGCAAATGTCTCCACGATTCTCTCAACAATCATGGTGCCGGCAACAGGCAGCAGCGGTTTAGGGGTTGTATGCGAGTGGGGTCGAACCCGGGTGCCGCGCCCGGCCATCGGAATTATCAGCTTCATAAATAGGGTTAATTAGGTTTTATTGATTGGATACATCCGTTCCACGCAGTCACTCTGTGATTATGAATCTTTGCTTCGGATGTTTTTATATCTTACCGTTATGGCGTCTGTTTTTTGTACATGGGTAATATAACGGATCAGCCGGTGATATTCGAACCGGTTTCACGGCACAATTTCCTGGAAACAGAAAGCCCATTTACTTCGTAAGAGATACCACGGCAGTAACAGGCAAAAAATCGAAAATTAATTACAGATTCACTTAGTTTGGACATTTATACGTTGGTTATGAATTCAATCGTGATCCTGCTGATCGCGATTTTTATCAGGCACTCACTTCACAGGCTGCGGTATTTCCTGCAGATGTTTCAGCAGCTCGGTTACAAAACCAATGAGTTTCGCCGCTGGCTGAATCACCATTTCTTTTCGAAAACGATTACGGCTGAACATATCCTTTTCAATACGGTTATCCTGATCGTAATTTACTTTTTGGCCGACAGGATCACACTTACGGCCGGAGCAATCACGATGTTTGTGTTCACCTTTTTCTGGTTTATCGGAACCTCTCGATATAAAAGCGAGAAAGATAAGAAGCCCCTGGTCTATACCGCACGGCTGAAACGTCTGGGAGTTACCGCCCTGGTGCTGATCTTTTTCCTCTGGTTCTATATGATCGATTTTGCCTATCGAGGTGTGCAGCTTCGTGACTTTGCGGCACCGTTCATCAATACCGACCCCTATTTTCTCAGTTTTGGGCTGGTATTTGTTGACATGCTGATCCCCGCTTTTCTCTATGTTGCAGCCTGGATCATGAAGCCGGTTGAAAAGACCATTCAGGGGAAGTTTAAAAGAGAGGCTCGCAGAAAACTGGAGTCGCTGCCTCACCTGAAGGTGATCGCCATTACCGGCAGCTATGGAAAAACCAGTACCAAATTTCTGATGGACGCTTTTCTGAAGGAGCGGGTGCGCGTTTGTGTAACTCCGGGCAGCTACAACACCCCGATGGGTATCTGTAAGGTGATCAATAATGACCTGGAGGCTCACCACCAGGTGCTTATTCTTGAGATGGGTGCACGCTACAGCGGGAATATCAAGGAGTTGTGCGATATCGCCCGCCCCGATATCTCCGTGATAACCAATGTTGGAATTTCTCATCTGGAGACTTTTGGTTCGCAAGAGGCTGTAGCCCGCGAGAAATCGACCCTGGCAAGGGAGCTTAAGCCCGGGGGTACGCTGATCCTGAACGGCGACGATCCGCTGGTGAGGGACATGGCGTCACTCAGAAGTGATGTGAAAACCGTGTTTGCCGGAAAGCAAGGCAAGGTACGGGTGTCGGAGAGCACATCCGGTCCAGATGGAACACGGTTTGTTATGAGTGTGATGGATGAAGCCGGCATGTGGCTTGACCGTGAAGAGTTCCGCACCCGGCTGCTGGGCCGTCACAATGTTCAGAATATGGCCATTGCCGCTGCAACAGCCCTGGAGTTCGATATCAGACTGAAAACAATGGCAGTGGCCGCATCCAAAATGGAACCGGTAGAGCACCGCCTGGAACTGAAAAGCCGGAACGGGCTCACGATCATTGACGACGCCTTTAACTCAAATCCGGTAGGGGCAAAGAATGCAATCGATATCCTGGCTTCCTTCCCCAGCGGGAAAAAAATTGTCATAACTCCGGGCATGATTGAACTGGGCGACATGGAGGCTGAAGAGAATCGAAAGCTGGGTGAACACATCGCCAAATCGGGTATTGATGTTGCCATTCTTGTTGGAGAAGAGCAAACAGCACCCCTTCAGGAGGGAATTGCATCGGTGAAGCCTGCCCGGTCGCTGGAAGTAAAGGTGGTACAGTCACTGTTTGAGGCAAATGATTACCTCGATAAAATTGCCGGACACGGCGATGTGGTGCTTTATGAGAATGACCTGCCCGATACCTACAATCATTGATACCGGGGCACACAGAGCTCTGTTAAAGGGAATTGTGCATCGCATATTGATGTGAATTGGCCATAATTGTGAAACTATCACAGTGTAGCGCAGTTCGGATATGATAAAGGCGAGCCGAAAGGCTTGCGCAAAACATTCAACAAACCGAACGGCTATGAAACGATTTGTTACCTACTCTTTTGCACTCATTTTGGCAGGTTTTGGCCTCTCCGGGTGTATGGTTTCCGGCGGACTCATCATCCAGCCGGATCCCATAATTATTGGCGATCCCCCAAAAAAGGTTGTTCATAAAACCAAGCGTGCACCCCGCGAAAAACAGAAATCATTCAAGGTGCCTCCCGGCCATATGCCTCCGCGCGGAATGTGCCGGGTGTGGTACACTGACCGTCCGCCGGGACATCAGCCGCCACCAGTCTCCTGCAACCGGATTCGCAGGGTGCCTTACGGTGCAACCGTGATCCGGGGTTAGGCAGTATCGAGCCGACTCGGTTGGGCCGGGCTATTCGTCCCTGACGGCATCGGCCGGTTCGATCGATGCCGCCCGCACGGCGGGGTACCAGCTTGCCAGCATGCAGAGCACCAGGCTGCCGCTCACAACCAGGATGATGTCGAGCGGAAGGATGGAGATCGGGTAGGCATCGATAATGAAAGAGGAGGTGAGTTTTACCAGGCCGTACTCTTTTTGAAGCCAGGCCACAAAGATACCGAGCGATCCGCCGATTCCGCACCCTATCAGGCCAATTTGAAGCCCCTGGCTGATGAAGATCTTGCGGATATTGGCTGCAGTCATTCCCATCGATTTAAGCACGCCGATATCACGTTTCTTCTGAATGACGATCATCGTGAGTGAACCTACGATGTTGAGGGCAGCTACCAGTACGATGATCATCAGGATGAAGTAGGAGCCCCATTTTTCCAGGTACATTACATCGTAAAGCGGTTTTTGAAGGTCGTACCAGGTCAGAATTCGATACTCATCGCCCAGCAGTTCGGCCAGGCCGGCTTTTACATCTTCGGCCTTGTCGGTATCGGTAAGCTGAAGGTCGAATCCTGTGATTTCATTTTGCATATTGAACAGGCGCTGGGCAGCACCAAGATCGATATAGGTAATATCATCGTCGATGATCTGCTGTATGTTATAGTTTCCCCTTACCTGAAAACGGCTTACACGGGGAGCCGAAAACTGTGTGATGGCCCGCCGCATCCCGGATGCGCTCAGCAGTGCGATTTCATCGCCCGTACTGAACCCATACCGGCTCATGATGGTATTACTGACGACAATGCCCGGCCGGTTATTCTGAACCGAGAGATCAAAGACCCCATTCTGAACACTCTGCTCCAGGTCGGCGATTCGGATATGTGATGACCGCTCAATTCCGCGCACCAGCACCACATCATTTTGGCGTCCATCGGAAATCAGCATCGCCTTTCCCTGAATATATGGGGCAACCTGAACAACATCGGGATGCCGTTCGATCTCCTGCATAAGGTCCGGGTTATATGGCATGGACGTCGCTTCGGCCAGCTCAATTCGGATGTCGGGATCGAACGAGAGCAGAAAACCCCTGATGACATCAAAAAAACCGTTAAATACGGAGAGTATGATAATCAGCAGGGCGGTTCCCAGGGTGATTCCTGCTATACTGATCGATGTTAAAACGGAGATCAGGGAGATATGCTTTCTGGAGAATAGGTAACGTCTCGATATAAAACGAATAATGTTCATTTAGCAGGGGTTCGTGCGCTTGCTGTCAAGTTTTGGAAATGTATTCATTAATTTGGCGATAAAATTTTTATTTTAATGATTCATCGAAGAAAAATTAGGGGATGTGAAGAACTTGACGCTTAAAATCGAAGAAATTCAGGCAATATCCAATGGCAAGCACGGTGATCTGTTTTCAGTTTTAGGGTTGCAGACCGTTAACGTTGATGGTAAAGAGAAATTGGTTTTCCGTGCATTTTTACCCAATGCCGGTGAGATTGAACTGCTGCCCAAGCGGGGCAAACCGGTAAAACCGGAAAAAGTTTCGGATGAAGGCCTTTTTGAGCATCTGTTTCCGCGCCGTAAAAAGAGCTTTTCATATAAGCTCAGGATTACTCCGCATGAAGGAGAACCGTATGTTATTGAAGATCCCTATCGTTTTGGCACCTTGTTGAATGATTATGATTTGCAGCTCTGGGGTGAGGGCAATCACCATCACGCCTACAAGTGGATGGGGGCTCATCCAAAAACCGTAGACGGTGTCGAAGGCGTGCACTTTGTAGTTTGTGCGCCCTCTGCATTCAGGGTCAGTGTCATCGGATCATTCAACGCCTGGGACGGCCGGCTTCACGGTATGCGTAAATATCCTGACCAGGGGATCTGGGAGACCTTTATTCCCCAGGCTTCCGTTGGCGACCTCTACAAATTTGAAATCAAGACGCACCCCGAGGAGGCGCCGTTCCGGAAAGCGGATCCCTACGGGCGCCATGCTGAATTGAGGCCGGGTACCGCCACCAGGGTGTGGAGTTCATCCTATAACTGGAACGATGGCCAATGGATGGACCATCGTGATCAGAACCAGGGTGAGGATCAGCCGATCAGCATCTATGAAATTCATGCAGGTTCCTGGAAGCGAAAAGTGGGAGAAAATCCCGGCTTTTTAAGCTACAGGGAACTGGCTGACGACCTGGTTCCCTACATGCTGGAGATGGGGTTTACACATGTTGAGCTGATGCCGGTAGCCGAACATCCGTACGACCCATCGTGGGGGTATCAGGTTACAGGCTATTTTGCCCCGACCAGCCGATTTGGCAACCCCGATGATCTGAAATACTTCATTGAAACCTGTCATAATGCAGGTATCGGCGTAATTGTTGACTGGGTTCCGGCACATTTCACCAAAGATGAGCACGGCCTGAGACGGTTTGACGGAACTGCATTATATGAGCATGAAGATCCCCGCCTGGGTGAGCATAAAGACTGGGGCACCCAGATCTTTAATTATGGCCGGACGGAGGTGAAAAATTTCCTGATATCCAATGCAGTCTATTGGGCCGAAGAGTTCCACATTGACGGGCTGCGGGTAGATGCCGTGGCATCGATGCTCTACCTCGACTACTCGCGCGAGGATGGCGAGTGGCTTCCCAATGAATATGGCGGCAGGGAAAACCTGGAGGCGATCTCCTTTCTTCGCACATTCAATGATGTCATACACGACTACTTTCCCGGTTTTCTCACGTTTGCAGAAGAATCGACCTCTTGGCAGGGAGTGTCGCGGCCAACAGAGTCGGGCGGGCTTGGATTTGACTATAAGTGGAATATGGGATGGATGAATGACACACTCGACTACATGTCGAAAGATCCGATATACCGTAAATATCACCAGGATCAGCTTTCGTTCTCATTGATCTATGCGTTTTCAGAGCATTTTGTGCTGCCTCTGTCGCACGATGAGGTGGTGCATATGAAACAGTCGCTCTTGTCAAAAATGCCGGGCGATGACTGGCAAAAATTTGCAAATCTTCGTCTGCTCTATATGTATATGTTTGGCCATCCCGGTAAGAAACTGCTCTTTATGGGGGGTGAGTTCGGTCAATGGAGTGAGTGGACGGAAGCGTATTCAATAGACTGGCACCTGCTGCAGTGGGAGAACCATAAAGGCCTTCAGCACCTGGTGAAAGATTTGAATAAACTCTATGGTTCAGAACCGGCCTTTCATCAGATCGATTCGGGATGGGACGGATTTGAGTGGATCGATATCAGTGATGCAGACAACAGTCTGCTCTCTTTTATCCGGCGCGGCAAAGATCCGGACGATTATCTGGTGTTCCTGCTCAACTTTACACCTACGGTGCACATGAACTATACATTCGGTGTTCCTGAAGCCTGTGCGTATGAGGTGATCCTGAACAGCGATTCTGAGTATTATGGAGGGAGCAATGCCGGGCCGGTAACGGTAGAAGGAACTGAAGGGGCTTGGCACAGCCAGCCGGCTCATATTCATGTAACCGTTCCCCCTCTTGCAGGTGTGGTGCTCAAACCGGTTCGCTGAATCAGGCCCATTTTTTAGAAGCAACGTTTTAAATGTATAAGGTGATTACAATATGAGATTTCCCCGATCATGTGGCACACTGCTGCATCCTACATCTTTTCCATCAAAATATGGAATGGGCGACCTTGGAAACGAGGCACGTGAATTTATCGACTTTTTAGTCCGGACAGACCAAACCATTTGGCAGGTATTGCCGCTGAGCCCGACCGGATATGGAAACTCCCCCTATGCCAGCTATTCTGCATTTGCCGGCAACCACTACCTGATCAGCCTGGATAAACTGGTAGAAAAAGGGTTGCTGAAGTCCGGTGAGGTGAAGAAGGCTGAGCTGCCGGTGAAAACCATTGCCGAGTATGAAAAATCGTATGCCGTCAAAGAGAAACTGTACCAAGCGGCTTTCGAACGTTTTCATGAAGATCTGAAACCTGAAGATGAATCGTCGGTTGAAAAGTTTTCGAAAGAGAATCAGCATTGGCTTGATGACTATATCCTCTTTATGGCGGCTCTCAAGGCGCATGGCAGGAAGCCGTGGAACCAGTGGGATGCCGGGCTGGCTCAGCGAAAAACAAAAGCATTGGCCTCATTCAAAAAAGAGCACAAGCGTGAAATTGAGTACCAGCGATGGCTTCAGTTTGAGTTTTTTACCCAGTGGTATGAATTAAAATCGTATGCCAATGAACTCGGTGTTCGTGTGATTGGGGATATTCCCATTTTTGTTGACCACAACAGTTCGGATGTGTGGTCAAACCCGAAATATTTTGCTGTTGATAAAAAGGGTAACAGGGAACTGGTTGCCGGTGTGCCCCCCGACTATTTTAGTGAAACGGGACAACTATGGGGAAACCCTCTTTACAAGTGGGATGAACTGGAAAAGGACGGATTTTCATGGTGGGTTGACCGGTTTCGTCAGATGTTTGAGCTTTGTGATGCCATTCGGGTGGATCACTTTCGGGGTTTTGATGCATACTGGGAAGTGCATGCTGATGAAGAGACTGCGATTAACGGCCGGTGGGTGAAGGCGCCCGGCAAAAAACTCTTTAAAACCATTAAGAAAGAGCTGGGTGAGCTTCCCATCATTGCTGAAGATCTGGGAGTGATGACGCCGGCAGTGGAAGACCTGCGCGACTCCTTCGGTTTTCCAGGTATGAAAATACTGCAGTTTGCATTCGATTCAGACTCTGCAAACAGCTTCTTGCCACACAACTACCCACAGAACTGTGTGACGTATACCGGAACCCATGATAATGACACAACCATTGGCTGGTACAACCAAGCCCCTGAAATTGAGAGGCACCGGATGAGAGAGTACACAAAGTCGGATGGCAGCGAGCCGGAATGGGAGCTGATCCGGCTCGGGATGCTCTCGGTTGCCGATCAGGCCATATTTCCGCTTCAGGATTATATGGGGCTGGATGCCACTCACCGGATGAACCTGCCGGGAACCGTTGGCAATAACTGGCTGTGGCGATACACCACACAGATGCTCAATAAAATCGATGAGGATCGTTTGCGGGCACTGATCGAAATGGGGAATCGCAAAAGAGCGGATTCTGAAGGGAATTAATTGTTTTACAGAGGCTTTTCAATAAAAGCACTGTTTTTGTATCTTATTCCGTCTTAACTATGAACGTATACCATTGAATGCAATTTCAATTGAATCATCTGCCCAAACGCACCGAGAAACCCCGTTCAGAAGGTATCACTCTCGCCCTTGACAAAGGGTTCAGCGTTCGCCAGGCAGAAGATTTTTGTGAGTCGGCTTCACCCTACACAGATATCGTCAAGCTGGGTTGGGGAACGCCGTATGTAACCCGAAACCTGCAGGAGAAACTGGATGTATATCGAAAATATGATATTCCGGTCTATTTTGGGGGCACGCTTTTTGAGGCTTATATGCTTCGGGACCAGCTCGACTGTTATGTTGAGTTGCTGAAAAAGTATGAAATCAGACACGTTGAGGTGTCAAATGGGACGATCTGGCTTTCTGACAAGCGAAAACTGGATATCATTGACCGGCTCAGTAAAGACTTTACGGTTCTGTCTGAAGTGGGGAGTAAAAACCCGGATGCGATTATGCCGCCATATAAATGGGTCAATATGATTCAGGCAGAGATG
Organism: Rhodohalobacter sp.; assembly: GCA_050486245.1. Taxonomy (GTDB): domain Bacteria; phylum Bacteroidota; class Rhodothermia; order Balneolales; family Balneolaceae; genus Rhodohalobacter. The sequence continues at coordinate 9,426 of JBJHCX010000017.1, forward strand.
GATGCCGGAAGCTGGAAAGTGATTTGCGAGGCCCGAGAAAGCGGTACAGTCGGATTGTACAGGCCCAATGGTGAAATTCGTTCAGGGCTGATTGATGAAATTGCCGATCAGATAGCTGTGGAAAACCTGTTATTTGAAGCACCCCAAAAAGTGCAGCAGGTTTGGTTCATCAAGAAATTCGGAAGCAATGTAAACCTGGGCAATATTATGCCGTCAGAAGTAATTTCCGTTGAAACATTGCGTTTAGGTTTGCGAGGCGATACTCTGTTCGATTTTTACACTATCGACGAGGAAGATTTTCCAGATGTTTATCCTGATAATGTTAACCCCAATATTTCCCGAGAGACCAACTAAGTAAGATACTACTATTATGAAAATATTATACGCTGCAGCCGAAATCGCCCCTTTTGCAAGAATGACGTATACTGCCGATCTGCTTCGGTTTTTACCCGCATCGTTACAGGATCAGGGTTTTGAAATCAGGATTCTGCTGCCCAAATATGGCACCATTAATGACCGTCGGAACCGGCTTCATGAAGTGATCCGGTTATCCGGAATTGAAGTGGAGGTGGGTGAAAACGTGGAGAGCATGAAAATCAAAGTGGCAAGCATTCCAAACGCCAAGCTGCAGGTGTACTTCCTTGACAATGACAAGTATTTCAAGCGCAAAGCGATGTTTGAAAATCCGAAAACGGAATCTTTCTACGATGATAATGATGAAAGACTCGCTTTCTACAATAAAGGAGTACTTGAAACAGTTATCAGTCTTGGCTGGAAACCGGATATTATCCATTGTCACGACTGGCCAGCCGGTCTGATTCCGCTGCTTGTACGGACAAAGTACAAAAATGAGGAGATTTTCAAGGATACCCAGATTGTCTATAATCTGCACCATCCCGAAAATAAAGGCCAGTTTGAAGGCACAAACATTTTAGACCTTTTGGGCCTGCCGGAAGATGTAGATCCGTCCGGTTACCTGGAAGATGGTGTGGTTGACCTGCTGAAAACCGGCCTCAAACACAGTGATCATGTTGTGACAGGAAATCATCTGGCCAACCAGTTTGATGACCTGTTTAAAGAGTTGAATATTAACCCTACAAAAATTCAGGGCTCGCCCGAAGATGTATCGAAAAAATTTGCAGACTACTACCGGCAGATCACCGGTAAAGATGAATGATCAATTAATTTCTAAATTTCATACTATTTTGAATAAGATTTACTCTAAGGGCAGCCGATATGTCATCGCTGCCTTTCTGCTTCTGACACTGCCGCTAATGGGATGTGATTCGCCCGGAAGTGTGGGCGAGGGACTGGGGCCGGACGGAAGTGACATTCACAAAGAGGTGTACCCTGTTACCGACTTTACAACCCTGCAAACCAACTTTTTCTCCGGACGCCTGCAAAATTCAGCTTTCGGATACGTTGAAGACCCATCTTACGGCACTCTGAATGCAACGGCACTTCTCAAGCCGTCTATATCCCGCTCTCAGGTAGATACACTTTATGAAGACGATACACTCGCTCTTCGAATCGTGCTGAACCCGGCCATTTATGGAGAAACCACCGGCGATGCAGACTTTGAAATCTATGAAGTGGCTGAACGCTGGAGAGGAAATGCAGTAAAGTATAATGAGGAGATTGAAGTCGACTTTTCAAGCCTGGTGGGTGAATTTTCAATTGCAGAAGGCGATACCATCGTTGAAGCGGAACTGTCTGAAGCGTGGACAAATAAATTTGCTGATTACTTTAATAACAGATCGGCCGACCGTGACTCCCTGTATAGCCGTGAGTTTTTTGGACTGGCGGTGGTTTCAGCCGGTAATACCCGGAAAATGCACTTCCTGAGCCATATTGAACAGAGTGAGGAAAATCCTGAGGTGACGAGCCTGATTCTCTATCGGGATGACGAGGGTGAAAATGGCAATGATGACAATGGTGATGACAATGGCGAGGAGGAAGAGGAAGAAGGCCCGCCGCGCATCAGCTTGCTGGATTATGGATCGAGTGTCATCCGGTCAGATGCCCCTGAAGGCAGCGGAGGAATAGTATTGAGAAATATTGATCAAATTACCCGAATGGAGTTCTCTCTTCCAAAAGAGGAGCTGTCATCGAAAAATATCGTCAGTGCCAAATTGATATTATCACCTGATCCTGATGCAGATGATGCGGGCCCCGGATTTGTCCGTCCAGCCGTTGAAACGATCCGCGCTCACACGTTCAGGACCCCTCCATCCAATGTGATGAATGAAATATTTATTAACTCACCCCGATTTGGTGCCGAAATTACTGAAGAAGGGAATCTTTTTCAGATTGATGTTACACAATATGTGCTTAATGAGGTTTACGGAGATGTTGATGAGGGGCCTGTCTATGTCTCGATTCAAAATGTAAATGGTATACTCTTTTCGTCAACACTGTTTGATGAGACAGCACCTGACAATCGAAAACCAAGACTGATCATTACCACTGTAGAATAAGGATGTATTCATGAGATTTATTTTATCTGTACTTATCGTTTTATTTGGACTGACACTGTTTGAGAATGCCCAGGCTCAAAATGAGGATAAAGCCAATTCCGGTTCGTTCTATTCAGGCTTTGGCTTCGGGTCGCCTGCCGACGCCTATTCACCCCATACAATGGGAATGGGGCTGACGGGCATTAGTGTCTATAGCGGATTCTCTCCCAATAGTGCAAATCCCGCACAGTGGGGATTATCTGGTTATACACAAGGTGCACTTTCGGTCAGTTTTCTGAATCACCATGCAAGAGACCGTTTCGACAGCTCTCAAAGGTCTCTCTTTGCATTTGAAAATTTTCATGCGGTATTTCCGGTCGTTCGTAATCGAATGGGGGTGTCGTTTAAGTTTACCCCGGTTACACAATCTAACTTTCAGAGGTTAACAGAGGGCAGTTTTCAGCCGGTCGATAATTTTGATGATCTCGAAGAAGTCGAGTATGCTGCCAGAACTCAGGGTTCGGGCGGTGTAAACAGATTCGAAGCCGGTTTCGGTTACAGATTATTCAATAATGTATCGTTTGGCTACTCAACGGGGATCTATCTGCTCTCACAAAATCAGGAAGTTACATCGGTATTTTCAGATCAAAATTACCGCCCGGTGACTTATAACCGCGATATTGAAGGGTACGCTGTTGGGCACAGATTTGGCCTGTTCGCTTCGACCGGAAATGTATTCGGGTCAGATGACCAGTTTTCATTGGGAGCTTCCATGACACTTCCGGTTACCATAGATGCCGATCGTTCGGTCACTTCATTCCGTACAATTGACGGCCAGAGAACCCTGATTAGACTCGATCAGGATGAAGCCAGCTCAGGTACAGTGAAATTGCCATTGGAAATTAACGCCGGGCTTACGTATAATTTTAACAGATATGTTGACGTTACTACAGAAATCCTGTTGCAAAACTGGGGCGATGCAGAGTACAGCTATAATCCCACCCAGGAAGCGTTCTATAAAGATCGAATGAGGGCCGGATTCGGATTGCAGTATCATCCCTACAGAGCCGAACAGCGCGGCGGGTTTTTCTCTAATTTCAGATACAGCCTGGGTTCATCGTATGATACCGGACACCTCAATATCAATGGTGAAGATATCAATACTCTTTTTCTGAATGCAGGCATTGGTCTGATATCCAGACAGTCAGCATCTTCCATCGATTTAAGCTTTCATTACGGAATTCGGGGAACAGAAACCGCAGAGTTGGTAAAAGAGAATATCTGGGGATTTAAATTGTCATTGAACCTTGCAGAAATTATGTTTGTAAGACAACGGTTTCAGTAAACCCTGTCCCATTGAGCAGTCAGTAACCAATCAATGAAATATGAAAATATTTATTGCAGCCATAGCACTCCTGTATGCTGTTTCATCAAATGCCTACTCTCAGTCTGATCCGCCCTATGGCATGAGTCAACTGCAGGCATATTCCATTTTTTATGAAAATTACCGAACCGGCAATTACGATATGGCGCTGCAATTTGGACGCTGGATGCTCGAGGCAAAGCCCCGGTCGATTGAGGGTGCCGGTCAGTTTACCCTGCACAGGCAGTATGAACGGCTGATCAATGTCTATACCGAACTGGCAAGGGCGGAATCGGACCCCTCCATAAGCTCTGCATATCTCGATACGGTGAACATTATTTACAATGACGCCTTCGAGACCTTTACAGAAAATGAAATCGATTACTATCGCTGGCACTTTAATAAGGGCCGGTTTTACCAGGAAAATCAGTCGAGAATTTCCGGCGGGATGGATAAGGCATACGAACAGTATGAGAAGGCATTTGAGCTGGATCCTGAGCGACTTACGAATGCCGGAGACGGATACTATATCAACATCATGCTCTCCAATTATGTATCCAGGGGATTAAGGGATGAGGCCCTTGCCATGATAGACAGGGTCGAACCCTATGCAACCCAGTCACTCAGAAATAGTATAGAAGATATTCGGGACGGGCTTTTTACAGATCCCGAAGAGCGTATTGGGTTTTTGAAAGAGCGCCTGGAAAACAATCCCGAAGATGCTGCATTAATCCTGGAAATTGCCCGCATCTATGAGGATACCGGAAATCGTGATCAAGCGATTGAATATGCCCGAAAACTGTATGATGTGGAAAAGAGCTATGACAATGCCCGCCGGCTGGCGAACTATGCATTGCGGGATGCTCAGTACAGTACCGCAATTCGATTTCTGGGTGAAGCACTCGAACTGACAGAACAGAATTCTCAAAAAAAAGAAGTAACGTTATTAATTTCTGAGACGCATCAAAATGCCGGCAACCTCCGTGAGGCCCGTCGTTTTGCCCGCCAGGCGATTCAGTTGGACCGCAACTGGGGGCAGCCTTATCTCAGAATGGCTTCGATATACGCGGCAGCGATATCACAGTGTGCATCAGGGCGCCAAATGGACCGGGATGACCGGTCAGTTTACTGGCTTGTGCTTGACTACCTGGACAGGGCCCGCGACGCAGACCCGTCTGTAGCCAATGCCGTACAACGACAATACCGGACTTATGAGCCGGTACTTCCGACATCAGAAGATAAATTTTTCAGAGGCTGGGAAACCGGTGATGAAATCCGCATTGGCAGCAACATTTCCGAATGTTATGCCTGGATTGATGAAACGACAAGGGTACGATAATTTTTTATCTCCCTTTTCCTTCCTTATCTTATTGAAAGAGCAGGAAAAAATCTGCTCTTTCATTTCTTCTATTCTGCTGCTTTGTAGAATGACCGGCTCGTCTCACTCACTGTAAAAAGCCACTTGAATCATTATTAACAGTCAACAATTTACTATCAATTAAAACTATTTGTGCATGGCACGCTCACGCAAAAATAAAGGCCGTAACAAGTCAAAAGGGAAGAAAAAGGGAAGCAATAAGAAAAATGGCTTTGTCCCTAAATTTCACCACAATCAACAAACACGCATTGGCGGACGTTTTAACGGCATCCTTGAAATCAACCAGAAAGGGTACGGATTTATCCGGCGCCTCGATTTTGAATTCAGTTTCGATCCAAAAGATCCGTTTTTAAAACCGGATGAGGTGAAGCATCATGACCTTCGCTCCGGCTTGATCCTGGAAGGAGAGTTTGAGGAAGACCAGAGCGGTAACCGGCATGTTCACTCGATCGACCGGGTAAACGGACGCCCCGCAGAGGAGTGGCAGAAGGTGAATCGCTTTGAGCTTCAGACACCTATCATGCCTAATGAACATATTAAACTGGGCTATAATCCCGATGATATTGAACTCCGGGTTATGGACCTGGTAGCCCCTATTGGCCGTGGCCAGCGCGCACTGATCGTTGCCCCTCCCCGAACAGGTAAAACGGTGCTGTTAAAGAAGATTGCAAGGGCACTCACTGAGCACCACCCCGATATCTATACCGGTGTGCTGCTGGTGGATGAGCGCCCTGAAGAGGTTACCGACTTTCTGCGAACAACAAATGCGGATGTGTTTGCCTCATCAAACGACAAGCCGACCGAAAGCCATGTCAGAATTTCGGAAATGGCACTCGGGTATGTCAAACGAAAAGCAGAATTCGGGCAGCACGCTGTTCTTCTGATCGATTCATTAACACGCCTGGGCCGTTCATATAACGCCGTTCAAAGTAACAGCGGACGCACATTGTCGGGCGGACTGGATATCAGGGCACTTGAAATACCCAAGAAGATCTTCGGTTCGGCCAGAAAGATCGAGGGCGGGGGTTCACTGACGATTATTGCGACCTGTCTGGTCGAAACGAATTCGCGTATGGACGACCTGATTTTCGAGGAGTTCAAAGGAACGGGAAATATGGAGCTTGTGCTCGATCGGGAAATCGCAAATGACAGAATCTTCCCGGCAATTAATATCGCTGCATCGGGTACCCGGAATGAAGATAAGTTTATTACCACATCACTCGAAGAACGCAATATGGTTCGAAGGTTTCTGCTGAAAAAATCACCCAAGGAGTCGATGCAGATGCTTCTGCAGGTGATGAAGAGAACGGAAAGCAACGAAGAGATCTTCCAGCAGATTGCGGCTACAACCTGACCTGAAAAAAAGGTCAATACTGCGGCAACGACGGGTCGATTCGTTCGGCCCATTTGTTGATGCCGCCATCCAGTACCCATGTGTTCTCAAAACCCATTTCAATAAGGGCTTTTTGAGCATCTGTAGCTGAGTTTCCGCTGCGGCACAGAATGATGATTTCATCCGACCTGTTCAGCTCTTCTGCCCTCTCCTGAAGCTGATCCAGGGGAATGCGAGTGGTTCCCTCAAGATCAGACATATAGTACTCATGAGGTTCGCGTACATCCAGAAGTATAAAGGAGTGGTTCTGATCACGCTTCTCCTTAAGCTGTTCCACACTAATTTTATTCATCTGATCGGTCTTGATACTTTAGGATTGATATCTGTCTAACTTAAACTGACGGCCCAGGTAGAGCTTTTTGGCCTCTTCATCTTCAGCAAGTTGTTCTGCCGTTCCTTCACGCAATATTTTTCCTTCAAACATCAGGTAGGCTCGGTCAGTGATTGCAAGGGTTTCGTGGACATTATGATCGGTAATAAAGATACCGATATTCCTTCCTTTCAATCCGGCCACAATCTCCTGGATATCTTCTACGGCAATGGGGTCAACACCGGCAAACGGTTCATCTAATAAGATAAACTTCGGATCGGTTACCAGTGCCCGCGCAATTTCAGTACGCCTGCGTTCGCCGCCAGACAGGCTGTACCCCTTGCTGTTAACAACCTTTTGAAGCCCGAACTCTTCAATCAGCTCATCCACGCGCTGGTTAATCTCTTTTTTGGTGATTGAGTGAAACTCCAGGATGGAGCGCAAATTCTCCTTAACCGTAAGGTTCCGGAATACACTGGCTTCCTGAGCCAGATAACCGATACCCATACGGGCCCTCTGGTACATCGGTTTCTTGGTGATGTTTTTGTCGTTCAGGAATACCGTTCCCGAATTGGGTTTGACAATTCCGGTAAACATATTGAATGTGGTCGTTTTACCGGCACCATTGGGGCCCAGCAGGCCTACAATCTCACCCTGATTTACATTAATCGAAACCTTGTTCACAACCACACGTTTCCGGTAGCTCTTCACCAGGTCATGGCTGTGAAGTTTCATGGGGGGGCGGTCTGTAGGCGGTTGATTCATCAGGTCAGGCCAGTTGAAGCTGTTCAAAAACAGAGTCGAAGAAATGTTTGCCATCTTCTGATCCAAGCACTTTCTCCATCGCCCGTTCAGGGTGAGGCATCATTCCCAGAACATTGCCCTGCTTGTTTGTAATTCCGGCAATAGCCGACACAGATCCGTTGAAATTTGACTCTTCAGTCAGGTTCCCGCCTGCATCACAATAGCGAAATGCGATTTGATCGTTCTCCTGTAGTTGGTCAAGCCCATCAGAGTCAATAAAGTAATTTCCTTCTCCGTGAGAGACCGGAATGTTGATCACCTCTCCCTTTTTCATGCCTGCTGTAAATGGTGAACGGGTGCTTTCAACCCGGATATTGACATCTTTACAGACAAAACGAAGCTTTTCATTATGCAGCATGGCTCCGGGCAGCAGGTTCGATTCGAGCAGAATCTGAAAACCGTTGCAAATTCCAAGCACCGGGTTTCCCTGTTTGGCGTAGTCAACAACCGCATTCATGATGGGTGAAAACCGGGCAATGGCTCCGGAGCGCAGGTAGTCACCGTACGAGAATCCGCCGGGAACAATCAACAGATCGATATCCGACAAATCCCGGTCCTTATGCCACAGAAAGGTGGTTTCTGCATTCATTACATGTTTCATTGCGTGATAGGCATCGTGATCACAATTTGAACCCGGAAATACGATGACTCCTATTTTTTTCGACACGGTATTTTACCCTTTTATTTCGGTGATTAATTGAATTTCCTGAAGAACGGCGTTGACTTTGAGGCACTCTTCAAAACTGCCCTCAAAAACAGTTGCCTTGCCTTCATTATGAACCTGTAAGGTTAACTTTTCTGCTTTATGGACTGAGCACCCCAGGGCTTTGATCAACTGGTTGATGACTTCATCAAAAGTATGAATATCATCGTCATAGAGAATGACCCTCCACGGTGTGTCGACCGACTCGTCCGTTTCAGATTTTTCCAGAACATCCGTACCGGGGGCTTCTGCCGGTTTCTCATCGGCACAGAAGGGGTGAACCTGTTGTACGTTTGTCTGAAATGTCATGGCTGTTTACGCCTTGTCAATGTGGATGGTGTAGTCTTCCATCACTTCGTTGGCCAAAAGCTGAGTACAAGCTTTTTCAGCGATTTCAAAAGCCTCCTTTTCGGAAGTGGCATCAATATCTATTTCGATGAATTTGCCGATTCGAACCTCATTAACAGATTTCATTCCAAGATTATGAAGCGCCTGGTGGGCTGCTTTTCCTTTCGGGTCCAGGATCGACTTACGTAGTGTAACGTTTACTTTTGCTTTGTACATATCAGGTATTTGGCGGTTTTTGGAAAGTGAATAAGTTAACCTTTCTACAGCTTAGCTGCTACCTGTTGTTGGATGTAGTTCAGGCATTGCATTTCGTTCAGTTGATGGCGGTCAATGCGTTTTCCGAACTCCCATTTACGCATCCAGGTAATCTGGCGCTTGGCATAGCGGCGGGTAGCGGTTTTGATATCGGCAACCATCCGGTCATGCTCAAGTTTTCCGTTTAGATAATCGATCGCCTGACGGTAGCCAACGGTTTGAAGGGATTGAAGCTCTGCACTGTAGCCATCGTTCAGAATCTGTTCGGTCTCCCTGATCAGGCCCTCTTCCATCATTTGGTCGGTTCTCTGTTCAATACGATGGTGAAGCACCTTGCGCGGGTGGTGAAGAATAAACATCCGGTAGTTTTCGGGAAGAGTCACTTTCTGGTTGCTGTGGAAGCTGCTGAACGCTTTGCCGGTCTGCATCCAGACATCGAGGGCACGAATAATACGCTGCCGGTTGAGCCCATCCATCTTTTGGGCATACTCGGGATCGACCTGTCTGAGGTTCTCATAGAGCTGTTCCAGTTCTCCGTGATCTGCCCTGCGGTTAAGCCGGGCGATATTCTCTTCGTCTGAAGGGGGCAGCGGATCCAGGGGGTGGATCAGCGTCTGGATATGGAGCGTGCTTCCGCCGCAGAATATGGCTGTTTTTCCCCGGCTCTCAATATCGTCTGCAGCTTTCAGTACCCGCTCTGTAAAAGTGGCAACCGTATCGGGCTGGTCCAGATCAAGTACCGAGATGTTGTGGTGAGGCACCGCAGCAAGTTCTCCGGGGGTTGGTTTGGCCGTTCCAATATCAATTCGTTTGTAACACTGACGGGAATCGACGGAGATGATCTCTCCATTCAGCGTTTTGGCCAGGCTGATGGCAAGAGAACTTTTTCCGGAAGCGGTAGGGCCGGTTATGATAATTCGTTGTTTCATAATGAGGTAAAGATAGAGGAAGTCACGCAATGATGAGAATGTTTTTGTTGCATGATCTCTTTTCAATTCATGAAATTGTCGCTTAAAGAGCGTACTTTACAGTTGCAGTAAGAATTAGGATTTGTTAGTATAATCTTTTTGTGAGCAACGTGTAATTCAGCAAAAGAGACTTATCCAGACTAAAATTTAGATCTATATCACATTATGAAATTTAATGTATCCAGCAGTGATTTGAACCAGGGCTTGTCTGCCGTATTCGGAGCCGTGCCCAGCAAAGCAACTCTACCCATTCTTGAAACAGTGCTGTTTGAATCGGAAGAGGGACGTTTAAAGCTAACGGCTACGGATCTTGAGATATCCATTATCGAATATATTGACGCTGAAATTGAGGAAGAGGGAGCCATTGCCATTCCGGCAAAGCGCCTGCTGGAAACACTGCGGCAACTGCCCGATATCTCGGTCTTTTTTGAGGTGGATTCCTCTCACAATGTTAAATTTAAAACCGATAAAGGGAATTACAAGCTGATGGGCGAGGAAGCCGATGAGTTTCCGGAGATTCCTGACATGAATGAAGGGCTTACCCTGGTTACCGAAACCGGGCTGGTGCAGAATGCCATCAGCAAAACGATGTTTGCGGTTTCAACTGACGACCTTCGGCCTGCCATGATGGGGGTCTATTTTGATATCGGTGAAACCGAAAGTAAATTTGTCGCAACCGACGGACACCGCCTGGTAAGGTTTGTGAACCGTAACCTGAAATCGGATCAGCCGGTTTCGTTTATTGTGCCTGACAAAACCCTGAACCTGGTTGCCAAGGCCCTCGACGGGTCCGACTGTGAACTGACCGTGTCTGATGATCATGCACGCTTCAAGAGTGACAATACCATCATTATCACCCGCCTGATCAATGAGCAGTACCCGAACTACGAATCGGTGATACCCCGCGATAATGACAAGCAGCTTACGGTAGACAAGAACCAGATGCTGGCCACCGTTCGCCGGGTATCGGTTTTCTCAAGCTCTACAACACGCCAGATCCGTCTGCAGCTTGGATCCGATAAGCTGACGATCCGTGCTGAGGATATCGATATGAGCAGCGAGGCGAAAGAGACCATCTCCTGTGATTACGGTTCCGGCGAGATGGAGATCGGGTTTAATGCCAAGTACCTGGCCGATGTACTCGGTAATGTTGACGGAGAGGAGGCCAATTTTGAATTTTCAACCCCGAACCGTGCAGGTATCGTCAAGCCGGTTAATGAGAATGACGGTGAAGAGATGCTGATGCTTGTCATGCCGGTGATGCTAAATAATTACGCATAGGCAGATCATGTCCAGCATTGTTACACTTACAACAGACTTCGGGCTGCAGGATCACTACGTAAGTGTAATGAAAGCGGTGATGCTCGGTATTGAACCGGGTATACGCCTGGTTGATGTTTCACACCAGATTCCGCCACAGGATATCATGGCCGGTGCGTGGGTGTTGAAAAATGCAGCCGAAGAGTTTCCGCCCGGTACCGTACACCTGGTTGTGGTCGACCCGGGTGTGGGCACCTCCCGAAACCCGGTGGCCGTTGAGATTAACGGACAATACTTTGTAGGGCCGGACAATGGCCTGTTCTCCCTGATTGGAGATGAATACAATTACAAAGCCTATCGCCTGACCAATACATTATACTGGAGAAACGAACCCTCCAATACCTTTCATGGCCGCGACATCTTTGCTCCCGTGGCAGCTCACCTGGCCGGCGGCGTGCCGATTGAACAACTGGGAGAACCGATCGAGGAACTGGTAACCTATCGCTGGGCCGTGCCAATATCCGACAAGGATGGAATCCAGGGCTGGATTATCCATATCGACCGTTACGGCAACCTCATTTCGAATATCAGCTCGGAACTGATCCGGCAGTCGATCGGCTCATCCCGCTTTCGGATCTATGTGGGAAATACCATTCTGGACGAACTGGTATCGACGTTTAATGCCGTTCCCGATGGCGATCCGGCAGCCTATATCGGAAGCTCCGATACTCTTGAAATAGCAATCAACAAAGGCAATGCCAAAGAGATGCTCGGAGTTCAAAAAGGTGCGCAAATCTCCATGATAATCCAGAAGTAGAGTCTGCCCGGCTCGCCGGTAGTTTCAGTCTTTACGGTTTTGTAACTGTTTGCCGGAAACTACGTACACAACTGCAGGTCAACCCTGAAATGAATGAAGTGACAGGTCTTGTGGTTTGACAAGTGACTTCATTCGATAATGTACAAGAATAGACGTCTATGAACGACCTGCAAGTCAGATCCCCCAAACATGACCGGGAGTCAATCGAGATACCTGTCAGGGCCTCGCAGCTGGCTACGCCGTTCAACGGCACGATAGCCTCACCCATGGGTGATGAATACCCCGTCACAAACAATATCATCAACCTGCTGACCGATCAGCAGAGTTATACACTGGCTCAATCGACCAATCACTGGAAACTGACGGCAGCGGTTTATGAGGATCTTTGGAGAAAAAGGTCGCTTTCGATGCTGACCGGTGAGGAGTTTCCGATTGCCCAGGAGCAGGAGCTTTTGGCTGAATGGATGAGGCCATTGCCGGGGAAAGCATATCTGGATGTGGGGTGTTCGACAGCCCTCTATGCCCGGACCTTAAAAAAGCAGGAGCCGAAGAGCTGTCAGGTTGCCCTCGATTTTTCAGAGGTGATGCTTGAAAAAGCGCGGTTTAAAGCGGAAGCCGAAGGCCTGGATCTGTTTTTGATATGTGCAGACGCGCGTAACATGCCATTTTTTGCCGGTACATTTGACGGACTTTCGATGGGCGGAACCCTGAATGAACTGTCGGATGAGATGAAAGTGCTTTATGAGTGCAGAAGGGTGCTGAAAAAAGATGGAGTCTTCTTTATGATGCACCTGATACAGTCTGGGTCGTGGTATGGCCGGCTGATGCAAACCTCAGCCGAATGGAGCGGATTGCAGTTCTGGACGGTTGAAGAGAGCAATGATCTCTTTCGAAAGGCCGGATTTACAGTGGCCGACCAGTTCACAAAGGGAATTGTCTGCTTCACAAAGCTGCACCCGTCATAGCCCGGTATTTACATTCGGTCAGGGGCTTCAATGCCCAGGATGGAGAGTCCGTTAGCCAGTACGGAGGCGACGGCCCCTGCCAGGCGGGTTCTGGCATGCATCACCTGCTCTTCTTCGCCAATAATGCGGCAGTCGTGATAGAATGAGGTGAAGCTGGAGGCCAGTTCATTCAGGTAGGTGATGACCCGGTGGGGCTCGCGATGCCGGGCTGCCGTTTCGACCGCCTCGGGGAACCCGAGCATCTTCTTGATGAGTGCAATCTCCGATTCATGGGTCAGAACGGAGAGATCGGCATCGCCGTCAAAATCGGCTGTATCAGCAGCTTTTCTCAGGATAGACTGAATACGGGCATGGGCATACTGCAGGTAGAAGACCGGGTTCTTTTCGCCGGCCTCTTTAGCCTGGGCCACATCAAACTCGAGGTGCGTGTTCGGGGATCGCATCAGGAAGAAAAAGCGGGTCACATCCTCTCCCACCTCATCCATCAGTTCATCCAGGGTGACAAAGTTGGCCTTTCGCGTGCTCATTTTGAATGGCTTGCCATCTTTTACAAGGGTCACAAATTGATATACCAGAACATCCACCTTCTCCTTGTCGTAACCCAGAACGTGAATGCCGTTCAGCACATCGGGATAGGTGTCGATGTGGTCAGCACCAAACACATCGAGGCATAGGTCGTAGCCCCGCTCCAGTTTATTGGCGTGATAGGCAATATCGGGCAGGCGGTAGGTGGGCTCTCCGGTGCTTTTAATCAGCACGGTATCTTTATCTTTTCCGAATTCCGTTGTTTTAAACCATACTGCGCCATCTTTGTCATAGGCAAATCCCTTTTCGCGAAACTCTTTTACGGTTTTGTCGATAGAGCCGTCTTCATAGAGTGTATTTTCATTGAAGAAGGAGTCCATTTGGATGTTCATTCGATCCAGGGTCTTTCGGATCTCCTCAAAAATGGCAGCTTCAGCGTGCTGCTTAAAGAGTCCCTCCTCTTTTTCACCGGCCAGCCCGTCGCCATGCTGTTCGACCAGTTTTTTGGCAATTTCACGAATATACTCGCCTTCATACCCTCCTTCAGGGAGTTCAGCATCGCGTCCCAGTTCCTGGAGGTAGCGCGCCTGTACGCTCTGTCCCAGTACCCGCATCTGTCTTCCGGCGTTGTTAAAATAGTATTCACGCTGAACCTCTCCGCCGCTCCACTCAAACAGGCGTGCAACGGTATCACCCAGAACGGCATTGCGTCCGTGTCCCACGGTCAGCGGACCCGTCGGGTTTGCGCTCACAAATTCAACCAAGATCTTTTTCCCGGAATAGGTGTCGTTTTGGCCAAATGTGGCGGGCGCCTCTAAAATTTGCTTCAGTTCATCATAGAGGTAGTTTTTTGAAAATCTGAAATTGATAAATCCGGGTCCTGCAATTTCAATACCGCTAACCTTCTGAGGGTCGGTTTCGAGAGTTTCAACCAGCTCTTCGGCAATCTTGCGAGGGTTATTGCGAAGGGGCTTGGCAAGCTGCATGGCCACGTTTGTGGCGGCATCACCGTGAGACGGATCGCGGGGGGTCTCGATGACAATTTCAGGAACCTGGCTTTTATCGAGGTCCATTTTCAGGAGAGCATTGCGAATAATTGATTTCAGATACGAATCCATCTGCCGGTGTTGTTCAATTTAAGATTCAATTGGGTTACAGCACAAAACGGTGCCATGAGGAAGGCGTAAAGATATCAATTTCTGCAGGTGAATGCCTGTTTAATCTTGTCGTGGTATCCGGTTCCTGACGGGTCAGAAGAGGGAAGGCTGATCAGAATCCTTTTTCTCCTCCTTTGAGAGGGTTGGGTCGTGCTGGTAGGCCTGCAGCATTTCGGGTGCAAACCGCTTTCCGTAGATGCGGCGTGCCACACCCTGCAGGGCGCGGTCTCCGCGGGGGGTGATCCGCAGGAATCCCTGGCTGTCTTCCTGGATGAAGTCGAACTGCTTGACGTCGTTGACAATCAGATAGGCCAGTTTGGGAAGGATACCGATATTCTTTTCCACATACTCCCGGTGCGGGGGCTCTTCAGAGACGGTAATCAGGCCAAGCAGGTTCAGTTCGGTTTCAGTCAGGGGGTACCCTTCGGCTCCCTTGGTCAGGAGCTGATCCCAGGCGCTCTGGCTGTAGTAGAGTCCAAACCACCATTTGGCCTCCTTCAAAAGTTTTTTGGTCACTGCACACGCAAGATACTTGCCGGGGGCAGATTTGCGGGGCTCGCCCCGGTCCCGGTACATACTCACCATGGTGGCAAGGTCAAGTTCCTGCAGGTTGGGCGGATACGAAAAGACAAGAGTGGATATTTTTTGCATGAACAGTTGGTTTGCTTGGAGATTCACCGGTATGAAATTTTACCGTTTTTTAAGGAGAAATGGAAGTTTGGCATTCAGCAGTTGGAGGAGAGTATTCATGTATATTTTTAATGTAAATGAAAATACCCATGTTTGTTTTTTTAAAGTATATAATTAAGTGGATTATGGATGCATGGATAATGCCCTGAACATGCCTGTTATCTGTGACCACCGTAAACCGTTGTAAAAATAATGGCCCTAATTTGAGTTCGGAAAGCGGTTTTTTGTTTTTGTAGGTGAAACAATCTCAAAGATGCTCTTAAAATCGGTAAATATTCGGTTCTCTCATTGCCTTTCTTCAAGGCGTGGATGGTGTGCTTTGAGATATCAACAGATAAACTTTAAATACCTTATCAGATGCTAAAAAGATACTTAGTTGGGATCTTTCTGTTTCTGTTTTTGCCATTGGCAACATTGGCACAAACAGGGGTAGAGGGAACAGTGACTGAAGGAGATACCGGGGATCCGCTTGCCGGAGCAACGGTATTGATCGAAGAAACCATGCAGGGAATAGCCACCGACAGTGATGGCTATTTCGAAATCACAGATGTTGAGCCGGGTACCTATAACCTGCGCGTAACCTTTATCGGATATGCGGAGTACAGGCAGGAGATCACGGTGACATCAGGCCAAATGACATCCGTTGACATTATTATGTCGCCCGATGCCATGGGACTCGATGAACTTGTAGTAACCTCCTATTCCATTCGCGAGCGGCGTGAAGTAACCGGTGCCATTACATCCGTTCGTGCCGAACAGATTCAGGCACGTGCCATTAACACGCCTGACCAGGCACTGCAGGGACGCTCTGCAGGACTGCAGTTTGTAGGCTCGAGTGGTCAGCCGGGTTCTGCGGGTACCGTTCGAATTCGGGGTACCGGTTCGATTAACTCATCCAACGCACCCCTCTATATCGTAGACGGTGTGCCCCTTGAGGATACGTTCCGTTCAAATATAGCCACCACCAATACGAACGTGCTGCTCTCCCTGAACCCGTCAGATATTGAATCGATCGACGTTCTGCGGGATGCCGAGGCAACTGCCATATACGGTGCCCAGGGTGCCAATGGCGTGGTTCTGATAACAACCACACGCGGTGAACGCGGCCCGACACAATTTACAGCCAATGTCCGGGCGGGCGTCAGTGATATTCATACCCGATATGATTTCATGAGCGGCCCCGAATTTGTTGAATTCATGATTGAAGCTGCTGAAAACCGTGCGATGGATCTGGGCAATGACCCCGCCGCTGCACGTCAGAGTGCAATCAATACGTATGGCGACCCCAATGAAGTGGGAACCTACGACTGGTTCGACGCCATGACCCAGACCGGTGTGAATCAGCGATATTCGCTTTCAGCCCGTGGCGGCACCCAGGATACCCGTTTCTATGTATCGGGTAGCTTCCAGGATCAGAAAGGAACCATCCTGAACTCCTCTATGGAGCGATTTACCCTACGCACGAATATTGACCACGATGCCACCGACAGGCTCTCGTTCTCGACAAACCTGAACGTTTCACGATCTATTCTTCATGGTCAGAGTGAAACCGGCGGTAACTGGATTAACAGTCCGTTTCACGGAGGTGTAACCGTGCGAAATACGGTGCCCATCTACCAGGAAGACGGAACCTACACCCAGAATGTACCGGGAAGTACCTATAACCTGGTTCAGCTTCTGAATCATGAAGAGCGTATTGGCCGGGAGTATCAGCTGATCGGTAATGTAGCAGCTACCTATAATATCAGTGAAAGCTTTGGAATTCGTGCCCAGTATAACGCGGATGTCCGTTTTTCACGCGACAGACGGTACAACAACCCGATTATTCCGCGATACAACAATTACGGCGGTTCGGTTTATGAACGTACACGTGAAACCGAAAATTACAGCGGTAATGTTGTAGCTGACTACATCACCACATTCGACCAGGTACACAATGTCAGTGTGATTGGTGGATTTGAATACCGCCACAGAACGTACGGTTTCCATGCCGCTTCGGGTGAGGAGCTCCCTAACCCGCTTCTCGGGCAGCTTAACCTGGCCGGTATTGCGTCTGCCGTATCGGGACGTACAACCGAATACAAGACTGCCGGCGCATTTACACGTATGCAGTACAACTATGATGAACGCTATTTCGGTAGCTTGAACCTCAGGTATGACGGACACTCGCGGTTTGGTGCCGATCAGCGATGGGGACTTTTCTACTCCGGTGCTTTTGCCTGGGATGCTGCGCGCGAGCAGTTTATGCGTGACATCGACTGGGTGAACCGGATGAGATTCCGTGCCAGCTATGGCATTACCGGTAACGCGGGCATTGGCGACTTTGCCAGCCTCGCCCTGTTTGGATCGGGCGGTACCTACGAAGGCGGAACCGGCCTGCGTCCCGCACAGTTAGGAAATGCCGAACTGAGCTGGGAGACTGCCCGCAGTACGGATATCGCTTTAGACTACGCACTGTTTGACAACCGTGTATACGGTAACATCGGTGTTTACAGAGTGGATAATGAAGATCTGCTCCTGAACCGTTTTCTGCCTAACGACAGTGGCTTCAGCAGTATTACCGAGAATGTCGGAGCCGTCAGAAATGAAGGACTGGAACTTGAGTTCGGTGCTGTTGTTTTGAGTTACGGCGACTTTAGCTGGGCTTCCGAGTTCAATATCACACTCCCGCGCAGTGAAGTGCTTGCCCTCGAAGGAGACCAGGAGTGGATGAGTGATCCAAATATAACCTCCTCCCGGATCTATGTAGGTGAACAGCGCCACCAGTGGTGGGTGCGAAACTATGCAGGTGTAAACCCTGCCGACGGACGTGCACTTTTCTATGACGCTGACGGTGAACTGACCTATTCGGTTGGCGGCAGTGATTATCATAGAGCCGGAAGTGTAGAGCCGGATTACTATGGCGGCTGGAGCAACCAGTTCTCCTACGGACCGGTTTCGATGGATATCTTCTTCCAGTATGAGTTTGGAAGCCGAATCCTTGACGAGCAGTACTCTAACTTCCACCTGGCACCACACAGGGGACGACAGTTGTCTCCAGAGATGTTCCAGAGATGGACACAGCCCGGTGATATCACACATATCCCAAAGGCCTATACACAGGCTGCCTTCCCGGGCGGAACAGGACATAACCTGTGGTCTGACCGGCGTCTTTATGACGGGTCTTACATCCGTCTGAAGAGCATTAATGTGAGCTATCAGGTACCGCCCAGAGTAACTGAGCGTCTGAACCTGAACATGCTTACCATTTTTGCAAGGGCTGAAAACCTGATTACCTGGACCGAATATCCGGGGCTGGATCCGGAGGTCTTTGACCGCGGACAGACATACTATCCGCAGCCACGCGTCTTTGAAGCGGGTGCTGAAATCAGGTTCTAAATCAGATAGAGTCCATCTTTATAATCAAAAAATTTTGTTCAATATGTTAAAACTGAAAAACACATTTATACTTGCCGTCTTGGGAGCGGTACTCTTTGTAGGCTGCGACGGCCTGCTCGATACCTCCCCGAGTACCGAAGTGGATCCTGCTACAGCGCAGGAGAATATTGAGGGGATCGAAGCGATCCTGACCTCAGTCTATAACCGCGTGCAAAGCCAGTGGAGATACGGCCGTGAAATCACGATTGGCCCGGATGTCCTGGCAGACAATGCAGACCAGCACCCGGTCACATCAGGCCGTTACGACCAGATGTCGCAAAACCAGCAGGGATCACATATCTCCTTCTGGAACACAGCATACCTGACGATCAACGAAGCGAACTATGTGATTGCCGGTGCTGAAGAGACCGAAGGCGTTACACAGGAGGTCCGTGACAGGCTTCGCGGAGAAGCCCTCTTTCAGAGAGGATTTGTCTACTTTGACCTGGCCCGTACCTATGGCTATGAGCCCGGGCGTGAAGTTGGAGGATGGACACAAAGTGCCATTATCCGAACGGAGCCCACCCGTGACGTGTCGGATGCCGATTTCAGGGCAAGATCCTCTAATACCGAAGTCTACTCTCAGGTTGTGAGCGACCTGGAAGAGGCGATCTCACTGCTGGAGGGTATTGACCGCGGTGTCTATTTTGCCAACTACTCTGCAGCCAATGCGTTGCTGGCAAGGGCTCACCTCTATCTTGAGAACTGGGATGATGCCATCTCATATGCCGAGGAAGCGATTGCGAGTACAAATGTAGAGCTTGTAGACACCGAAAGTGCCTTTATCGCAAACCCGTTTAACCAGACACCAAATCCTGAGTCGATCCTGGAGCTCTCCATCGATCCGGTTGAGGAGAGCCTGGGTTCAAA
>JBJHCX010000018.1:0-28110 GCA_050486245.1 Rhodohalobacter sp.
TCGAAGTTAACTTCGACCAAAATGTTAAATGTTAACTAAAAACGTCAACCTTATTCAGGCATCAACAAGCTCCCTCTTTTGCCTTTTGCCTTTTGCCTTTTGCCTTTTGCCTTTTGCCTTCTCTACTGTTGGCACTGTTCACTGTAAACTGTTAGGCCCTACACCTGTCCATAAATCTGCTGCGTAATACAGTGTATGCTCCCCTGCCCCCAGACCAGGTCGGCGCAGTTGATGCCGATGATGTCCCTGTCAGGAAAACAGGCTTTGAACAGATCCAGGGCCTGAGCGTCATAGCGCGCATCGTAGAGCGGCACCAGGACAACGCCATTGGCAATATAGAAGTTGGCATAACTGGCCGGCACATATTCGGAACCGTCGACCGTTGTGCCTTCAATCCGGGTTTCCGGAAGCGGCAGGGTCCGTATGTTAAACGGGTTCCCCTTCAGGTCACGGGCTTCGGTTAATCTCCGGTAATTCTCTTGCAGAACGCCGTAATTGACATCCTCCGGATCGTCGGCCAGCATGGTCAGAATGGTATTTCTGTTTACAAACCGGGAGAGGTCGTCAATATGTCCGTCTGTATCATCACCGGCCAGTCCGTCGCCCAGCCAGATCACCTTCTCCATCCCCAGCCAGTGCTTTAACTTCTCCTCAATCTCCTTTTTTGTCAGCCCCGGATTTCGATTTTCATTCAGCAGCACCGATTCGGTTGTCAGCAGGATCCCCTCCCCGTTGGTATCGATGGATCCGCCTTCAAGCACCATGCCGGGCTCGATCATCGGAACACTGAAGGCCTTGGCAAACCATGAGGGCAGCGCATTATCGGCGTCAAATGGGGGGTATTTCCCTCCCCACGCATTGTACTCCCAGTTTGAGATGATATATTCCGGCTGCTCGCGATCTTCCTCCATCCGTTTCAGGTAAATCGGTCCGCAGTCTCTGGCCCATACATCGTTAATGGGTACCCGATGGATTGCGACCCTCTCCGAATGGATCTTTCGAGATGAGAGCTTCTCCTCTACGGAACCCTCTTCTACCGATGGATCGACCAGTAAGAGTACCGGCTCGTACTGGTGGAGGGCCTCGATAATATTGAGGTAAACTTCCTCCACACGGGGAAGCCTCTCGCCCGGCCAGGTCTCACGGTTAGACGGCCAGTGGAGCTGTGTGGCACTGTGCGTCTCCCATTCGGCCGGCATTCTGTAGTTAAATGGTTTCATCTATCATCAATTCTATCTCCGGTTACGGTTTTCATCCTGTTAACAAGGAGGCTTATTTTATCAGCATCATTTTATCGGTAACAACCGTACCGTCTTCAAACTCTATCCTGTAGAGGTAGACACCGCTCGACAAACCCTGTGCATCAAACTCCACGCTGTTTTCTCCCGGTGCAAAGACCCGGTTTTCAGCCACAACGGCTACTCTTCGTCCAAGAATATCATATACATATACCGACACTTCCTGCTGATCAGGCAGAATAAAGGGGATGGTCGTGGCCGGGTTGAACGGATTGGGATAGTTCGGCTCGGCCTGAACGGTGCGGGGCAGCTCATCCGGAAACCCGGTAAACTGAAAGCGGGTCCATACCGGGGCATGGTCGGATGTTGTCGATTCAAAGTCATCGATATAGTAGGGATTCTCCACTCTCTGCGCACCCTCTATATGGTAGTCAAACAGGTTCCGGTTGATCGTGATGTGATCGATCATACTGCGGTTGGGCGGTATCAGAAATGAGACAAATCCACTCTCCTCAAGTGTATAGGTTACAGCATAATAGTGCTCGTCATCCAGAAAGTTTTGATAGGGCGAGTGTTCAGCCCCGTCATAGGTGGAGCGGGTCAGACGATCGTTATAGTCACCCAGGAAAATGACACGGTCATCCCTCCGGTTCTCATCCAGGTACTCTTTGAGTGAGATGGAGGCACTGCGGCGCCTGTTGTAGGATGGCTGGTCGCCAAATGCTTTAGCATGGACATTATAGAGATGAATCCGGCGGGTGATACCGTCTATGGTCACATCGGCTTCAAAATGGAGAGGCAGCCTGCCGGCCCAGTCAAAACCCTCCTGATTCTCGGTAAGAAGCCCGGAGCTGACAGAGTCGACAACGGCTGTCCGGAACAGGTAAGCGGTGCGCTGGCTCTGACCGTCGGGCGAGGTAAATCCGCGAAACCCATCCAGGCTGTCGGTAAGGGCGAAGAAGGCTGAATTGCTGGCAATCTCCTGGAATGCATAGATATCGGCATCCAGCTCGCGAATGGTTTTGATGACATGGTTCATCTGCAACTCCGTATCGTCAGGGCCAAGGCTTTCGGAACCGAACCATTCGATGTTCCAAGTGACCACATCCAGGGTTTCGTTCCTGGCAATCTCCTCCCCTTCAGGGGTAAACGGCTCGACCGGAAGGTCTTCGATATCCCTGGGCATAAGCACCCGGTTGCCGTCTATTTGTACGGCAATGCCGCCAATGCTGACCGGCTGCGGCGGAATCGTGCCGTAGATCAGCTCGGTTACATGGGGATGGATATAGACTTGCCCGTCTGAGTGATTGTCTGATATCGCGTAGGCCATGCCCGGGTGCAGGAGTCCGCCCTCCTGAAAATGAACATCCTCTGCGTGAACCAATACCGACTCAAAATCGCCGGAGTTCAGCTCTTCCATGGTAATCGATGTGGCCATTGGCACTTCGCCGGCCCCATCGGCTATTTCAAACTGCAGCTCATCCTGGTCATCAGACGAGAGCAGGATAAAGGACTCACCCTCATCATCTGAGTATGAGACTGTTCCGGTTACGCGTACCGAATCGCCCCTCTCCGTTTCCGGGGCAAAACGGCTATCCAGTACAGCAATGCCGCTCCGGTCATGCTGTATAAATGAGATATCACCGAAATCCCCTGATGATGAAACGCGTCCGGCCGTTGTGACCCGTGTTCCCGGTGCGGCTGCGCGTGCCCGGCTGATGGAAATGAGCTCGTTTTCATCAATGCCCTCCCCCTTCAGGGTGAGTACAAATTCCGGCTGATCTGGATCGTTCGAAGAGAGTGTCAGGCGTCCGCTGACATCGCCCGGTTGTTGCGGCTCAAAAACCAGGCTGACCGCCTGAAACTCCCCTCCCCCGATTATACTATCCAAATCGGGTTCAAGGTAGAAATCGGTAGGCTGAAGCTCATCCACATTCAGGCTGAGGTCGGGTTCACCCTGGTTGGCCACCCGAAATTCGACAGTCTGTATCCGGCCGGTGTTCACCGGTTTAAACGAAAGGGTATCTCCGTCGGCTGCCGGGCTGCCGTTTATGCGGACTTCCAGAGTGGGGTGTTCAGCCAGATCGGCAAAGGGTTCAATGAAAAAATCATCGATATTGATGCGTCCCCCGGCCACTCTTTCGATCCGGAACCGAACCGGCCCTGAGACAGAGAGTTCACGTTCATACCGGACGAACGAGTCGGACAATTCTATATCCTCGCCAACCGGCTGCCAGTTCCCGCCTTCATCAACAGAGTAAAGAACCCGGATGATTCCGCCATCATCCCCTGAAAAGCCGGCGTTAGAGGCGTAAAACCGGACACCGTCAGATCCTTCGCTATAGTCAAAGAGCATTTCAATAAAACCGTCTCTGAGGCGCACCGACTGCTCCCCGTTTTTACGGTCGCCATCGAGCGTGCCCAGCAGGGCGTCGTCAAACATCCAGTCGCCGGTTGAAAGGGCGACCTCTCCGGCGGCATATGAGCCTTTGCTGCCCTCCTCAAAATCTTCCAGCATCTGCGCAAAAGAGTCCCAGGAAGTGCCTAACGTGAAAATGGTTAGTATCGCAATAATCTTAATGCCGTATGATCGTACCTTCATCTGTTACCCGGATAGCGGATTTATATACATTTTGTTGTTTTTGCGGACTCAAAAATAGAAAGTTTTCACCAATCCATTAAATCTCTTTTCAAATCTTCGAACCCATTTTACCTGTTTTCGGGTAAATTGCAGCGGGTCAAAAAAAGAAACTTTTCTCTTTACCTTTACAAGGATATATTCCACGCAGTAAATCAGATGATGAAGTAACGAACTATGATAAATGAACCCGGCTTTGTCTCGGATCAGGTTGGCTGGATAGAAGTGATCTGCGGCGGGATGTTTAGCGGTAAAACGGAAGAGTTAATTCGACGGGCCAAGCGAGCCCATATCGCGGGCCAGCGGGTATTGGTGGTCAAGCCGGCAATCGACAATCGCTACAGCGAGACCGAAGTGGTTTCTCACAATGAGACCACACTGCCCAGCATCCAGGTCGACACGGCAGATCAAATTATACTCCTGACCTCTTCTGCAAAAGTGATCTGCATTGATGAGGCACAATTTTTTGACGATCGTATTATCGATGTGGCTAACACCCTTGCCAATGACGGCAAGCGCGTGATCATTGCCGGGCTTGACATGGATTTTGAGGGGAAGCCATTTGAGCCGATGCCGCAGCTTCTGGCCATTGCAGAGTTTGTAACAAAGCTTCACGCCATCTGCTCTGAAAGCGGAATGATTGCCAACTACTCCCAGCGTGTGGTCGAAAATGAAGACCAGGTTCTGGTAGGTGAAAAAGATGCCTATGAACCGCGTGCACGGCACTGCTTCCGCCCTCCTGTCGACAAAAAACGGGGGAAGGAACTGCCCGTTTTTAATGTCTCCGCGCCCGACGTCACCCCAACCCATAAGGACTAACCAACGTACACATGAATATTCTGCGTGGTATTATCGGAATGGCAATTATCATCGGTATTGCCGTCATGCTCAGTAAAAACCGGAAAGCCATTAACTGGAAGCTGGTCGGAACCGGGCTCGGTATTCAGTTTTTCCTGGCCATCCTGATCCTTCGCGGAGAAGCGATGTCAGAGGTTTGGGGTCCGCTGGGTTGGCCCAAGGCATTCTTTAGCTGGCTCTCCAGCTTTTTTGTGGTTGTACTCGATTTCACCACGGCAGGAGCCGAGTTTATTTTTGGCGATTTGGCTAAAAGCCCCGGAATGGAGGACAGTATGGGGCATTTCTTCGCTTTCCAGGTGCTTCCGACAATTGTCTTCTTTGCCTCACTGACTGCAATTCTTTACCACTATGGCATCTTGCAGCGGGTGGTCAGTGTGATGTCGCGTGCCATGCAAAAACTGATGGGCACATCGGGGGCTGAGTCCCTTTCGGTAGTTGCCAATATTTTTGTTGGCCAGACCGAATCACCCCTGGTTATCAAGCCGTACATCAACAAAATGACCCAGTCTGAGCTGCTCACAATTATGACCGGCGGAATGGCCACCATTGCGGGCGGTGTCATGGCGGCCTATGTCCAGATGCTGGGGAACGCCTATTCGATTGCCAACGAAGTTCCCCTGGATGTTGGCCGGCTGCTGTTTGCCGAACAGCTTTTGGGGGCCAGCCTCATGGCGGCACCGGCAGCCCTGGTGATCGCCAAAATACTCTATCCGGAAACAGCCGAGCCGGCCACCAAAGGGGCTGTCAAGATGAGTGTAGAGAAAACGGATGCCAACGGCATTGATGCGGCAGCCACCGGTGCGGGCGTCGGACTCAAACTGGCTGCCAATGTCGGAGCAATGCTTCTTGCCTTTATTGCCCTTCTGGCCATGGGTAACTATTTCCTGTATGAAATCGGCGAGCTGACCGGCTTCAACACCCTCTTTCCTGAATTTGACCTGACCATAGAAACGCTGCTTGGCTGGCTGCTTGCCCCAATTGCATTTCTGATCGGTGTGCCGTGGGAAGATGCAGTCAATATGGGTTCGCTGCTCGGAACCAAGGTGGTGCTCAATGAATTTGTCGCATACCTGCAGATGGCAGAGATGGTGGGTGACAATATGCTTTCACCCAAAACGATTACAATGGCTACCTTTGCACTTTGCGGTTTTGCCAATTTCAGCTCCATTGCAATCCAGATCGGCGGCATCGGGGGACTCGCCCCAAGCCGTAAATCGGACCTGGCCCGTTTCGGGATCATGGCGGTATTGGCAGGCACCATGGCAAATATGATGACGGCCACTATTGCCGGCCTGCTCTTCTAAGGCTGAAGGAGTTGTTGGGGTTCACTCTTGCCCGGTGGTCATTGAACCGTTTCTTTTTTAAAGAGAAAGATATAATGGTATTTTAGCACTTTTATTGAGCCGTATCTGATTGGAACTTATATCAGAATTTTTGAAATAACAGAATTCATGAAAAACCTACTCTATATTATACCTCTCCTCATCCTGTTTGCCATATCGGCTTGCGAGATAACCCTGGAGCGAAGTGATTCTCCGGTTTTGGCGAAGGTCGGATCGCAAACACTCACCCTTGAAGATGCGCTGAATGAGATACCTTATGCAGCCCTGCAGCAAGATTCTGTCAATGCCCTTCATGCTTATACCGATCAGTGGATACATTCGGCACTGGCCGTGCGTGAAGCTGAAAATCTCGGAATTCACAACAACCGGCAGGTTCGTGAAAAACTGGAGAGGCTTCGTCGACAGATTCTCGAAGAGTCCCTCAAAGAGTTTATCCTGAACCGCAACCTGGATGAGCTGGAGGTATCGCGCGAAGAGGCGCAGACCTACTATCAAACGTATCGCGATCAGTTTACCCTGGATGAGCGGTTTGTGAGATACCGCCATATCACCACTCAAACGCGCACCGAGGCTGACAACGCCAACCGCGACCTTGCCAGGGGTATAGAATGGCGGCAGATTCTGGACAACTACAGTGTCAACCCGGACCTGCAATACCGGCAGTCACAGCAATTCTGGCCCGTTTCAATGGCCGGCGGCGACAATACGCAGGTCGCGCGGTTTTTATCCAGAATTGGCATCACCGAACGATCGCCAATTTTTATACACGACGGACAGTTTCATCTCGTTCAGTTGATGGAAGATCGCCCGGCCGGTGAACATCCCGACCTGGAGTGGCTCATTCCGCAGATTCAGGAGTGGCTAAAGCTTGAAAAAGCAAGGCGAATTACCAATAGTTTCATGCGAAATCTGTATCTTGAGGCCAACGCCAATAATGAAATTGAGCGTGCAACCGTTACAGACATTCAATCGGCACTTTCAAACGTTCAATAAAACCGTATAAAATTAAGTATACCCGGAAGACCTAATGATTCAATTTATTCAAAAACTATTCATAACCACTTTACTTCTCATTCTGTTTGCAACGGGGCTTTTTGCACAAAATTCACGTGTAACCGACCGGATTGTAGCTGTTGTAAATGACCGGATCATCTTGAAATCGGATGTGGATAATGAGATTCGGCAGTATATGAATCAAGCTGAAATGCAGG
The DNA here is from genome assembly GCA_050486245.1 of Rhodohalobacter sp. GTDB lineage: Bacteria > Bacteroidota > Rhodothermia > Balneolales > Balneolaceae > Rhodohalobacter. The sequence continues at coordinate 7,289 of JBJHCX010000018.1, forward strand.
GAGAATCTGTCTCTTTTACCGAAGAGCTATGGTACAGTGCCCTGCAGAGTATGGTAGACAATTATGTTCTCCTGGAATATGCTGAAATTGATTCCATTACCGTATCGGATGATATGGTAGACCTTCAGATGGATCAGAGAATTAATGAACTGATCCGTCAGGCCGGCGGTGAACGCCAGCTGGAAGAGGCTTTTGGCCAAAGTATTATCCAGTTGCGTGCCGATTTCAGGGAACAGTTCCGCGAGCAGATGATCGTTCAAAGAGTCCAGCAGAATAAGTATAACCGAATCAGCATTACCCGCCCTGAAGTGGTTGAATTTTTTAACAGTATTCCCGAATCGGAACTTCCGGTAATACCGGAACAGGTAGGCATATCACAGATTGTGGTCTTCCCTCCCGCTCTTGAAGATGCTGCCAATGCCGCCAGGCAGAAAGCTGAAGCAATCAGGGATTCCATCATGAACCACGACAAGGAGTTTGAAGAGATGGCCCGACGCTACAGTGATGATACCTCTGCAAACCGGGGCGGATCCCTGCCGATGCTCCCCATCAACGACCTGGTCGCCAACTACTCAGCTGCAGCCACAGCCCTATCGCCCGGTGAGATTTCGGAAGTGGTACGCACGGAATTCGGATTTCACGTGATCCGCCTGGATGATCGCAGAGGCGACCAGATTGCCACCAGCCATATCCTGATCCGGGTGGATGAAGAGCTGGTGGATGAAGATTTTGCCACAAACAAACTGGAAGCGATCCGCGACAGTGTACAAAATCACGGCAAATCTTTTGCCGATATGGCCAGAAAGTATTCAGAGGATGAAGATACCAAGGTTTTTGGCGGACGCATGGTGAATCCCCAGACCGGAGAACGCCTTTTTGCAATCAATCAGCTTGACCCAGCACTCTACAGGATCGTTCTGATGCTCGAAGAAGAGGGAGATATTTCAGAACCGCGATCATTCAACCCACCGCGGTCCAACAGAAACCAGGCATTCAGAATTGTCCGCCTCGACCGGCATATCCCCGAACATGTGGCAAACCTGGAGCAGGACTATGACCGTATCCGAAACATCGCATTGCAACAGAAACGCATGAATGAGTTCCAGAAGTGGATGGAGGAGCTCAGAAATGATTTCTACATTGAATTTAAAATACCGATGCCGGATGTTGATCCGCTGCTCGACCCCACCGAAGCCGTGCAGGAACCCACAGAAGCTGAACCAAATCCGGTCAATCAATAATGGAACCAGATAAGGCGCACCCCGCCCACGCAGAGGAGTCTGCAGTCAATTTCAGCGATGCCTTTTCAGCCATTAAATCTGAGATCGGCAAGGTGGTGGTTGGCCAGCATGATGTTGTCGACCAGCTGCTGATCTCACTCTTTTCCGGCGGACACTGCGTGCTGGTCGGGGTTCCGGGGCTGGCTAAAACGCTTCTGATCCAGACGGTTGCAAACACCATGAACCTCACCTTCAGCCGCATTCAGTTTACCCCTGACCTGATGCCGGGCGACATTACCGGAACAGAGGTGATTGAAGATGACAAGAATACCGGCAAGAAACATTTTAAATTTATAAAGGGGCCTATCTTTGCCAATATCGTATTGGCTGATGAGATCAACCGAACCCCTCCCAAAACACAGGCAGCCCTGCTTGAGGGGATGCAGGAGCAGAAGGTCACTGCATCGGGACAGACCTTTTCACTCGATGTACCCTTCTTTGTACTGGCTACACAGAATCCGATTGAACAGGAAGGAACCTATCCGCTGCCTGAGGCACAGCTCGACCGGTTTATGTTCCAGATTCACCTGGAATACCCCTCTCCTGATGAAGAGAAGCAGATTGTCAAACAGACAACGTCGACACGCAGAGTCGATATACAGTCCATTCTTGAGAAAAAACAGATTCTTGAATACCAAAAGCTGATACGGGAAGTGCCCGTACCCGAGCATGTTTTAGACAGCACGATCCAATTAATTACCCAGACCCGTACAGATACCGATCATGCCCCTGAACGGGTCAAAAAGTATCTGAGCTGGGGTGCCGGTCCGCGAGCTTCACAATACCTGATTCTGGGTGCCAAAACCCGTGCGCTCTCCCGGGGACGTCTTAACGTGGAGATGGAGGATATTGAAGCACTTGCAGTCCCTGTACTGCGTCACCGCATCGTAACCAATTACGCCGCAGAAGCTGAAGGACTCACAACGGTAGATATCATTCAAGAACTTCTACGGGGTTTGTAATCACCTGATAAACCGACCCTATACCTATGATTACCGCTTTTTTTCAGGGTTTTAATCCGGTTTTGCCGGTATTCGTTCTGTTTGTGGCAGCCGTTCTGTCAGGACTAACCGGCTGGATCAGCTATCGTGACCTGGATAAAGGCGGCCCGTTTAAAAAGTGGTCGCTGATTACACTCCGAGCCTCTTCTCTCTGGCTGCTGATCTTTCTGCTGCTCAATCCATTCCTGGAATTTGAAACCACCGAAACGGAACAGCCTGCCATTGCCATCTACTATGATGACAGCCGTAGCATTACAGTAGAGCGCGGTGATTATCGCGGCATGGAAAGCTACCGTTCACTGATACAATATTTTGAAGATCATAAAGATGAGCGGTTTCAATACCACCCGTATCTCTTTTCGGGGGAACCCAGGCAGGGCGATGATCTCACCGGTGAGGGCACATCCACCAATCTGAATGCCGTCATTGATCACCTCCTGGAGAATGAAAACCGATACCGGGCCGCCCTGCTCTTTTCTGACGGCATCAGCACTGCAGGACGAAACCCCGTTTTCTCTGCAGCAAACCTCTCTACACCGGTCATCACCATACCTTTGGGCGATACCACTGCCATCCGCGATATTGCCGTAGCAGATGTTGAGTATAACGATCCGCTCTATACCCATACCGTGTCACGGTTCACGGCAGAGATTCACCATGAGCAGTTCAGGGGTGAAACCCTGACGGTCAGGCTTCTGGAGAACGGGATTCCGGCCGATCAGGCGGAGATTGAACTGACAACCAATCGCGGAAGCCGTTTTGTTGAATTTACACGCGAATTTGACGAACCGGGCATTTATGAGTTTACCGTGGAGGTTCCCCCTCTGGAGGGTGAATTTACGGATGAGAACAACCGGTATACCTTTTCGGCAGAGGTGCTGGACGACAAGACTACCATTCTGTCGGTTGCATTCAAAATCCATCCCGATGTAGCGGCTATTCGCCATCTGATTGCGACAGACATCCGGAATGAACTGATCTCATCTACATGGCTGGGTAACGGCCTGTTTGGGGAAACCGACCTCAATGCACCCGATTTTGACTGGGATGAACCGGATCTGATCATACTTCACGGCTTGCCTCCGCAAGGGTTACCCATCTCTGAAAGGCTGTCCGGCTCCCTTTCAAACACCCCGTTTATCATTTTTGACACTCCGGAACAGAGATCTGTTGACACCAGCCTGCAATCGCTGCTGCCCTTAGACAGGAGCGGGGTCTCATCCACCCTCCCCGTTACCCCTCTCCGTGTTTCGGATGACATGCAGCATCCGGTCATCGATTTTGTGTTACCGGATGCAAGGAGTTTTCAAACCGTCGTTACAGCCGATGCATCGTATCAACTTGCTTTGACGGCCGAACCGCTGCTGTTTGCCCGATTTCAGCGCGACCGAACCGATATACCGCTGCTTGTGGTCGATGAATCGGCCGGTGATCGAAGGGCTGTTGTCAATGCATCCGGCTGGTACAGGTATAACCTGGGCCGTCAGCAGGAGTCGAAACAGTTCTTCAACGATCTTTTTCAAAACCTGATCTCCTGGGCGGCAACCCCGGCCGATGAGAGAAACCTGGTTCTTCAGCCGGCTCGAAGCCAGTTTTCTGAAGATGAACCGGTTCAGATTCGTGCAATCCTTTACAATGAACGCGGAGAGCCCGAGACTGGCGGACAGATTGAACTGAACATATCTTCTGAGTACGCCGGTGATGAATTGCAAGAACGCACGAGCACATTCAGAATGCGCCATACGGGAAGCGGTCGTTACAGTGCCGATATCGGGCAATGGCCACAGGGCACCTACCGGTTAACGGCCTCCGCCACATCAGGCGGACGTTCGGTGGGCAGTGCTGAAACGAGGCTCTTTATCGGAAGCTCCAATATAGAACTGCTCAATACAAGGCGGGATGATGCCACCCTCCGGGGAATTGCCGAGCAGTCGGGCGGTTTATTTCTGCAGGATGCCCGGTTTGAGCGTATCCAGGAGTTCATTGATGAGAACAGTTTATATGAGATGCAGATTGATGTACAGGCTGAATATTTAACCCTGAGAGAGCTGAGCGGAGTCTGGTTTGCAATTGTCCTGCTGCTTCTTTCGGCCGAATGGATGCTGCGAAGAAACCTCTCGCTTCCCTGACAACAGGTTTGTATCTAATAGTTGAACCTTTGGCGGGTAAAGGCTTTAACGGGCTCTCCATCCTGTCTTGCCGGACGGAACTTCCACTGCATGGCAGCTCTTAAAACTGCATCCATCAAGCCGTACTGAACAAACGGAAGCTCTTCATATTCACCGTGTTCATCATAGAGTCGTATTTCACGGATGCTCACCTCCTCCACATCCCCGTTGGTGTCGACCAGAAAATTGACGATCATCTCCAGGTTTCCTTTATACCTGTCGGGTACGCCTTCAGGTGAGGGAGCCTCTACAATTCGAACGACCGTTGGAGGTATTTGAGGGTTGCTGACAATTCTCTCTTCATCACCGAACTGACCGGTACCAAACCCTTCTTCCAGTTCGGGCAGTTCGGGAAGCTCGATATCAAAATCGATATCCAGTTCTACTTCAATTATTTCATCTGTCGGAACCGGAACCGGCAATACCGGCCGAGGCGGCGGCGGCGGCGATGTCTCCTGCCGGGTCACCTCAATGTCATCCAGGAATACCTGCTCCTGCGGCGGAATTTCAAAATCGAGTTGCGGAATATACTCTGTCTGCGGCCAAAAGTGTATCAGCAGAAGAAGCACCACCTGTACAATGACAATGGCCATCAAAAAACGATTTCGATAAACCGGTTCCGGTAAAATGCTATTTTTTTGTCTTTTCGACAATCTATAAGCCGTCTTAAACGCTTGTGTTTCAGTTAAAAACTTAAATAAGCCCGCATCAGTTCAACACGATATCCCTACCAGGATCGAAACGTTTTTGTTCCCGTATTATTGGTTATTTTCGAGAGCCATCAGAGCTTTTCGGATAAATCCGCCGTGCCTTTCAAGTTCATCTTCTGCACGCTTCCTGTCCAGGCCTCCAAGGGCCATGAGCAGGGCTGTTTTTACGTGGTAATCCGCCTTGTTTAAATACCCGGAAGCCTCTTCGTATGTGAGTCCGGTTAGCATCATGACGATTCTTCTGGCACGCTCTTCCAGTTTTTTGTTGGTGAGCTGAAGGTCGACCATTACATTCTGGTACACCTTCCCCAGACGGATCATCGCCCCGGTCGAGAGCATATTGAGAATCATTTTTTGAGCTGTGGCACTTTTCATACGTGTACTGCCCATGATCACTTCGGGGCCCACCGGAACATCAATCATGAAATCAGCACTCAGGTCGACCTGCTCTTTGGAAACGGTTGTAATAAAAATTGTTTTGCAGCCGATGGCAGAGGCCGCTTTAATGGCGCCATGCACATAAGGGGTGCGGCCGCTGGCAGCCAGCCCGACAACCACATCTTTCGGGGTTACATTCTGTGTTTTAATCTCACCGGCACCCTGCTGTTCACTGTCTTCGGCACCCTCCTGGGCAACAAACATCGCCTCTTTGCCTCCAGCGATAAAACCCTGAAACAGTTCCGGATCGGTGCCGAACGTCGGGGGACACTCAGACGCATCGAGAACTCCCAGCCTGCCGCTGGTTCCCGCTCCAAAATAGAGTACCCGGCCTCCGGCCTTGAGCTGCTCAACAATGGCGTCGACAGACGCTGCAATAACGTTCAGGCGCAATTCAACACAATCCGCAACTTTTTTGTCCTCCCTGTTGATGAGCGATACAATTTGCAGTGAGTCGGCTAAATCGATCTCAGAGGTATCGGGGTTACGCTGTTCGGTTAATAATTTTTCGAGCTGTTTAAAGAGCGAATGATCTTCTTTCAAGACGATTTTGTTCTGTTAATCCACCAGCTGTCTGCAGATGGGTCGGCCACAACCGGTGTCGAATTTTTACGAGCTTCGCCGGCCCTTTTTTTCAACAGTGAAGATACAACAGAAATTACTTCCAATTCATCTTTTTCGGGGTTGTTCAGATTCTCCGGTTTGAAGTGATCCTGGACAAAATGAGTGTCGTACGCTCCCGAAGAGAAAGCTTTGTGTTTCAGGGTGAATTCGCAAAACGGGATCGTTGTTCGAACCCCTGCAATCTCATACTCAGAGAGTGCCCGGAGCATTCTGCCAATCGCTTCCTTACGTGTGGATGCGTGTGTACAGAGTTTAGCCACCATCGGATCGTAATTGATGGTAACCGCTTGCCCCTCCTCTACGCCGGCATCGACCCTTACGCCCGGTCCCGATGGGATTCTGTGGCGTACCAGTCTGCCGGTACTGGGAAGGAAGTTATCGGATGGGTCTTCTGCATAGATTCTGCACTCAATGGCATGGCCTGAAGCCTTAATCTCTTCCTGGGTAAACGGCAGGGGTTTCCCTTCGGCGATATCGATCTGAAGCGATACCAGGTCAACTCCCGTGATCAGCTCGGTTACAGGGTGTTCTACCTGAAGACGTGTATTCATCTCCAAAAAGTAGAAGTTGAGGTGTTTGTCGATAAGAAACTCGACGGTACCCGCCCCTACATAGCCGCACGCAATGGCTGCATTGACAGCAGCCTCTCCCATTTTGCTGCGCAGTTCATCGGTCAGGACAGATGAGGGGGCCTCTTCGATCACCTTTTGATGCCGTCGCTGAACCGAGCATTCGCGCTCAAACAGATGAACCGTATGGGCCTGCTGATCGGCCAGGATTTGAAACTCAATGTGACGGGGCTCTTCAAGATATTTTTCAATGTAGACACGGTCATCACCAAAAGCATTTTTGGCTTCCGATTTGGCAGCTTTCACACTCTTATCAAAATCTGAGGGATCATGCACAATTCTCATCCCTTTACCGCCGCCCCCGGCTGCAGCTTTAATCAGTACCGGATAGCCGATCTCAGAGGCGGTCTTCCGGGCTTCGTCGATATCACTCATTGCCGACTCCGTTCCCGGAGGATAGGGTACATTTGCACGGGCCATCAGTTCACGTGCACGGGTTTTGTCGCCCATCAGCTCAATGGCTTTGGGCCTGGGACCAATAAAGATAATGCCTTCCGTTTCACACAAGCCGGCAAATGTGGCATTTTCACTTAAAAATCCGTATCCCGGATGAATGGCATCGGCCCCGGTCTGTTTTGCGGCATGGATGATCTTCTCCATCACCAGGTAACTTTCAGACGACGCCGCTTCACCGATAAATACCGATTCATCGGCTGCCAGAACGTGCGGTGAATCGGCATCCGGCCTCGAATAGACCGCCACGGTTTGAATCCCTTTCTCTTTACATGAGCGAATGACACGCAGTGCAATTTCACCGCGGTTGGCGATCAGTACCTTCTTAATGTGGGGCATAATTTTAAAACAGATTTTCTTTAAACATGTCGGGTATCAGCGTCCATGGGTTTGACGTTTCTTCATCCCAAACATAGTGCTCATGCTCAATAAATTTCAACCATAAGATTTCACTCATTTTCTGCGTAGCCTCACGGTTCGGATCATTCTGATAACTGAAGAGCCGGATATCGAGTGCGGAGATCTCCTTTAACAGATACTCGTCATTCAGGTTCGGGATGAATTCAACAGGATTGTTAAAGTAACTGTTGTCATCCTTAAAACCGTTCAGGTGCACATTGATATCGTAATAGCCGCTCATTGCCAGCACTTTATTGGCCAGCTCAGGATACTTCAGCGCAAACGTCAATGCATGATAGGCACCAAACCCGGATCCCGAGGTTATCAGGTAGGGATTGGAATTCTGTTCTCTGATGAATGGGATCACTTCATCTTTGATATACATCTGGTACTGATTTTCCCGGATCAGGCGGGTATAGGGGTCGACATCATGGTTCAGAAAACTCTCATTGTCGAGGCTGTCAACACAAAAAAATTGATTGTATCCCATCTCAATCTGTTCGTTGACCGCTTCCATCACCCCCTGGTCTTCCCACTCAAAGAACCTTCCCTCCTGCGTCGGGAAAATGAGAACTGGCGTACCCTCCTTGCCAAAAACGAGCATCTCCATATCCCGCCCCAAACTGGGACTCTTCCACTTTCTGTATTCTCTTTGCATGTCTTCTAACGCATTGTTTGTTTATGAATTAATATACTATCTGTTCGATACCGATGATTTCGGATTATCCGGTAACAGGGTGTTGTTGTAACGTTGAACCGGCACTCCAGGATGCCTGTCAGAATTGAATCTGTACTGCAGCACCCACTGCTTTTACCATGAGATTAAGAGAACTCGGACAGTATTCTGCACTGCGGTAAAGATATGAATTTTTATCTCTCTTGTAAGCGCTTTTCCGGGTTTTATATAAAGTATGTCACTGCCTCAGGAGGTTCGCAGGCTGTACATGACTTTTGGCATGGCCGAAAATTTTTCAGCCGGGCTTAAGTGAGCTCTTTTTGTGAAGACATCATACCCGTTCTCTTCTATTTTATCGAGTATGCGGGAGTAGTTTTCACGGGCCAGGTAAACCGGCAGGCGGCTATCTGCACTGAGCATCGGAATTCCTTTGTCGGCACTCTCATAATATTTGCGGGCACGGCTGATCTGAAATTTCATAAAGTCTGTAAACCTCTCATCCAATCTGTAATCAAAGAGGTCCTGTTCGGTAATCCCAAACTCCTTCAGTTCATTCTGAGGCAGATAGATGCGCCCTTTTCGCAGATCCTCGCCCACATCCCTTAATATATTGGTCAGCTGCATTGAGATGCCGAGGTCGACCGCATGGCCAATCGCTTGCGGATTTTTATAACCAAACACTTCGCTGGTCATCAGTCCGACCACGGATGCCACTTTGTAGGAGTAGTCATAAACCTCCTCAAAGGAGTGATAGCGGTCTTTCACCAGGTCTGCCATCACCCCTTCCATCAACAGCAGCGGAAGGTCCGGTGAAATTTTGTAGGTGTTGAGCGTATCCGAAAATGCAATCAGTATGGGATCGGCCTGTTCTTTGCCTTCATAGGCATTGAGAAGCCGGGCTTTAAACTCACTGAGACGCTGCTTAACATCATTCCTGCTGATCTTTTTCTGCTGAATCAGGTCCTCGGCCTCATCGACCAGGTCGTCCAGGTAGCGGCACAAGCCGTAGATGGAAAAGATGCTTCGCTGTTTATGGTTTGGCAGGAACCGAGTGGCCATGTAGAACGTTTTCGCATGGCGCCGCGTAATCGTACGACAGTGCGCATAGGCTGCCATCAGCCGCTCATCTTCCAGCTCTGAAATGACCGACCTGTGGAAGTGCGTCTTCTCATAAATAGGCCGTAAAAGTGAATAGGGTATTTTTAGGAGTCCAGTCATTCAATTTATCTGTAAGTTTGGTATAAGCAATGCGATATTTACGTAAAAACGTTCCTTGCAACCCCACTTTTTTTATCACGGTAACCTTTTATCTGCTATTTTTACTTCATGACAAATAAGAGTATTTTCCCTATTCGTTTCGTGCAGAACCGTTTCAAACCTATTTTGAATGAAAGCTCCAAATAAAAAAGTAACGATCTACCAGGTTGCCCATCGTGCCGGTGTGGCCATTTCAACGGTATCAAGAGTTCTGAATAACTCCCCAAACGTTTCCGACAAAACCAAAGAGAAGGTGAAGGCGGCAATCGACGAGCTGAACTTCCGGCCGCAGGTGAGCGCCAGAAAACTGGCCAGCCGTCAGCCTCAAATGCTAGCGATTGCAGTCCCCTCTTTCACTACACCCTTTTATAATGAAATCCTGAAGGGTGTGAAAGATGAGATCCAGGAGATGGACCTGGATATTGTGATCTACAACACCGGCTCCAAAAACCCGAAAGAGGGAATTGAGAACTTTTTTGACCGCGGTACAGCCGATACCGTGATCAGTGTCAGTATCGATATTGATGACAATATTCACCGCCAGATCCAGGCTTCAGGCATACCGATTGTGCTGATCGGCACCTCCCACCCTGAATATGACTACTTCGACATCAACCACAGGAAAGGGGGATTTCTGGCCGGTGAACACCTGGTCAAACAGGGATATGAAAAGATGGGCCTGATACGCCCCGCCCTTCCAACCAAAGCGGGCAAACTTCGCGAACAGGGATTTATTGACGCCCTGAAGGAGTTTAAAATGCCGGTGATGGAGAAGTATTTCATCACCGGTGACAGCACGAAACACGCCGGTTTTACCGAGGAAGCGGGTTTTGAAGCGATCAATGCATTCGACAGGATGGGTGAATTTCCGGATGCCATCTTCTGTGCAAATGACACTCAGGCAATCGGAGCATACCATGCGCTAAACCGGCTCGGGATTAAGGTGCCCGAAGACATCGGACTGATGGGGTACGACAACATCAAGTTTACAAAATACCTGGATTTGACGACGGTCGACCAACAGATGCACAATATCGGCGTGAAAGCCACAAAACGACTGGCCGAACTGATTAAAGACCGGACAAGCGAAAAGGTGCAGGTCACCATCGACCCAATCCTGGTTCCCCGCAACTCAACAAATAATCCGAATAAGTAACCGGCAATCACCTGCATGAATCAAAAAGAGGCGCTGACCCACTGCATTACCACCACAAACTCCGGTTTACACCATATTGAGCCGCCCTACCGCGGAAAAGTGCGTGATGTCTACACCCTGAATGAAAACACCCTGGGGATTGTCGTTACCGACCGAATCTCGGCATTCGACCATATCATGAAACAGGCCATACCGTTTAAGGGGCAGATCCTGAACCGGCTGGCTGAATTCTCATTCGGAAAGGTATCGGATATCGTTGAGAACCATATTATAGACGTACCCCACCCCAACATCACGATTGCCAAAAAGTGCAACCCAATACCGATTGAAGTGGTGATCAGGGGATATTTGACCGGACACGCCTGGAGGGTGTACCGGTCGGGTGCCCGTGAGATCTGCGGAGTGCGCATGCCCGACGGCATGACAGAGCATCAGAAGTTTCCGGAACCGATTCTCACCCCGGCCACCAAAGCGGCCGAGGGTCACGACGAGGATATTTCCGAAGAGGAGATTCTTTCTCAGAAGATCGTTTCGGGTGATTTATGGAGCGAGATCCGAAACATCGCGTTTAAGCTTTTTGACAGGGGAACGGAGGTCGCCGCTAAACAGGGGCTGATCCTGGTCGACACCAAATATGAGTTCGGCCTCTTTAACGGCAAACTGACCCTGATCGATGAGGTTCATACATCCGACTCCTCCCGTTACTTCTATGCCGACGGCTATGAAGAGCGGCAGGCCAAACGCGAACCGCAGAGGCAGCTTTCAAAAGAGTTTCTGAGAGAGTGGCTGATGGAGCATAACTTCAGGGGACTGGAAGGCCAGTCACTGCCCGACCTGCCCGATCAGTTCCGATGGAGCATCTACCAGCGCTATTCAGAGCTTTATGAAACGCTGACCGGACTCGATTTTGAACCCGTGATCATTGAGGATTTCAATAGCCAGATGGATCAGGTTTTTACAAAATTCCTCGATTAAAGGTCACGTTTGACGGCTACAAATGCGGTGTGATAGTGTACCGTCACTTTACCGTTATTTTTTTTCAGCCAATAGTCGTTCAGCAATTTAAGCTGTTTGGGCTTCAGCTTTTTACCGGAGAAACTGGTTGAGGTACCACTCATTTTCAGGTGTCTGAAAAAATCAAATACCGACTCATACTCTTCGTGCGACTGATCTTCATAATAGTCTACCTTAACCGGTCCCATAGAGAGTTTTACAACCATCTCTTCGATGTCTGGAAGGGTATTGGCCGTATAGGGAATGCCCAGATCCAGACAGTACTTTCTCCACTGGGGAAACGATTCACTGCCGGGGAAAGACATCAGCATAAATCCTCCGGGCAGTAGGGATTGCGTCATTCGTGACATCACTTCACCGGGGTTCTTCAGCCATTGGGCCACAAAGTTACCGGCGATCAGTGCATACGTTTCCGGTTCCCACTCCTGATCTTCAACATCGATGACCGAAAAGTTCAGCTTCTCTCTCCCGCTGAACTTCTCCCGGCTGTACTGAACCATCTTTTCAGAAGCATCTGAAATGACCATCTCCCGGCCGGGATACATTTTGACCATATGCTCGGTAAAAAACCCGGTTCCCGCACCAACCTCAAGCACAGGGCCTTCAGGCAGCGAGTACTGCCAGGGTTCGAGTGCACGCGCCATGCGGGCAGCTGTCTCCTTTTGAAGGCCGGCATATCGGTCGTAATAGTCCGGCGACCGGGAAAATGCATCGATGACATCTTTTTTCCTGTAGGGCATTTCAATGAACCTTCTACTCTGTATATACCTTTAGGTTAAAAAATCTGCAGAAATTACTGGGCACTCTGCGTCCAGGTGGAATCGGATTCAAATGTGCGTCCCATCGCCTGGAACTGCCGCACAAACCTGCGTTTGGTTACCCGGGGGGCAAACTGTCCGTACTCGAGCATAAACAGCCGTTCGGTATCCGGATCGTAGTAGACAAAGTTAACAAACGGCCCGCCCATAAAGTCGCGCGTCATGCGCCAGGTGCCAAGCGTTTCAAATGCGATCAAACGGTCGTCACGCTCAAATTCACGGGTGACCACATCCCTTGGACTTCGATACTCTGTGGTTACGTACGATCCTTCGCGCGTACCCTGAATATACCTTTGCAGAAGAGAGTCGCGGGTAGCATTAATCCAGTCGCCGTCAATAAATTCGGGATCTTCAACACCATCTTTCCACCAGGTGAGCAGCCAGCGGTCATTGTCGGGCAGTGCCCGCCTGAATACCTTTACATTGGCGGTATCTACCGTCTGAACATAGTCGTGCTGCATTCGTACCTTCCACCCGTGCTTTTCCCAAAGTGAGTCACTGATGGCCACCTGCTCACCCCTTCGGAAAACCTCCTGGGTTCTGCGTTCAAATTCCCTCTCCAGCAGGTGGTCGACCAGCGACTCTTCCGAATTGCGGATCTTTTCAGCCAGCTCTTCATCTGAACCGGAACTCAGAATGAGTGTCCACTGATCCCTGACCCAGCGGTCGGCCAGCGGAAAGGCAAAACTGTCTCCCGTTCTGACTCTCTGCTCTACGTCATCACTGAGCAGCGCCCGGATGAAGGTGCCCACGTTGCTCTCCTCATCGATCGGTGCGGCAAAAATAATGTTTTTGTATTCACGCAGCTGATCGAGTTCCTGATTGGTTCGGAAGTCCCGAAATATCAAACGGTATGCGGGCTCCGGACTGGGAAGGGTTGCCTGGGGCCTTCCAAAGGTCTCTTCGATGGCCAGTGCCGTCTCGCTGTCCCATTGGGTGGAATCCATCACCACAATGACTTCATCCATCTGGCCAATGGATTGAGGGCGGTAATCGGATTCGCATGCATTCAGGATAAACAGGAATAACAGAATAGCCGGCAACAGGGTGTAGATATTTTTCATAACAGGTTTCTCTTTAATGTTGAACGCTCAAATATTCCCAAATTTCAACTCTTTAACAAACTTAAAAACGTTCTCTTTCCAATCTTTATTGGGGTAGTTCGAACGAATGGTATCGATCAGCGCGCTTCCCACGATAAACCCGTCTACTTGTTCGCTGATCAGCTGTGCATCACTGTGATTTTTAATGCCAAAGCCTACCAGTTTTGGATTCTGGGCAACATTGCGGTTTACCCTGTCGATAAACCGGCTCACAGACCTGGCCACCTCTTCACCCTGGCGTGCACCGGTCACTCCGGTCACCGACACGCAGTAGACAAAACCGCTGCTCATGGTGTCAACCAGCTGCATCCGTTCATCAGTCGAATTGGGAGCCACCAGGTAGATCATGTCGAGCCGGTTTTCCCGGGCAGAGTTGTGAATGATTTCAGCCTCATCAACAGGGGCATCCGGGATGATCAATCCGTCAACACCCGACGCTGCGGCATCCCTGCAGAACCGTTCTACACCATATCGGTGCACCGGGTTGATATACCCCATCAAAACGATCGGTATTTGCGACTCTTTCCGGATTTCACGCACCATCTCAAAAATTCGCTCCAGGGTAATACCGTTCTCAATGGCCCTGTTGCTGGCTTCCTGGATCGTGGGACCGTCGGCCAGAGGGTCGCTGAATGGCATACCCAGCTCAACCATGTCGGCCCCGTTCTTCTCCATGCCGAGAACCAGGTCGACCGTCGAATCGAGGTCCGGGTATCCGGCGGTTAAAAAGAGCGACATGATTTTGTGCTGCCCCTCTTTACCTTTGGACGTAAAAAGGGATTGAATGCGGGAGGATTTCTTCTCCATCATTTTATAGAATTATTTTATGTATTACTTTTATCTGTCTGTATACCAGTCAGATATTGTCTTCATATCTTTGTCACCACGGCCTGAACAATTGACGACTACGATCTCATCTTTGCGGGTTTCCGGCATCAGGTTTTCGAGGTATGCGAAGGCGTGTGCGGTTTCGATTGCGGGAATAATTCCCTCTTTGCCGGATACCCGTTTTACGGCGTCCATCGCCTCTTGGTCGGTTATCCCGTGGTAGTGAACACGTTTGATATCGTTCAGGTAGGAGTGTTCCGGGCCGATACCGGGATAGTCCAGTCCTGCGCTGACCGAATGAGCCAGCCTGATCTGCCCCTGTTCGGTTTGCAGCAGGTAGCTCATTGAGCCGTGCAGTATGCCGGGCGACCCTTTGGTGATTGTGGCAGCGGTCTGATCGGTATTGGCACCCAGACCGGCCGCTTCAATACCGAACATTTTTACATTGGGGTTATCTATAAACGGGTAGAAAAATCCGATCGCATTGCTGCCGCCCCCTACACAGGCCACCAGGTAGTCGGGCAGCCGGCCTTCTGCCTCGCGCAGCTGGTCGCGGGTCTCTTCACCGATAACGCGATGGAAATTCCGGGTCATCACCGGGTAGGGATGCGGACCGACAACCGATCCGATGATATAAAAGGTATCCTCAACATTTGTCACCCAGTCACGGATCGCTTCATTCGTGGCATCTTTCAGCGTTTTTGACCCGCTATCGACGCTTCTGACTTCAGCGCCCAGAAGTTTCATCCGCTCCACATTCAGTTTCTGCCGCCTCATATCCTCCGCACCCATGTAGATCACACAATCGAAACCAAACTTGGCACAAGCCGTAGCGGTGGCCACGCCATGCTGACCCGCTCCGGTTTCTGCAATGATCCGTGTCTTTCCCATCTTTTGCGCCAGCAGAAGCTGGCCGATTGCATTGTTGATCTTGTGAGCCCCGGTATGGCATAGATCTTCCCGTTTCAAATAGATTTTTGCCCGTCCGTAGTGCTCTGTAAGCCGGTTGGCATAGGTCAGGGATGTCGGGCGGCCCACATACTCCCTGAGCAGATCGTGATACTGCTGTTGAAAAGCGACGTCATTGAGGGCCTCCTCATAGGCTTTTTCGAGCTCTGCCAGCACGGGCATCAATATTTCCGGGACAAACTTTCCGCCGTAACTTCCAAAATAACCGCGGGTATCGGGTGCTGAATAGGTTATCATTTTGTTTTAAAATATTTTAAGAGTTAAAATTCCCCATCTGCTGCAGATCCCAGATATCACGAATCACTTCAAAAAGGGCTTCTACCTTGTCAAAGTCTTTCAGTCCGGGCGACTCCTCCAGGCTGCTGGAGAGGTCAATTGCAAAGGGATCGGCTGTTTTAATCGCATCTCCTATATTCTCGCTGCTGAGTCCGCCGGAGAGAAAAAACGGTTTATCTCCGGTCAGCTCTGACAGCTTCGACCAGTCAAACGTTTTTCCGGTCCCGCCCCATTGATCGCCCGATTTGGTATCAAACAGGCAGTAATCTGCCACTTCGCTGTAGCTATCCACCTCCTGCTTCAATTTTTCCGGATCGGTTTGGTCGTCGACATGAAACACCTTGATTACCGGTTTTTCGACAAGGCTGCAGTAACCGGGCGATTCATTGCCATGAAGCTGCACCAGGTCAACCCCGGTCTGCCTGGAGATCGAATTGACATCATCGAGCGGCTGATTGACAAACACACCCACTTTTTCAGGGCCTTCCAGCCAGTTAATGATGGCCCCTGCCTTGGCGGGATCGATATATCTGGGACTCTCCTCGTAAAAGATAAAACCGATATAATCGGCCAGTGCACCGGAGATGAATCGTGCATCTTCAAGGGTTGTGATCCCACAAACTTTCAATCGTGTCCTGTTTTCCGGTTCTTCAAACATAGTCTCTGTTACGTTTAAAATTGTTCAGTTATGGCTTTTGCTTCAGCGGGTGTACCATCTCTTGGAGCGCCTTACCGGGGTGTTCCTGCCTCATAAAATGTTCTCCGATGAGTGCCGCGTCTATTCCATGGCCTGCCAGGAATTCAAGGTCTTCGGGTTTCTGAAGCCCGCTTTCAGACACGGTCACGGTGTGTGGCGGTGCCTGTTTCAATATGGAAACACCCCTGTGAAGATCCACCTCAAAGTTGTTTAAATTACGATTATTTACTCCAACAATTTCGATCTTTTTCCACGGCAGCCTCTCAAATTCCGCTTCCGTATAACACTCTACCAGTGCCTGCAGGCCGAATTCACGTGCAGCATCCAGCAGTTCTTCCATCTGGCTCCCCTCACAAATCGAGGCGATAATCAGGATGGCATCGGCCCCAAATGCCCTGGCCTCCTTCACCTGGTAGGGATCCACAATAAAATCTTTTCGCAGCAGCGGTACCGCGCTGATCGATGCGGCATCTGACAGGAATTCGAGCGAGCCTTGAAAGAATGGCTCATCGGTCAGAACCGACAGTGCGGCAGCGCCGCCTTCTATATACTCTTCTGCGTGCCTCTTCGGGTCGAAATCATTCCGGATAACCCCTTTGGATGGAGATGCTTTCTTAATCTCTGCGATGATGCCGACCGGGCCTGAGGCTTTCAGGGCATCTGACAGCGACCGGATCTTTTTCTCAAAGTGCCCGAACGACTCCAGGTCCCTCATGGTCACCTCTCGTTTACGCCTGGAGAGGTCGCTGCGGGTCTGTTCGGTAATTCTGTCTAAAATGGAACTCATCACTTCAGGCTACCCGGCCGCTTTTTGTGACTCCTCAACGAAGAGGGTCAGTTTCTGTGAGGCAGCACCCGATTCGAGGCTCTCCTTTGCCATATTTACGGCCTCTTCCAAAGTATTGGAAGCTCCCGAAATGTAGATGGCAAAGGCTGCATTGATCTCCGTAATGCTTCTCTGGGCATCTGTCGCTTCATTATTCATGATATCGAACAGGATACCTGCATTTACGGCTGCATCGCCGCCAAGCAATTCGCTCATCCTGAACCGGGGATAGCCCAGGGACTCCGGTTCAAATGTAACGGCCCCGTTGCTGAGGTGTGAGTGAAGCTCATACAGTTCACTCGGTGCGGTAACCGATATCTCATCCAGACCGTCATGTGCGCTGATGGTTATGGCCTTCTCCGTCTCCAGATTACCGAGAATCTGGATCATTTTAAAGGCTGCATCACGGCTGAATGCACCGATGACCTGGTGTTTTACATCGGCCGGATTGAGCAGCGGACCCAGCATATTGAAAAATGTTCGCATTTTCAGATTTCTGCGGGCCGGCATGACATAGCGTATGGCCGGATGAAAATTTGGGGCAAACATAAAGGCCATTCCGGTCTGCTGAAAAAGGGATTCAACCGCCCCTTTTTCAAGTGCAGGCTCCGCACCCAGCTCTTTGAGCACATCAAAACTGCCGCTTTTACTGGATACGCTTCGGTTGCCGTGTTTCAGTACGGGAACTCCCGCCCCGGCCACAACAAACATGGCCGCCGTTGATATGTTAAATGTGCCCGATTTATCGCCCCCGGTTCCGCAGAGATCCACAGCCCCGTCGGTCTTAACCTCTACCGGAACCGACTCCTCCCTGAGCACCTTAACGAATGCAGTAAGCTCTTCTACCGTTTCGCCCTTGCAGCGCATCGCCATCAGAAATGCAGCCACCTCCTCGCTCGATACATTCCCTTCAAGTATTCGTTTCATCGCCGTTTTCGCCTCACCCGGAGTGAGGTCCATGCTCATGGAAATTTTCTCTAATAACTCTGTAAACTCTTTACTCACAATTCAATACAATACTTATAGATTCTTAATTAGTTGTTTATGAAACGTTTTGAAGCTTGTGAAGAAGCCAGTTTTTAACAATGCGGGGTCCCTCGGTGGTGAGGATGCTTTCAGGATGAAACTGAATTCCGACAACCGGATGAGTTCGGTGTTGCACGCCCATGATCACCCCGTCGTCTGTTTTGGCCGTCACTGCAAGGTCATCTGGAATTGAATCGGGGTCGAGTACCAGGGAGTGATATCGTGTGGCGATAAAGCCGTCTGGGATATTCCGGAAAACGGATTCACCTTTATGGTAGACCCTGGATGTTTTTCCATGCATCAGGCTGGGTGCATGGACCACCTTTGCGCCATATACCTGTCCGATTGCCTGATGTCCCAGGCAGACACCCAGGATTGGGGTTTCGCTGCCCAGTTCACGAATCACCTCTTCGGTTATTCCGGCATCTTCAGGCCGCCCCGGCCCTGGGGAGATCAGAATTTTATCGGGTGAGAGTTCCCGTATGCCTGAAATAGAAATCTGATCATTTCGAATCACCCTATACTGATCCGTCACACCGGCCACAATGTGTACCAGGTTATAGGTGAATGAATCGTAGTTGTCAATAATGAGAATCATGGGGTCTGACTGAATAATTGGATTTGAGAACACACGGTATTATGAGTAGCGAAAGCTTCTATATAACCCGGTTGCAGACCGGATGGGTTCCATCACCTCTTCTGCCCGCAATCTGGCTTTAACTCCCCCTTCCCGAAGAACGTCATTTACGTAATCGGGACGTTTTTCAAGATCTCGACGCCTTTCGCGTGCTTCTGCAAAGTACTCCGTGATCAGGCCCAAAAGCTCTTTTTTGGCATGCCCGTACCCATATCCGCCGGCACGATATTTCTCTTCAATATCGCTTCGGACCTGATCATCAGCAAACAGCCTGATCAGGGCAAAGACATTGCAGCTATCGGGGTCCTTGGGATCTTCAAGGGCCGCAGAGTCTGTCTCGATCGACATCACACTCTTCTTCAGGCTTTTGCCTTCATCAAAAATATCAATGGTATTGCCATACGATTTGCTCATTTTGCGGCCGTCAATGCCCGGAACGGTTGCTACACTCTTTACAATATGTTCTTCCGGCATGACCAGCAGTTCAGAATTGTAGGCGCGATTCAGCTTGCCGGCCAGGTCGCGGGCAATTTCGATATTCTGTTTTTGGTCTTCGCCTACAGGCACCAGGTCTGAGTGGTAGATCAGAATATCGGCTGCCTGCAGGATCGGATAGGTAAAGAGGCCGATATTGGGATTGAGTCCGTTGGCTATTTTATCTTTGTAGGCCACTCCCTTTTCCATCAGGGAGACGGGGGTTAAACAGCCCAGAATCCAGGCCAGCTCGGTTGTCTGGGGGACATCCGACTGGGCAAAAAATGTACATTTAGCGGGATCCAGTCCCAGTGCAAGGTAGTCGAGCACAACATCCATGGTGTACCCGTGAAGTTTTTCGCCGTCATTTACGGATGTCAGCGAGTGATAGTTCGCCAGAAAGTAGTAGGCGTCGCCCTCATCCTGCATGGCAATGTGCTGTTTCATTGCGCCAAAATAGTTGCCGATGTGCAGTTTTCCGGAGGGTTGAATTCCTGACAGTATTGTTTTTTTCTTGCTCATGGTTCCGGTTAAAGAGTAATGGTTGCAATAGATTATATTTTCAAGGCTACATTCAGGGCTTCAATCAGTGCCCCCGCCTTGTTTTTGGTTTCATCAAATTCGCTCGAGGGATCGCTGTCGGCCACAATGCCCGCACCGGCCTGGATAAATACCGAGTGGTGTGTGACCAGCATGGTACGAATGGCAATACAGGTATCCATATTGCCCGAAAAGTCAAAATAACCAACGGCACCGGCATAAGGCCCCCGCTTGGTGGGCTCCAGCTCGTCAATGATCTCCATGGCCCGTATTTTGGGGGCACCGCTCACGGTTCCGGCCGGAAAACACTGCATGAGGGCGTCGACCGATGTCTTCTGTTCGGAAAGATCTCCAATGACATCCGAAACGATGTGCATCACGTGCGAAAATCGTTCTATCGCCTGATTCCGCTCGAGCTTTACGGTACCCGGCTTGCAGACGCGCGACAGGTCGTTTCGCCCCAGGTCAACCAGCATGATATGCTCGGAGACTTCTTTCGGATCCTGTTTCAAATCCTCCTCCAGCCGGAGATCCTCCTCCCTGTCTTTCCCCCTGCGACGGGTGCCGGCAATTGGCAACAGGCGCACTTTTCCGTTTGTCGACCTGACCAGCACTTCGGGTGAGGATCCGACCAGAGAAAAACCGTCAAAATCAAGATAAAAGAGGTAGGGTGACGGATTGACCATTCTCAATGCACGATAGAGGGTAAAGGAGTCGCCCTCAAAGGGGACTTCAAACCGCTGGGAGAGGACCACCTGAAAGATATCCCCTTCATAGATATACTCTTTCGCTTTACGCACCATCGAGTGAAAGCGCTCTTCCG
>JBJHCX010000019.1:0-26185 GCA_050486245.1 Rhodohalobacter sp.
AAGAGCAGCGCAAACAGACTAAGCTGTAGCTTTTTCATCATACTATGACCTCAGTTGTTTTGTTTTGGTTTGTTTGATTGAATGAGTAGATCCTCATTATCACACTATTATCACATTTTCCCTGCATGTTTTGATCACTTTAGAGAAAACTTTTAAGAATATAGCACTTAGAGTTTTACGTTTTTTTTCATTGATTTCTTTAACAATAGAGAGAGAGATACTTTTGTGAGCACTTTTACAATCATTCCGAATCTAACATAATGGAAGTACTATTTCAACACTTTTACATTCATTTTTTCAAACAGAAAGCCCCGGCGTTCATCATCAGACCTCAAATTACTGTAATCTATCCCTTTACACCTCCTGCCATGTAATGATATTACAACTGATTTTGTAAACTATTTTTAATTTATATTAAATGCCCTGCCAAGGACAGCCATTAAACAATGCCTTTCCCGAAAATCCTGCCTTGTAAATATTTATTAATTAATACGATTTAAACAGTCTTATTTGACACTTTTTCGATGACTGATGCGCAATTTTATATGAATTGTAAATTTTATACATAGGACTCAACCTATAATATTTTAAAGTGTTACCTGTTATATATTTAAAGTATCCCACATATGTATCCTTATGTTATTATTTTTATATACTTTTTCATGATTTTCAGACGACTCTAAAAACAAATCAGATCGTTATCCCGATATTGCAAATTTGCATTCATAAACTGGCCGTTGTACACGGATTGCGGGTTTTGTAAAACAAGGGATGGTGCACAAAAGCAAGATTGGTGGAACGTTTATTCCGCTGCCAAGATGCATTAAGATGAGGATTTCAATCAACTCTACAGGTCAGAGTCATTCCAACGCAGGATTCACCCATTCATTAGGGTAACGGACCAGCCGTGCAATATCACTTCACTTATCGAAATTGAGGGGAGTTTATATTTTGCACCTCATCCGACTTTTTACTAATAATAATAAGCAGCTTAATACTGTTATTTTATACAGAGTAATATTTGGGATTTCTCGGCAATTTGGTTCTGGTATAACTGACAAATGTTATGACTCAATCCTTCTATACATTAATACTATTTCTGATGTGTAACATTTTGACATTGAATCCTGTCAAAACAGACTATTATAAGCATGGACTTGAACTCATTGAGAAGGATAAATATGAAGAGGCGTTAAACCACTGGATTGCAGTTCGGGATAGCCTGATTACAGAGGGTAAGAGTGATTTCAGAATAGGTATTAAGTTTATTGAAATCGTAACCCAGCACAATCGAAAAGAGTTATACCCATTGGCCAGTGAGATATTTCACTGGGGGTTGCAGCAACAGGAAATCCCTCCAATCAAAGTAGAGTTAATTGAAGAGGCTGAACGGCTAAAGTATATTATTGACCCATTTGTATACCGGGAAATACTTGAAAAAATAAACAACCATGATCCGGTTGCATTAACTCAGATGAAGGCATTCTGGCACTCTGTTAATCCGGTTCATGGAACACCCTTTAATGAACGTTTGATAGAACATTGGGAAAGAATACACTTTTCAAGAGAAAATTTTAAAAAAAATAGTATTACATCGATTTATAGCGATGAAAGAGGTGCCATCTATTTGAAATATGGGGAGCCTGATCATATAGAGAGTGGAAATTTCAGGCTTGACAATTCCAGAATTCAATTTTTTTCCAGGGAGATCCTCAGGCAGCAGGATGAAGAAGTAGACATGATGGGTCAGGATTTCACCTCCACGCGGTCAGGAAATCCGGCTCAAACAGCTCTCCACGAACACTTTATGAGTAACCTGTCAAAAACCATTACAGACAGGGTGATCTCGTTCGGAATTTCTGATCATTTTGAGATATGGGTTTATGATAATGTTAAAATAGGCCTTCCGGAAAATCTAATCTTCATATTTGGTCGAAATGCCAACACCGGACGGTACGGGCTTCTGCAATCACCAGAAGATTTTATTCCAATGAATGCATTCAGGGTACAGAATATGAGAAATACGGGCTATCAGTTTAATATTGGTCCTCTTTTGCAGCTATCCATTTATAATGACCTTAAGGTAACGGATGACAAATTTTTGGATATCTACAATGAACTGTACGATTATCTGATGAGTGATGAATCCATCATAACTGAGGGTAGAACCAGCTACCTGAAACATAAATATGCCGATGAACTTCAAGCTATGCGTCAGGCAGCTCCGTCCGCACTTTCGGTATATGATTCTGAACTCCCAAAGCTTGAACTGGATTACAATCGGTTTCAATTTTACAATGAAGAGTTAGAACCTTATGAACTCATCGTTCTCTACTCCTATCCACAGGAATTTATAGTTACAGACCACGCAAAATATGAAAGGGTTACCAATCAGGAGTATCCCGAGTATTATCTAAATCACAGGCTGGTTCTTTATGACAGTGAGTGGGCTGAAGTGACACATATTCAGGATTTTCCACAAATATCTTTTGAAAATGGTGTTATTGGAAATGAATTTATCCCATCAACAACTCATTTCAGAATCCCTGTGTCAGATGAAACTCATAACTTTAAAGCGCATGCCAACCTGATCAACAAATCACTTGAATCCAATCCGGTTTCCGGATATCAACATGAGCAGATGCTGACCCCTGAATACATTATTTCAACCGGCAAAGTTGAAATTAACAGTTCTTCAGACAGTCAAACTGAACATAACGGTATGTTTGTCAGTGATTTGGTAACCGGTTACAGATCGAATATTGACAACACATTATTTGAAGAAGACAATCTTTTTATTCCCTTTTTTATTCCTAAGGAGAATATTCTGACTTCACAGCAAGACTTACATTTTCTCTTTGAAGTGTACAATATTCCGCGCTCTGATGACGGATTTTATACTTTTAATGTTGAGTATCGGGTAATCCCAGAAAATAACAGAAGCCTCTTAAGAAGGCTATTTGGCCGGGGGTCAGACCCGGATGAAACGATCACGCTTACATTCGACAGTGAACAGCCTCGTGCAAAAAATCATCTGAGTGTAGATGTCAGTAATTATAATCCCGGCAGGTATACTTTACGATTGACGGTAACCCATGATGGATTAGAAAGCGGTGTCGTAAGGGAATCCTCCTTTGAAATCGCAACACCACTTTCTGGCCATTAATTTTTTTAGAATACATACATTTAACACTATGTAATCAAAATCGTGTTCAGTTGCTTCGTATGCCGGAAGAAAATTCCACATTTAACGTGCGTGCGATTTCACTGAAGTAGGACTCTGCGTCTTCGGTGATGGTTTCCCGGTTCCACCCCTCTTCGCCTTCATATTTGACATGATTTTCAACTTCAAAGTTTACCCGGTGCAATGATGAAGCCTGCGCAGTTCGCGGCCTGGCAGAGACGATAATTCTGCTTCTGGCCTCTGTGATTCCCATATTTACTTCGTCATCAAACAGGTCTCTCTCTTTCCATTCCGTTTCGTAATAAATCCCGTCGAGAGTCACCTCTTCTCTGTACATGGTAAAGTTATAACGGCTGATTATATTGGGAACGATTCGCTGAATATCGCGGTCAGTTGCGGTACCCAGATTTGATCGGTAGGTTTTCTCACTCGATGAACCACTGGTTGCACATGACAGAAATATCAGTGCAGACAGTAGTAGACCAGCATATTTAAGAAATGAATTCATAACAGTTTCCTCCATTTTATTTAAAAAAAGAGCCGATACCCCGGGGTATCGGCTCTTCAAAGTAAATTTACCTATACAGGGTTATTTATTCAATGGTAACATTGAATTGGTTACCTGCATTTATGGCTTGCTGATAGCCGGCCGGGATACCTTTTGGTGCAGCTCCTCCTTCATCGCCGCCAAATGTATAGACGGGCAACTCCAGAAGCATGAGTTCACCAGCCGGTACCGGGAAGTGGATCGGAGTTCCCGGAAGGAGTTTACCATAGTTTTCGCCCATGAGGTTACCCCATGATCGTGTATGATAATAATCCAGTCCCGCAGCTGTTGCATGAGTTTCAATTTCAAACTCATACCTCATCGCATTATAGGCATCATCCCAGCTATCAAGTACCGTAATGGCATCCAGTCCGCCGCGGTCAACCCTGGTTTCGTTGATCAGGTCTGCCACTTCCGGCAGAACAACACCCGGGTTCTGTCGCAACAGAGCCTCAGCACGCAGCATCTTCATTTCAGTAACACGCATGTGCTGCATTGGGCCAACGAAGCCGTTCAGATACATCTCCCAGTTGCGGTAGTGGTGGTACATGGAGAATCTCCAGACACCACGGGCAGCCGGGTGAGGAGCCGGGCCTGCATAGGCAAAGTCGGTACCCGGAGCAGTTCGCTGAGCTTCACCGGTCATTTCACCATCTTCATCAAAAACATCTTCCTGACCGGCAATTCGCTGATCAGAAGTTGTAAGGACAAATTGTCGGCGATCAAGAACCGGGCCATTGGCATAATCCTCAAACTGGCCGGATTCATCGGTGCGG
The DNA here is from genome assembly GCA_050486245.1 of Rhodohalobacter sp. Lineage (GTDB taxonomy): Bacteria > Bacteroidota > Rhodothermia > Balneolales > Balneolaceae > Rhodohalobacter. The sequence goes on from JBJHCX010000019.1 coordinate 4,508, forward strand.
CCGATCATCATCATATCGGTACGAACCCAACCCGGATCCTGCTGGAGGCTATGAGGGCGGCTCCACCAAAACTGGCCATCTGCTGTTACAGTGAATGCATCATGGTTGTTATCAAAAAATGGAGCATCCATTACATTTTCTGTCATGGTTGCAATGCTCCCCCAATCGATAGCTTCACGCTCCTCTACTGACCTTGCATTGGCAGTGATAAATCTCACTTTGTATGCTTCAGCAAGCAGAGCCAGTTCGTCACTGGTTAGCGGGTTTCCGTTGATCCAGCCATTTGGCAGGGTAAAGCTGTAGCTGTTTGCCAGTGAGATCGCCTCATCGAGGAAACTTACTGCAGCGTCGAGTACCGCCTCATACCCTTCCATTTCAAGTTCCACGTTACCCAGGGCAACCCCCTCAAGGTCGGTTGTTTCATCAATGATGAATGCCTGATCGTAATGATTGGCAAGTATACCGTAAGATATTCCCTGGATAAACCGGGCGAATGTCTCCATTCTCTGTCTTCTCATCTCATTTTGAGAGTCAAAGGTAATGCCCGCTTCAAGTGCGTTCAATCCATCATTCACAGATGAAATGGCAGTGTAGGCGTTAGACCACTTCACTGTCGACATTCCGATATCCGAATAGGATGGATCGTTCACAAAAGGCTCACGTGGAAACGCCCCGAGATCAAACATCCCGAAATTACCCCATGAAGCCGTTGAAGAATTTGCCATCACAGACAGGGTCATCGCAGGATAGTTTTTCTGCGTATTCCACCACTGCTGGTACTGGCTTCCAACCAGAGACTCTACATCTGATGCGGATGCAAGTGCACGCTCTGTGTCAGGGTTATTCGGGTTTGTAACCTCCAAATCCTGACAACTTGCAAACAGGATCATACCTGTTACCAGAGCTGCTATAAGTTTAAATGTGTAAGTCTTCATAATAATATGTTTTTGCTATTAAAATTGGATTTCCAAACTACCGGAGATTGTTCTAAAGTTTGGATAACCGAATGCATCGAATCTCAATACAGTCGCATCTCCCAATCCAACTTCAGGATCATAACCTGAATAATTGGTGAAGGTTAACAGGTTACGTCCAATCAAACTCAGGGTAACCCTGTTTACAGCATCACCAAAAAGCGGCTGAAGCTGATCAAAGTCGAAAGCATATCGAAGTGCGACTTCTCTCAGTTTCACATAAGAGCCGTCTTCTACGAAATGTGAACTCGACTGATTTTGAGCATACAGAGTTTCGTAGTAGGATATTGGCTTCTTATTAGCTTCTGCTTTACCGGCCTGATTCATATCGGGATGTAACAGGTCACGATAGGCCCACTGCCGGGTTTGATTGTAAATCTCGCCGCCTATCTGGCTGTCGAGCATCGCAAAGAACGTGAAGTTTCTGTAGCGGAAATTGGTACTGAATGACATACTGAAGTCAGGCAGTGCATTACCCAATCGAACGAAGTCATCACCGTTTTCATCCAGATATCGTACCGGCATACCCCAGTTGAGTTCGGTTCCATCTGGCAGTTCCACAGTCGATCCCCAGTTTCCGTCGGTCCACGATCCACCTTGTCCAACTGGAACCATGTACCCATCATCATTTACAGAAAAGTAATCAGCATAATCTCTCCAGTCTGCCCTGAGACTGTTGATACCGGTAGAGAACTGCGCACCATAGAAGGTACCGATCTCTTCGCCAACTCTTCTGTAGAATACATTACCACCCTGTACATTTGGGCCGTAACGTTGTGCGGGACGGTCAAACTTTGTAATGGTAGAAGTGGATGTATCAAAATTCAGATTGAACGAGAGGCTCATATCTCTTTGCTGAATTGCAAATGCTCTTACAGAAACTTCCCAGGTATCAGCTTCAACGGTACCGGCATTTTGCCACTGATTGTTGAATCCGAAATAGCTAACAAGCGGCAGAAGAAGCAACTGATCTTTCGTAACCGTATTCGCATACGTTACGTCAACCAGGAATCGCTCAAAAATACCCAGTTCAATTCCAAGCTCTATCTCACGGGAAAATTCAGGTTTCAGGTTGCGGTTACCGAGTGTCGATTTGGTAACGGCATCACCTGCAATACCCCAGGTCTCATACTGAGCGGTGAAAGAGGGACGTCCGCCGGCAGTACCCAAAGAAGCGCGAAGCTTGAATTCATCGAATGCATCCAGTCCCCACCAATTCTCTTCAGACAGGCGGTATGCACCACTTATGCGATAATATGTCTGCCATCTTTCATCCGGACCGAACAGCGAACTACCATCACGACGAACCAAACCGTCAAGGATATATGTCCCGTCCCAGTCAAAATTAGTAATGGCATAGTAACCGGTTGCACGGACACTGCTTGCATAGCTTCCGATATCTGACCTTTCGCTATCAGTAACATCCAGACGGGGTACCCCGTCTACGACAAAACTTCGGCCTTCAGATGTATGCCGTTCATAATCACTTCGTTCCTGAAGTACACGGAACTGCGTACGGGTTGCCAGATCTCCGAATTCACGGTTGATAGTGGCATTAAAGCTCATGTTAATGGCTTCGTCAAACTGGTTTTCAAGCAGCAAACCACCGCCTTCATAGAAGTTTTGGTCGATCTGCTCCCACCAGGTTGGCCAGAACCGCTTGAAATCCCGATTCGAGCGATCATAACTGAAATCAGCTGAAACGTTCACCCAGTCAACCGGTTGAAAGTTAGCAACGAAGTTACCGAGAATACGATTTCTTCTGTCTGTTCTGTCATTATATGCAACTTCATAAAGAGGGTTCTCTTCAATAGAAGCTTCATTTGGCTGAATCAGAAAGCGGCCGGTATCCGGGTCTCTAATATCCAGATCGATATCAGGAGCTGTAAAGGCAAGACCGAAAAACGGGCTTCCGGATCCGGTATTGATTTGATCACGCTCAGACTTGGCGTAGTATACACTTGCCGACATATCCAAATTACTCAACGGACGGCTGTCAATGTTCAGGCGAACATTTTGACGTCCGTATCCGGCAAGGTTATCCAAAACCCCTTCCTGCTTGGTATTCGTGAATGATGCCTGATAATTTGTAGTACCGGTTCGTTGAGCTACAGAAACATAGTTGGTATAGAAGTTTCCGGGATTAAAGAATCGGTCAAAGTTATCAAAGGTTTCGGTTGGATATGGGCGATCCATAAACGCAACATCCGTGTCATCGTAAATCACACGTTCTGTACGATTGGCTGTCGGATTTCCATCACCATCCAGATATGGCGCCTCCGGATCATCACTCAGCGCAAATGCATGTGATTGGTTCACACCCGGAATATTTTCAAGAGAGCTCATTCCAAACTCATTTCGAATGGTGATGCGCGTAGAACCCTCAGAGATATTTCGTCCACGTTTGGTCCGGATGTTAATGACACCGTTAGCAGCACGTGAACCGTAAAGAGAAGCAGCAGCTGCACCTTTAACCACCTCAATGCTTTCAATATCGAGAGATTCAACGTCAACACTGCTGGCACCCAGAATGACACCGTCTACAATGTAGAGGGGAGAGTTATTCCCGGTTATCGTAGTGATACCGCGAAGGGTTACAGACGGAGCTGACCCCGGCTGGCCACTACCCTGTACAATATTCACACCTGCAACTTTACCGCGCAGAGCGCTTTCAGGGGTTACGCTTGGTACCAGTTCCAGTTCACGTTCGGTTACACGTGCAACCGTAAATGGAGTACGGCGAGATTCAGTATCGCCGAGTACACCCGTCACAACAATCTCTTCAAGACCAAACAGATCCTGTCGAAGTTGAATATCGTGGGTGAGTTCGGTTGTCCCTACCTCTATCTGAGTGGTGTACTGAGAGTACCCAACAAATGTTACACGCAGGGTATACGTGCCGGCAGGCACATTGTCGATTCGATAAAAACCGTCAACATCGGTAGATGCACCTCTTTCGAGTTCTACCAAATAGACTGAAGCACCCGGAAGGGTATCTCCTATCCTCTGATCGGTCACTGTTCCTGAAAGACTTCCCTGGGCTAATACTGCCAAAGGAAGGAGCAGGAAACAGACTGTAGAAAGTAACTGTTTCAACATAGATGACCTCTATATGTTTTGTTTTGGTTAATGAGCGATAAAGTGGGGTGTAATCAAAGTCTTTATGCTTACATATCAATTAGATATTCATTCTAATTAATACTATTTAACATATAAGCCTAACCACAATATACAACACCACCCTTTCGCACCTTTTCAGGTGCTTTGAATCTAACATATAGAATATTGTATTTCAAAATAAAAATTAACATTAAGCACACAGCTCCTCATATTCTTTTCATATATTTATTTTAAATTATTGTTAATTATCTTCTTATCTACCTTATTTAAAACATTAAATTACGCAATTTGTAAAATTTTCCAGAACATTTTTACATTGGACAATTCAGTTAATTCCGTTTTACAAACCTTTATTACACCTAAAGCATTGTAAATTTATATTATTTCTCCCCTATCATGAAGCATTTGAACCTGTTCTTTTTTTCGATAACAATCTTACTTATCAGCAGTTGTAAAATGAATTCAACTCAAAAAGGGTATGTCGAATTAAATTTTTCGAGCAGCACATCAATCGAACACGGAGACTGGATTGAAATTGACGGGTTGCGCTTTACCCATATTAACAGGCTGGACCATCTGGATGAATTACCCTTGTCACTCCCGGCATCCTATACCCTTGTTAGTGATGATCCGCAGTATAGCCAGCTAAAAGAGCCGGTTCCAGGCATCTCTATAGCCATCGTTTTTGCATCACTCATTCATGATATTAATCGGACAGTTGCCGTAGATGACCTGGAGCACAAGTACACTGTATTAAACCCGTCTCTGATTCATTTAAATGGAAGAGTATTTGTGACAAGAGCTGACAGCCTGATGCCGGCCATAGAAACATCCGAAGGTTATCCAGTACAGATCAATTCTATTCTTTTTGACTAATACGCCAATTCATAACACCTGCTACAACATATCTAAAAGACTTTTTAAATCGCTATTAAACCGGTTGGTTCTTGAAACATCTTCAATTGTATTGATTGATTCATCCGCTATGAAACCACAGGTATTCAATCCGAACTCTGTATCACCACCCCACCATTATAGTGCACAGAGGTGCCTTTCAAATCTCTCACAATCCCCCTATTACTTGATTTAACACCCAAATAGCTCTTTATCGATATTTTGAACATTTACGCACGATTTGAAATATATTTTCAGGATTAGCCAATCCATTCACAGAGAAGAACCCATCTGTAACCTAACTGAATCAAATCAGTCTTATTGAACATTTAAACGTTGATCTTATTTATCAACAGTCTTCAGAAATGACCTCAAGAAAGCAGATTTTAATCCATATTGAAGCACTTCACAATTTGCACTATGTGAACCAATCTTCCTGACTAATAACAGATCAAGTTCAAATACTTTACCCGCTTTAAATTCTCAAACAAAAAAACCCCCTCCGCCAGGCGAAGGGGGTTTTGAAGAATCTGATTTTCCAGGGACAATCAGTTCACATCCCACCACATACGGGTCAGGAAGTTGTCTTCACCCTGGCGGGCAACGGCCTCCTGCCGGTTGGTGTTGTTGAGTGACTGTTCGGTTGTCGGGTACTGAATTCTTCTCGGCACCTCAGACAGAACCGCTACCGGGCCGGGTGTCAACTCGGGATATCCAAGCCTTCTCCACTCACTCCAGGTCTCCAGCCCCTGACTGTAGAGGGCCAGCCACTTCTGCAGCGAAAGCAGCTCACGATTCTCATCACTCCATCCCTCGCCCACATTCCAGGCGATATCCGGCTGAGCCAGATAGTCCGTGATCTCCTGTTCGGTGATCCCTTCAGGAAATTCACTCTCATTGAAACCCTGGTGGTTATAGGCCACATCTCCCGGGAAGCTGCCCAGCACCGGATCAATTCGATCAGATGTGTAGAGTCTCATCGATTCGGCGATCGCGTCATAGTAGAGATCTTCTGCCACTTCTGTGGTGAACCCTCTGGCCGCGGCTTCTGCACGGATAAACAGCACCTCGTTGTAGGTCATGATCCGTCCAGGTGAGGTCGGGGCTACAAAATAGTGACCCATGGTAGACGCTTCGCTCAAAGCGATGCTGTTATTGATATCCCCATTGATCACCCCCTGGTAGTTATACCCGTTGGGTGCGGTATAAATCTCAGTGGAAACTTCACTTGGATTCTGATTCCGCATCGGCGCCGCATAGATTCTCATGCGCGGATCGTTCAGGTCATTCAGCCAGCTCAGTGTGGTATGGCTCACCTTGTGATCTTCCCGGGTCCGTGCAAAGTCATTCACCGGGTTATTGCTTGGATATGCCAGATACTCCAGCTCCGCATTGTCATCATGGCTCTCCATGATCGGTGCCCCGGAGTTGATGATACCGGCAATACCCGCTTCGGCAGCCGCGGGAGCCACATCGGCCATTCTCAAATAGAGGCGCAGCCTCAGTGAATTTGCCAGTTTCTCCCACTTGAGCATATCGCTGTTAAAGATCAGGTCAGCACCGCCCACGGTTCGGGCAGAGTGATCGATCCGGTTGGCTGCGGCTTCAAGCATATCCAGCAGGCCATTATAGATATCTTCCTGCGTGTCGTACGATGGAGTTGTGTTTCGCTCCTCAGGATTATCCTCAAGACCTTTCAGGGCTTCGCTGAACGGAACATCCCCCCACAGATCGGTAATCTGCTGGTAGTTCCATGCCATCAGGATCTCGGCAATTGCCTGTGCATTGGGATGATTCTCCGCAACGGCTTTCTGCCGGATCACATTCAGGTCTTTCAGCGTGGTTGCATAGTAACTCTGCCAAAGGTTATTGATGAGTGTAATACGGCCGGAAAAGTCGTATCGGTCTTCATCCGTATACTGGATCTTGGCATAGCTCTGTGCCCAGATCGCACCGATGTACCCATTTACACCACTCATGCTGTACATGCGGTTCATGGAGTTCTCAATCGCCTGTGGCAGAATAAGCTCTACCGGTACGTCGGTCGGAGCATTCGGATTGTCATTCAATCCGTCGAGTCCCGCTTCACAAGAACTGAATAGTACGCCCGCCGTTAACAGGGCTGCAATACTTGTAAGTATATTTTTATTAAATATCATAATTATATCCTCTGTTTACAGATTCTTAAAGTGTGAATCGGACATTAAATCCAAGGCTGCGCGTTGAAGGGAACTGATTTGACTCAAACCCTTGCACGTTTCCGGTATTGAACGCAGTTTCAGGATCAATGTGTGGAGCCTCTTTATGAATAATCCAGAGGTTGCGCCCTACAAATGCAACGTTCACAGATTGGAACGGAAGGTCGGCCAGCCAGTTTACCGGCAGTGAGTACCCTACCCGCAACTCTCTGAGCTTCACATAGGTTGCATCGAAGATGTGTGACTCTGCATTACCAAAGAAGGTTCGCTCATTAAAGGTCTGAGCACCCACGACAATGTCATTCGGTGTACCGTCTTGCTTCACGGCACCGTCTGCCCATCGTCCGCCATCGAATACCAGTCCGCCTTCGCGGCCTTCGAGGGTCTCTTTAAGAATACCGGTATACCGGCCAAACATATAGGTTGTAGAGGTTAACTTCCCGCCATACTTGGCATCAATCAGGAAGCTCATCTCCAGCCCTCTGTAGTTAAAGGTGTTCATGATGCCACCTGTCCAGTCGGCCTGGTAGCTTCCAAATGACCGGATCTCCGGATCGACCATCGGAATACCGCTGTCGTTGACGATAATATTGCCATTGTCGTCGCGCAGGAATCCACGTCCGAATAGGGTACCAACAGCCATTCCCGGCCTTGACTCGGAAGTCACATCCCATGATCCGTAATGGATATAGGAGTCGAGCCCATCAACCAGTGAGATCACCTCATTGTCGTTTGTCGCCCAGTTCACATTCAGGTTCCAGGCAAAGTTACCTGTCTGTACCGGAGTGGCGTTCATCGCAATTTCAATACCGCGGTTCTGGATTTCACCGGCGTTGATAAACTGCTGTGTATATCCGGATGCCCTGGAAATATCGGCAGCCAGAATCTGATTCTTGGCAGTCTGCTGATAGAAGGTAATATCGAAACCCAACCGGTTTTCGATGAATCGAAGCTCAGCACCTATTTCAGTTGAATAGATCTCCTCCGGCTTCAGCTCGGTATTGGGGATCGTATTCGATAGTGAATAGGATGGAGTGTCGCCAAACGGACTGGCCGCATTGAAGACTGCCTGCAGTTGATACGGATCGGTATCATTACCCACTTTTGTCCATCCGCCACGCAGTTTACCGTATGTGAACCAATCGAGGTTCAGGTCAAACGCATCGGTAAACACGAAGCTTAAACTGGCTGACGGATAGAAGTAGGAACGGTTTTCGACCGGCAGTGTTGATGACCAGTCGTTACGTGCTGTCACATCCAGATAGAGATAATCCCGGAAGCCAAAGGTTGTTGCTGCAAACAGGCTGTTGATACGCTTCTGCGACTTATAGTCATTGACAACCGGTCGAACCGATGAGTTTGAGATGGAATATACATAGGGTACATTCAACCCAGGGGCTTCTGCAGAGTTCAGCCTGTAGGTTCGGGTCTGCACCTCGGTACCCACACGGCCTGACAGATAAAAATCCTGAGTCAGATCCTGCTCAAACTCAGCCATGAAATTCGCTGTCAGCTCATTTACATATCGGACATTCTCCAGATATCCTCCTGTTGGGTTCGTCACAGAGTAGACGGCCGTCCAGTCTTCCCGCCGTTCGGTATAGAAGTCTGACCCGACCATACCGGTCAGCGACATCCACTCGGTCACATCATAACGGGTGGTCAGGTTGCCCAGGAATCGATCCCGCTCCTGACGATTACCGTTCATATACTGTACCCAGAACGGGTTGTCAAAGTAGTTGTAGTTCCAGTTGATTGGACGTCCGTTTTCATCGATATAGTTCTCTCGCAGCATCTGGGTATCGAGCTGGCGGCCATACCACTGAGTAAGCTGCTGCATCGGGTTGTCGCCGGTATACCCTACTGACGGACGATTGCGGCCAATCAGCTTGAAATAGTTGGCGCGTGCATCAACCCGAAGATCATCACTCAGCTGAACACCTGCATTGAGGCTAACAGTGTTTCTGTCAAGTGATTCTGCAGGGAACATACCGTCTTGCCGCAGGTCGGTAAAAGAGACCCGGAAGTTGGCCTGGTCATAATTACCGGCAACAGAGATGTTGTTATCAAATGAGACACCGGTATTGAAATAGTCCCGTACATTATTTGGCCTGGGTACCCACTCACGCGGAGTTCCATCGGGCCATTGAGGTACCATCCGTCCGTCAAGAGGCGGTCCCCAGCTCTCATCACCGCCGTCAAACACACCGCCGCCGCGGCCGTCAACCCACTCAAACTGGCCTTGCTGGCCCTGTCCATACTCATTCTGCATGTCGGGCAAAATCAGAATATCTTCAAAGGTAACAGATGAATTAACCGATACGCCAATTCCGTCACGGCCGGTTCCGCGGCCATCTTTGGTGGTAATGATAATCGCTCCGTTTGCCGCACGCGATCCGTAGAGGGCCGCTGCATTGGCACCGCGAAGTACGGTTACCGACTCAATATCATTGGGGTTGATGTCCATGGCGGCGTTTCCGTAGTCAGCACCCTGGCCAAACTCTCCGCCTGGATCGAAGTTACTGTTATCGATGTAGACACCATCCACAATAAAAAGCGGCTGGTTTTCACCGGTCAGTGAACTTACGCCACGGAGTACAATCCTGGAAGATCCACCCAGTGAGCCGCTCGAGCCGGTAATCTCAACTCCTGCCATCTTACCTTGCAGGGAGTTTACGAAGTTCGTTTCCCGGGTTTGGGCAAGATCCTGGGCTGAAATGCTTTGTGACGCATACCCGAGCGATCTGGCTTCCCGCTGAACACCAAAAGCGGTAACGACAACGTCATCGAGCAGCCGAACATCCGGCTCCATGGAAAAGTTAAACGTCGTATTGTTGGCATCAACCGTTACATTGCGTTCAATCGTTCGATATCCTATTGAACTGATTCGAAACGTGTAGGATCCGTGTGCAACATTTCTGATCTCAAAGCGGCCATCAAAATCTGTTGCATCACCGGTTTGAAGTTCCATAATGAACACATTCACTTGTGGAATGGGCTCACCGGTATTTGCATCTGTAATCGTTCCGGTAACTGTGCTGGATTGCGCAAAGGCGATCGACACAGCAGCCAAAACCATCATTGAGCTTATCAGTAGCTTTTTTAGCATACCTGTACCTCATGTTTTGTTATTGTTCTGATTTAACCAGAACACCGACAGGCATGACGGGATTAAGCTCACCTCAGTTGTCAGTATTAGCTTTCACAATCCCATATTGCATGAATAGTCATAGCTTCCTGATCTGTCGTACAATAGGTGTTGTTTCTAATCCCATCTAGTTCTAACAACCTCTCGTTGTTCTTTCGTGAGTTTACTAAAGTATTTCAACTATTCAAATTTTTACATCTGTTTTTTATTTGAACGGCAGGAAATGAATATGAATAGCAATCAATCACTTACCGGGTATGTATTTTTTAACACTTGTTGTAAGAAGGACTCTTTTCGAGGTGTAATGAAAACGAAAACACCCTCGCAAATCATGGTATTTTAACGCTGATTTACAATATCTGAATCAAACGGTCTAATCTCTGTACGCAGATCAGATCTACGTCGCTACGACCACTCTCGGAATGGAAGCCGGAAGCCGGGTCAGCACTTCATAATTGAGGTTGTTTGACATTTCACCGAATGAGGCTACGGTGATCTCATCTTCTCCCTGGTGGCCAATCAGCACCACTTCATCCCCCTTTTTCACTCCCTTTATATCGGTCACGTCAACTGTCAGCATATTCATATTGACCAGGCCTGAAACCTGCGCCCTCTCCCCCTTGATCAACACATGTCCGGCATTGGTCAGGTTTCGGCCAAATCCGTGGGTATAACCCACCGGTACTGTGGCAATGGTCATATCCCGTCCGGCCATGTAGACATTTCCATATCCGATAAATTCTCCGGCTTCCACTTCTTTTATACTCATCACCTCACTTTTCCAGGTCATCACACGCTGAAGCGGATCCTCTTTTCGGGCAAACTGGTTCAACTTGGCCTGATGCATATAGGTCTCCCGGCTGGGCCAGAATCCAAACTGGGCGATCCCGATTCTGACCATATCATAATGCATTTCGGGCATGGTTAAAAAGGCCGCCGAACTGGATGCGTGAACCGTTGGTTTCACATCTAATATGGAATGTGCCAATTCTATCGCACGCTGAAAGGTTTTGTTCTGGTTGACAATCCTGAAGTAGTTTGCAATACTTTCGGCCCCTGCAAAATGAGTACAGATTCCGCACAGGTCCAATTCAGATTTATGGCCCTTCACCCGGCTGAAAACCTCCTCCCATTGGGATTCATCAAATCCGGTCCGATTCATCCCGGTTTCAATTTGAAGGTGAACACGGGCCCGAATGCCCAATTGATTCGCCGCTTCAATTGCACGGTTCAGCCTCTCCTCCTCAAACAGATAAAACTCAACCCCATGCTGAATGGCCCACTCCAGGTCACTGTCACGAATCATCCCCATGATCATGATTCCGGTCTCCTGGTTTTTTCGAAATTGAAGAACACCTTCAGCTTCATCGGCACTAAAAACAGAAAAATGGTCAATACCACACGACTCAGCCAAGGGTATGAAGGCGGATATGCCATGACCATAGGCATTCCCCTTGATAACCGAAGAAATTCTTACACCCGGCCCTGCCTGGTCTTGCAAAAACCGCAAATTGTTTCTCAATGCCTTGGCGCTCAATTCGATTACAGAAGCTTGCAGTTTTCTTTTTTTGCTGTTTGCCATAGATGAAGTTTTGTCTGTGATCGGGGTGTCTAATGTCTGCCCTGTCTAATGTAATCATTGAACAACAGACCTGCATGCGGGATTCAAAGTTTAATCAGACGACCGACATCGGTCCGTTCCGATCAGACAACCCAAAGCAAACGGAGGCTCCAATACGGTATCCACATCTCCCTTGTTTTTGAAGCATATGACAAAACTAGCATAACGATAAACTCAGCAGTTCTTCCAGGAATCATTCATTGCCGGAAGCCAGTGAGTTGTAATATTCAACCAGGCGGGTAACATGATCCGGGTCTGATAAGTCCAGGTGTTGTTCATCGGCAAAGGCCTGCAGTTCATCCTCAAACCGGTCAAAGCTCCTCATCACGCGGCGTTCACTCAGGCTTCTGAGCCGATTGGGTGTATCCTCGCCTGACTGGAGATAGTAGGTTGCGGTTGAACGGTAACGATCTTGCTGGGTTGCCGTACCATACGATGCCATGTCTTCAAAAAAGTTAGTGTTATGTCTGGCCAAAAAAGTCACCTCTCCTTCTGCGAGAACCTGGACAAGGTCTTCTTCAGACAACCGGCTGGCATCGTATCCTTTCCGAAATTCATACTTTCTGCCATCAACCGTAAAATAGAAATGAGATATATCATCATTTCCAACACTAAACGCCATATTGTTATGACGTATTTCTATCGTTTGCTCATAGCTATTGTAACGGATCTGCATCGGACGTGTGACATGACCATTTTTTAAATAGATCACCCCTTCGTGAAAATCATCAACTAAAAATGGCGACCCTTCTGTATTGACAGCCCGATGGAGGGGAATTCGGTTTGCTTCCAGCATGCTGCGCATCTCTGTTTCTGATATTTCTGCGGAGTTCGTAACCTGGGCAGATCCCAGTTTCGGAATGGCTGTCAGAATGGCTACGCATAGGATAGGATAAACCAGATAATATTGTCTCATAGCGTTGGGGCTTTCATGTGAACGGTAGTCTCAATAACTGACCATAAGTATAAATAATTGTGCATGTACAATACAATTTCCGCAATAACTTTTACATAATTGATGATTTACGCACACTAAAGCACATTATATACGATCAAAAATGGACTCTTCTAATCCCTTCTGATCGTACAATTTCACAATATGAACAAAAAGATCAACCCCGGGCTGAATCAATCGATCATTAAAATCATATCTCTCGGAGTGCAGATGCGGGTGCCCTTCACCGCTGCCAAGTCCGAATAGCGTGGTGGGAAACTTTCGCCCAAACTCTCCAAAATCCTCACTCCATGGAAATGGAGTATCTGGCTCAATGATCTTCAATCCGATTTGATTCGCTGCTGATCGGACAATCCCAGCTCCGGCCGGATCATTCTCCGTAGCCGAAAACGGTTCAACCCTTTTCATATGTATCCGCCCGCCAAACTCGTTTCTGAGCCCGGCTGCAATCTCTTCGATCTGTTGAAGGGCCTCTTCAAGCTGTTTGTCGGATGCCGAACGAACGGTAAAACCGACCTCACCGCGGCCGGGATTGATTCCAAATGCCTTCTCACCCAAATTGATATAACTGGTAACGACTTTATTGATCGCCCCGCTATTCCGAAAGGCTGCAAGCTCAGACTCCACCTGCTCTGTCAGCCGTGCAACGTATATTGCCGGATTCACCCCCTGTTCGGGATAAGCGGCGTGACTCGACCTTCCTTCGAATCGCACCAGCAGTCCGGTTGAAGCGGCGGCAAAGACACCATCCCGTATGATCACAGCCGATTCGCTGTATCCCGGCAGGTTGTGAAGGGCAAATGCCTGGCCTGGATTCACCTCTTCAAATTGAGGGTCTCTCAACACCGCATCAGCCCCTTTTCCATTCTCCTCGGATGGCTGAAAAAGCAACCACACATCCGTATACTCAGGCCTCCTTTTGGCAATCTGCCGGGCAACCCCGATTAAAATCGTCATGTGGCCATCGTGTCCGCAGCCATGCATCACTCCATCCTTGTCAGACCGATAGTCCAGTCCGGTCTCTTCATGAACCGCAATGGCATCCAATTCAGCCCGGAAAAGGATCGTATTTGAGGCATGACTGCTTGCAGAAAATTTCACCGCTACTCCCTCCCCGCCCAGGCTGGTCACCATCCGGTCAGGATGCAACCCTTTGAGCTCATCAGAAATACGAATTGCCGTTTTGTTTTCACTGCCCGACAATTCGGGATGTTTGTGAAGCTCTTTTCTGAATGTTACCAGCTTTTCAATGTCCATCTGTACATGTTTAATTGTGATATTGTATACGGTTAAACCCTGACATCAGACCCAATTAAGGTCCTCTGTAAAAAGCTATTATAAATATTCCATTTAGATAAATAAAATAACGCGCTCGCCCAATCAGGGGAACTTGTACTTTTGTTCTTTTTAAACGTTCTTGGATTTACCACAGGGTATGGCTGGGGCAAAATATTGAATCGTCAGAGTCATATCGCAGGATCATTCAAAAATGATGTCGCTGAAACCAACACAGGATCACTCAATTCATAAAAAATTTTCTTTCGTGAACAATGGGAAAAAAAAAGACATCCCAATCCATTTTCCAGTCAATACCGCTTCCCACGCTGGTTCTCAGCCCGATCGGGCCCGATCACAGGGTATTGGATGTCAACCGTGCTTTTAAACAAATTCTGGATGACTCTCCCGACAATCTGATTGGGAAACCCTTTTTTGAATTGTTTCCCGGAGACCCGGACAACCCACACGATCGCCAAGCCCAAAGGCAGAAGCAGTCACTGGATTATGTGAGCCATGAAGGCAAACCGGATGACGTTGGGGTTCAAAACTTTGACCTGCCAAACCCCAATACAGGTGAATTGGAAACCTATTGGTATCAAATATCAAATATCCCTGTCGTTGACGAAGGTGAAATCACTGCTATCATACATACAGTCCGGGATGTTACCGTCCAGCATCAGCAGAGAGAAGAGATCAAAATTAAGGAGAAACGGTTTCGTTCTCTTGTCGAAAATGGAAATGATTTACTGCTGATCTTGTCTCCCGAAGGCCAACCAACCTACGCCTCTCCGACCATCACCTCGATATTGGGATATTCCAGGGAGGAAGTGTTAAACTTCAACCCGAATGATATTGTCCACCCTGACGACCTTCCCCATGTAATGGAGGAGCTGAACCTGGCCCTGCGCAATCCGGCGATGCCCATCTCCGTAACGCCTGCCCGCATGCGGCACAAAAACGGCAGCTGGCGATGGTTCGACGGCACCATCACCAACATGATTCAGGATCCGGCCATTGGGGGAGTCGTCGACAATTTCAGGGACATTACTGAAAAAGTTGAAGCTGAAAACCAAATTCGTGAGGCCAAAGAGAAGTTTGAATCGCTTGTACACACCATTGATGGCATCTTTTGGGAAGCAGATCCAGAGACCTTTATATTCGATTTTGTAAGCCCACAGGCAAAAGAGATACTCGGCTATTCACCCGAAGATTGGATTGGCGTTCCCGACTTCTGGCAACAGAAAATACACCCTGATGACCGGGAAAAAGCCATTCAATATTGTCATCACGAGACACAAATAGGAAGAAATCATGAATTCCAATATCGCATTCAGCGGGCAGACGGTGAATATATCTGGATGAGGGATGTCGTGACCGTTGTCAAAAGGAATGGGAAACCGCATAAACTCCGCGGATTTATGCTCGACATTACCCGGCAGAAAAAGCTGGAAATGGAGTTGAACGACGCTTACCGCCTGGCCAAGATTGGCAACTGGGAGTTAAACCTTGAGAAAAATGATCTCTTGTGGTCAGATTATGTTCATGCTATTCATGAAGTTGGGCCCGACTTTAAACCAGACCTGGAGCTCGCACTTCAGTTTTATGAAGAGGGTGAGAGCCGGGACAGAATAACTGAGGCTGTTGAGAGGGCCATCAATCATGGTGAGCCTTTTGACCTGGAGTGTACAATTCTAACGGCCGGCGGACAACGAAAGTGGGTGCGGGCGGTTGGCCAACCCCGGCTCAGAGATGGCACATGTATCTCCATTTATGGAACCACACAGGATATTACGGAGCGTAAATCTGCCGAGATTGCCGAACTGGAGAACCGCAACCGGCTCGAAAATATCATGATCGAGTCGATGGATGTCATCTGCATTGTAGACCCCAACGGATATTTCGAAACGGTGAGTGCAGCGTCAACAGAAATCTGGGGATATACCCCGGAGGAGCTGGAGGGCACAAAATTTATTCAATATGTCCACCCCGATGACCTTGAGAAAACTGAGCAGGTAGCCGAAGATCTCCTCAGCGGGGTTAAGACAAATAGCTTTGAAAACCGCTATATCCACAAAGACGGTTCGGTGGTGCCGGTGATATGGACTGCCCGGTGGAACCCGGACGACAACAAAATTTATGGAATTGCCCGCGATGCCCGTGAGCTGAAAGAAGCTCAAAAAAGACTGGCCGATACAGAACAGCACCTGAGAAATATCATTGAACACACCACAAACCTCTTTTATGAACACGATGCTGAAGGGGTATTAACATTCATAAGCCCTCAGTCTCAGCAATTTTTTGGATACCCCCCGGAAGAGGCTAGACGGCACTGGACCGATTTTATCACAGATCATCCTGCAAATTCAATCGGTGAAGAGCGTACACGTCAGGCTATTGAGAGCGGCAAAGCACAACCGCCCTATGAACTTCAGCTGAAGAAGGCTACGGGTGAGATTATCTGGGTGGAAGTAAATGAAGCCCCGGTCGTACAAAACGGAGAAACAGTGTCAGTAGTAGGTGCCTTGACCGATATTACTGAAAGAAAAAATTATGAAGAGAAGCTGAAAGAGCTCTCGCTTGTAGCATCAAAAACCACTGATCTTGTACTGATTACGGATGCAGATGAACGGATAACCTGGGCAAACCGCGCTTTTGAGAAACTTACCGAATACTCTTTTCAGGAAGCACAGGGCAAAAAGCCGGGAGAACTGCTTCAGGGGCCCGGCAGTGACCCCGACACCAAACGTAAGATCCGGGCAGCTTTGGATCAAAAAGAGCCTGTGGATGCCGTTATTTTGAACTATTCAAAATCGGGCCGGCCCTACTGGCTCGAGATGCATATTGATCCCATTTTTGACGAAGCAGGCAATCACACCCACTTTATCAGTATTGAGAGAGATGTAACTGAAAAAATTGAACGGGAAAAACAGCTTCGTGAAAGCCTGGAGCGTTATGAAATTGTCTCCAAAGCAACCAGCGATACAATCTGGGATATGAATCTGGCTTCCGGAGATATTACCTATAACAATAACATCTGCCACATGTTTGGCTATAAGGCAGATGAAGTATATCCGGCATTTGAGTGGTGGAAGAAAAAGCTGCATCCGGACGACAGATTTCTGATTAATCAGAAAATTCGCAAGGTCTTGACTGAGGGAACAGAGCGATTTCAATTGGAATATCGGTTTCAGGCTTCAGATGGCACTTACAAACACATATTTGACAGGGCGTTTCTGATAAAGGATGAATCAGGGGAACCTGTTCGAATGATCGGGGCCATGCAGGATATCACTACAGAAGTTCTGGAACAACAGGAACTCGAACTTCGGGAGTCAGTGATCACAAATGCAAATGATACTGTTGTTATCACCAAAGCAAAGCCGATAGGCCAGCCAGGCCGGGAAATTATATACGTAAATGATGCTTTTTTACGGCTTACCGGATATTCAAAGAAGGAGGTATTGGGTAAAACAATGGAGATATTAAACGGCCCTGAAACCGATCGTGAAGAGCTGCAACGGATTGGCGCATGCCTGGATCAATGGGAAGCCTGTGAGGCGGAATTTTTAAACTACCGTAAAGATGGTTCCACTTTCTGGATTCATGTCTCCCTGGTCCCTGTTAAAGACAAACACGGCCATTATACTCACTGGATCATTATCGGACGGGATATCTCTGACTATAAAAAGCATGAACAGGAACTGATGGATTCACTCAGCGAGAAGGAGACTCTTCTGGCTGAGATTCATCACCGCGTCAAGAATAACCTGGCCATTGTATCCAGCCTGATGCAGCTTCAGGCGCTGTCTACCGAGAACCGTGAACTTCGCACCAAGCTTTTTGAAAGTGTTCTTCGAATCAAGTCGATGGCCAATATCCATGAACAGCTCTATAAATCCCACAGTTTTTCGAAACTGAAGCTTTCCAGGAATATCCGTAACCTGGTGCAAACTATTGTTGAGACCATGGCACCGGACAAAGAGATCCGGCTCGAATTTGAACTGGATACGATCGAAATCAATATCAACCAGGGGGTGCCAGCCTCTCTTATTGTAAATGAGGTACTTACCAATATTGTAAAACACGCCTTTAATGGCCGTGAAAAGGGGGTAATAAAGATCAGCCTCATGGAAAAGGATCAAAGGGTCAGCCTTCAAATTGAAGATGACGGGGTTGGGCTGCCCGACAATTTTGATGAGATGAAGAAGGTTTCCCTGGGACTCGAACTGATCGATGTGTTGACCAGACAGATTGAAGGGGAAAATGAGTTTGTCTCCAATAAGGGTTCCACCTGTTTCCGTCTTGAGTTTACCAAGAAGGAGCTCAAAGGTGCAGGAAGTGGTTTTGTGAATGGATCTTAACCGCAGGTAATTACTCAGTTATCTGCCATGGCGCCTTGATCAAGTCCGGTTAACGGCCTCGGGTCGGGATAGGTCGATCTGGCCCGATCCAAATCATTCTCCTCGACCACACCGGGCATATCGGCTTCACCCGGATCCACACGGCTTACCTGGTAGTGCAGGTGCGGCGGCCAGTTTCCGTTGACGGCTTCCGTTCCAAGTTCACCAACTCTCTGCCCGGCTTCTACGACATCGCCCGGTTTCAAATGGGCAATGCTCTCGGGCGACAAATGGCCATAGAGCGCATACAACTCTTCGCCGCCAATAAGATGTTTCAGGATCAGGGTGCCGCCATAATCGCCCGAGCGCGACCGGTTGGCAACATAGGCAACCCTCCCCCTGACCGGGGCAAAAACAGGCTCTCCTGCTGCAGCCCAGATATCAATTCCCATATGGATATTTCGGCGATTCCCGAAGTGGCCGGCCAGATACATGTTCTCACGCTTTTCGCAATACCCCCCTGCTCCCCATCCGCCGTTTTCAACAAATTGAGTAAGCCGTTCGGGATGATATCCCTTCGTCAGGTCGATCTCCTCAACATGAGCGGGAAGGTTCATGATCGGATGGATGGTATCAGGGGGAGAGATCGGTTGACTCTTCATCGGCTGGTGATAAACTTCCGCTTTTTAATCGGTTACACGCTTTTCAATGTAGTCTGAACTCATCAGACCAAGCGCTCCCATATATTTCAGCTTAAACCGGATGGTATCGCCTACCTTATACCCTTCGGGGTTTGTCCCGACATCCAGGATCAGCATGTCTGAACTGGCATCGGTAATGGTGATATTGTCGTTGACCGGAATCAGATAGTCTGGCTGGATATCCAGCACTCCAATATCCACAATTGCACGATAGGCCGTTTTCCCGTAATCATCTTCAGAGACTTCCGACTGCCGGCCTTGTGGATTCATTCCCAGTTCTCCTGTCGGAACCACGGGCTTTTCAGACAGTTCAATGACCTGGGTATAGAGCTCCATAACCTGGTCGCTCATTCCATCAATCACGCCGTCGGTAAAGAGGTCTTTTCCAAAGAATAGCGCCTCCCCGATCCGAAAGTGGTTAACCCCATCGGGCAGCTGATTCCTGAGAAGCAATGGAATGGTTACCGTTGTGCCTCCGGATACAAAAGGAATTTTCTTTTTAAAACGCAGTTCAATGATCTGTTTGTAGAGTGCGAGCTGAATCAGCTTATCGCCGTCGGGCATCACGCCATGAAGGCAGTTCAGGTTGGTACCCAGTCCTACAACTTCAATTCCGGGTAGCTTGAATACCTTTTCATAGAAATTGATCAGGTCTTCCCGCATCACCCCCTCGCGCAAGTCGCCCATCTCGATCATGATGATGACTTTATGAACCTTGCCCTGCCTTTGAGCCTCTTCCGACAGTTCATGAAGCGTTGAGAGTTCGGTATTGAGGCTGATATCCGCATATCTGACCACATCGGGGATGATATCCTTTGGCGGTGGCTTGATATAGATGGTGATGGTATGGGGGTCGATCTCTTTGATCACCCTGAGATTGCTCAGCCTGGAATCGTGAACTTCTCCGATTCCCAGATTAATCACCTCCTTGAGAAAATCCCGGTTCCCGCACAGCAGTTTGGTTGTAATGCCCCACTTGATTCCGTTCTCTTTAAAAAGCTGGTCCAGATAGTCGAAGTTATGCTTGAGTTCACTTCGATATAATTTTACATATGCCATCGTTTCGATGTAACTAAAAGGTTCAAAAAAACCCGGTTATTTCTTGAGTCTCATCTCAAGATACTTATTTGTGAAGCCAAACTTTTCATAAAGATACTTTGCGGGATTATCAGGTTCCACATGAAGTGCAATATCTCCCTCGGTTTCCTCAATGATTTTCTGCATGAGGGCCTTTCCAACTCCGCGGCCCCTGGTTTTTTCATGTACGGCGATATAGACCAGGATGTGTTCCGGTATATAGCCTCCCATATTGGTATCGTTGATGATCACCACTCCCAGAATCTCCTCGCCTTCATGGGCAACCAAAATAAATCCGTTCTGGCCGGGCTTGTCGGCATAGGCATAGGAGATACATTTCAGGATGGCTTCCCGCTCATCGCCATACTGATCCAGGTGGTTATGGAGAAAATCAGCGATCTCATTCCTGGAAAATGCGGGCTTGCTTGTTTTGTCGTCATGTATAATCGTGTATGTAATATTCATTCTGAATCAATCAAATTCATGTTTGATAATATCGTACAATAATATGAATGCGTGGTGTTTTTAAAACAACTCTTCGTAATCATCCATTCTTTTCATCTCTGTTGATGGTCAGCAGGCTCACTCCAACAAACGAAAGTGCTGACATGGATATTCCAAATACATTGGGATCGAGTCCGTATGGCAGGTCGAGTCCGGAGTAGCGCAGCGCAATGGTTGTGCATCCGCCAACAATCATCGCCGTCATCGCACCTGCAGGCGTACTCTTATTCCAGTAGAGTGCACCGATGACCGGCACAAAGAGCCCCGACACCATAAAGGCGTACGAGTCTAACATTAAATCGAGTACGTTGGTCATTGTTCCGGCCAAAAGCAGTGCAAGGGTTCCAATAACCAGTGTGGCTAACTGCGAAATTCGTACAAATTTGGCGCTGTCGGGATCAAATGGCGTAAACCGGCCGATGATATCGGTTACCACATTCCCTGAAGAGGCCATCAGGCAGCTGTCGGCCGTTGAGAGGATTGCCGAAAAGTATGCGGCCATCATCAGACCCAGCAATCCGACCGGAAGTACTGTACGCAGCAGCATCGGAAGCCCGGTTTCGGGATCGGTTTCAGAGACGTCGGCGGCCCCCAGGTATTCAAACATGCCCTGTTCGGCTCCCACCTTTGCAAACAGTCCGAGCAGAACACCCAGAAATGCCATGATGGGCCATTCAAATACCCCGGCCATATACCACGCTCTTTTAGCCGTTTTTTCATCTTGGCAGGCGTAAATTCGTTGGTAGAGTGTCATCCCCACAAACCAGATCGGTATAATGGTGACGGCCCAGTAGACCAGATCCTGCCAGGCCAGGTTCGTCAGGGTCAGCATTTCGGGCTCGACGGATGCACGTATCGCTTCCATGCC
>JBJHCX010000020.1:0-25855 GCA_050486245.1 Rhodohalobacter sp.
TTGGCAACGGTGCCGAGTGCAATCCAGGCCTGCTTGCCGGTCACCCGATGATAGGATTCGGCACAATCACCGGCAGCCCATACATCCGGGGCAGATGTTCTCATGTATTTATCGACCTGTATGGCATTTTTCACTCCGGTCCGAATTCCTGCTTTGACAGCCAGTTCAGAATTTGGCTTGACCCCCAAGCCCAATACAACAAGATCAGCCTCGTACCTGCCGTTTTCGGTGACAACCTCGCTAACCCTGCCGTTATCTGACTGAAACTTCGTCAACTTTTCGTTCAGGCGGAGATCAATTCCCTGTTCAGTCATATAACCGGCAATCTTTTCGGCCATATCCGGATCCATCGTCGGCATTACCTGGGGAGCCATATCGATCATGGTGACACTCATCCCCCTTTCAGACAAAGCCTCTGCCATTTCGATGCCGATATAGCCTGCACCCACTATCACCGCTTTTTCGGGCCTCTCTTTTTGAACATAGTCAAACAGGTCGATTCCCGTCTGCAGTATAGAGAGGCTGAATATACCTGCTGAATCAATCCCGTCCATGACAGGCCGTATGGGGGTGGCACCGGTTGCAATCAGAAGCTGGCCATAACCCTCTTCAAACTCCTTTCCACTCTCCAGGTTACGCACCGTGACCCTCTTCTCTTCACAGTTGACCTTGATCACTTCATGGCGGGTCTTCACATCAATACTGTACTGATTCCGAAACTCTTCGGGACTGCGTGCGATCAGCCGGTCTGACGACTCGATCTCTCCGGCAATATAATAGGGCATTCCGCAGGCTGAAAATGATGTATGCGGACCTCTTTCAAAAACGACGATTTCCTTTTCGGGAAAGGTTCGTCTCACTTTTGATGCAGCACTCATTCCGGCTGCGTCTCCCCCGATGACGACTAATTTTTCCTGATTCATCTTTTTATGGTCTATGGTCTAAGGTCTAAGGTCTAAGGTCTAAGGTCTATGGTCTAAGGTCTAAGGTGTATGGTGTATGGTGTACCGTATGCCGTACACCGTATACCGTATACCGTATGCCGTTTACCGTACACCGTATACCGTATGCCGTATGCCGTTTACCGTACACCGTACACCGTACACAATGTATGTTCTTAAAACATAAGGTGAAACAGCAGAAATCTTACTGTGGCATCGGGAACTTCCCCAGACTGCCGGATCTATTTTTTAAAGAGCCGGGGGTTTTTGCGAATAAATTTGCCGATCCACTCCAGGACAAAAAATGTCTGGTCATTCTTGAGATACCACCACCCGGCTATACTGATCAGTGCGGCGCCAATGGCATTGACGATCAGGTCCCACATGGTATCTGTCAATCCGGACGGATCGCCCAGCATCGGTTTTTGCATTTGAGTTCCCAGAAATTGATCTGCGGCAAATTCAAAGATTTCCCAAAATACCCCTATCGTCATTGAGAAGCAGAAAGCGAAGAATGCGATAAATCCGGGAGTCATGTGCAGGTCGACAATTTTGCTTTCATTGAGCAGGTAGACCAGAAGGAAGCCAAAAATACCCATCAGAAGCCCGGCAGTGGCATGAAGGGCAATGTCCCACCACCAAAGCCTGTGATAGAAACTGTGAACCTCTCCCAGATAGAGGGCTGCAAAAGTGAAGACGACCGCTGTCAGGTGAAATTCGGCCGGAATTTCCACTTCAAGTTTTTTCCGGAAGAGAATGGGAGATATGAGGACCAGCAGAATCAGGCTGACCAGGAAGAGGGAGAGCCAGCGGGCATCGAGCATCAGCAGCATCCACTCCACTCCGACAATCAGCAGAAGTGTGCCGGCTATCCATTTATGGATGAGCCGTTCCCGTTCAGATTTCCTGGTCTCTTTCATCCGTTTTTCAATTCATGGGTTCAAGGGTCGACACCCTTTGTCACATCTCATCGTCAATATGCACAAATTGTTTACCTGCAGCCGTCTTGTCGTGTCAGTCAGCCTCACGGAATTCCGGCATCTTAGTCTGTGCCGGACATTATTCATCCAGCCCGAACCTTCTCTGCTCCTCTTCCCGCTGCCACTGCCTGTAGGCCTCCTCACTATACTCAACCGCTTCATTTCGAGATATCCAGACGCTATCCATCGGTGAGACGGCAAACGGCCTGACCTGGTAGGAGCCTCTCCCTTCATCGACCTCTATGACATAGAGGATCGATCCGCCGTCAAATACCCCTGCAAGCGGAGCCTCCTCTCCGGCTTCCACCCTGGCCTCTGTATCATACTCCACAAAGGCCTTTTTGATATACTCGCTTTCATCCAGATGGAGTTCTACGGGTACAATCAGCCTGTAGAGAAATCCGAACGATACCAATACGGCAAAAAGGAGCACCGACCAGGTCATTACGGTTTTAAAAGCCCTGTTATCAGGAGAATTTTGGGTTCTTGCCTTGTTTTCCATTTGGATAAAAGAAAGTTTGAATTGGCTATGATGAATGGTTTATTTCGTTTACCGCTGAAAGGTACGGGATATTTTTGAAAGATAGGCATGCGGCACAGGATTCACGGGGCAACACCCTGCTGGATGCCGGGTGTCCATATATTCCGGAACGGATTGGGGTGGACATAAAAAAAGCCGGCAGATATGAATCCTGCCAGCTTTTCAGGGTTTGGGTATTCGGTTTGAAAATTAATAGCCTTCCATCTCGAATTCACCTTCTTCAGCCTGCTCATCCATCATCATCTGCTGAACACGCTGCTGAAGTGCGGGATCTTGTTGCAAAGCCATATTGAGTTCCATGAAGCGATCCATGTCCATTCCCTCTTCATTGATCGCATCAGCCATTTTCTGTTCCAGTTCCACTTCGATTTCAGAAACTTTTTCATACGCGGCTTCATAACGTTCGATCTGCTCACTGCTAACCTCCAGTTCATCGTCAGAGTGGCCCATATACCGGGCTTCTGCAATTTGGTTGTAGGTTTGAACGTCGAGTCCTTCATCTTCAACAATGGCAACCATCTCCATCTGGCCTTCCATCTGAACTTCCTGCGCTACCGAAGAAACTTCTACAAATTGTCTCAATTCATCATCTGAAACATCAATTTCGGCAGATTGTCCCGGCTGAAACTGCTGATCCATTGGAGGAGCATCCTGTCCCTCCTGCTGAGCCATCGGGTCACCCTGATCGGCTTGGCACGCCATGAAGGTCAATGCAAGAGCGGGTACAAATAAATACTTTAAAAACATATTAGGTCTTTTGGGTTAGGTTTAGAGTCGCTACGTAGAGTTAACGGACTTACATAGCCCGTAGAATTTTAACTATGTACTTCTGCTTCCCTAACAAACCTAAACTTATTATGTTCCTTAAATAATTACTATTTAATTGCTTTTTACCGGGTTTTACCTTTCAGACCAGTTTGGAGTCGGATAGCGCGGGGTGGATACGGCAACCTCATCTGGCCAGACAACCACTTTTTCACCATCCTGCCACTGTATAAAGACACCCTGGTTGGCAAGCTGATATCCGCGCTCATCAACCTTGTACTGACTGAAAATCGTTTCCGTTTCGAGCTCCAGCAGAACATTTCGGATCTCATCCTGATCGAGCGAGCCGGCTTTTTCGATCGCTTCTGCAAAGATCCTGCAGCTCCCATATCCGCCTGCAGCATGAAAACTGGGTTCTATACCGTAGGCAGACCGATACGCATCGGTAAACTCTTCAATCCCTGCATAGGGCAGTGTAGGCTCCCAGGCTGAGAGTCCGTAGGCATACTCGGCATCGGCACCGAGCGACTCCTGAAATTGTGTTACCGCACCGGAGGTACCAAACATTTTAACATTTACATCGAGCTCTTTCATACGCTGCACAAAATGGATAAAGTCATCGAGCGGAGAGGCTGCCATAGCCACAACCTCCACATTTTCAGTTTTGATCCGATTCAAAATCTGTTCAAAATCGGTTTCACCGCTTTGGTAGGTTTCATGCAGGATAAGCTCCATCCCTTTATCTGCGACCAGGCTTGCCGCCCCCTCACCTGCAGCTTTCGGAAAGAGTTCATCCTGTTGCACAATGGCTACCCGTTCCAGCCCATGCTCATCGGCCATTTCAATCAGGCCGGCCAAAAAGAGCTCAGCCGGCGGCAGGATCATAAAAAGATACTCCCTTCCCTGTTCCCATATTGAGGTTGTGGCAGCCAGCGGTGAGATCTGAACCATTTGATGCAGCTCGGTTACCGGAGCCACCGCTTCAGTCAGCGTCGAACCATACGGCCCCATAACGAGATCCACACCATTCTCGGTAATCAGTTTTTCATAGAGATCGATGGCACGTGAACTGTTCGATTCATCATCCAGAATAAGAAATTCGATTTGGCGACCCAATACGCCCCCTTCACGGTTGACGCGATCCTGGCACAACAGGTACCCGTTTTTCGCGGCTACCCCCTGCGTACTGTACGCTCCTGATTCTGACATCGTGGCTCCGATAAGGATCGGCTCTCCGGATGGATCGTCGCATGCTGACAGGCCAATGACAGCAGAGATCAAAATGATTGCAATGGTCACTGTTCGGAATTTCTTCATTACTGAATGGATTTTTATTGGCGGTTAATATTGTATTATATACATCGCAAAGTACTGAATACATATCACTTACAGATCACATAAGTGTTTTTCCTTCTACACAATATGGAGTGAATGTTAGTGTAACGACAGCGTATTTTTATGGAAATACGTAGCCCGCTTCACTCAATAAAATCATAAATGTTCTCTGAACCCCCCGGTAGCCGTCGCTATTGTACCACCACTCATCCAAAGAGTGTGCGCTGCCGCTGCTGCCACCCCCGCCTAATGTCATGGATGGAATTCCCATAGAGATGGGTACATTTGAGTCGGTCGATGAGCGTGTCAGATTGGGTTCATACCCCATCGCTTTGGAGACCGCTATGGCTCTTTGGATGAAGGGTTCGACCGGATCGATCTCGCCAGACGGACGGTTGCCGATCATATCAATATCAACCGTCAGGTCGGCCCTCCGCGTCTTTCGTTCATTGGCCTCCTTCAAGGCTCTCTGGATCGATTGTTGGAGAATCTCATCAATCTGCTTCAGCGATTCATTATCAACCGACCTCATGTCGACCTCCATCCAGTTTTCAAACGGAACCGAATTTACGGATGTCCCTCCCCCAATGCGGCCCACGTTATAACTGGTTCGCGGTGCATCTTTTACAAACTCCGATGCTGTATCTTCAAAATAGGTTATGGCACGTCCCAGGGCATGGGCAGGGTTAGCTGTACCGAAAGCACCCCATGAGTGTCCGCCGGGACCTTTGAATGTAACGCGGTAGCGGTGCGATCCAAGGGCTCGGTTTACAATTCGCCGGTCATTGCTACCGTCTACTGAGATAAAGGCGTCGATTTGCGGACCTCCCTCCCTGAAGAGGTATTTCACGCCGCGAAGGTCGCCCAGCCCCTCCTCGCCAACCGTTCCAATAAACAGAATATCCGCTTCCGTCTCAATATCATACTCTTCCATCGCTTTCAATACCGTCAAAACCGTGGTGAGTCCGCGTCCGTCATCAGAGATACCCGGGGCAAAGAGAGTGTCGTTTCTGACCTCAACGGTCACATCCGTTTCGATCGGAAAGACGGTATCGAGGTGTGCTGAAATGACAACGGTTTTGTCACCAACGCTTCCCGGCCTTCTGCCGATCACATTTCCCTCCTCATCGATCCATACATCATTCAATCCATAATGTCGCAGCATCTCGCCATACTTTTCGGCTCTCTTCTCCTCCATAAAGGGTGGAGCCGGGACTTCTGTAATGGTGATTTGATTTTGAACGGTTTGATCGTCATAATCATGTATAAACTGAATGGCCTGCTGGATGATATTGTGATTGAGCAGGCGTTCAACCTGGTCAGCATATTGACGTTCGGTTTTCAGTTCATCCGAACTTTGTGCAAAAAGTGACTGTGACGTAAATACGAAGATTATCAGGAGCAGAGAACCAAGATAGTTTTGAGCCATAACCGGGGTCTATTATTAAGTTCAATATTAAGTTTGAGAGATCTTCAATAAATGCAATTTTATGCACAATGGGTAATCCGGGAGGGCATTTTTTATCAGTTTTAATAATGGATGTTCAAATGGCTTCAAGAGTCAGGAAGGCACTGCAGAAAGGCGATGGCCATAAACATGTTTATCGGATGCCGATTCTCCGTCGGGGAAAGAAAAAAACCCGTAATCCGGAGAACCAAATTACGGGTTGTGTACCTGGGGCGGGACTCGAACCCGCACGACATCGCTGCCACCGGATTTTGAATCCGGCGCGTCTACCAATTCCGCCACCCAGGCATTCTTTTGACAGGGATGCAAATATACGCAGGGTTCAAACAATTGAAAAACTATTTTTTCTCCCGGCACGCATTATTGATGATCGAATTTACCCCTTCCGCATAAAGTCTGAATCCGAACCGGAACCCGGTACTTACAAATATCCGCCGGCTATTGTGGGAGATGAAATTCTCTTATATTCCGGGAAATATTTAATTAAAACAGAACTATGAAAAAAGCATTCATCGGCAGCTTAATCGGGATCGCCATTGTGATGGCGCTCGACTCATTTGCACGGGTTATAATATCGATCTACCAGGGAGAGGATATCATGATGTTCTCCTATTCACAATATCCCGGTGTGATATGGCCTGTGATTCTGACATTTATCAGCGGATTCACCGCATTTTTCGGAGGGATGTTCAGCCTCACCTATGGACGGTCTAACCGGATGGTCAATCTCTCCGGATTTCTGGTACTTCTGATCGTATTGCGTTACGGTCAGGTTTATATGCTGACCGGTAAAGAGTCGCTCTTCTATCCGATTGCCGCACTGGTCCTCTCGCTGATCGGGCTGATGCTGGCGTGGCAGCTCACCGGCAAAACTGCCCATCAATCATCGGTTGCACAAGAGAGTGAACACAAACATGACTATCACCAGCCGGAAGATGAGTGGGATCACTGACCGGCTGTTGTGGTATATCCATCCACCTCTTCGGCAGGTACTCCCCGCCATTCGGCCAGCTGATTCATGATCGATGTGCGCACCCGCTCAACCAGCAGGCCGGTATCCTCCTTTGAGAGCCCCTCGGTCGGTATCGGGTCCAATACTTTCATCCGAACATAGACATCCTCTTCAAATACCCAGGTCTGTTTTGGCAGGCATCCCTGTGTCCCATCGAGTACGATTGGCAGCACCGGAACCTGTTCGCGGATGGCCAGGTCAAATGCACCTCGGGCAAAACGATTCAGGTGTCCGCTTCGGGATCGTGTACCCTCAGGAAAGAACATGACGGAGGTGTTGCGGTCCAGATAATACTTACACCGTTTAAAAACGCCAATTTTTTTCCCTTGAGCCGATCTGTCGACCGGAATATCGCCAGCCAGTTTCATCATCCAGCCCACCACCGGCAGTGAAAAAAGCTCTTTTTTGGCCACCCATTTCATCTCCCATGGCAGGTTGGAAATGACCGGGATATCTGCATTGGAGAGGTGATTGCTGACCATCACATAGGGGTTGCGGTCATCGATACGTTGAGCCCCCTCAATGCTTACCTTCCAGTTCGGATTCACTTTTGAGATCAGAAAACCGAGTGTCCGAAAGACCCTGCCAGTGCGATAGCGTACCGGATTGCGATCTGACAGACGCACCAGGGCCAGTACCGGAAGCCATAACAGCACCAGCAGTGATATTGCAGTCCAAATTAATAGTGAACTCAGCTTCCGTCCCATTTCTGAACAGATCGATGTTTAGAACTTCGGAATCCAGCTTTTAATGATACCCCAGACTCCTTTCGCAGGTTTACGTGCACGCTTGTTGCGTTCAACGGCCTTCTCAACGACCGGAGGCAGTGTGATATTTTTTAAACGCTCCTGCTCCTCTTTTTGTCTCTTCTCTTTTTCACTGACCTTTTGGGGTTTAGGCTTTGAACCCTTTCCGGGCCGCTCTTTTTCAGATTTTTTAGCTGCAGGCTTCTGTTTTTGATCGTCCTGCTGAGCCTGTTTCTGACGGCTTCCGGGACGCTGCTTTTTGCCGGTGTCCGGCTGCTTTTCAGAACGCCTTCCGTTCTCCTTCTTGTCGGCAGAACCCCCTGATTTCTTTCGCGGGTCCTCCTTTTTCGACTTCTGATCACGGTTTTGCTTCTGGTCGTGATCTTTTTTCTCCTTCTGACGCCCTTTGTCGCGGTCATCCTGTTTCTGGGAAGTACGCTTCCCTTTGAAATCTTCATCCCATGAGAAATCACTCTTCTCATTAAAATTATTCGGAATATTGATCTTCTTCAGCTTGTTGCCTTTAATCCGTTCAATATCACTGAACTTCCGGTTATCCCGGCGGCTTACAAAGGTTATGGCGATTCCGGTTTTGTCATAGCGTCCGGTTCGGCCAATTCGGTGGATGTAATCATCCGTATTGTTGGGCACATCATAGTTGATGATAATCGAGACCTCCTTGATATCGATACCCCGGGCCAATACGTCAGTTGCCACAATCACGGGTACTTTACCATTTTTGAAAGCACTCAGAGCCCGGTTTCTCTCATCCTGTGAGCGATCGCCATGGATGCTTTCAGCCGTAATTCCTTCATCCCTGAGCAGCCTGTGAAGCTCGTCCGTTCCCTTCTTGGTAGAGGTAAAAATGATGCAGGAGTCCCATTTCAGGCTTTTGAAAATTTTCTTGACCAGCGGAATCTTCTGATGGCTTCTGAGTGTATAGGCACGCTGCTCAACCTGCTGAGACGGTTTGGATCGTTCAATATCGACAGCATCGGGATTCTTCATGATCCCGGAAGCCAGGTTTTGAATCTCCTTGGGCATTGTCGCTGAAAAGAGAAGTGTCTGCCGGTTTTGGGGCAGCCAGGAGATCACTTTTCGGATATCGGGCAGAAAGCCCATATCAAGCATACGGTCGGCTTCATCCAGGACAAAATACTCCAGGTTGCTGAAGTCAATATTGATCACTTTATTCTGGTCAATCAGGCGTCCGGGAGTTGCGACAATGATATCCACACCGGCCTTGATTGCATTGGCCTGTTGTGAAAAATCACTTCCGCCTATCACCGTTGCAGAGGTGATGCCTGTATGATACCCGATGGCAAAAATCTCTTCGTCAATCTGTTTTGCGAGTTCACGCGTGGGACTCAGAATGAGAGCCTTCACTCCCTTTCTCTTCTCTTTGTTCTTGAGAATTCTGTCCATGATCGGAATGATGAACGCACCTGTCTTTCCCGTTCCGGTCTGTGCTGTAGCAATAAGGTCTTTACCGGAGGTGACGATTGGAATGGCTTTCTCTTGAACAGGTGTCGGTTCGATGAACTGTACGTCTCGAAGCCCGGCCAACAGGGATTCAGACAGATTTAAATCAGTAAACTTCAAATGTCAGTAATTAATTAGTTTTCTTATGTATGCTGTAGATCGTAATTCTTATAATCATGTAATATAACAATTATGAACCATAAATTATATGCTCATCTGAAGTTCAGGATTCAGGGCGCAAGGCGCAGGTTGCAAGGTTCAGGGTGCAGGCAATTCCCCCCCTGACAAGGTGGAATTAAGGGGGGTGTCTAAAACATGTTGTTAAGCACTATTTCATCCTATTCAATCGGAGAAAGTGGTTACAAGGCGCAAGGTCCAGTCCATCTACCATCTACCATCTACCATAAACCATAAACCATAAACCTTTCCTACGACACCTTCACCTTTCCTTCCTGACGGGGATCCAGATCGTGAAGTGATGAGACCGTTGCCTGGATGGTTTTGTACCATTCATTGCCAAACTTATCGTTGATTTCATAAAAATCGGAGAAGTCCGGTTTGCGAATCTGCATCTTCCACTCCTGGTTTTTGGCCTTGAATACCGGATCGATGTGAAGCAGCTGATGGTAGAGCAGCATCTTTTTGGTATCGGTATCGAGCATATCCCAGAGGTCGCCCGACACTTCGATCAGGTAGTCATTTCCGGAGTAGTGTTTCACCTCGCGGGAGGCTTTCATGCACTTGGCCGCACGTTGTTTGGAGATATTGGGATAGACCAGCAGGTACCCGACCTGTGCCGGCCCCAGTTCCATTTTATGGCTTTCAATTACTTCACGGGCAATCTCTTCAATTTCCGGAGATTCCATCAGCTGTTTATCGCTCAGTTTGATCTCACCTTCAGGCTTTAAAAAATCATTATCTGCCATTTCTATAAAGTCTTCATTTTCATTGCTGTTTGTTTGGCTGCGAAGATATCAAAGGTTGCACTGAATAGCGAACAGCTGACCGGTAAAATTTCACAAAAATCACCCATGAGGAAGGCGGATGATGACGGGCCGCCGATTCACGGGTTTTATTGAAATTTACCCGGCTATACAGTGTATTCACGCTGTGGTTACAGAAGGTTCTGGTGAGTTTGCAGCTGTTAATTGCATTTTTGTTAAACTGCTGCAATCTCCATGCCTCTTTGGAAAGGCCATAAAAAAAGCCGCCCCTGCTATCAACAGTGGCGGCTTCACTTTAGGTGTTCACTCAATAAAAAATCAAGATTGAATCAGGACTCTTTATTCACAACTGGCAGCCTGGTAATTGCTTCCCCAGCAGTAGATTTCTCCATCCATCTCCATATACCCGGTTTTGTCGTCGGTATTCCAGTAGATATAAACCCTGTCGCGTTCATTGTCTCCCTGCATGGTAATGGTATTGTCGTGCCCATCTTTTTCATAGACGATGGAGTATCCTTCCATATCCCCATCCTCATTCACGACAAACGAAAGAGTATACTGATCGTCCGAGTCGACATTCCAGCTGTAGGTAAAGACCGGCTGATCCGAATCGGTTTCCGTCATATAGTAATTCCACTCGCCGTAACTGCCGTCATGGGCTACAAATCCGCTCAGGATAAGAACATCCTCCATGGTTTCACCGGTATCCGGATCCACGCCGCTAAAGATCATTCTCCACTCTCGGCCTTCAGACGTCTCTTCTGCAATAAGGGTGATGGTCAGGCTTCCTGACCCATAATCGAAGGTCTCTTCCCAGGTCCACACCCCGTCTTCAAAGGTTGCATCATCAAAATCACCCATTCCGAAATAGGTCATCCCATATCCGTGGTAGGCTCCAAAGAGTCCGTGTACGGTTGAGGCCATCATCGATGCCAAATTAAATCCGTAATACTCTTCCGTATCACCGGCATCGGCATCCTCAAAATAGCTCAGGTCAACGCTGACCGGAGATGAATCCTGAAATTCCGGCGGCTCGGCAAAAAATGCTTCGATCGTATGGTTCCCTTGTACATTTTCAAATGTAAACTCCTCAACGGCACCCACTGAATCGCCATCTACCAGCACATCGTCAATGACGTAACCGTCTGCCGCTTCAATTTCAAAGCTCTGCTCCTCTCCCTCTTCAACGGTGATGTTGCCACTCGGACTAATCGAGCCGCCTTCACCGGCAGAAGCACTGATTGTGTACTCTGTTACCGTATCCCCATTTCCGTTTTCAACATCGGGTCCGGTAGTGTCCGAACAAGCGATGAAGACAAATGTTGCCAGTGTAAGTGTCCATAATGCTTTGCTTAAGCGTAGTATCATTTTTGTTTACTCTTTCGTTATGGTTCATCTTTTTTGAATCCTCTACCCTATATAGCGTAAAAAATCCGGGCAGCTTGTCATCTCTTGGATGAATTTTCTGAAATTTCCTGATTTTCCATTCTGGATGTTCATATTTGTTACATCTCAAAGAAGTAATATGTTATAGCAGAGGCTTTTCAGAATCAGTACAATCCTCTGTTATAACTTTCATCAAGTATTTATTAAGGTAATGTGTATCAATGCTTTAATAGTCAAATAAAAAGTTAAAGGGACGACTTATGAACATCATGCCAGCAGAAGAGGCCGTTAAACAGATTCAGGACGGGGACGAGATCTATATCCATACTGCGGCGGCCGCACCGCTTCAGCTGATCAACAAACTGACCGATCGCCATGAAGAGCTGAATGACATCACACTCTATCATCTTCACACTGAAGGGCCTGCCCCCTATGCTGCCCCTGAAGTAAGCCAGACTTTTGCCACCAAGGCATTTTTTGTGGGAAGCAACATCCGCAATGCCATAAAAGAGGGGGTTGCCGACTATATCCCGATTTTCCTGAGTGAAGTACCCCACCTCTTTAACCGAAAAATCATCCACCTGGATGCAGCCCTGATCCAGGTGAGTCCGCCGGATAAACATGGGTTTTGTTCCATGGGAGTTTCCGTCGATGCCTCTCGTGCAGCCGTTAACAATGCAATTACCGTTATCGCCCAAATCAATCCGAACATGCCCCGCACGCATGGAGACGGCATCATCCACAAAAGCATGATCGATATTGCCGTTGAGGTTGACGATGCCCTGCCAGAGCACGCTCCTGCCGACCTGTCTGAACTGGAACTGAAGATCGGGAAACACTGTGCAGAGCTGATTGACGATGGTGCTACCCTTCAGATGGGAATCGGAAGCATCCCCGATGCGGTTCTGGCTTCTCTGAAGGGTCATAAAAATCTGGGGATTCACACTGAGATGTTCTCAGACGGTGTAATTCCGCTGATTGAATCCGGCGTAATCAATAACAGCTCCAAGAAGATCCACCCCAACAGGATCGTCTCCTCTTTTGCCGTTGGAACCCGCAAGCTCTACGACTTTATGGATGACAATCCCAACCTTGCGATGCTCGACTGTGCCTATGTCAATGATACGGCAGTCATACGCCGGAACCCCAAAGTGACAGCCATCAACAGTGCAATTGAAGTGGACCTTACCGGACAGGTTTGTGCCGATTCTATCGGGACCTATCAATATTCGGGCGTTGGAGGCCAGATGGATTTTATCCGGGGTGCATCCCTTTCGACGGGCGGCAAGCCTATTATTGCGTTGCCGTCGGTTACACGGCGCGGAGAGAGCCGTATTGTCCCTTTCCTGAAACAGGGAGCCGGAGTTGTGACAACCCGGGCACACGTTCACTATGTCGTTACCGAGTATGGCGTGGCCGACCTCTACGGCAAGGGACTCAAAGAGAGGGCTGCCGAACTGATCAAGGTATCTCATCCCGATCACAGGGAAGAGCTTAGCCAATCGGCTCACGAACGGTTCAGATCCTTTTGAGCCGGCCAGGCAGCACACTTGCAGGCGTGTTGCACTCTTCCGAGCCAGGGCCATGCAAAAAGAGGGCGATCGATCCGGGATCATTTTACATGAAATATTCCCTATATTGCCTACTGTAAAAAAATGATGTAACAGCTAACCCACTATTTGAATCACACTCCTTTGTAATTATGAAAAATGTTGATCGGGCAGAACGAATGAAATACAGTGACCGTGAAGCCGAAACCGTAATTAACAGCCTGAATCAGGGAACGTTTGAGACTCCCTACAAACTGGTTGTATTGAGCGGCAGAAACCAATCTGCCAAAAAGAGCATCACCGGCCGGATTGAAGGAGCCATCAAAGAGGTCGACCTTCGAAATGTGATCTCCACTTCGGAAGAAGAGTCCTTTCAAAATATCGATTCACTTTTTGAATCCCTGGAAAAAGACAACCACGTGATCTATCTGACAAATGGTGATGTGCTGAGCGGTGAATATACCGGTCATACCTATTCGCACCGACGATATGCAACCCCACAGGAGAAGCATCTGCTGCGCAAGGTTTCTGAATCAGGCCGGGCGATTCTAATTGAGTTCACTGACAACGCTAATGTGAACAGTGCCATTGAGCGTCATGCCCATGCAATCATAGAGTGCACGGCACCGCAATCAGGGCTCGGCAAGCTGCTGTGGCGCTTAAAGAACATCCGGCTGCACGGTCATACCTTTGAAAACCGGCGCCCGCTCAGAAAGCAGATCTCAGGAACCTGACTGATTCAGTGAACTGATTTTTATTCCCCAAAAAAAACGCCGGCAGAGTTCCGGCGTTTTTTTGTTAAAACTGTGGTGAATCAGCGATGTTTAAAATTCACCCCTGCGGTCTTTCAGTTCTTTGTATAACATCTCCCTTGCCCTGAATATGTGTGCTTTCACCGTGCCGAGAGACAGGTCGAGCTGTTCAGAGATCTCATCGTAGCTCAGCTCTTCAAAATGTCTCAGTTTAATGACTACACGGTACTTTTCAGGCAGATGATCGATCGCCTCATGTATAATTTGGCTCCTCTCCTTTTTCATCACCCTGTTGTCGGCCGACGCCTTTTCATCTTCGAGCTGAAGATTCATCTCTCCATCCCTGGTTTTAACGGGTTCGTGAATCGAAAGGGTCTGAAGTTTCTTTTTCCGGAGATAATCAATTGCATGATTGGTCGTAATGCGGTAGAGCCAGGTCGAAAAAGCGTAGTTGGTGCTGTATGAAGACAAATTATCAAAAGCTTTCATAAATGCCTCCTGTACAAGGTCTTCTACATGCTCCTTATCCTTGACCATTTTAATCAGGTGAAAATAGAGCGGTTTTTGATATTTCTCCATAATCAAACTAAATGCAGACTGATCGCCCTTTATGGCTGCTGCAACCAGTTTATCATCTTCCAGGCTGCTTGCAGAAGCATTTTTTCTGCCCGACTCTATATCTGAACTATTTTTGGTATCCCGAGACATCAACGACTTCTTAAAATTATTTCCTTAAAACATGACAGTTAACATCAACACTTTGCGCTTTTAATAGATAGAGGTTCACTCATGAACTGAGAATCTCTTTCACTTAAAACAACGAATAACATAAGAATAGCACAATGAAAAAACTACTAACTTCTGCATTTGTACTCGTTCTGGCATTCGGTATTCACTCAACGGCTACAGCCCAAATTAGTGTTGGCGGGGGCTTGGGATACGGAACCAATATTGAAGCACTCGGCCTTAAGGTTGACGGGGTTTATACGATTAACGAAGATTTTAGAGCCGGTGCAGATATCATCTACTACTTTGAAGACAGCGATGTTACATTTTGGGAATTAAACCTGAACGGAAACTATATCTTCACCCAGGATGAATCGATGATTATCTACGGCCTGGCCGGAATTAACTATGCGAGGCAGAGTGTCAGCACCGAATGGGGAAGCTGGAGCAATTCGGAAGTTGGATTGAATATCGGTGCAGGCCTTGAGTATGACCTGGGTTTTGCCACCATTGCACCTGAAATCAAGTACGCACTCAGCAGCCTGGATCAGCTTGTAATCTCTGCTGGATTGAGATTTCCGATTAACTAACCTGACGGATCAAACTCTATCAAGACAGAATCGAGGCGTTCATCTCATTGCAGGTGAACGCCTTTTTTTATTGCAGCAAAATACCGTGACGGATTCCTCCCGTTGATACCGTCAGCTCTGAAAACCCGTAGTACTCCATAAACTGCTGCAGGATCAGAAGCCCTCCCAGGATAACATCGCCCCTTCCTTTCAGAAATAGTGGGTAATTCTCTTCAATTTTTTCGGGCAACATCGCGGAAAAGGTGTTTGCATAATGTGAAATGGTATCCAGTGACAGTGAGACTCCGTTCAGCCTGTCGGGATGATACAACTCCAGTTTCTGTTCAATCGCGGCAATGGAGGTAACGGTACCCGCCACCCCGACCAGTTCGGTATTTGCCGGGCTGTACTCCCCACCCTGTTCCAAAAGAGTCCGAACCTCTTTTTTGAGCTCCTCCATTTGGTTTTTGGCAGGGGGTGCCCCTTTCAAAAATCTCTCCGAAAACCGTACACTTCCCATGTCGTATGATCTGCCGGATTCCAAACTCCGGGCATTGCCAATGGCAACCTCGGTACTGCCTCCTCCGATATCAATAATGACATACCGTTTGTCATCAGTTTGAGAGATATCCAGAACACTCAGGGCCCCGGAATAGGTGGTTTTGGCCTCCTCGCCTCCGCTCAGCAGGCGTACAGTCCAACCGGTCTCTTTCTGAATGCGTTGTATAAACAGATCCCGGTTACCGGAATCGCGTACCGCACTGGTTGCCGTAATCACCGTCCCCTCTGCACAAACCGGATAGTTCTCTTTCAGAAACTGCCTGTACCCCATCAGCACATTGAGAACTCTCTGCATACTCTCCTCTGAGAGGTTGCGCTGCTCATCAACCCCTCTTCCGAGCCTTGGAACCTCATGGCGCTCTTCCAGCACGGACAGTGCTCCCTCTTCAATCCGTGCAACCAGCAGCAGTACGGAGTTGGTTCCTATGTCGATGGATGCCTGTATGCTCATATTTGGGCTATCATAATGTTTGCCAACATACGTGTTGAATTCAATCTTTCAAGGGTTTAAAAACCAAAAGTGGCTAAAAAGTCTCGGGCCACATCAGCTTTCCTGTTCCACTTCAAGATGAAACAGAATCCACTCCTCTTCTCTTTTCAGATCGATCACATTCACAGGCTGGGTTTTCAGTTTATCACGAATGATCCCTTCATCGCTGTAAAGCAGTCCGGTCAGGCAGATCACACCCCCCTGACGGGTATGTTTTGCAAGGAATGGGATCAGGTTGAGGATCACGTTGCGATTGATATTGGCAAGGGTGACATCAAACATCTCATCCGGTCCAATCACCTCTTCACTGCCGCGGCGAACATCAACCCGTCCGGATACCCGGTTGATCAGGGCGTTTTCAGCTGCATTCTTCTCACTCCAGGGGTCAATATCGAAACCCACTGCTTTCAGCGCCCCCAGTTTCACCGATGCGATGGCCAGGATTCCGGTGCCCGTACCTGCATCGAGCACCTCTTTCTCTTTGAGATCGATCTGACTGAGCTGACGCAGCATCAAGCGGGTCGTAGCGTGATAACCGGTTCCAAATGCCATTTTTGGATCTATTTCCAGTAACGTTTGTCCGGCATCAGGCTCTTTGGCTGACCAGGTTGGCCGTACCAGGAATTTCCCGATTTCCTGAGGCTGTATCGTCTCATCCCAGGCCCGGTTCCAGTTCTGTTCTTCGATCTGTTCGGTTTCTGCAAAGGATGCACCGGGAAACAGGCCCATCATCTGTTCAATCATCTCGCGGCTGGAATCATTATATCGTCTCTGTTCCACATAGGCGATCAGGCGATTGTCGAGCTGTTCAAAACCGTAAAAGTCCAGATCCATCAGCTCCGCAATAAAGTGCTCATGGTAGCGGTCATCGATATCGAAAATCAATTTAATATAGCTCATATCCTGAGAGTGTGAGTTGCGGAATCGGGAAAGGTTATTCAGATGCAGGCCTGTCGGCTCAGTCGGATCCGGTTGGAATACGGTTATAGATCAGCTCCAGCAGAACCTCACCGACAGCCTGCATCACATCCGGATCGATGATATCGATATCATCTTGCTGAGAATGCCAGTAAGGCGGGAAATCAACGCCACCCGAGGCATTGAGGCTGTGATGAATGATATTGATCATTGGAATGCCGGTATACTGTTCAACGATGACGTGATCATCGGCAATTCGCCCGCCCCGCTCATCCACGAATAGATCGGAATATCCCCTGGAGGCTGCAATGGCCCAGACCTCATCTACCAGGTTCGGTGCAAAGTTCATGGAGTACCCCTCTTTGGGAAAGCGGGCTCCCTCGCCTCCCACCATATCGAGCAGAATACCGAAACGCGGGCTGTATCCCGGTACGGGGGGATGCTGACCCCAGTATCTCGAACCGATAAAATAGTTGTCCAGGTCTCCCTCTTCCCCATAATCTTCACCATCAAACAGCAGGATGTCAACTCCGACCGGCAGATCATGTTCTGCAAATATATTGGCAAGTTCCATCAGTACCGCCACGCCGCTGGCACCGTCATCGGCTCCCGGAATGGGTTTTTCGGGAAATTCGGGATCCTTTTCGCCGCGCGGACGCGTATCCCAGTGAGCTGCCAGAAGGATCCGGTCGGTTTTATCCGTACCGAAAGAGGCCAGCACATTGTAAAATGGCAAAAGCTCACCATACACTTCCTGTTCGAACGACTGTACAAATACCGCCCGGTCACCCGCCAGTTGTTTGAAGTGATCTGCAAAATACTCTTTTGCTGCGAAATGGGCTTCCGTGCCGGGCACCCTCGGCCCAAATGCCAGTTGCCCTTCGACGTACTGATAGGCTCGGTCTGACTTGAAAACGGGCACTTCACGTCCCTGTTCTGAAAATTTCAGGCCCGACTCCTGGTTTGTGCAGGAAACCGACACAAGAAAAAGTATCAATAGCAGACGTGCAGGTTTTCCGATGCGTGAAGCAGAGCATTTGAATACCTGTTTGCCAGGAGTCCGGTTGAACATAGAGCCTTACTGTATCATGTTTTCAAATTGAAGGCCGGCTCTGAGAATATCGGACTCCCTGAATGTATTGCCGAGAAACTGAATTCCGAATGGCAGTCCGTTTGAATGGGTTCCGGCCGGTACACTGATGCCACAGATTCCCGCAAGATTGGCGGTGGTGGTATAGACATCGTTCAGATACATTTGCACAGGGTCGTCCTGATTCTCACCCAGTTTAAACGCGGTTGTCGGCGCGGTGGGCGAAACGATGACATCTACATCGGCAAATGCCTTCTCAAAGTCCTGTTTGATCAGACGGCGAACCTTCTGGGCTTTTGCGTAGTAGGCATCGTAATACCCAGCACTCAGCACATAGGTGCCGAGCAGTATCCGCCGTTTGACTTCACTGCCAAACCCTTCGGTTCTTGACTTTTTGTAGAGGCGTGCCAGCGGGGTATCCAGTTTTCCAAGCCTTTCGACCGCCTCCTCTTTATCCTGTCCAACGGCAATCTTAATCTCTTTTTCGATGGCTGCCCGTTCCTGGCCCAGTTCCTCTTCCAGCTCCTTAAAATCGGCCCGGTGTCCGTATCGCACACCGTCATAGCGGGCCAGGTTGCTGGAGGCTTCGGCCGTAGCCAGGATGTAGTAGGTTGCAATACCATATTTGGTGTGCGGGAGGCTGACCGGAACAAGCTCTGCACCTTCCGATTCAAACTGTTTGATCTGTTCGCCGATCTTCTGACGGATCTCATCATCCAGCCCCTCTCCGAAATACTCTTCCGGCACTCCGATTTTCAGCTTTCCGGGCCGGGATGCCTCCTGCAGATAATTCTCAACCGGAATATTGGCAGATGAGTTATCCATCGGGTCATGTCCGGCGATATGCTTCAGCATCAGGGCCGCATCGGTAACGCTGTTTGAAAAGGGACCGATTGAATCGAATGACGAGGCAAACGCCACCAGCCCGTACCTCGAAACCCGGCTGTATGACGGTTTCAATCCGACCACGCCGCAGTAGGATGCGGGCTGCCGAATGGAGCCTCCTGTATCCGAACCCAGTGATACATTGCACATGCCTGCAGCCACAGCCGCGGCACTTCCACCACTGGAACCACCCGATACATGATCTCTGTTTACCGGGTTTTTTGTGGGGCCGTAAATCGAATTTTCGGTCGATGACCCCATTGCAAATTCATCCATATTGCACCG
Organism: Rhodohalobacter sp.; assembly: GCA_050486245.1. Taxonomy (GTDB): domain Bacteria; phylum Bacteroidota; class Rhodothermia; order Balneolales; family Balneolaceae; genus Rhodohalobacter. Next base: position 19,427 of record JBJHCX010000020.1, read on the forward strand.
GCCGATAAAAAGGGCATCCTCTTGCTGAAGTTTTTGGATGACCGTTGCATCATATACGCTTTCAAAATTCCGCAGCATATTGCTGGAACAGGTCAGCTTCTTCCCCTTTTCACTGATAACATCCTTTATCCCGACGACCGCACCGGCCAGTTCGCCGGCAGTGCCGGAATCGACCTTTCTCTGGATGGCAGCCGCACGGCCCATAACCGACTCTTCATCGACATGCACCATCGCATTGATGTCAGGGTTATCTTTTTGAATGGTTTCCAGGTACGCCGCTGCAAGTTCCGGAAGAGTGGCCTCTCCGGACTTTAGTTGCTCTTGCACTGAGAGCAGATTTTTCATTGAGAAATGCTATTTATTTTCGGTTTCTTCTTTTTTGGATTCATTCACCGTATTGTTGACATCATCCTTTCCTTTGTCAATTTCACGTTTGATGTCATCAGATGCTTTTCTGAACTCCTGAATTCCCTGACCAATACCCCTGGCGAGTTCAGGAATCCGTTTTGCGCCGAAAAGCAGTAATATTGCGAGGATGATCAGCACCCATTCGAAACCGCCTATGCTACCCATAAACTGTACTCTATTTAATGTTAACTAGTATATTTTATAACCATCCGAAGATAAAAAATATTTCACTCTGATATTGAACAGGAATCAAATCTTTTCACTACCGGTCTCAGAGAGTACTTTTTTCCTGGACGACAAAAAAAAAGGGAGCCGAAGCCCCCTTTTATCAATCCTTATCCTGCTCTTTAAGTTTCTCAGCCCTCTCCCTGCCCCAATGGCGTAAGATCGAGATACTGAAACCGGCCATCAGCAGAAACGTTCCAAGCCATACAACCGAGACAAAGGGCTTCACCTCTGCGACGACCAGAATCCAGTCTTCCTCGAAGTTTTCATCGAGTCCGTCAACGGTTATTTCAATGGTATCACTTTCCGGGTGAACCCTGGTAAAACTGACATCCATCTCCCAGTTTTCAATTGTAAGCGGAGGTGAGTAGGTAAAACTTCTGCCATCATCGGTATAGACGGCAAAGAGCGGCTCCACTTCAAACGCATTGCCGCTCGGCGTATGCTCCACCTTCACCTGTGCCCGAATACCGATTTGGGTATTTTCAGGCACACTCTCCTCACTGGCCGGGATAAATTGCTGAAATGTAAAGGCAAAGGGCCCGGCTTCAATGGTTTGACCATGTGCAATTTCAATAGTCTGCCTCTCTTCGTCACCTTGCAGTGCGCTCATATCGTGTCCGCGCTCATTCACCCGCCGAAGATCCTCATTTCGCCGTTCAACATATCGGCTTCCGGCAACATAAAGATAGATATCCTGGGTCCATCCGGTGCGCACATCGGGGTCGACCGACCACTCGATGTTATCCATTGACGATGAGGTCAGCATCGGATAGACAACCGGTTCCATGTAGAATGTCCGGCTGCCGTCGATCGGCTCAAACTTTAGGCGATAGGTCTGCTGACCCGGCCTTGGCGAGTCAGATTTCTCAAACCCTTTATAGGTGACCATATATTTATTGTTGATCAGTTTTGGACGGTCGATATCGAGTTCAAACATCTCTACCGGCTGGGTAATCGGAAAACCCTCCTCGTCATACATCTCACCTGCGGCCACGCGGGCATTGTATCGCTGCATCTGTTCATCGAGCAGGGGAACTGTATAGGCCGATGATGCAATGATTCCGAGAAGCAAAACCCCGAAACCGACATGGGTTACCGTTCCGCCGATCAGTTTGGGGTTTTTCACGATCAGCGAGATCATGACTGCACCATTGCCAAAAACAGCGAACCATCCGGCAAAAATGAAAACCATGTAGTAGAAGTTTTTCACATCACCGAATACAATACTGAAAATAGTTGCAACCGAAGTGAGCAGAAGCGGCGTAATCAATTTGCCGGCAAGCGACTCCCAGGTATGTTTTTGCCAGAAAATATATTGTGCCACGACGGTGGCCAGTGCCATGATAATTGCAAGCGGCATGCTCCAGTCGTTGTAAAACTGAATTTCAGGCGGTGTGGGGTTGTCCACAAACAGTCGTCCCAGTATTGGTGAACTGGTACCGATAATGATGATTACACCCAGGATAAAGAGCAGTACCGCTCCCGTAAAGGTCATAAACTCCTTGCTCAGAAACTTCGACTCCTTATCAACCGATGGGAGTTCCCTGTACCGATAGAGATAGAATCCGATGCCCATCGCTACCATCACCAGGATGAACAGGAGCAGCTGGCCATAGAGGCCCAGGTCGACAAAACTGTGTACAGACTGTTCGGCAAGCAATCCCGAACGTGTCAAAAAGGTCTGGTATATAATTCCGATATAAGCCAGGATCGCAAAAAAGAGTGACGCTTTGTGTGCACGCAGGCTTTTTCGCTGAATAATCATGGCATGAATGCCGGCGGTGCCCAGAAGCCATGGCACCAGGGATGCATTTTCTACCGGATCCCATGCCCAGTACCCGCCAAATGAGAGCGTTTCATAAGCCCAATAGCCACCCAGAAAGATCGCAGTCAGAAGAGAGAGGTTTGCCGACAGGGTCCACGGTAGCGCGGGCTTGATCCACTCATGGTAGGTTTTGGTCCACAGTGAGGCGATTGCAAATGCAAAAGGCACCGTCATCATGGCAAAGCCGATAAAGATCACCGGCGGATGGATCATCATCCACGGACTCTTCAGCAGGTCATTCAAACCCGACCCGTCTGCCGGAACAAAGTCAGGGTTGGCCTGAATAAAGGGTGCGTTTGGCATCTCCTGTGCAATGGTTCGGAACGGTGATGCTCCAATCTGTGTGAATCCCCAGTCCCAGCCCACAACCATTGAAAGCAGAAAAAGCTGTGTGAGTGTCATGACAAACATCACAGGAGCCTTGTACGGCTTTCGGGTCCAGCGAATCAGCCCGATACCCACAACAAATGCACAGAGAATCCAGAGCATAAAACTGCCCTCTTGTCCGCCATAGAAGGCAGAGATCAGGTACATGGTTTCCAGGTCAAGGCTGGTGTAGTTCCAGACGTAGTAGTATTGAAACTGGTGGGTCATGATCAGGTAGATCAGGGCACCTGATGCAATGGTCAGAAAGATCCCCTTTGCATACCAGAGTTTATCCGAAATGGACTCCAGTTTTGAGTTCTGGCGATACTCAGCCAGCGCGTAAAAGATGAGTGCTGCTATCGATGCAACGAATGCACCGCTTAGAAAAAGCTGTCCGATTTGTGCGATCATGCCTAGTAGCTTTTCTCCGTTACTTCTTCGGGAGTTGAGTGATCTGCCGGTTCAAAGTCAGGGTTTTCATTATACTTTGAGGGGCACTTCATCAGCATATCGTCTGCATGAAACACATTATTGCGCATGGTGCCCACCACGACAAGCTGCGTAGCCTGCTCGAAGTTATTGGGCTTTGGCCTTGGATAGACCACTCTGCGAACGTTGCCCGATTCATCCTTCATGTGAAATGAGAATTGCATTCTTTCTCTTGAAAACCCGTGAGGCTCAGAGCGTTCCCAGACACCCACCACATGAGACACATCCCTGGTTTCAGCCTGTTCAAAGTCTACGTAGGTACTGATACTGTTCCCGAAGTTGTACATCAGGAGCGATGTAAACAAAACTATCGAAAAAATTCCGAGTATTAATTTTGGTTTCATGAAATGGAATTTAAACGTTTATAAATGGTTATGGATTTTCCTCAGGAAGCGGTTTCGCTTCCTTGTTCTTCAATTTCCTGTTCAAGCCTGGATACTTTTCGATCTACCCGTATCATTACAAAGAGCAGTACAAACCAGATAATCAGGCTTACACCGAGTACCACGAAAATAAGGTCGTTAGACGACATAAACTGAACGAAAGCATTTGCTTCTTCAGCTCCCCCTGCACCATCCCAACTGTCTGAATAGGCTTGAGACAACGTGTCAACGGCACTGTTTCCAGCTTCTTGTGTAAAATTTCTTGTCATGAACTCTTTTCTGTAATTGATTGTATACGCTTATACCGATTGATGATATCCATCATCCAGATCGACAGGCCGATAAATCCGATAACGGCCGGGTAAAAAATGATTCTCAGTTCCGGTGCTGTCATATCACTGAATGCAGGGTTGCCTTCGGCACCCGGATGCAGGCTGGGCAGCTGGCGCGGAATGATATAGAGTAAAAATGGGATGGTGGTCACTCCAAAAATGTTGTAGACCGCAGAAATCTTGGCCCGCTTTTCGGGATCGTTAAATGCGGTTCGAAGCACAAAATAGGCCACAAAGATCATCATGGCCAAAGCCGATAGATTCATTCTCGGTTCGGCGAAAGTCCACCAGGTACCCCATGTAAATCGCGCCCAAAGCGAACCGGTTAACAGTCCGCAGATTCCGAATACAAGCCCGACAGCGGTGGCCGTTTCAGCTTTTCGGTCCCATCGAATCTCCTCATCATTCAAATAGCGCACACTGTAGTAAAAGGCCATTACAAAAGCCACCATCATGGTGAACCACATGGGCACATGAAGAAAGAGGTTTCTTGCTGTCTCATACAGCATATCGATATGCGGGATGCGGATTGAAAAACCCAGGGCAATCACGAGGGTCATCCAAACGGCTACAATGTACTTCCAGGCCTTCAACGTAAATGATGATTTAAAGTGGAAAAATCGGTTGATGGATATCAGACAGGCATATCCGATACCGGATTAAAGATAGTGAAAACAAACGAGTTTTATATGAACGCTGTATGAATTTACATGGTCTTGCAAACGAGGGATTACCCCCGATTTTCGGGCAGCAGAAGTGCCTCCGAGAATTGATCTGCCTGAAAGAACGATTGTGAGAAGTCGAGCAGGTCGTTTCCGGTCACCCCGTCAATATTCTCCACCAGTTCATCCAGGCTCACAAAGCGGTTAAAATAGAGTTCACTCTTGGCCAGCCGGGTCATTCGGTTGCTGGTATTCTCCTGAGACAGGAGCAGCTTGCCTTTCAATTGCGATTTGGCTTCACTGAGTTCTTGTTCGCCCACTTTCTCATTCTGGATTCTCTCAAACTCCTTGCCGATCAGTTTGCGCACATGTTTCACGTAATCCTTGTCGGTTCCGATATAGACGCCAAAAAGTCCCGAATCGGTGTACGACTGGTTGAAAGTGCCGATGGCATAGCAGTAACCGTATTTTTCACGAATATTTTGATGAAGGCGTGAACTCATACCGCCTCCCAGCACCGTATTGGCCAGCAGCAGCAGATATTTGTCGGGGTGGTCAAAGTTGAGTGCCCGTTTTCCCATAACCATATGCGTCTGTTCGATTGAACGGCTCTCTTCAATGCTCACCTTTTCATACGGGGTAAGCGGCTGCTCGATATTTACCGTCGGCTGATCCGATTCGAGGGTCAGCTTCTCCGTAATGGCCCGTACCACATCATCATGCTCTACATGTCCGGCTACGGCAACGAGCAGGTTATCGGGGCGATAACGCTCTGCGATATAATCAAAAAGGTCCTGCCGTGTAAACGCTGAAACCGTCTTTTCATAACCGATGATAGGCCTCCCAATCGGGTGATCCTTAAAGGCATGGGTGCTGAACAGCTCAAAGATATAGTCATCGGGGCTGTCTTTATACATCTTCATCTCTTCGAGAACCACCTTTTTCTCCTTCTCGAGCTCCTCCTCGGGAAATTGTGAATTCTTCACCATATCACTGAGAACATCGATGGCACGGTCGAGCTTGGTATCGAGGCATCTGGCAAAATAGCATGTATATTCGGTCGAGGTAAAGGCATTCAAATAACCTCCCACCGACTCCATGCTCTGGGCAATGTCGTAGGCAGAACGCTCATGGGTCCCCTTGAACATCATATGCTCCAAAAAATGGGTGATACCCGCCTGCTCTTCCGACTCATGCCGGCTGCCCGATTTGACCCAGATCCCGGCAGATATACTCATGATACCCGGAATATTTTCGGTAACAATTTTGAGCCCGTTGGGCAGGACGGTCTTGCGAATTTCAGTGGCTGTTTGCGTAGTTTGCATAGCGGTTTGGTTTAATCGATGACAATGATATTCATAGAATCATAAAAAAAGCGCCTTCGTTTGACCGAAGGCGCTGTAAAAACCTGACTTCAAGCCAAATGAGTCACACTTATTCCGGTTTCGGAAGAAGGGCTTTTCTGGAGAGTCTCAGCTTTCCACCATGTTCCACTTTCAGAAGTTTCACATCGATTTCATCGCCAACCGAGATCACATCCTCCACGTTCTTCACGTGGCCGTGCTCCAGTTCTGAAATGTGCAGGAGTCCTTCTTTTCCGGGAACAATTTCTACAAACGCTCCGTACTCTTTGATTGCCTTGACCGTGCCTTTATAGGTGGCACCTTCATCCAGTTCGCCGGCAACTGCCTGAATGCGTTTCTTGGCAGCTTCGGCCTTCTCAAGGCTGTCAGCAC
>JBJHCX010000021.1:0-16062 GCA_050486245.1 Rhodohalobacter sp.
TCGCTTATCCATAACAAAAATTAGTTGAATGGGTATTGTCTGTGATGATTCTCTTGAAATCTACCATTTTTAAACCAAAACCTCGAAGAATGGGGGTTCTGCAAAGCCCTCTATTTAAATATTATTTTATGAATTTGACCTTTATTGTTGATAAATAATTGTCAGTTTAGTTGATATTGATAGTTTCATAAAGAGCAGTTGAAGAACAAAATAATGTAGTAAAATTGATTGTATTTGGAATTTTGTATGGGGGGGGGTAAATTGGTTTGTTATTTAAACTTAAACAAACCTATACTTGATTATGAAAAGAATTATCACATGTTTTATTATTGGAACATGTTTTATGTTTATGAATATCACTAGTGAAAAAGGAGGCGTAATGCAGGCAGGATTTAACGATGCTAATGCAAGTTCAATTCCATGTTGGTCTATGGGGAAAATTAATCCAATGTATGAGTATGTAAACTGTGCAACTTGTACAAAAAGTTATGGGAGAAAAGGTGAAGGTCCAATTGGTTCATGTACCCCTGATTCATCAGTTGATCCAGTTGATTAAATATTAAAAAAGAGCCGGTTAGATTCCGGCTCTTGTAGAATAAAATTACATGAAAAAACTTTATTTAGTATTCATTTTGGCTGTTGCTATTTCGTGTCAGATGGATCAAGCTGATTCAGGAAACTTGAAATCAGATATTGAAAGCAGGGCAGAACTTGAGGGTAACATTATTTTTAATGAACTGTATACAGCAGTTGCTGTTAAGAAAGTCGATTCACTTTTAATTGTTAATACTTTTTCAGACCCCTACATACACATTTTCAATGATGACAAAGTACATGCAGCCAGTTTAGGAAGGCAAGGCAGGGGACCGGGAGAGTTTATGAATCCTGTCTTTATTTATAATACTGAATCATTTGAAAGTGAATCATATGCCTATATATGGAACCGTCCATCTCGTACACTGTACCGAATGGCTATCAATGAGTCTCTCAATGCCGGCCGAGCCGAATTGAAGGAAGTGGTACAGGTGCCGTCTGAGCTAGAGGGGATCAGTAATATCGGAGGAATCAATCGTATTGATGATGAACGGTTTGTGGGTGTATATGATGACCGTTTTTATCAGAGGCTGGATGAAAAACGAGGAATCTTTTTGTATAACCGTAATAGTGGTAATATTGAGACGTTCCCGCTTTTGAATCTATCGATAGAACCGTATGACCTGATGGCAGAAGTAAACCTCAATGCCAGGGGAGCTGTATTGTCGCCAAACCGATTAAAACTGGCTGTTGCCATGGTTCATGCACCGGTCATTGAAATTTTTAATGTGGAAGAGAGTACTGTACATCGTGTCTATCTTGATGATGACCCCACACTTTCCGGCTTTTCCCTTGAAGAGTATCAGAAGGGTAATCTGATTCAATATATTGATGACCTGTCTGCATCCGGTAATCATATCTATTTGCTATGGAACGGAACTCCGGAATCAGAACCTGCACCCAGGAAAAAAATTCTGAAATTGGACTGGAATGGCAAGGTTGTCGATCACTATATAGTTTCAGGAGAATATGATCTGAATGTGATCGAAGCAGACGAAACGAACCTGTACCTATATGGAGTCAGTTTTGAAAATGATGCAATCTATCAATTTAAATTGCCCTCTCATCTTATCCATAAATAATCATTTGGAGTTTACATATTCCTGAACTATAATAGTCGTTGACGTTCAATTAATAACCGGGATCGGATGATGAAGGCAGGAGGGCATGGCACTCGTCTGGTCGCGACATAACCGAACAGGATTTCATTGCTTTTAAATCGACCGATAACGGCTATTATACTGATTCTGGCAGCGTTCATCTTTGGCGGACTCGCACTGAAGGAGCTGTCGGTTGACCTCCTTCCCGATGTCGATTCACCCAACCTGGTTGTGCGCACCGACTGGCAGGGCGCCTCTCCCAAGGAGGTGGAGACTCGCATAAATGAGAGGCTGGAAGCCGTGCTCAGTACCATTCCGGGAATAGAACAGGTGCACGGCTTTGCACGACAAGGACAAAGCGTCATCTATCTCAGTTTCAGATGGGGACACAACATGGATCTGGCATTCCTCAATGTCCGTGAAAAGCTGGACCAGGTGCAGTATATGATGCCGGAACAGGCATCGCGTCCGCAGCTCATCTTCAACACAACCGCCGATGAACCGATCGCCGTTCTGGCCATTACATCCAAAGACCGCCCGAACGAAGAGTTTGAAACCCGCCTGGCCCTCAAGCGATGGGCCGAACAGGTGCTCTCCCGGCGCCTGGAACAAGCCGAGGGAATTGCACAGGTTGTGCCGGTGGGTGCCGTGGAACCGGAGGTGCAGATTCGATACCTGCCCCGCGAAATAGACCGATATGGCTTGAGCCTGAACGGCGTTCGCAGCCTTGTGAGCGACGCCAATGTGTTTACCTCCAGCGGTGAGCTTCGGGACGGTATGTACCGCTACTCCCTCAAGATCGAGAGCCGTGTACGCGAATTGACCGACCTGGAACGGGTGCCTATTGCACGGCTGGGGCAGGGGCGCATTCTGACGCTTGGCGAAGTGGCCGAGATATCACTCGGTGAAACCGATCCCACATCGTTCGCTACCGTCGACGGGCAGCGCGTTCTCAACCTTCTGGTGAAAAAAGAGTTTGGCAGCAATACGGTTGAGGTTTTCGATACACTCATGCCCCTGGTCGAGGAGATGCGGGAACTCTACCCCAATATCAGCATCGAGGTGATCCGCGAGGATGCCACCTTTATCCGGAAAGCCATTCAAAACCTGCTTCAAACTCTTTTCATTGGCGGAATACTCGCATTTTTTGTCCTGTTTGCCTTCTTAAATGATATCCGAACACCTTTTACAATCGGGGTGGCCATTCCGGTCTCTATATTTATCACCTTTTTTGTGATGTACGGTTCAGGTATTCAGCTCAATATCGTATCGCTGAGCGGACTCACCCTTGGGATCGGCCTGCTGCTCGACAATGCCATTGTGGTGCTGGAGAATATCAACCGGCATATGCCTCTGGCACCTTCTGTGAAACGAGCGGCCGCCGTGGGTACCAAAGAGATCGCCCTGGCGGTTACAGCCTCTACATTTACCACGATCTCCGTTTTTCTGCCCCTGGTATTCCTGGGCGGGTTTGAGGGGGCATTTTTCCAGGACCAGGCGTGGACGCTCTCGATCAGCCTGCTTGCCTCACTCTTTGTGGCACTCATTATCCTGCCGGTTCTGGTCGTTCAGATCCTGGAGCGCCGAAAGCGAAAAGCCGGTGAAGCCTCCGATGCCGGTGATGCCTCAGCCGGCGACGGCCAGCTCAATACCCGGCAATTTTTTAACCGGTTGCTCGAATGGTATGAAGGAAGTCTTCAGCAGGTGCTGCGCCGCCCGGTCTGGATGTTTACCGTCGCCACGCTGCTCATCGCAACCGCTGGATATGCCTTTATGGTTGTGCCCAAAACGATGCTGCCCGAAGATGAACCCTCACTGGTAACCTACCGTGTTGAACTGCCGGGCAATACTTCTCTTCCCTCAACGATGCAGGCCGCTGATGCCGTTAACGTACGCCTGCAGCGTGCCGGACTCGGGATGGGGCAGATTCAGATTTCTGGCGGTTTTACCGATCAAACCAACCTGGCGAACCTGGCTCGCGAGGGGTTGAACAAGTTTACGATATCGGTTCCGGTGAGCGGTTACGCAGAGGCAGATCGAGCCGAAGAGGTGATTCGGCAGTTTGACCGTGATTTTGCCAGCTGGACGATCGAGCCGGTCTCCGATACGCAAAGCTGGAGTGCACTGATCGGTGCTGATCAGCCGCCGGTCCTGTTCCGGATGATCGGGATGAACCGCGATGAGAGTGAACGGATGTCGGCCGAACTGCAGCAGTCACTCAACGATGCCGGACTGGCCGTTGAATTCCGGAAACAGTATGAACAGATGGTCGATACCTGGAATATCCGGTTCCGAACCGACCGGATGATGCAGCTGGGTATTCAGGAACAGGAGGTGATCCGTTACCTGGAGGCCATTACAAGGGGGAGTTTTGTGAGCGACTGGGCCCGCGAGGATGAACGGATCGGAATCCGCCTGATGGGCCGGCAGGGTCAGATCTATAACCCCTCCGAAATTACCCTCAGGCTGGGAAGCCGGGAGATACCGCTGAGCCACATTGCACATATCGAGCGGGCGGCCGAACCGGAACAGCTTGAACGGGTTGACCAGACCCCCGTATTGAGCTTTGTGGCCGATTGGGACCTGGCCGACTGGTGGTGGAACCGAAGTGCGACGATGGATACAGTGCGCGATTTTGTCCGATCTACCGGTACCGAAGTACAGGTGGCCGGTAATGCGATGATGGTTCAGAACCTGATGACCGATATGGCCCGGCTGCTTCTGCTCAGTATCCTGATTATCTACATCATCCTGGCCATTCAGTTTGAAAACCTGAAATATCCGTTCATCATCATTCTGGCAGTCCCCTTTGCCTGGGTAGGCTCGCTGATCATTATGTGGATTTCGGGAACCGGTTTGAATGCGATGTCATTTATGGGAATATTGATTCTGACGGGGATTGCGGTGAACGACTCGATTCTGAAGGTAGATTTTATGCGCCGCTACCTGGCCGATACCGGCAACCTCGGCAAGGCGATCGAACTGGCCGGCAAACACCGGTTCCGTCCGGTAGTGATGACCAGTGTGACCACGATCCTGGGACTTGTGCCGATGCTGATCCCCTTCGGCGAAGGGTACGCATTTCGCCAATCGCTCGCCCTGGCCCTGATGGGAGGGATGATTACCAGCACCATCCTGACACTCTATCTGATACCGGTCATTTTTGGGTGGCTGGAGAAGGGCAGGGAGGCAAAAGTGAAAAGGGAAAAGTGAAAAGGCAAAAGTGAAAAATGTTTTTTTTACAATCTGTTAATGGTTTAAATAAAATTGGTACTATGAATATTACAACGGATAGACATTCTTCCACCAATGCTAAAACTCCGGTTGGCAGGACTTTTACTCCCACCCTTGTTAGGGGGGATTGGTTTCTTGCCCTGATAGCCATTTTGTTGATATTTAGCGCCTGCACCTCTTCTGATGATCCGGAGCGTCCGGAGCGCCCGGATGATGTGGATATTCGTCCCGATGTGGTCTTTTCGGTGGCCGATGATCGCCCCTTGCACATTCATATCGAAAGCCAGGGGGTGGTCGAGCCGATCCGGGAGATCGCGGTGAGGCCGCGCATCAGCGGGTTTGTCACCGAAAGCAGGCTCGATGATGGTGCCCGGGTTGAAGAGGGGGAGACTCTTCTCGCATTCGACGACCAGGAGTGGAGGTATCAGCTGAGCCAGGCAGAGAATGAGTATGAAACGGCACTGTCGGCCTACCAGATCGAGATGGGACAGCGCCAGAACCGCGGCGGTTCGGACAACAGCGAGAATGGCGAGAGGCTGGTACGCATCACGACCGGACTTGCAGCGGCCGAGCTGGCACTGGAACGGGCTGAGCTCGATCTGTCATATACCATAATCAAGGCACCGTTTAGCGGCGAACTATCCGTGCCCGAACGCATCACCCCCGGGGGATATATCAGCGCCGGAAGTGAGCTGGGCCGGCTGATTGACGATACCACCGTGTGGATCCGGTTCGACGTGCTGGAGTCGGAACTTCACCGGCTTGAAATCGGGAAGACAGCCGAACTGACCACCCCGTCGGGAATGAGAAAAGAGGGAACCATCCGAACTCTCTCGCCACGGGTCGATCCGGACAGTAAAACGGGCCAGGTGGTCGTAGAGGTGGAGAACCGCGACCGCATGCTGCGTCCGGGTATGACCGTTGAGGGGCGTATCCAGGTGGAAACCCATACCGGCATCGCAAGGGTGCCCAGGGCGGCCATACTGGAACGTGACGGGGGACGAACACTGGTTTTTAAACTGAATAACGAAACGGTAGAGTGGATCTATGTGGATCCGGAGTATGCCACATCCGAGTGGGCTATTGTCAATCACGAGGAGATCGCCCCGGGCGATACGCTCGCCGTTGACCGGCACTTTGCCATCAGCCACCTCCAGAAAGTGCGCCCACGTATGGCCGGGCAGATTGTAAGGGAGGAGGTTGATGAGTGAGGCGTTTAAAGCTGGATATTAAACTATGAGCAAGAATTCCTTTTCTTTTCAAGGAGGGGAGAAACATTTTTGCAAAAAGCCTTAGTCCTACACCATGCGCGAAATCTTCCGCCGAAAATATCTCATCTCCTTAAGCTACATGCTGATTGCTGTAGTCGGGACGGTTGCGTGGATGAACATCCCGATGGAGATGGCGCCGGATCTGAGGCTGCCATCGGTCACGGTGAGCTACGGGTGGGGGAGCACCTCGCCCGAGGTGATGGAGCAGGAGATTACCCGCCGGGTGGAGTCAGTGGCTACACGCCTTCGGAACGTGGAACAGATCCGGTCGGTCTCGCAGGAGGGGCGTTCGCGTGTCACCATCACCTTTGAAAAGAATACCCCGGTAGAGTACAGAATTCTGGAGCTTCAGGAGTATCTCTACGGATTGCGCGATGAGTTTCCGCCACAGGTTCGCAATCCCAGTATCAGCCGGTCGATTCCGCAGGAACTTCAGGAGCAGGAGACGTTTATGGCCTACTCCATCAGCGGCGACCGTACCAAACATGAACTCTATCAGCTTGCCACGCAGCAGATTCGCCTGCAGCTGCTGGGAACCGAAGGACTGGCCGATATCGATATCCAGGGGGCAGAAGACCCGGTTCTGATGGTTCGGTTCGATACGGCCCTTCTGGAGCGTTACGGGTTTGATGCGCGCAGCCTGATGATGCAGATCCGGGAGAGGCTGGAGTGGAGGTCGAGCGGTTTTGTAGAGCACAGCCACTCCCGCATGAGTATGCTCATCCCTCCTCAGTTCGATTCGATGGAAGATATTCAGCGGATGAAGCTGCACGTACCGGGCAGCAACCGGCAGATTGAACTGGCACAGATTGCCGTTGTTGAGATTGAGGATTACCCCGTCAAACAGATGAAGCGGCTGAACGGGAAACCGGCCCTGACCATGATCTTTGTGAGGGAGAGCGGATCGGATGCGATGCGGCTCGCCGAATCGATGCGCTCTGAGATGGAGCGGATTCAGGCCGCATTGCCAAACGATATCACAATACAGCTGGAGCGCGACTCGACCGAGGATCTGAGGGCACAGTTTGGTGACCTCCAGTACCAGTCGGCTTTCAGCCTTCTCTTTGTATTTATCATTCTGCTGCTGTTCATCCGCCGTTTCCGGGCACCTTTCGTCATCCTCGGGAGCATCATCTTTTCGCTGATGCTCAGCCTCAGTATCCTCTTTTTTATGGACTATACGCTCAACGTCCTGACCCTTGCCGGACTGACCGTTGCCCTGGGAATGATCATCGATAACGCCGTCGTGGTCTTTGAACAGCTCAATCCGAAGCTTCCGTCCGATCGCCAGAAGAGACTGGAGCACGTGCGCGCTGAACTGCCCTATACACTGGTCCCCGTTTTTGGAAGCACGCTGACCACGGTCGGAATTTTTATCCCCCTCTTTTTTGCGATGGAGGAGCTGCAGCTCTTCCTGGTTCCGCTCGCGGTTGCCCTGACCTTCACACTGGTTTCATCCGTGCTGGTTGCCCTGACCTGGATTCCATACTCTCTCATCTGGCTGGTTTCGGGATCGATTGAAAAGAGAGAGCGAAAGCTGAAAAAAAAGATCAGCATGATGGTCGACCGCATTCTGATGCGAATCTTCTACTGGAGGCGAAGGTTGCGCTGGGTTCTTTATGCCGGCCTCATTGCCCTGTTCGGAATCCCGCTCTTTGCGATCGAGGAGCCCGACTGGGACGAGACCGTCTGGCCCGAGCTTACCCGCACCTATTTCGATAACCGAAGTGATATCGACCCGTGGATTGGCGGACTCACCTATAAGTTCTTCAACGAAACCTATTTTGGAACTCCATGGGGACGCAGGGAGCATGAAAGTATCTTTATCAATATCCGTACCCCGCAGGGCACCCCGATCGAAGAGATCGACAAGATGGTTCGTGACTATGAGACGATTGCCATGCCCTATATGGATGTGTTTCACTACTTTGAGGCCAATATCTCTGAGTACAGCGGTGCCCGCCTTCAGTTTGTGCTGAAGGATGAGTACCTGTTCCGTCCCGAACCCTACCGGTTTTATGGTGAAGCGATCTTTCTGGCTTCTCAGATCGGCAATTCCGGCATTTCGGTGAGCGGCCTGGGCGACGGACACAGCACCGGTTTTGGCTCGGGTGGCATTTCCGGGCAGCGAATTCGGCTGCACGGATTTTCTTATGATGAACTGTTGCTGCTGGCTGAAGATATCGCCGCCCGGCTGAAAGTGAATCCGAGGGTTCAGGAGGTTGATATCCACTCGGTGGGATGGGGGCGCAGCGATATGTTTCAGTATGTGCTCAGCCTGGATGAAGAGCGGATGGCGCAAAAAGAGCTAAACCGGAGGCAGGTGCTGGAGTCGATTCAGCTCGATGCCAACCCTGCCAATACCTACGGGATGGTTGAGCTGCAGGGAAACCGGATGTACCTGATGGGCAGTAATCTGGCTCAGACGCATTACGAAGAGGATTTTGTGGATCGTGCCCGCCGATCGGAGAACCGGCTCTTTAAACTGAGTGAGGTGGCCGATCTTTCACGCGAGCAGACCATGTCACAAATCATACGGGAAAATCAATCCTACAGCCGAAACCTGGCGGTCGATTTTCTGGGTCCGCCGCGCCTGGCATCCAGCTACATCGAATCGGTACTGGATGAAGTGCCTGTTCCGGTTGGGGCGTCGATTCAGTTCGGGGGAGGGTTTTTCTCATGGGGGCAGAACGATCAGCTCGACAACTACCTGTTGCTTCTGGCGCTGACCATCCTGAGTGTCTGGATGATTGTCTCGGCCCTGCTGGAGAGTTGGCGTGATCCGATTGTGGTGATCCTGGCCATTCCGCTCAGCCTGATCGGCGTGATGGCCGGCGCGCTCTGGCACGATATCAATTTTGACCAGGGCGCAATTGCCGGTACGCTGCTGGCGGTCGGGGTTGTGGTCAACAACTCCATTCTGCTGGTTCACGAAAAACAGCGCTGCCGCACGAACGGCATACACGGGCTGCGGAGCTGGGTGAGGGTCTACCGAAACAAGATGCGCACGGTGATGATCACCTCACTCACCACCATGGGCGGACTGCTCCCGCTGATCCTCTTTGGAAGCAACGATTTCTGGACCGACCTTGCCGTGGTGGTGATTTGGGGACTCGGCACCAGCCTCACGCTGATCCTGATCCTGATGGGCGTGTGGGAGAAGGAGACCAATTCCCTGTGGGAACTGACAAACAGAGAAACCGACGAACCGATCAACCGATAAAGTGGGTGTAGGGTGACTGAATGTAGAATATCGAACCGCAGAATATCGAATATTGAAGGTTGATTTTGGGGCAATAGTCCTGAGTCGGGGGTTGTGCGGGAACAGAGAAACGGGGAAACCGACCAACCGATAAAGTTGTAATTATTGGTATAACATCTCAGTTTTTGCGCCTCGACAGGCATCAACAACCTGCAATGTTTCACGTTTGCCGTTTCTAATTTCACACTAAAGAATCCAATACAATCTATCATAAAATGCTAAACAGTCTGAAGCGTATCGCGATCCTCATATTTACACTGACATTTATCATCTCCTGCGGCGGCGAGTTGCCGCAGACAGGGGAAATCAGAACGGCCGATCAGCCGCCGGTTGAGTTAACCCATCTTTTTACGCTGGATGAACCGGAGGGGTATTTTTATCGCAGGATTGCAGCGATAGAGTCCGATTCACAAGGCCGGATCTTTGTTGTTGACCAGCAGGCGCATAAAATCCTGGTATATGATTCCGGTGGCAGCTACCTGACGACGATCGGCGGAGAGGGTGGCGGACCGGAAGAGTTCAGGGCTATCCTTCGGACGATCACAGACCGGCATGACCGGCTGGTGGTTTTTGATATGGGAAATATGCGAAGTGTCGTGTACGAGGAGGAGAATGGCAAGTGGGAACCGGTAACGTTTTTGACCATCGATGGCACCCGGTTCGGCGCCGAAGCGGTTGATGGAGACGGCAATGTCATTGTGCGCCAAAGTATCGATCAGATGCCGGAGCCGGGGATGTCATGGTTTGTTCACAAACTGGCTCCCGCTCATCTGGAATCGGGGCTCACCGGAGACCAGCGTGTTGAATTTCGAGAGATGGGATATCTGGTGCGGGATGATGGGTTCATGATGGGGATCCCCTTTGGCAGAACAACCCTGCTGGCTGCCGGGAATGACGGACGATATTATATGACATGGAATGACCGGTTTGATGTAGAGGTCTACAATATGAATCTGGAACTCATCGATTCGGTCAGCGCCGAGATTCCAAACCTTGAGGTTTCATCGGAGGAGAGAGAGGAGGCGATTGAAAGGGCAGGAGATAGATTTCGATCCCTGGCCCGTGAACATACACCGGAAACCAAACCGGTGGCCACTCAGATGTGGGTTGACAGGAACCGAAACTTCTGGCTGCAAACACACGATTCACCGGAGTACCTGGTCCTCGATTCATCCGGTGAGCCGATCGGAAGCTTTGACCTGGAGAGCGACCGGCGCATCATGCATGTGGATGGTGACCGGGTATACTCACTGTTATCGGATGACGACGGATTCACCCTCGACGTCTATGAAGTCCGATTTGATCATTAACCATAAAACATCCCGTAAATGATTCGAGACATTGGATACCTGTCCGCGTTCTGTTTGAGCGTCTTGTTGGGGACTTCTTGTACATCTGAACAGGAGGCTGAGAGTGAATCGGCCGGATTGGTGCGTACGGGTGAAGTGGTGGTTAACAACTCGGTCGATCAGCCTGAATCGATTGTCAAGGGGCTCTATGGCCTGTCAGGTGACAGCCTGGTCTATGGCATCGATTTCAGGCGGAGCTTGCCTTATCAGCTGAATTTGGCTAATGGAAACTTCAGGCACCTGGCTGAATCGGGAAGAGGGCCTCAGGAGTTGGAATTGCCGTCACAAGTTACAGTAAAAAACAGCGGTGAACTCTATGTCTATGATACGTCATTGGATTTGATTTCACATTTTAAAGATGGGCGTATTACCGGGAAAATGTCCGGTTACCTGGAGCAGGGGATCTGGCTTCGCCACCCGCGAGGACTATACCGGAACGGAAAACTCATTACACCTGCCAAAGAGCCGGAGCATTTAAATGCACTGCGCTTTGATCGTGCACATCCCATTGCGATCTTGGACCTGGAATCGGGAGAGGCCAAAATGGCGGGCAAGTTGTCGCCTACATTGGATGAACTCGACAGTTTTCTGAAATATCCCTACCTGGCAATCGATGACGAAAACGGGATGATCTATTATGTAATGAATACGGATTATACAATTATGAGATACCATTTGGATTCGGGCGAGACAGAGGTGGTATCAGATATTCGTCCGCAGGCATTCAGAACCCGTACACTGCCGTTTGATCATAACAATACCTACCACTTTTCCCTGCAGTACAGCAGGCAAATCAACCTGGATCTTACCCGGGTTACGGAGGCAGGCATCGTAAATGACTTTCTGATTGTAGCCTGGCACAATGCCAATGACGGGATCCTGGAGAGCGCATACCACGATCCACAGAATTACGACCATTTCGGAATAGCTTACTCCCTGCCCGATGCAGACCGGGCCTGGCAGTTTACGCTTCCCGGATCCTTGCTGGGGTTCTGGAATGACCACCTGCTCATTGCCGAAAATGATGATATTTTAGAGTACACCATCGGTTTGTATCAAATTCAGTTTTGATTATTCAATTTCTCACAGCCTCACAAAGGGGGAGCCTTCATCACTTCTCCACTTCTCTACTTCTTCACTTCTCTACTTCTTCACTTCTCTACTTCTTCACTTCTCCACTCCTCTCAATCGACCGCCCCATCAGATTTTCCAGCTCATCGATGGTTTCAGCGGCTTTCAGCTGCTGTGGAGAAAGCTTTTGAGAATTGAGGAATCCGGCAGGTACATGTACGGCACGGATCAGCAGTCCCTCATACTCATCCATCGCTCCCAGGTTGTAGTTGGCATCCATGAAAATGCGGATATCCACAAAGGTGAAATCAAAATCGATCAAAACGGTTCCGCGGCTGTTAAACTCGGTAACCGGGAGTTGCCTCCACACCTCAAGGTCCTCCTCTTCAATATAGTCCTCAAAAACGTAGGCCAGCATGACATCCGAAGTAAAGACCTCAATCTGAGGCGGGATATCGTGAAAATACTCAAATCCGTTTGCTTGCAGCAGATCCGCACGGAATTCAAAAGAGGTGGGGATCACTTCGGGTCCGGGAGGCCCTTCAGGACCCTGCGGACCCACAGGCCCGCGTTCACTGCACCCGGAGAGCAGAAGGAACATCGTAACAGCGGTGAAGAGAAATTTGATCAGCTTTTTCATGGCAAGAGAGTTTGTCAGGTTATCTGTTGTCTTACAGTTTTAACGCACAGAGCCTGCCGGGGTTGCGAGATTCTAAATTGGATCTAAGTGTAATAAAATAAGTACCATAATATAGTTGTGGTGTTGTCGCATATTCATGTTAGAGGCGGGAGATGCTGTGCGTGGAATGAATGGATGGCTTGACAAACCCTCCGGGAGGCGAATTCATGGAGGGCTAAAGAGTCATTGCAGGGGTGGCTGACCGAGGTAAAAAGTTGCAACTGCTTTGCGTAAGTACGCAGAACTCACTATTTAGAGCGTAAGCTTAAACCGAAATAGAACAAACTCATGATACGAACGCTACGAATTCAATCTTTTATTCTGATACTGGCACTGGCCGCTTTTATGGTGAACGGGTGCCAGACTGCAGAAAACGCATCTCAGCCTGCCGATCGTCCGGCAGCCTCACAGGCTATTCCCGCCGGCGCTGAAATGAGTGAGGGACTCTTTAATGTCTACCAGTCGGGCGACCGAATCTTCTATGAAATTCCCGAAGAGATGCTCGGACGCGATATGGCGATTCTGAGCCGGATTGCCCGGACGGCCGAAGGGCTTGGCTGGGGCGGCGATCGCCTGGCACCCCAGCAGGTGGTGCAGTGGGAGCGGCGGGGCGACAAGATCCTGCTCCGCGGTGTCACCTACAGCAACGTCGCTGATGAAAACCTCCCGGTCTACCAGGCGGTTCAAAACTCCAACTTCCCGACCATCATCGAGTCGTTCGGCATACAGGAGGCGCGCGACGGATCGTACGTGATCGATGTGAGTGACCTCTACCTGAAAGACTCCCGGCTGTTCGGCCTGCAGAATCGGCACCGTCAACAGTATACCGTACGAAGCCTCGACCGCAACCGATCGTTTATGGAGTTTGTGAAGGCATTTCCCGAAAATATCGAAGTGCGCACGGTGCTCACCTACAATGCTGACAATCCGCCCTCGCAGCAGCGTACCGGAACCCTCTCACTGGAGGTGAATCACAGCATGATTTTGCTTCCCGAGGAGCCGATGCGTCCCCGTCTGTTCGACGAGCGTGTGGCGATGATCAGTGTTTCGCAGACCGACTACGGCGATGAAGCGCAGTTCACCAATACCAAGCGGTATGTGACCCGTTTCCGTCTCGAGCCGGTTGATGAAGAGGCTTACCTGCGAGGTGAACTGGTGGAGCCAAAGAACCCGATTGTCTTCTATATCGATCCGGCCACGCCGGAAGAGTGGAGGCCCTATTTTAAAGAGGGGATCAATGAGTGGACGGTGGCTTTCGAGGAAGCCGGATTCAAAAATGCGATCCGCGCCGAGATGGCTCCGGAGGATGATCCCGATTTCAGCCTGCTCGATGCGCGCTACTCGGTGATCCGCTATGTGGCCAACCCGATTCATTCGGCCAATGCCGGACCCGATGTGATCGATCCTCGGTCCGGTGAGACGATCCGTGCCCATATCAATATGTATCACAACGTGATGAAGCGCCTGCACTGGTGGTCGCTGAGTCAGACGGGTCCGCGAAACCCCGAGGTTCAGAAGCCGCACCTCTCTACCGAAGAGATGGGGCAGTACCTTCAGTATGTGGTTTCTCACGAGCTGGCCCATGCACTCGGCTATCCCCACAATCAGCGCGGCAACACCGCCTATTCGATCGAGGATCTGCGCGATCCCGACTTCACCAACCGTCACGGCAACTCCTCATCGGTTGTTGGGCGAACCCGCTTCAACTACGTGGCACAGCCGGAGGATGGCGATGTGAAAGTGCATCGGAATGTGGGTGAATATGACATCTGGTCGGTGAAATGGGCCTACTCATACCTGCCGCAGTTCGATACGCCCGAAGAAGAGCAGGAGCTGCTCAACGAGTGGGTGCTTGAACGGGCCGATGACCCGGCGATGCAATTTGGATACGGACGCGGCGATTTTGACCCCACCCAGACCACCGAATCGATTGGCAGTGACTGGGTGCGCGCCAGCGAGCTGGGCATGAAGAACCTCCACCGTGTGATCCCTAATTTGAAGAGCTGGATGGGCGAAGAGGGTCAGCCATACGATGAGATCAGGATGCGATATATGCAGATGTTTGTCCACTGGGGACGCATGACCGAGCGTGTGATTACCGCTGTCGGCGGATCGAGGGAGGAGCACAAGCGATTCGGACAGGAGGGACCGGTTTATACGGCACTGACCAAAGAGGATCAGCAGCGTTCGATGGCGTTTCTGGATGAACACCTCTTTGCCACACCCGAGTGGCTGCTCGACAAGTCGCTGCTTCGTACCTTTGAGTATGTGGGCACGGTTGAGCGTGTAAGGTGGTACCAGGTCACCGGATTGAACGCCCTGTTGGCTCCTCATCGCCTGGAGCGGCTGGTAGAGCAGCACGCCATGCTGGGCGATGATGCCTACGGACCGGCCGATATGCTCGATGATCTTCACGACATCATCTGGAAAGAGCTGAAGGGGGGTGAGGAGGTCGACACCTACCGACGAAACCTGCAACGGGCGTACCTTGACCGGATGGCGTATCTGCTGACCGAAGCTGCTGCCGAAGCCGGCACGCCTCCGGGCGACTACCGGCCAGATATCGGCATGGAGAATCTTCGGACGCCGTTTCATATCCAGCAGTCGGATATACGTCCGCTGGTGCTTGCACAGCTCAGGGTGCTGAGATCAGAAGTTGAATCGGCCTTAAGCCGTACGGGCGATCGATATACACGCTCACACCTGGAGTATGTGAAGAAACGTGTGGACGAGATGATTTAACAGTTGCCTCCAGGAAGTGAATGGAACAAAACCTGTCAGCTCTTCGTGAACTGACAGGTTTTTTTATGGCCGAAAGTTAATATCGATTTAAAGTACCGAAGAACTAGAAAAGAAGAGTTCATTGCATGTATAGGTGCAGTGGGGTGGGTTATGATACAAATACAACCAAATAAGTTGTGAGTAGTTATGCAGATTCAAATGAATAAAAAAAGCAGATCATCAAGTCTGTCATAAGAGGGGATTGCAAATCGAAATATAAAAAAGGTCAGATATCCGGGGATCAAGTAAACGAGAGAATATTAGAAATCAGATAAACCCTGTAAGGAAATACCGGATTCCTCCTCTTACCGATAGAGGATCAGGTGCCACTGTTGAGTTTGATAACAGGAAAGGTGATGGGCAGGAACCTTTTTTGTAACAAATGAAGGCTATGATTCTCTTATAGTTAGTGATACCTGTAAACGTTGGATTAAAAGGGGGGAAGGTATGATTGCAATTCCGAAACGAGAAGGGTTTGGATTTTCAAAAGAGGATCCGCTTGTTGAGCTGTTAGAGCAAAACCTGGAGTATATACCGAATGTAAGGGCGTGGGCGGATGAAGCGTGCATTAGTTACAGCTGGATGAAACGTCAGCTGAAGCAGAGGTATCGGCTGACACCGAAGCAGATCATGAGAGAGGCCAGGTATGAAAAAATTCTGCTGCTGATCAAAGAGTACGGCTGGGATGCCGGCAGCCAGTGCATCGCGATAGAGTCAGGAG
>JBJHCX010000021.1:16072-25503 GCA_050486245.1 Rhodohalobacter sp.
CTCTACAAGTTTTTAAACAGGCACTACGGCACCACCTTTTCCAGGCTCCGTGAAGAGGTGTTGACCGGCGAGCGGCCAGTCAGGATACTATGGTTAAAAGCCACCGGATAAGAGGCAAAAGCCAAAGTGATGAAACCGGCGACAAAACTGTCGAAATCGGCGACATATGAAGCTTGCAGGTTAAAAGAGGATGAGATTATTTGTAAGTGAGATCTCATCAAAAAGTTTGGTGAAGATGTTGTAAAGGTTAATTTAACAAGGGGTATAGATATGAAAGAGTTAGCATTTAATGATATGGAATCACTTAAGGGTGGAGATGCGTGTGCAGTTGTTACAGGTGGTACCGCAGGTGGAGGATTTGCTGCAACTGTTGGGGGATCCATTGCGCAAGGTGCAAAACTTACCTGGAGGTTAGGAGGGAAAGGACTATTAGTAGGTGTGATAGCTGGTGCAATTGCAGGGAGTACTTGCTACATTTTGAGTTAAATAAAAATTAGCCAATGTCAGCAGTGTTTTGAATTTAAAAATGCTGCTGACAATATTTAAATTTAAATAAAAAAATTCTTGATATGACAGTTAAAGAATATAGTGTTAATGTATATGCCAAGATAATATATTATGTATGTGTATTTACATTTATATTAACATGCACAATGTTTATTTCTAATGCATATATAACAATAATAGAATATGGTTTGTATACCATAACTTCTACGGGGGCATTAGGTTTGCTGACAGTTTTTTTATATGGTCTATACGCATCTATGAGTGGGCGTCCAGAGTTTACAATTTTTCAGCACACAATGTTCTCAATTATGTTTACATTAGCGACATGCATTATATACATGGCATCAGTATTATTTTTAGATATAATATTATGAAATAAATTCTATGATATTGCAATAGTTTAAAAAGTATTATTCCATTCAATAGAACTTAAGGTGTATTAATTAAGAGCAGGTAAAAATTGTATATGTTTTAAGACTTGTGATGTTAAATAATAGTGTAAGTATGTCAAGAGGTGTTACGTATTTATTGATCATTATTTTACTGTATTTACTGCTTTCTGCATTAGATCAAATATTCATATTTACGGATGAGTTTTTGTATAGAAACCTTTCCGATGAATTTTCCCAGAGTGTGATTGAGGCCCTGCTTACCTCAGAAAATCGATTCGGTTGGGTGGCATTTGTCATTCTTCCAATTGTCATTCTTGTGAAAGTTTTGTTTACAACCTGTTGTATTTCAACTGGGGCAATATTGACGGGTAATGAATTTTCTTTTAATAAAACGTTTCATCTTGCTACCTATTCGGAGTTAATATTTTTATTTTCTCAAGTTCTATTTTCCATAACTCTATTTGTGAACCGGGACTCTCTGACATTGGATAATGCAGCCAACTATTTTCCGGGTTCGATGCTTAGCTTTTTAGGTGCAGAAAATGTTGTGCCATGGCTTCATTACCCTCTACAGACGCTAAACATTTTTGAAGTAGCCTATGTCTTACTTATCTCCTGGCTGCTCTCTAAACAATGGAAACCGGACTTCGTTGAGAGCCTCAATATTGTGATTCCTTCCTATGGTATCGGACTGATTCTCTGGATGGCTCTGGTTGTATTTCTAACCCTTCAAATAACCTGATTATGAAAAATCGATTACTAAAACTGTCCGTTTATGCGGCATCTTTATTATTGGTAGTGTTGTTCTTTTATATTACAAATAGTGTTGCAGATCAGGATGATAGCTTTGACCGGATAACTCTATGGCCTGATTTTAATCTGTTAAGCTACGATGGAGGATCGGTTATATCCGGTGACCTTATCGGAGATACACCTGTTATACTTGTCTACTTCAACACCGAATGTCAGATTTGTCAGCTGAAGTTTGAAGAGATTCAAACGGATGGATCACTCCAGCAGTACGCTCGCCTGGTGTTTGTATCGAATGAATCACCTGAAATTGTCAACAACTACCTCAGTAAAACTGGAATTGACCAGATGGAGCAGATCCTGTTTTTGTATGATCATGAGTTATCAGTTAAAGATCATTTCGGTATACAGGGTGTGCCGATGACGTATATCTATACAGATGAAGGAGAACTGATTCGCTATTACAGGGGACAGGTATCAATTGATGAATTGATAGCACAACTGAAGACAGCTGAAGGATAGTTTAGATCCAATCGGACTATGGGTGAACAACAATCAACATATTCCCGAAAAAGCCTGGAGAAAAGCTGGATTCGTCAGCGGGATCAGTCAGACTGCGGGGTTGCCTGCTTTGCCAGTGTCATTCACTTTTATGGCGGTGAAGTGCCTGTCGAAAGGGTGAGGGAGAAGAGTGGAACTACAAAAACCGGAACCACACTACTGGGACTCTACCAGGCCGCTGCCGAATTTGGCTTGAAAGCTGAACCGTATGAAGCCGATATCCGAAACCTGAAAGAGGTGAATTACCCTTGTATCCTTCATGTGATCAAGGATAAGATTCTGCAGCACTACATCATCTGTTTCGGGTACGACCCTCAAAATGAACACTTCTGGATAAGCGATCCCGCCGAGGGTGTCCGATCCTTGACCGTCGAGGAGCTGGAAAGTATCTGGCAATCGAAAGCCTTGCTGATTCTGAAGAAGAGTGAGAATTTCATACACCGAAAAGAGTCAGGCCGTAAAAAGCTGCAGTGGCTAAAAGAACTTGCTGAAAGGGATTTTCCCATTCTGGGGGTGTCGGCTGCTCTCGGGCTTTTTATTGCTATTCTAGGACTTTCAACAGCTGTTTTTACCCAAAAATTGATTGACGATTTTCTCCCTGACAGGGATACACTGAAACTCTTTGTCGGACTTGGATTGCTGATCTTTCTATTGCTGGCACGAAACGGACTTGCCTGGATCCGGCAGCTTTTTCTTATCAGACAGAGCCGTGATTTCAATAACCGGATGATCGAATCGTTTTACAGTTCACTTCTTCGTCTGCCAATACCCTTCTTTCATAACCGTAAAACCGGCGACTTGATCGCTCGTATGAACGATACCCGTCGCCTGCAGGGCACCATCACCTATCTGGTTGGAGATGTCATTATCGATGTATTATTGGTTGTAACCGCAGCAGCGTTCATTCTCTACTACTCCATGTGGCTTGGCCTGTTCTTGATGCTATCTCTTCCGCTGTTTTTTTTACTGGCCTGGCGCTATCACAAGCCTGTTTTGGATGGGAACCGCATGGTGATGAAAGCCCATGCGCTGAATGAAAGTAACTATGTAGACACGATCCAGGGCATTTCAGCCATAAAGGATGGAAATCGGGAGGGTTTCTTTTCGGGAATCACCAAACAGGTGTATGGGCACTTTCAGGAGACCATTTATGACCTTGGAAAGGTCGGTATCGGATTTTCTTTCTGGGCGGGAAGTGCAAATATTCTTTTTGTTGCCGTTGTGCTGGGGTGGGGATCAGTTATGGTCCTCAACCAAACATTGATGCTCGGCGCCCTAATCGCAGTGGTGCAGATGAGCGGACAGATGATTCCGGCTGTGAATAATCTCGCTTTGACCAACTTGCAGTTGCAGGAAGCCCGTGTCGCTTTCGATCGAATGTATGAATTTACTTCTCTAGAACCGGAGTATCGCACAAATGGAAAGAAGATTGAGACCTCTGATAAACTGCATTTCAAATCCCTGAGCCTTGAAGAACTATCCTTCCGGTTTCCGGGGCGTAGCCAATTACTGAAAAAGGTATCGCTTCATATTAAACGGGGGGAGATGATTGGGATATTGGGTGAAAGCGGATCCGGGAAAACGACGATTTTGCACATTATTCAGCGGTTTTTTAATGAGGAGTCGGGCAAGCTTCTGCTCAATGGAACTCATATCCTGAACGAATTCAATACTCCCCAGTGGCGAAGCTCCATTGCCTCTGTTCCGCAGGAGATCAACATTTTTAATGCAAGTTTGCTTCAAAATATCGCACTGAGTGATATCACTGCCCCAGATGAAGCTGAAAAGGTGATTCAGTTTTGTCATAAATCCGGATTGGCCACATTTTTCGAGAATTTTCCACAGGGGTTGGCAACTGTGCTCGGTGAAGAGGGGGTAAACATCTCCGGTGGACAAAAACAGCTGGTTGCCTTGGCCAGGGCCCTTTATCAGAAACCACAACTTCTTCTTCTTGATGAACCCACCTCTGCTATGGATCGTGAAACGGAGTCCCGGGTGCTGGATCTGCTTAGCTTACTTCAACATGAGATGGGAATAATCATGGTTACCCATCGCGTGCAAAGCATCAAACATGCGGATCGAATCTATATCCTTGAAAACGGCGAGATTACAGCCAGTGGAAGCCCGAAGTATTTGCTTGAATCAGACAACCTTTTCTCAAAAGCTGTAAAAGACCTGCAAATTTCGTAATCATGTTTAAAAATGTATTGGAATGGAAATGGTCAAAGTACATTTCGAATAATTATGGCCAGAAGCATCCAATTATACATTGAGGGGACGAAGGGTTACAGTGAGTGGCGATTTATTGGTGAGATGTACTTAATTTTACTCTTTTCGAAATATATTCTATTGAATCTGGTGGTCTGGATATTTTCAAATTTTGAAATTGATCTTATTGGGGAGTTTGACGGCGGGGGAGATTTTCTTCAAGGATTTCATTGGTTTACAGGCTTTATTATGGTGTGTATGTTATTGCCGATTCTTGAAACAATCTTCCTTCAGGCAATTCCTATCCTTCTGGTTTCCCTGGTTAGCAAAAGTATCTCCCTTCAGATTTTTCTTTCAGCTTTACTATTTATATATATGCATAGTTCATATCCCGGAGTTGTACTATTCTATATCTTCATTGCAGGTGTGATCTACGCATGGAGTAATGTCTCTATACTTGTGTAAAAATAGAAAAGGTGCTGCCTAAAGGTTAGATTTGGTTGTCATTCCACTGATAACCTTAAAAACCGATAGGACAACACCCATGAATAGCAAAGTAAAACCTTCTCAGGTATTGAGCAAAACGATTGAAAATCTTTTAAATGGCTCGAAGCCTACCGATGAGCTGTTAACCGATCTGTTGCGTCTTGGTGCCGAGCGTATTCTTCAGGAAACCACCGAAGCGGAGGTTGATGAATTTTTAGGCCGTGGCTGGTACCAGCGAAGTGATGATCACCACGGGGAACATCGTGGCTACCGAAATGGATACACCCCGGTAAGCTTCAAGACCACGCAAGGCCCGATTACGGTGCAACGCCCTCGCGTGCGTGGTAACGAGCAGCCTTTTGAAAGCGCGGTGCTATCGCGGATAGACCGCCTGGAGGATCGCCTGGTAAAACTGGCTATGGAGATGTATGTACGCGGGTTATCCACGCGTGATATTGAGCAAACCCTTGTTGACGGGCAGGGAGAGGCGGTATTGAGCCGCAGTGTGACCAGCCGGCTTACCGAAGAGCTCTATGAGGAATACGAGCGTTGGGCGAGGCAGGATTTAAGCGGATACGATGTGGTCTATCTGTTTGCCGATGGCGTGTATGAATCGGTACGCCGCTATACAAACGGACAAACGATTCTTTGCGCCTGGGGCATCTGTTCGGACGGGCGAAAGGTACTGCTTGGCCTGCGGGCCGTAGCCAGTGAATCGGCCGAGTGCTGGGCTGAGTTCTTCGAGGATTTAAAAGCCCGTGGGCTGGCACATCCACTGCTTGTGGTTAGCGATGGAGCCGGAGGTCTTAAAAAAGCCATTGGCCAATGCTTTCCGCTGGCCGATCGGGGGCGCTGTATCTCCCATAAGATGAGGAACCTGATGAATAAACTCCCCAAAGACAAAACCATTACCGATCCGATTAAAGCCCGACTGAAGGCTGTGTATTATGCGGTAGATCTGGAAACGGCTCAGGGGCTGGCAACCGCATTTATCGAAGAGTATGGAGCAACCTATCCCTCGATGATCAAATGCTTTAACGATGACTTACAAGCGTGCCTGGTTCATCTGAAGTATCCCTATGGACACCGCCGGAGTATTCGCACGACCAACTTAATTGAACGTTCTTTTGTGGAACAGAAGAGAAGAACCAAGATCATTCCCAATCACGTCAATGAGAAAGGGGCTATGAAACTGGTGTATGGAACCCTGATTCGGGCTGCCAGGCGTTGGCAACGGGTCTCGATGGATCAGGCAGACCTGATACTGTTAAAGACCCTTAGACAAACCATGTGTAACGAACAACAAGTAACCTTAAATGATGACCGAATCTCCTTTAAACTGGCAGCCTAACCAATTTTGTTTTTACACAGAATTTGGGACTTGACCTGATAAATTATTTGAGGGAAAATGATTAAAATTTATGACGATACAAATGAGCCAACTTTGCCGTCTGATTTAAAATGGAGCAGAGTGCTGATATTGTTGGTAATTGCAACTTGTCTGATCATCGCAACACTAGCTGCAGTTGGTAGTAAGCCATTTTTTGAAATTTCACCCATATATGGTGTTTCCTTATACGCTTTATCTGGCTTGGTATCTACTGGGTTATATTTTTTAATGTATAAAATTAGAAAATATCCTTCGATCTTTGTTGCATTATCTTTTATTTGTTTAGGGTTATCTGCTCACTTGACTGGATTTAATTCTAGCTCAGGGATTACAATGGCTATTATATCCACAGCTTATATTTTGCTTTATCTTTTGATGATTCAAGTGTTTAATGTTGATGATCCCAATATATAGTTTTATCTGCTTTGCACTTATGTGGTTCGTGTCTGGTAGCGAGTTGACACAGATGTGAATGGGAGATCATCTGTCTACGTTTATTATCGGATTTACTCTCTATCAATGGGAATATCGCTCGTGCAGGCCAAGCACATCCCCGAAGTAATCTGAGGTTTTTTTATGGCCGATAGTCAAGATAGATTTGAAAAAATCTAAGAACAGATAAGAATTATTCACTGTATGTATAGGTGCAGTGGGGTTGATTATACTGCTATTACAATCAAATAAAGTTGTGAGTGAATATGCAGATTCAAATGAATAATAAAAGTAGCAAATTCTCTTTTTTCTATCTGTTTATGTTGTTTTTTCTGACGATTGGGACACGCACAATTATAGAGAGGAAGTACCCTATTCTGGGTTCAATGGAGCTTGAGGGTGGCCTGTATTTGCTGGCGGACTTTCTCTATTTTTTTATCATAGGATTGGTGTATTTAGCGATTTTCTATCTCTTTAAAAAAAAGTAGACCATTAAGTTTGTCATAAGAGGGGGGTTGCAAATCGAAATATAAAAAAGGTCAGATATCTGGGGATCAGGTAATAGTGAGAATATTAGAAAGCAGAAAAACCCTGTAAGGAAATACCGGATTCCTCCTCTTACCGATAGAGGGTCAGGCTCCACTGTTGAGTTTGATAACAGGGAAGGTGATGGGCAGGAACCTGTTTTTTAACAAATGAAGGATATGATTCTCTTATAGTTAGTGATATCTGTAAACGTTGTATAAAAAGGGGAGAGGTATGATTGCAATTCCGAAACGAGAAGGGTTTGGGTTTTCAAAAGAGGACCCGCTTGTTGAGCTGTTAGAGCAAAACCTAGAGTATATACCGAATGTAAGGGCGTGGGCGGATGAAGCGTGCATTAGTTACAGCTGGATGAAACGTCAGCTGAAGCAGAGGTATCGGCTCACGCCGAAGCAGATCATGAGAGAGGCCAGGTATGAAAAAATTCTGCTGCTGATCAAAGAGTACGGCTGGGATGCCGGCAGCCAGTGCATCGCGATAGAGTCAGGAGTCGGAAAGACCTCCGATTCACTCTACAAGTTTTTAAACAGGCACTACGGCACCACCTTTTCCAGGCTCCGTGAAGAGGTGTTGACCGGCGAGCGGCCAGTCAGGATACTATGGTTAAAAGCCACCGGATGAGAGGCAAAAGCCAAAGTGTTGAAATCGGTGACGAAAACGTAATAATACTCTCTGTTCTTCTTATGATTGGTGATATCCGGAAAGGAGAGATCAATATTTGAGTTTGGGTAAATCAGAAGGGTTTATTTAATAAAGGATCTAATTAAAAAAACACTATGAAGTTTGCAGATCAAATAGAACGATTGCAATATCTAAATAAATTGATCCAGAAAGGAGCAACAGGGACACCGAGTCAACTGGCTGAGAGACTTGGAATCAGCCGGTCTCAACTATATAATATTATTGGTTATCTGAACGATATAGGAATGAATGTGAAATTTTCAAGAACAAAGAACAGTTTTTACTATGATTGCCCCGAAAAAGATTTGAATATTCAATTTTCTATAAAAGTCATAAGTGGAGAGAAAGCACATACCATTTACGGAGGTAGCATAGTTTTACGGGATTCAAACCTAAGAACAAGTTTCACAAACTATGATCAAGTTAATTGTTAAATATTTTCAGAAAACAGAGGGTTACTCTACAGGAAGGTTTATAGTTGAGATGTATACAATCACCTTGATTTCAAAAATTGTATTATCAATTTTATTTTTTATTTATTGGAAGGTATTAAATAGTAATGGAGTTGCTTTTGGGGTAGATATTGATAGTTACTCAAATTCATTTTTGAATGGTATTCACTGGGTCATTGGCTTTATAATAATTTGTATTATAGCACCCTTTTTTGAGACTATAATAGGGCAATTAATTCCCATTTTAATTTCTTCAAGGATATTTAATAAAATAACATATATACTAGGTTCATCAGTGATGATTAATACAGTTCTTCACTATCCGTTTGATATCCATGAATTGAGTATTTTGTTATTTCTTAGTACTATACTAGCATGGAGCTTCTTGACATATATGAAGGAAGGTTATTGGAAGGCCATTTTTGTAACTGCAACAATTCATGCACTGAATAATTTTATTCCATTTGTAATGATTTATACTTTGTAGATGTTTTATAAAGCTCTCCTATATCAATATAAAAGGAGAGCTTTTATTATATGTTTATATATTTCAATATATAATAATTACATCAGAGGATCGTTTGGATTAGCCTCGTATACATGACTTGATGGTTCAGCTGGTTTAGTCCACCAATTCCAAGCGGATTTTAATTTACACCCTACCCATCTTCCAGCATCAGCAATTCGTCCACCTCCATTTAAGTTTATTTTTTCTTTATCTGATAAATGGTTCAATCTTTTGTTGAAGTCCTTGATATTTTCCATGATAATATAATTAATAAATTTAACTGTTTAACATTCTTTAAAGCCTTCGACGACACCTTCTGCGAACTCATATACTCCAGCAACTCGAAGACCTTTATCGATAAGTTTGGCCAGTTTGCCAACGTTGGCAATTAATAATCCACCATTTATATTAATTGATTCTGATTTTGTTAACTCCGTCAAAGTTAGGTTTTTCATAATTGTATCTTATTAATTGAAGTTTGGAATTTGAATGACAAACCTAATTAAATTCAGGTTTACGTA
>JBJHCX010000022.1:0-25003 GCA_050486245.1 Rhodohalobacter sp.
TCTACCCGTACAAATCGCAAAACACCCGAACTCTCATTATCATATTGTGAATCCTGGAATGATCCGAAATTTACCTCCGGAGTAATCCCTTCAATTGCCGGATTTGGCTGATTTACATTTGCTCTTCCAAGGATGACCAATCCACCCCAATCACCGCGATCCCTGACACCGGGTTCCTGTGCTGAAGTAAAAACAATAGGATTCTCACGTGTACCTTCAGCAATAATTTTACCGCCAACATCGATGATTAATGTTCCTCTTGTCCGCTTGTCACCAAAGATCACAGTTCCGGGTTCAATTTCCAGGGTTTCCCCATCCCGAACAAATACCTGCCCCATCAGTAAATATTTTTTATCGGGGGTTAATGTCTGACTTTCCAGATTCCCTGTAAGCTCGATCATTTCAGGGTCTCCGTTACCGTTATCATCTCCATTGTCAATTCCTGAAGTTGAATCGCTGCAGGAAATTGCCACGGACATGAAAAATATCAATGCCAGAAGAGCATTGTAAGAAAGGTTCCTTTTCATATTGTTATGGATCATTAAAAGTTTGGGTTGTCATGAAATACACCCAATTTTATCCATCAATCATTATGAAAAGGTAATGGCAAGGTTAACAAATTATTATGGTGAAAAACCGGTATGTGACCCCGGTTACTCTCGATCTCCGGTGCTTAATATCCGGTTAAACTCTTCCTGGTCAATTTCAGCACTCAGCAGGTTGTTGGCAGACTCCAGGCTGAGTGCTGCTTGAATAAAGATGTGGTGCAAGCCGTCTTCTTCTGCCGTGTCGTAGCTGATCTCTGCCGATGAGAGGTCAATATCCTGAATGGCATTTCTTAGCTCAATGATAAACGATCGTTCTCCAAACGGATTACTTCCGTGCTGCTCTTCCAGTTCTCTTCTGATCTCTTCTGCATAGCGGTCCAATTCAAACCTGAGGTTAACCAGAGCCATCTCCTCTGCCGTTTCCCTGGCTTTGGCCTCTTCAGCCGCTATCGAGTGGGAGTACCCGTAGAGTGCCGTCGTGTCTGTCTCAGAACTCACCCCCGGCTCATACCACTCCGGACCAAACCGTTCTGCATATTCCGTATCCGCTTCAGGTTCAACCGAATCGGGTTCGGATACCGTATCGGTTGGAGCACATTGAGTCAGAATCAGGATGGATACAAGTGCCGGTAATAGGTATTTCATAAATTTAATGGATTTGGAAGTAGCCGTGAGCCCCTTCTTCATTGATGATTTTGAGGGTCAAAGATCGGTTTCTTTTTATTGAATTGGTAATTTTTTGTTCCGCTTGCGTCAAATCATGCACCTCATCACCATCAATTTCCAAAATTTCATACCCCTCTCTGAGTCCGCGGTTCCACGCTTCCGAGTAGGGCGAGACCCGATGGATATAAATATTGAATTGATCAGGGTTTTCGGGTGTGGCGAGAGCCCGGAGGGTGAATCCGATCTCATCAAACTGTTTCTGCTCTATCCCCCTCTCCCGTCCATTTTCAGGGATTTCATTCCACTCATCCAGCTCCGGTTCCAGGTCACTGTCAAACGGTTCTGCAGGTTCGGGTTCCGGCGGACGCTGCAGTTCACCCAGGACCACCGACTTTTCAAGGGTCGATTCATTTCGCCAGATGGTTAGTGCAACCACATCGTTCGGCCTGTAGAGAGCCACCCGCTCCTGGAGCTGGTTCGATTCATTGACTTTATCGCCATTGACGGCAAGCACAATATCATTACGCTGTAGTCCGGCTTTTGCGGCGGCACCATCGCCCAGTACATCCGTGATGATCACACCGGTAATCTCCTCAAGTCCGGCCCGCCGTGCCGCACGATCGTCGACCGACTGAATGGTTACACCCAGCATTCCTCGCTGCACCTGACCATATTCAATCAGGTCGCGGGCTACTTTCAGGGCCAGGTTGCTTGGCACTGCAAAACCGTATCCCTGGTAGTTGCCGCTTTGGGTGGCAATTGCGGTATTGATACCAACCAGTTCACCGCTGGTATTCACCAAAGCCCCTCCGCTATTGCCCCGGTTAATAGCGGCATCGGTTTGAATAAAACTCTCAATTCGCAAGGCGTCATTGATAATCTGCACGTCGCGGCTCAGGGCACTGACAATGCCCGCTGTCACGGTCGATCGCAGCCGAAACGGATTGCCAACGGCCAGTACCCACTCTCCGACTTCAACCCGGTCTGAATTCCCCACCGTTGCCGGTATCAGCTCACCGGCATCCACTTTGAGTACGGCCAGGTCGGTACTGGGATCGCGCCCGACCACGCGGGCGTCATAGGTTCGCTTATTATCGAGTGTAATGCGAATGCCATCTCTGACGGCATCTTCAATCACATGATTGTTGGTCAGAATATATCCGTCTGAGGTAATGATGACGCCCGATCCCACCGTCCGAACGCGCGGAGGTATAAAACGGTCCCAAAACCGGTTCTCCTCTTCTTCCTCATCAAAACCGCGATTTCGTGTTGAGATCAGGGTTTCGATATAGACAACCGTTGGTGTAACACTTTTGGCAACCGATTGAAACAGAAACCGGTCATCGATTCGCTCAAGGTCTTCAGGGGTAAACAGTGGCTGGTCACTTCGGTTAATCTCTGTCACCCGGACTTCGGCCAGGTCGAGTGAGATGGCACCATCCCGAAACAGCATCAGGAACATTCCAAGCATCACGCCTATCAGCAGAAGCAGGATCCCGGTAAGAAATTTATCACGTGTTTTCATAAGTCATTACTCTGATAAAAGCTGCTCGAAGATGGCATCCGACTTCCTGGGCTTAACACCTTCAATATGATAACGAAAGTATCTGTCTAAATGCTCAATCAGCCCATTAAGTTCACTTTTTGTTAAATCTATATCAAAAATCGATGATTTCATAGAGTGCAACGACTCTTTCACAAAGGTATACTGCCGATCGGTTAGCCGAATGGCACTCCCTTCCATCGGTTTTGAGCTTAACGCACCTGATTCAATATTCATATAGCCTTTTTCAACGCTCTCTGTTCCATCCGTCAGATCCTGCAGGCCGATACCCAGCAACTGCATCAGCCTGATTTGAATATATGGGAACATTCTGCGGGTTACAGCTGACTGGCCGTCGAGCCATTTCAGCAGGTTGACCAAAAAATCAAAAAGGGGGATGTTGACCTCATTGTCATGAATGATCTGGGAGGCCAGCTCTAGAGTGGTTGTGGCGAGAGCCATCTTTTGCAGGTCAATCCGTAAATTGTCAAGCTTACCGAGGTAGGATATTTCAGACAGTGTCTGAACCGAGCGTGACGGCTTCATATAGTAGATCACTTCCAGCAACTGGCCCGGCACCAGGAATGCAGAGAACTTACTCTTGGGTTTACGTGCTCCTTTGGCTATAACCGCTATTTTACCGTGTTCGCGTGTAAACAGTGTCGCGATGATGCTTGACTCCTGGTATTCAACCGTGCGCAGGACGATAGCTTCAGATTTTGTAATCATCGCAACCTCTACATTTACAATTGCCGGCTATGCCGGCACTCTGTTATCAATATCAGGAACTGCCTACTCCTTGTGCATCCAGCCCCGGTTTTCAAGCACCTGTACCATCGCAGGTAAAAAGGTAAGTGCCGTGACCAGTGTCATTCCTATTCCGACAACCGCCATGATGCCAATAGACTGAAGTCCGGGATGATTTGTAAAGAGCAGCCCTGCAAAGCCCAGCATGGTGGTCAGCGACCCTACCGAAATATGCTGTCCAGTGCTTGAAAGCACATCCCACATGCTTCGCTGGCCTTCATCCCGATAGCGATGAGCCAGGTGCACCCCGTTGTCACAGCCAATACCCAGGATTGCCGGAAGCACTACAAGGTTATAGAAGTTAAACTTCAACCCGAATACCATCATAATGCCGAACAGCCAGAGTAAACCGATGATCAGGGGAATCAAAGCGATCATGGCCCATCTGAAACTTTTAAAGCTGTACAAAATAAACAGGAACACGATGAAAAATGTGGCAGCAACCATATAAGGGCTTTCGGTGCGCATCAGGTCGAGCATCGAGGCAGCCACGATCGACGTACTTGCAGCGTAGTATTCGGTGCCGTCGGACAGAACCACTTCGCCCACCTCATTTTTAAACGCAATTGATTTCAAACCGTCTGACAACCCGGCCGATGGATAGATAATCACAAACCGGCCGATCTCACCATCCTGCGTCACAAATCGGTTTTTCAGGAAGTCGGGCAGAATTTCCTCATTCAGCACCTCCCGCGTCTGTGAACCGCGCCGGAGCAGATCCAGGTTTTCATCCTCCTGGTTTACGATAAAGTCGTTCTGCAGAAGCTGCCGGATCTCTGAGATATACCTCAGCTTCTCCTCTGCCATATCCCGGCTGGGCGGAAATCGTTCCTGAAGAGCTTCAACATCCCGAATCATTGTGTTCGGATTCGACGCCTGGCGGTCCCGCAAAATATCCAGGATTTCAAATACATGGTTGTCATTGTCAGCGATAATATAGGCCGGATTTCTGCGGCCGTTTTCATCGACTCCCCTGATGAAATCACGAAACTGTTCATACTCCTCAAAGGTGGGCTCCAGGTTTCCGAACTGATACTCAAAACGAAGGTTTCCGGAAAAGATCAGCACGACGATCGAAACCAGCAGGCCTGTAGACACAATTGAACGGGCAAACGGGTATCTGTGGATCCCCTTTGACCGTACAAAATCATCGCCAACCGGATTGGTCAGAATCCAGTTCCACTTTTCAAAGATGACCAGCAGTGACGGAAGCACAAAGAGCATCGCAAAAAGTGCAAACAGAATCCCCATACCGGCAATAAATCCAAACTCAGAGAACCCGCGAAAATCGGCAAAGACCAGTACAAACAGGGCGGCTGATGTTGTCAGGGCACTGACTATAATTGCAGAGCCCGTTTTGTTGTATGCCAGTAGAACACTGTTCTCAACCGACCGGCCGAATGACCTGTACTCAATATAACGTGCATAGTAGTGGATCCCGTAGTCAATCCCCAGTCCGAACAGAATCACGAAGAGCACCGAGGTCATGGTATTCAGCACTTCAATCTGGAGATAGGTGATTCCAAAGGTCCACATCAAACTGATCAGAAGGGGAATTCCGATGACCAAGACGGGTATGGGCATCCGTATGATATGTGAAAATATGGAGTGTTTCCTGCGCGACCGGTCCCCTTTTCTGTAGTGGATATATTTCTTCAGAAAGAAGTAGAGCATCACCAGTAAAATCACACTGCCAATACCCAGAGAAAAACTGTTAAAAACATCATTCATGATCGATTCAAACTCATTGAGATGCCGTTTGAGGCGTCCCCCGAACTGAATCTCCATCTCCGGATGAAAGGCAGCAAGATCTATCCCCGCCAGCATATCCCCATAGGCTTCGAACATATCTTCCAGGTAGCGAATGTCACTCTGTGAGCCGGTCGGATAGAGAGTCAAAATGACGACCGTGCTATCTGCGTTGGTCGGATACCTGGATGGGATCAGGTCGTCATAGCTCTCTCTGAAGCGCTCCATATCCCGCTCCTCTTCTTCCTCATCAAATTCATCGGAAAAGTCTATGAAAAAGGGATTGGCCTCCTGACGTGCCTTTTCAATTTCATCCTGCAGAAAATCGATGATCTCCCTCAGTTCAGAGACCGTAGCAAAATAGAGTGCGTTGTCCTGCAGCTCTTCGGTATCCCGCCGAAATTCGGCACTGCTGAAAAAGTAGGCATCATGCCTGGGGTAGTATAGTTCCAGGCTCTTTTCAGCCAGCAGGTCGGCCATGGCAACATTGGCTTCAAAGTCGGGTGATTTGATAGCCACCTGCATTTCAGTTTCGCCGCCCGCAGTCTCCTTGAGCTGTTCCAGGGCCTGTACATTTTTATTGGTAGGTGGCAGCAGATTGGCAATATCGGTGTCGATGGTCAGCTTGGAGGCCTGAAAACCCGCAGCCACAGCCAAAATGAGAGCTACAGTCAAGACTAAAAAGGGGTGCCGGTTGTTTAGCTGTACAAGCGGTATAAAAAAACGAATAAACTTTGCCATCGGGTTGATTTGCAATGATCAGGTTAAAAGAGCCAAAAATTAAACAAAATTTGTGAATTTATAATGTTCAATCAGCCGCACGATTTTGCTCTTAAACCAAGTCAGACGATTTAGCGTTTCTCTTGTGAGATCACATATGAACTTCATTAACTTATGGCAGTTCATTTTATTTTGAACCCATCGCATCGCTTACAAATTTTAATCCTATCCGATACACCCAAAAAAAGATAGCCGAAGCGATTTGCCCCGGCTATCTGTGTTCCTCTCTCTTGATGAATGGTATACTTTATGAAAATCAAAAAGTTCGAAAGTTTTTGAAATCACTGAACCAGCACTCCAATCAAGGTATCAGACAGGTATGACACCCCGGTGTCACCCATGTTCAAAGAAATGCAGAAATCATCCTGCAGGGCAAAGTCACCGAACAGTCGGACGGCCAGCTTCCCCTATTAACATAGAGTCTCTGTCGCGCCAGTCGGGCATGAACCTGTCCATCAGCCTGTAGAATCTTTTGTTGTGCAGGCGTTCATGCAGGTGTGTCATTTCATGTACCAGAACATACTCCAGGCAGGCGCGGGGTTTCTCGGCCAGATTGAGATTGAGCCAAACCCTGTGATCCCTGATATTGCAGGATCCCCAGCGTGTTTTCATCTTTTTAATACCAAACTCGCGAACCTCCACTCCCATCACCGGTTCCCATTTTTTGATCAACGCTGGAAGCGCACTGTTCAGCTCATCCCTGTAGAACCGGTCGAGCAGAGGGAACCTTTTAGAGTCGGCCGACTGTGAGCTGAGCTGCAAACGGATCACGCCATGTGTATCCAGAAACGCGGCACTCTTTTTGAAGCCGTTCTCAACGGATATCATTCGCTTCTCACCCCAAAGAGAGTGGAATTCACCGGATCGCACCTTCCTGGCAGATACCTTTAAACTACACCTTCTATTCACGAGGTGTTTCTCGAGCCACTCTCTTTTTGACCAGACAAATTTCTCAGCTTCAGAAACCGGCAGGTGTGCCGGGATCGATAATCGCGCGGTGCCGGACGAATGACAGACTCGCAGGTTGAGGTTTTTGACCGGTTTTCGACGAACCTCTACATGAATCTGTCCTATTTTAATCTGAAACCTTTCCGGCATCGCACAACCAGCCTGGGTTAGTCCCGCATCAGTTTTTTATACTGAATGCGGCGGGGCTGGTCATCGGTAATCCCCAGACGCTCCCGCCGGTTGGCCTCATACTCCTCATAATTCCCCTCAAACCAGTAGACCTGGCTGTCTCCTTCGAACGCGAGGATATGGGTTGCCACCCGGTCAAGGAACCAGCGGTCGTGCGAAATCACAACAACGCATCCTGCAAACTCCAAAAGAGCCTCTTCTAGGGCACGCAGGGTATTCACATCCAGGTCGTTGGTCGGCTCATCCAGCAGCAGGACATTAGCACCCTCTTTCAGCATTTTGGCAAGGTGTACTCGATTACGCTCTCCGCCTGAAAGTTCGGTCACTTTCTTTTGCTGGTCACTTCCACTGAAGTTAAACCGGGCTACATAAGCCCGCGAATTGACCTCCCGGTTGCCCAGTTTCACGACATCCTGTCCGCCTGATATCTCTTCCCATATCGATTTGGAAGGGTCGAGCGGACGCTTCTGATCCACATACCCAAGCTTCACCGTATCACCGGTGATAAAGGTTCCGCTGTCGGGCTCCTCTTCGCCGGTAATCATTTTGAAGAGGGTGGTCTTTCCTGCGCCGTTCGGACCAATCACACCGACAATTCCTCCCGGAGGCAGATCAAAATTCATATCATCCATCAGCAGGCGCTCGTCAAATCCTTTGGATACATTTTCAGCGACAATCACCTGATCACCCAGGCGCGGACCCGCGGGAATAAAGATCTCCATCTCGTCGCGCCGCTTCTGATGCTCTTCTGAGAGCAGCTTTTCATAGGCATTGATTCTGGCTTTGCTTTTTGCCCTGCGGCCTTTTGGGTTTTGCCGGATCCAATCCAGCTCCTGTTCAAGGGTTTTCTGGCGTTTTGACTCCTGTTTCTCCTCCTGTTCCAGGCGTTTCTTTTTCTGCTCCAGCCATGAGGTGTAGTTGCCCTCAAACGGAATCCCCTCACCGCGGTCCAGTTCCAGAATCCATCCGGCTACATTATCCAGGAAGTAACGGTCGTGTGTAACGGCGATAACCGTCCCTTCATAACGGGCCAGATGCTGCTCCAGCCAGCCAACTGATTCAGCATCGAGGTGGTTGGTCGGTTCATCCAGGAGCAGGACGTCCGGCTTTTTCAGAAGTAGCCGGCAGAGGGCCACTCTACGTTTTTCACCGCCTGACAAGACATCAATTTTTGTATCGGCCGGCGGACAGCGCAGGGCATCCATCGCCTGTTGCAGCTTGGAGTCGATATCCCATGCACCCAGCCGGTCAATTTTCTCCTGCAGTTTGGTCTGCTTTTCGATCAGTGCTTCAAAGTCGGCATCCGGGTCACTGAACCCTTCATTGACCGCTTCATACTCTTTGATAAGGTCTACCGTATCCTGTACTCCCTCTTCCACAATATCTTTAACGCTTTTTGAGGGATCGAGCTCCGGCTCCTGCGGCAGGTAACCAAAGGTCACCCCTTTCTGGCGCGAAATATCGCCGATATACTCTTCATTCTCACCTGCAATAATACGCAGCAGCGTACTTTTACCTGCGCCGTTCAGGCCCAGAACTCCAATTTTTGCGCCGTAAAAAAAGGAGAGATAGATATCCTTCAGTACTGTTTTGTTGGGCTTGTACACTTTGCTGACCCCAACCATCGAAAATATGATCTTTTTATCGCTCAATGCTCTGTAGTTGTGTTATCGTTATAGGATTGGAATATAAGGCGGAATCCTCAATTCCCAATAGGCCTGTCTGGTGAAGCGTGTCATCGGGATGCCACCTTGTTGAATTAAAAATCTATCCGAACACCCAGTGTTCTGAAATTGACCGTCTCTATGGCAAACTCGGGTGTAATTTCAAATGAGATTCTGGATTTAAATTTTCGGTTGGTTTGAAATGAATTCTGTATGACAAACCTTCTCAGGTGTAGATCATATTGAAGCGTAGCAAACGGGTTGATCTCCGAGTCGCTGCTGATCTCGATACCGGTTCCAACCCATAGCCTGGAGAGATAGGATCTGAAGAGGTCGGCCCGTCCCCAGACATCGATGCTCTCAAAGCGGATATCGGTATCCGCATAAAGTGTGGCACCGTAGTAGAGCCTGTACGTTGGTGAAAAGCCCATTTCTGTAATAAAGCCCGGAGAGAACATGTGATAGCGTGTGGAGACATAGTGCCGGTCTCTGGGTGGTTTACTTTCGAAGTCAAAGTCGTCCAGTATATTAAAGATTTCAGGCAGCCAGCAGTACTCACGCCCCTGCAATGCTCCTGTATTGGGTCCTCTTACAAAAAGCGGAACCAGCATATCGGCCCGGTTAAATCCGCCGTGATTTCCGGCAGAACTGTAGCCGGTTTGATTGTAGCGGCCTTTGCCGAGAAGTGTCAGAACCTCAGGCGCATTCGGATTCTGCATAAAGAAAAAGATATTGATGGGAGCCATCGGATATTCGGTATCATAAGTCAGTGCCAGCCACTCATCTTTATCCAGGTATTCACCGTTATACCCTGTGGAGTAATATCCCAGGTAATCTTCCCCCTCATAGTGATAGCTTACGGTTTCA
This sequence comes from Rhodohalobacter sp., assembly GCA_050486245.1. GTDB lineage: Bacteria > Bacteroidota > Rhodothermia > Balneolales > Balneolaceae > Rhodohalobacter. Next base: position 9,762 of record JBJHCX010000022.1, read on the forward strand.
TCCCGGCCTGTAAAGTGGATCAGCCCGTTTTGATGAATACCGGTCACATGATCATCCGATTGCCTGTAAAAGGTCAGATCTATGTCAGACTCCCGGACCAGGCGCCTGCTGTAATATTCGGCCGTTTCCGGATTTGTTAAAAAGAGGGTCGGATAGGAGTAGATATTCAGATGGTGCCCAACAATTCTGTCGATATCTTCATCGAGCGGAACCCCTTCTCCGAACGTCATGCCGTGATCCGAATAGATCACAACATTTACATCATCCGATATTTTTTTCATCAGTTTGCCGATCTGACGGTCAAACTCCCGAAGTTGTATCCGATACTCCTCTTCTCCATAAAAGTGGGCATGCGTATCGGCTTTGTACCAATAGAACTGGAGAACATGGTAATCTTTCAGGTAATAAGGCACATTTTGGATGGCAAGTCCGGCCAGTGCTTCAAAAAACGGGATGCCGTAAATCAGGTTTGTGGTTACCATTCTGGAGGTTGAAAAGGCCATTTGCAAAAAGGTGGGAACCATTCCCCGGGTGTTGCCATTCCCCTGATCGGCATGCACCCATCCAAGAAGTTCGATAGCATCGGGATGTACACCGTCTCTGACAGAAGAGATCACGGTTGGAGTTTTACTGGGAAAGTAGGTGACCGTATTCCCGATTGTACCTGAGCCCCCGAAATATCGGACCAGGTTCGGCAGATTTCCCAGCTCTGCCTCAGACCGGAAATGTTCTGCTGAGAATCCGTCAACATGAATCAGGATCAATTTCGGCGGATCCTCAGATACGCTCTCCGAAACGGCTACAGCCGGCATCATCAGTACCCCAACTACGATGAATAAAACAACTCTAAACAGTAACACATTAAAACCTGATCATTAAATTTGCAGCAAAATATTTGTCACTCACCGACTTTTCATCGTGTAAATAAAAAAAGCCTCCCAAAGGTAGGAAGGCTTTTCGAAAAAGAAAATTAAAGCGGAGATCACTTCACCATACTACCATCGAAGCAGGTTCACCTTGGTGATATCCACTGAGAGGTTATTCCGGAAGATCGCAATGATAATTGCAAGCCCCACAACCGCTTCAGCTGCTGCTACGGAGAGCGAAAAGAAAACCAGGATCTGTCCGGTAACATCACCGTGAAATGCACTGAATGAGATCAGTGACAGATTAACGGCGTTGAGCATCAGTTCAATGCACATAAAAACAACAATCGCATTTCTGCGAATCAGCACGCCAATCGTGCCAATCGTAAAAAGTACGGCACTCAATGCCAGGTACCAGTCAATTCCAATCATTACTCCTCGTCCCCAGTTTTATTTACTTTAAATTGAGCGATCATCAGCGCACCTACCACAGCGGCAGTCAGCAGAATAGCTGTCATTTCAAATGTGAACAGATAGTCTGTATAGAGTACATCCCCCAGCGCCTCTACGGTTCCTACCTGAACCATGTCGGGCGATATTTCAGGAAGCATATCGGTGATTCCGCCCAGGCTGTAGAGAACCTGTGCAAAGATGACGCTTCCCAGCAGAAAAGCGAGCAGGTATTTCACCCTGAACTTTTCAAACAAACTCTCTTCGTCATCCACATTCAGCAGCATGATTACGAACAAAAAGAGTACCATAATCGCCCCTGCATAGACCAGAATCTGAATCAACGCCAGAAATTGTGCCTGCAAAAGCAGATAGATACCCGATAGAGCCACCATATTAATGACAAGCAGGAGAGCACTGTTGACAGTACTTTTATTTAAAATCATGCCAAGGGCTGATGCAATGGCTAAAACCGCAAGTAGTACAAAAAAATATGTTTCCATTCTGTGCTTTTATTTTAACAGCATTAAAGGTAGCCAAATTTAAAAATGGCTTCAAGCAGATTGTCACACTTTTCGGGATTATAGAAAGAAAAAGATTCCGGCCAGTCCTACAGCCCAGCAATAATAGGCGAAATAATGAAATTTATCCCGTTTCAGTAAAATAATCAGGTATTTTAGTGCAAAGAACCCTGAGATAAAGGATGCCAGAAAGCCTGCGATCAATGAGAAGGTTTCTGCAGGCTCAATACCTCTCTCGGCAAGTTCGCCAGCTTCCAGCAGCATCGCACCTGCCAGAACAGGCAGAACCATGAGAAAGGAGAAATTTGCAACGTTCATCCGGCTGACTCCCGAATAGAGGCCGATCGATATGGTTGAACCTGACCGGCTAATCCCGGGTATAATTGCAAATGCCTGGGCGATGCCCATCAAAAAACCTCGTTTAGTATCTAGCTCACTCTTCGGTTGGCTTACGAAACGGGTAGAAAACAGAAGAGCTCCGGTTATCAGAAGCATAATTGATACAAATACCGGATTTAAAAAAAGGTGTTCAATCTGTTCTTTCAGTGTAAATCCAGCAATTCCTGCCGGTATCATGCTAATCAGGATAATATAACTCAACCGGGTATTTTGATCATATAAAAATCGCCTGTGCTGAATCCCTGAAGGTGAGAAGCTTTGCAGCAGATCTGCAATTATAGATATCAGTTTCTTTCTGTAGTAAACGGCAATGCTGCAAAATGAGCCAAAGTGCACAACTATTTCAAACGTTATTCCGGGTACAATTTCACGGCCGATGATGGCTCTTGCGAGCGCCAGGTGACCTGAACTGCTCACGGGCAGAAATTCTGTAATCCCCTGAAGTATTCCCAACAGCAAAGATTGTATGACATCCATTTTGATGATAATTCCTCATATATTAATTATTGCCAGTCATTCATTTAAATCTGTAACAGAGTATTGTGCAGAGCCGGGTTTATATTCAGGGGCAAAGCCAGAGGACGGTTAAAACCGCTTCCCCGGCGCTTCGGGATGAGGATTTCAACCGGCCGATAACGCCTCCAGAATTCGGGGGAGAAAAGTTTGTGTCTGCATAGTACTCTAATATTTATATCCTGCAATTTTTTGCAGCTGATTGTAATAATTCGTTCATTTATCCCATCTTAAAGCGAAATGAAGATACTGAATTGAACTGTAATTAATCTATAGAATGATCAAATGAGCCAAGAAGTTGATATGCAGGCACTGGGTGAGAAAATTGAGAAACACAGTGCATTTATTGATGACATCTATACTGAACTGGAGAAAGTCATTGTAGGCCAACAGTATATGATTGACCGTCTGCTGATTGGCCTGCTCGCTGATGGCCACGTACTTCTTGAGGGGGTGCCTGGCCTGGCTAAAACCCTGACGGTCTCATCACTTGCCAAGGTGATCAATACCAAATTTCAAAGAATACAGTTTACACCCGATCTGCTGCCTGCCGACCTGATCGGAACGCTGATCTACAATCAGAAAGAGTCTCAGTTCGATATTAAGAAGGGGCCAATTTTTTCCAATATTGTTCTGGCCGATGAGATCAACCGCTCACCCGCCAAGGTACAGAGTGCCCTGCTGGAAGCGATGCAGGAGAAACAGGTCACCATCAGTGAAACCACGTTTCCGCTGGATGCCCCCTTCCTGGTGCTGGCCACCCAAAACCCTGTAGAGCAGGAGGGGACCTACACCCTGCCTGAAGCCCAGGTAGACCGGTTTATGCTCAAACTCAAGGTTGGTTATCCCTCAGAAAGTGAGGAGCTTGAAATTATGCGGCGAATGGCAAAAACCGGCGACAAACCTCAGCTTTCACCGGTAACCAATGCCAAAGAGATTTTAAAGGCACGGGAGGTCATCAACGAAATTTACACAGATGAAAAAGTTGAAAAGTATATTGTCAATCTCATCTTTGCCACCCGGTACCCTGAAAAGCACAATCTGGGAGACCTTAAAGATCTGATTGAGTTTGGCGCTTCTCCGCGGGCCTCCATCAATTTAAACCTGGCTGCCAGGGCACACGCATTCATGCAGCACCGTGCATACGTTACGCCTGATGATGTCCGCACCATCGCAATGGACGTTCTGAGACACCGGATCATCCCCACCTTTGAGGCTGAAGCGGAAAGCATCACTCCTGAAATTATCGTTGAAAAAATCTTGTCTACGGTTCAAGTCCCCTAAATAAACTTCAATTTATTTTAAATATTTTTTCAATCATTGTTTTTTAGATGATCAGATTTAATATATTTAGCCAAAGTATGTGTTCATAAAACAATTATTGCCGGGTTAAATTACACCACTAATGCTTGTTAATATTAGCCTGTCCTATTTTGTTTTATTAATTATTAAGCCATTTTACAGAACTAATTAGAATTATCTAAGAATTCCTTTTGTAATCCTTGGTTTGTTTACATTTTTATTATTCAGAAATAAAAAAACAGAGAAATGAAAGTAAGAATTGTACCTCGCTCAAAAGTTCGTGTATCCAGAAAAAGTAAATCTAAATATGACAAGATTAAGGATGCCATTGAACATCTGAAGCCGGGCGGAGAAGCATTAAGAGTTAAATATTCAGACAAGAAAGAGCTCAACTCAATACGAAATATCGCCTATGCTTTCAATAAGGAGCATGGAACCAAGATCAAGAGCAGCTCAAACCCCTCAGAGAACATTATCTTTTTCTACATCGAAGGGTAATCGATTTCGGGTACTGAATGGAACGGGTCCTGAGATCAGGCCATGGAGGGGTACGTTTCAGGTTTCAGCCATGATGCCTTGTATTTCGCCATGCCTTTACCCATTCAATCTATTCTGCTTCAGCAGGTAAAAATATTCTTTTCAATTTTTCCAGACATCTCTTCCTCTCAGCGTAATCTATATCACCCGATCAGGTTTGTGTAAATGGGCACGGGCTCAACCCACCCGATCAAGTGCTGATACCGCCCCATTTCAAGGACTTTTTTAGAACGTTGTCCTGTTCAAGCCTGGCACATCGCTTCATGGCATACAGATATATCATCGACTGTGATGATTTTAAAATCTTTGAAATTCCCATCACCCGGCTAATAAACAATCCGTTCCACCGTGGTTTCGCTGCGCGTTAAAAGGTGAGCGTGGCAATCTATATCCGTATAAGACCAGGTGCGAAGCAGAAGTGGAGTCGTTCTGCGTAAGTCTGGCGCTTCGCTTTTATTGCATACAGATATAAAAAAAGCCTCCGGCATGGAATACCGGAGGCTGATTTATTTACGGCCCCTTTACAGGCTGGGACCGGCTGAAAGAGCTGGCTGATTAATTGCCGTTTTTCTCTTTCTCTTCCTTCTCTTTGAGCTTATCGGCAAGGCCGGATACTTCACCCAGGGTTGGGGTTCCGGTCTCAACAGATTTGCTGTCAGACTGTTTCTTGGCCTTGGCCTGCGATTTTTTCATCTCACCTTCTTTCTGTGAAATTTCAATCGTCTTGCTTGGCTCGTCAAACTCCACGACAAATCCGGCAACCTTATCGCCTTCCTTGAAAGCTTCATTCAGGTCTTCCACTTCCTCTTCGAGCTTGTTTGCAGCGAGGAAAGCATCCACACCGAGGGGCAGTTTGATAAACATGCCTTTGTCGGTAATCTTGGAAACTTCACCCTCGACCTTTGCACCCAGTCCGTACTCTTCAGCATACTTCTCCCACGGGTTGTCTTCAACCTGCTTGTGCCCCAGAGTAATTCGGCGGTTGTCATAGTCGATGGCAAGAATCACGACATCCAGCTCCTGGCCTTTGTCTACGATCTCATTTGGATGCTCAACATTTTCAGTCCAGCTCAGGTCTGATACGTGAACCAGGCCGTCGATACCCGGCTCCAGTTCGATAAACACACCGAAGTTGGTGAGGTTACGAACGATTCCCTTGTGAGTGGATCCGATTGGGTAACGCTCACCGAGGTCTTCCCATGGATCTTTTTCAAGCTGCTTCACACCAAGAGAGATCTTCTTCTCATCCTCGTTGATGTTCAGAACCACACACTCTACAATATCGTCTTTCTGTACCAGTTGAGACGGATGCTTGATGTGCTGTGTCCAGCTCATTTCACTGATGTGGATCAGGCCTTCAACGCCTTTCTCGAGTTCGATAAATGCACCGTAATCAGCAATGGATACCACACGGCCCTGAATACGCATGCCTTCGGGGTATTTAACATCAATACCTTCCCACGGATGCGGCTGGAGCTGCTTGAGTCCCAGAGAAACCCTCTTGGAATCTTCGTCGAAGTCGATCACAGCCACGTTCATACGCTGGTCCAGTTTCACAATCTCTTCCGGATGCTCCACACGTCCCCATGAGAGGTCTGTAATGTGCAGTAGGCCGTCAACACCACCCAGGTCGATAAATACACCGAAGTCTGTGATGTTTTTGACAATCCCTTCGAGAACCTGGCCGGCCTCGATCGTTTCCAGAATCTCTTCACGCTGATCTTCCAGATCGCTCTCAATAAGCGCTCTGTGAGATACAACAACATTTTCCGCCTGCATATTGAGCTTCACAACCTGGAATTCCATGGTCTTGCCAACATATGCATCAAAATCACGAACCGGACGCACGTCAATTTGCGAACCGGGCAGGAATGCGTCGATTCCAAATACATCGACAACCATACCGCCTTTGATGCGTCGCTGGATAAATCCTTCGAGGATCTCACCGGTTTCGTGAGCTTCTTCAATTTTCTCCCATGCCTGCAGGATATCCGCTTTCTTTCTGGAGAGGATCAGCTGACCTTCACGGTCTTCCACCCTGTCAAGAAATACCTCTACTTCATCACCGGGCTGCAGGTTTTCAAGTACCTTGTCAGAAAATTCATTGGCAGGTACAATCCCTTCCGATTTAAATCCGATATCTACGATTACATACTTCTCATCGACAGATACGACAATTCCGGTTACAATTTCTTTCTCTTCAATTTCGCTGAGGGTATTCTCATACATTCCCGCGAGTTCATGGAACTCTTCATCGGAATAATCTTCAGATGCTGCCTCGAGCTCGTCCATTGTATAGACCTTGCCCTCTACCTCACCGGTAAATGACGGCAGTTCCTGGCCGTTACTCTCTTCTGCTTTAACTTCTTCGGCCTGCTCCTGCTGTTTTGTCTCTTCTTCCTGCACAGCAGCCTGGGTTTCTTCGTTTACGTTTTCGTTTTTCGTTTCTTCAGTCATTCGTTTCCTGTTAATAAGTGCCGCATTTCGACTTTCGAAATGGGATTAGAGTTACTGTTCTAGTTTATGTTTAGTTGATCCTGAATGATCGAGATCATTTCAGATACCTGTTCTTCAAATGTTTTACCTGTCGTGTCAATTACAATGGCATCATCCGCCCTCTTCAGCGGATCGTGTTTTCGGCTGCTGTCTTTTCGGTCTCTGTCTTCCAGGTTTTGCTTCACCTGCTCCAGGGTAACCTTCGGATCGGCCTGCCTCATCTCATTGAACCTTCGCCTTGCCCGTTCGGCAATTGAAGCGTCCATATAGAATTTCAGGTCGGCATCCGGAAATACAGCCGTTCCCAAATCACGGCCATCAGCCACAAATGTATCTCTTTCAACAAGAGATCTCATGAATTGATTCACAAATTCCCTGGCCTTCGGGTCCGATGCGATTTCACTGACGTGTTCAGCCACATGCTGTGTACGAATCTCATCGGTAACATCTTCACCATCAGCTTCTACACGAAACAGACGGTCAACATAGGCTGCCTGCAATTGAACGGTTGACAAGTTTTCAAAGAACCGGGCTTTATCCGGCTTGTTCTGTTTGAGCCACAAGAGTGTGACGGTTCTGTAAAGGGCTCCCGAATCCAGAAACTGAATATTCAGCCGGTTCGCAATCTCTTTAGCAGTAGAACTTTTACCGGACCCCGCCGGCCCATCTATGACAATGATCATTTCAGAGAAAGGTTAAAATAAATTTTTTAAGTCTAAGATTCAATCGGTTCTTGTAAATTGAATATAGAACTCTTAATTTTGGTGACTGTTTAAGATAACAAGTATCCAACCGTAATCACTAATTTGTTATGCCACAGCATAAATCTGCTATAAAGCGACTTCGCCAAAGCGAAAAAAGAAAAAAACACAATAATACCCGGCGCTCTAAAATGAGAACGCTGATAAAAAAAGTTCTCTCAGAGACCGATAAGGAGAAAGCTCAAGAGAGCCTGAAGGAAGCGACAAGCTTCATCGACAGACTTTCTGTCAAGGGTACCATACACCCGAACAATGCTGCCAGAAAGAAAGCCAAACTGACGAAGCACGTTAACAGCCTCTAAGTAAATTGAAGCAAGCTCTTCAAAAAGCTCTCCTCATTATTATTGATGGCTTCGGGATTGCTGATAATCCCGAAGTGAGTGCTGTTGACCAGGCCCGGAAACCCTTCTATGACTCCCTGATTGCATCCTGCCCGAATTCCAGGCTTTCAGCCGGCGGCGAGGATGCAGGCCTTCCTGAAGGACAATTCGGAAACTCAGAAGTCGGACATCTCAATATCGGAGCCGGCAGGATTGTCTGGCAGGAACTCTCGCGAATCAACAAATCTATTCGCGAAGGTGATTTCTATGAAAACACCCCTCTCGTAAAGGCGTTTAACCGTGCGAAAAAATCCAATCGAATCCATTTCATGGGGCTTTTCTCAGACGGCGGGGTTCACAGCCATAATGACCACCTGTTTGCCCTGCTTAAAATGGCCAAACGGCACAACATTGAAAATACCTTTGTGCACGCTTTTACCGATGGGCGCGACACCTCCCCGCATGGAGGTGCAGAGTACCTCAGGGAGTTTGAGCGTATTTCGGATCAGGTGGGAACCGGCTCGATAGCCTCCATCATTGGCAGGTATTATGCCATGGACCGCGACAACCGCTGGGAACGAACCCAGAAAGCGTACGATCTGCTGATTCACGGCAAAGGCACCGCCGTTGAACGGCCTGCCGATGTTTTTGACAGCAGCTATGCCGACGGTGTCACCGATGAATTCATTCTGCCACACCTGATCGATGACGGACGCAACAGCCGTATCCGGAAAGGTGACGTCGTCGTCTTTTACAATATCCGGGGCGACCGTGCACGGCAGATTACAAAAGCTCTCTTTCAGCTCGAAGAGATTCCGTTTCAAACATCCGATCTCGGCCTGCACTACGTCACCTTCACATCGTACGACGAAACATTTGACGGCCATGTAGAGGTCGCCTTCCCGCCCGTTCGAATGAAAAACACACTGGGTGAATATGTGAGCAGCCAGGGCGTCCGGCAGATCAGAATTGCCGAGACCGAGAAGTATCCGCATGTAACCTATTTTTTCAACGGCGGTGAAGAGACACCCGTTAAAGGTGAAAAGCGCATCATGATACCCAGCCCCAAAGTGGCAACCTACGACCTTCAGCCTGAAATGAGTGCTGAAAAAGTAGCCGACACGCTCTGCGCTGAACTGGCAAGCGAGTTGTACGAACTGGCTGTGGTCAACTTTGCCAACCCAGACATGGTTGGGCATACCGGCAGCATGGAGGCTGCGGTCAAGGCCGTTGAAACGATTGATCGCCAGCTTGAAAAGGTGATCTCAATGGCACAGGATCACGACTACCAGGTTCTGATTATTTCAGACCACGGCAATGCCGATTGCATGAAACAACCCGACGGCAGCCCGCACACCTCACACACTACGGCACCCGTGCCGGCAATTTTGATAGGAAAAAACAGATCAATCAAAATGAACGACGGCATTTTAGCCGATGTGGCCCCTACACTTCTGAAGATGATGGGGCTTCCCCAGCCCGAAGAGATGACCGGCCGACCGTTGTTCTAAGTTCTCCCAAATTCTCACTATTTTATAAGAAGCGGTCAATTTGTTTGCATTTCGCATGATGCAGTACTACTTTCGTTTCAGTAGGTGTAAGTGCGAACTAAAACAGATTATCACTCGTTACAATTTTCAGCAATCAACGTAAGACAAATCTTTTGTAGGTCCCGATATGGAGGGTAATTTTTCAAGCAAAGTAAGAGATGTAATTCAGTTCAGCCGTGAAGAGGCGCTGCGCCTCGGGCACGACTATATCGGAACTGAACATCTGATTTTAGGTATCGTTCGTCTTGGAGATGGAGTTGCAATCCGAATATTGAAAAATTTGGACTGTGACCTGTTTAAACTGAAGAAAACTATTGAAGACACCGTGAGGGGAACCGGCGGTTCCGTAACCGTTGGCAACATCCCCCTTACCAAGCAAGCCGAGAAGGTACTCAGAATTACCTACCTCGAGGCCAAACTCTATAAGAGTGACACCATCGGCACAGAGCACCTGCTTCTATCGCTTTTACGGGATGAGGAGAACATCGCTGCTCAAATTCTGCAGCAGTTCAACGTTTCGTATGATGCGGTTCGGGAAGAGCTCGATATGATTATCTCGGGGAATACCCGCGACACCGACCAGGAAGACTCCAGGTCGGCCAGCGCAAGTATCCCGCAATCACCCAAAGGTTCTCAATCATCTGGCAGTTCGAGGGAAAAGAAGATGGAAAAATCAAAAACACCGGTACTGGATAACTTTGGCCGTGACCTGACTCAACTGGCCGAAGATGGAAAACTGGACCCGATTATCGGGCGTGAAAAAGAGATTGAGCGCGTGGCCCAGGTTTTGAGCCGGCGCAAGAAGAACAACCCGGTCCTGATCGGTGAGCCCGGCGTGGGTAAAACCGCCATTGCCGAGGGACTGGCCAGCCGCATCATCGAGAAGAAAGTATCACGCGTGCTCTATGACAAGCGTGTGATTGCACTCGACCTGGCTGCCCTGGTTGCAGGCACCAAATACCGCGGACAGTTCGAAGAGCGGATGAAAGCGGTTATGAATGAACTGGAAAAGACCGAAAATGTCATCCTCTTTATTGACGAGCTGCATACCATTGTCGGTGCCGGCGGTGCGAGCGGTTCACTGGATGCATCCAATATGCTGAAGCCTGCACTGGCCCGGGGTGAAGTACAGGCTATCGGCGCCACCACCCTTAACGAGTACAGACAGTTTATCGAGAAGGATGGTGCGCTCGAACGCCGCTTCCAGAAGATCATGGTTGAACCGACCTCGGTCGATGAAACCCTGGAGATCCTCAATCAGATTAAAGGCAAGTACGAGAAGCATCACAGCGTGAAGTATACACCCGATGCAATCGAAGCTTGTGTAAAACTGACCGACCGCTATGTAACCGACCACTTTCTGCCCGACAAGGCAATTGATGCCCTCGATGAGGTAGGTGCCCGTGTTCACCTTTCAAATATTACCGTTCCCGATCACATCCTCGAACTGGAGGAAGAGATTGAAAAGACGAGTAATGAGAAGAATATGATGGTTAAAAAGCAGCGGTTTGAGGAAGCTGCAAGGCTCAGGGATACCGAGAAGCGACTCCTGGATGAGCTGGACCAGGCACAAAAGAAATGGGAAAAAGAGTCTGAACACATTGTCTTTGATGTTGATGAAGAGGATGTCGCCTCTGTCGTTGCCATGATGAGCGGTGTGCCGGTGAATAAAATCAGCCAGAAAGAGGGCCAGAAACTTCTCAAGATGCGAGAAGAACTCGGCAAGAAGGTGATTGGCCAGGAAGAAGCCATCACCAAGCTGACCAAAGCAATTCAGCGTACCCGTGCCGGACTCAAAGATCCCTCACGGCCCATCGGTTCCTTTATCTTCCTGGGACCCACAGGTGTCGGAAAAACCGAGATGGCCAAAGTACTTGCCAGGTATCTGTTCGATAAGGATGAAGCCCTGATCCGGATAGACATGAGTGAGTATATGGAGAAGTTCAGCGTCTCCCGGCTGGTAGGTGCCCCTCCCGGATATGTAGGATACGAGGAGGGCGGTATTCTGACCGAGAAAGTACGCCGCAAGCCATACAGCGTTGTCCTTCTCGATGAAATCGAAAAGGCCCACCCGGATGTATTCAACATTCTGCTGCAGGTGCTCGACGACGGAATTCTGACAGACAGCCTGGGCCGAAAGGTAGATTTCAGAAATACCATTATTATCATGACGTCCAACATTGGCGCACGTGATATCCGGAATATGGGTAAAGGCATTGGATTCTCGTCCGGAAGCGAGAGCTTTGATTACGCCCAGATGAAATCGACCATACAGGATGCCCTGAAAAAAGTCTTCAACCCTGAATTCCTGAATCGTATAGATGATGTCCTGACATTCCACCCGCTGGAAAAAGAGCACATCTACAAGATTATCGATATTCTGGGTGACGAACTCTTTAGCCGGATCAAAAACCTTGGCTATGAGATCGAAATGACCAAGGGTGCCAAAGACTTTATCTCAGACAAAGGGTTTGACCAGAAGTACGGAGCACGGCCGCTAAAGCGAGCTATCCAGAAATATGTCGAGGATCCGCTTGCCGAAGAGCTGCTCGGAGTAGAACACAAAGAGGGCTCTGTCATCCGAATCAAGATGAACAAATCGCGTGACGGACTTGAATTCGACTGGTCGGAACCTGAGAATGGCAAGAAAAAAGAGAAACAGGCAGACGATTCGTCTGATGGGGCAAAATCTGAATCCCAGTCAGAACAGGAAGCCTGATTTCAACGGACCTGAAATTCACACAACAAAAAAAGCCTTCCGCGGAAAACCGCAGAAGGCTTTTTTATTTTCAATCGTTAAACGGACACTTATACACTCCCCTTTCTACATCAGAACGATGCGTTGACGACCAGCGATCGGTTCAGTCCATCAAGCCTGTACTCTCCCGCTCCAATCCGGCTCAGACCAAGCCTCTCCCGGCCAATCCACGATAGCGACTGGCTGACCTCCTCCCTTACAATCTGGCGCTTTGAGATGTGAACGGCTGTCATCATCGGGTCGTGGATATTGCCGTTACTGACATCTCCGCCAAAAATGAGAATCGTATCATCATCAGCCAGGTAGTCGGCAAAAAGAACCGGTGCACGGGAGCTGGTGCTTCCAATCCGCTCTCCTCTCAATATATTATATACCTGCACCCTGCCCCGGCTATAGGCAGTCAGAAACTCTCCCCTGTCACTCACATTCAGCCCGATCATCTCATCTTCAAACTCAAAATGCCGGATCTCATTGCCAAACCGGTCATATACATACGCACTGCCGCCTTCAGTCAGGATTGAGATAAACGCTCCGTTCGGGGTCACTCTCACATCACGTATCTCCTCTTCTCTGTCATTGAAAAAGAGATTGTGATCCTCTTCACCAAATACCACCCTGGCTTGTGCACCCCGGGTACCGCCATAGTTGATAACAGGATTATAGAGAACGATGGTGCGTCCCATCGGATCGGAAGCCAGTTGTGATTCCCGCTCGCCATTACTGCTTTGAGAGCTGTTTGAGATCGAGTAGACGACCCTGCCGGCCGGATCGAAAAAAGTAAAGTTGGCAACATTGTCGCGCGTCACGACGCGTCCGTCATCAAAAGGATAGACATTCAGGGTTTCATCATCCGGATTAAAAAATTCAAGAACCGCTTCATTAAAAAGGTTGCCTCTTCCATCAACTCTTTTCAATGTCAGTTCACCCTGCGCCGGCTCGATAAACGAAGCCAGAGTGCCTCCGGGCGAGATGCCCCAGGCTGCCGGATTAAAAAATCCCTCCTCGGCTACAGTGTAATAGCCGCGGTCTGAGGCTACAAATCCGCCAGAAAGTGGAAATTGATTCTGTGAATATCCTGAATGTTCAGAATAGGCTGAGATATTCAGTTGCTGCGCCTGCAGAGTCTGTGATGAAATAAAAAATGCCAGCAACAGAGTAAAATATAGGTACTTCATTAAATGGAATTAGAATGTTGTTATATTGATGCCCCTAAAGAACGATAATTATTCTATGAATTGCATACATGGATTATTCAGTAATTGTTCCGGTTTATAATCGTCCTGAAGAGATTGATGAACTTTTAAAGAGTTTAACCCGTCAAACTTACAATAACTTTGAAGTCATTATTGTTGAAGACGGGTCGGAAGACCGGTGTGAGCACATTGCCGAGAAGTACTCCGATCAGTTAAACCTGCGCTACTACTATAAGGAGAATAGCGGACAGGGGTTTTCCCGTAATTTTGGATTTAGGCAAGCCAGGGGAGGCTATTTTGTTGTCTTCGATTCAGATTGCATCATCCCCTCGCACTATTTTGAAGCGGTAAACCGCTACCTTCGGCTGAACGATGTCGACTGCTGGGGCGGACCCGACCGGGCCCATCCTTCGTTTAGTCCGCTGCAAAAAGCGATCAGTTTCAGCATGACCTCTTTCTTTACCACCGGCGGAATCCGGGGACGAAAAAATCACATTGGCACCTTTCACCCCCGCAGTTTCAATATGGGGATTTCAAGAGAGGTGTTTGAAAAAACAGGAGGATATCGAATCACCCGCATGGGAGAGGATATAGAGTTCAGCCTCAGAATTATTCAACAAGGATTCAGGGCCGGGCTGATTGCAGAAGCCTATGTGTATCACAAACGCCGCACCGATTTCAGGCAGTTTTACAGGCAGCTTCACTTTTTCGGCAGAGCCAGGGTAAACATCAAGCGGTTCTACCCAGATGAGCTTAAACTCGTTCACTTGCTGCCAGTACTCTTTTTGATTGGCATTCCTCTCTCCGTTATCTTTCTGATTGCCGGCATTCCATGCCTGAAATGGATAATTGCACTTTATCCGATATATGCGCTCATCCTGTTCATGAGTGCCTATCAGGCTGAAAAAGATGCCGAAATTGCGATGCTCTCAGTTGCTGCAGGTTATACACAATTAACCGCTTACGGAGTCGGCTTTTTGGAAGAATTGCAAAACGACTTCAAAAAAAGTCAATAAATTGACGGTTATAAATTGCATTCAGAATTGAAATCTTTTATCTTTGAATTCTTTGACAAAAATGATGTGCAAGGAACTATTTGATGGTTCCATTCAAGTCATTTTTTATGTGGATCAGGCAACAACCCCCCGCATTTGACGTATTGAATTTTTTTGATTTTCGGGGAGTGGTCCCGAAGCCTCGGGAGTAGCGCATTCACTTTGGATGACTGCTCTTGACGACAAACACCACATTTGATTTATTGAATTTTTTTGATTTTCGGAGAGTGGTCCCGAAGCCTCGGGAGTAGCGCATTCGCTTTGAAGGCCTGCTTCTGACAATAAACACCACATGATTGAAATATTGTTTTTTTTACGGGGAGTGGCGCAGTCCGGTAGCGCATTCGCTTTGGGAGCGAAGGGTCGCAGGTTCAAATCCTGTCTCCCCGACAGATATTACTGATTGACGTAAAAAACCGCAGAGTCAGCATGTAGAGCTCTGTGTTTTGGCGAGACAGGCAGCACCAGGTTGCGAAAGCAGTGCTTTCGCGGTTCAAATCCTGTCTCCCCGACAGATATTA
>JBJHCX010000023.1:0-23952 GCA_050486245.1 Rhodohalobacter sp.
TGGCAAAATAGGCGAACATATTGGAAGTTGTTCCCCCCGGCAGACAGCCGATCAGGATCAGGGCGATGGCATAGGCCGGATGCAGTCCAAAAAAGAGGGCAAGGCCGTATGCAAAAAAGGGCATCAGTCCGAATTGTGAAAGAAATCCGATGAGAATTCCTCGCGGATAGCGCAGTACGGTTTTAAAATCGTTGACGGTCAGGCTGGCTCCCATCCCAAACATGATCGAGAAGATCATGACGGCAAGCAATATCTGGTCAATCGGGTAGAGAAGTTGTGTCGTGAATTCCATAATCAGGCTACCTTGGCAGATTCGTGATTATACATCTCTTCAATGAGGTCGGCATATTTATCCTGGATGATATGGCGTTTCATCTTGAACAGGTTGGTCAGCTCTTCGCCAACCGTAAAATTCTCGGAAAGCAGCCGGAAATCGTTGACCAGTTCAAAACGCTTGTAACCGTTGGCTACGGAGATCATCTTTTTGATCTCAGCCTGGATCAGCCGGCGCGCCTCTTCATTTCCGGTAAGCTCCTCCAAACTGTCGGCATCAATTCCCTGTTTCCGAAGCTCTTCGAGGCTGGGTACGATCAGGGCTCCAACATGCTTCTTGTCCTGGCCAACGATCATGCAGTGGTCGATATAGGGGCTCTGGGTGAGCCTCATTTCGATCGGTTCGGGCTCCAGGTTTTCACCGCTCAACAGCACAACGGTCGATTTTGACCGGCCCAGAATTTTCAGGCAGTCGTTGTAGGTAATCATCCCCAGGTCGCCGGTTTTCAGCCAGCCGTCGCGGATTGTTTTGGCGGTCTGTTCGGGGTCGCGGTAGTACCCTTTCATGACCTGCGGACCTTTTATCCAGATCTCTCCTTTAAGTCCGCGTCCGTTATCGGGCTTGTCTGGATTGGGGCAGAGGATGTTGCCGCTCTCCAGGTCAACAATTCGGATATCGGTATGCTCAATGGCCGGCCCGACGGTTCCAATCACGATATTCTCCGGAAGCCGAACTGCGATGACGGGGGCGGTCTCGGTCATGCCATACCCCTCCAGGACCGGGATGCCGATATAGTTGAAAAATCGGTCGATCTCGATGGGCAGCGCACCTCCCCCTGAGATCGTTGCCTTCAGGGAGCCGCCTGCGCTGAGGCGAACCGGCTCGAGCACCGCTACGTTAAAAAAGCCGTAAAACGGCAAGACGATCAGCCACCTGAGGGCGTGCAGCGGACTCAGCAGGATCCGTTTCCATGCAGAGACCGGCTCTGTTTTCAGGAACCGGTCGGCCAAAAAGTATTGGGAGTTTTTATACTGTTTACTCAAAAAGTAGGCTGTGTGAAAGAGGAGACGGCGCATCGGGTGCGATTCGCCCACCTTTTTCAGGATTCTCTGATAGAGACTTTCCCACAGTCGGGGAGCGGACCCCATAAAAGTCGGTTCTACATTTTTCAAGTCATCAGCCAGGTGGTGCACGTTCGAATAGTAGGTGCAAACGCCGCAGGCAATGGTGAAGACTTCAAAAACCCTTTCAAAAATATGCCAAATCGGTAGAATGGAGAGCACCCGGTCGGTACAGCTCAGTTCGATCGGGATCACCTTGATCTGTGATATCATGTTGGCATGGGTCAGCATCACCCCTTTTGGCTTGCCCGTCGTTCCTGAGGTGTATATCAGTGTAAAGAGGTCATCCGGTTCTATACCGGCCATACGTTCTTCGGCACGGCGATCGCCTCGTTCTCGCAGTTTTGCGCCATAATCAACGATACGTTGCATTTTGTGAACCCCTTCCGGAGGCTCAGCAGCGGGATCCATCAGGATAATCTCCTTCAGGTCAGTCAGCTCATCCCTCAGGCTATCAATTCGCTCCAGGAGTTTTTCGGTCTCTACAAAGGCGATTTTGATCCGGGCGTGATTGATGATATAAACCAACTCCAGGTCAGTGATGTCGCGTCCGCGCGGCACATCGGCGGCACCGCACAGCTGAACGGCACAATCAGCCAGGATCCACTCAAATCGGTTATCGGCAAAGAGTCCCACATGTTCACGGGCATCCACCCCCAGCTCAATCAGCCCGGTTGCCAGGTTCAGTCCGCGCTCGTACAGCTCTTCAAATGAGACCGGCTCCCATTCCAGTTCCTCTTTTCGGGTCGCGAAAGCCGGCAGGGAACCGTAGCGTTTTGCTGCCTTGCGATAGAGGTCAGCCAAATTTTCAGCAACTATACGATCATCCATATGCAGGGAAACTCCTTTAATAAACCTAAACAGATCATGACAACGGTTAATACAGTTCAGCGTACGAATATACCCTGATGCGGTTAAAAATTAAATTTTGATTTTATTCACCCTCCGGCCTGTCACTCCGTGCCTTTTCGGCCATGCAGTGATTAACAATTGGTTTGGTTTAAAATGCATGGGTATTGCAATAATGATTTGTTTCCAATGGTTTTGCAATTAGTTTGCAGAATTCATCGGAAATGGGTTGTGTCCACACAAGAAAGAGGGTGTTTATAGTCAAATTTGCGGATTGAAAATATCTTTTAACATTTGTTAAGTGAATTAATTTGGAAGAAAATTGTTCTATCGTTAAATCGCATGAAAACGATCACCAAATCTATCTCATTATGAAAACGGGTATACAAATTACATTTGCAGCATTTGTGGCGGCGTGTTTTTTCACCATTGACCCTGCAGCTGCACAATCGAACAACAGTTTTGATGAGGGTATTATAGAGGCCCTTCACGAGTGGGATGTGCCCTGGGATGACACCCGGTCCAGAGATCCCTATGTAGCCCCTGACGGAACGGTTTTCTTTGCCGGTCAGCGTGCTCATTACGTCGGGCATTTCAATCCGGAGACGGAAGAGTTCCGCAACCTGCCGCTTGAGGATGGAGCCGGTCCGCATACCGTAGTGGTAGCCGATGACGGAACCGTCTGGTACGCTGGAAACCGTGCACGCCACATTGGCAAGATGGATCCTGAAACCGGCGAGATCACCAAATATATGATGGAGGATGACTACGCCCGCGATCCGCACACGTTTGCTTTCGACAATGACGGAAACATCTGGTTTACTGCACAGGGCGGTAATGGCGTTGGCCATTTCAATGTAACAACCGGAGAATCCAGAATTATACCGGTTCCAACAGAGCGTTCGCGCCCCTATGGCATTCGAATGGCGCCGGATGGAGATACTCCCTGGATCGCACTGTTCGGAACAAATAAGATTGCGACCGTCGATCCGGAAACATATGAGCTGTCAGAAATCGAACTGCCCCGAGAAACGATTCGTGCCAGGCGGCTCGATGTTACTTCAGACGGGAATGTTTGGTATGGTGACTTTGCATCCGGCTATATCGGCCGATACAACCCGCAAACCGGTGAAGTGACCGAGTGGGAGATGCCCGACGGGGATGCATCAAGGCCATATGCGGTGCTGAAAGACCACAAGGAGCGAATATGGTTTTCTGCCAGCGGACTCAGCCCAAATAAACTCGTTGCATTTGATACACAGACAGAAGAGTTTGTTGCTTCAATTGAAGTTCCAACCGGTGAAGGATCCATACGGCACATGGATTTTGACGAACGGACCCAATCAATGTGGTTTGGGACCGATACCGGCCATATCGGAAGGTTAGTCATTAATTAG
Organism: Rhodohalobacter sp.; assembly: GCA_050486245.1. Classification (GTDB taxonomy): domain Bacteria; phylum Bacteroidota; class Rhodothermia; order Balneolales; family Balneolaceae; genus Rhodohalobacter. The sequence goes on from JBJHCX010000023.1 coordinate 3,642, forward strand.
CAATACGGATTCTATTGTATGGCACACCCATGTCGGCTGACAGAGGTGTGCCTTTTTTTTGCTTCTAATTAACCGATACTATCTGGATTCCATGAAAACGTTCTTGAAACTACTCGGTATCACTGCCCTTCCGTTTGTTATCGGGCTCTCGTTGCCCAATGGCGACTCACTGGAATGGCCTGATTCAGCCATTGCCATGAATCCCGGTTATCTTGACGGAGCGTTTACCGGGGGGTTTGGCGAACAGACGTGTCACTCCTGCCACTTCGATTACGACCTCAATATGGAGGGCGGCAGCCTGCAGCTTCACGGAGTTCCGGAAACCTATGATCCCGGTTCATCGTATGAGCTGAAGGTTGAACTTCAAAGTGAAATTCTTGAAGTAGGAGGGTTTCAGATGACAACCCGGTTTGAAGACGGAAGTCAGGCCGGCACATTCTCATGGGAAGGCGACCGGTTAATGTATACGCCATCCGTTACCGATTCCGTAAAGTACCTGCAACACTCAACAGAAGGCACAGCCCCGGTCCAAAACCGTAAAGCTTCCTGGACCTTCACCTGGAGCGCACCGGAAACGCCCGCCGGAGATGTGATTATCAATATCGCGGCGAATTCAGGCAATGATGACGACTCTGCATTTGGCGACTGGATCTATGTAAAGGAGATCGCTGTTGAGAGCAAACAGCCCTAAACCCCGGTTTATCTGCGACCTGAGGCGGAATTCACTCAACCCTGCGGTTTAATAGTTAAACGGAGAGTTTGTGTAATATTTTTGGATCTTTCGTTATTTACATTCTGAAGCCCTATCCTTAGGTTGTGATAAAATCATCAGCCACATATCAGCGTATTACAAAAGCGACAGCAGCGTTGCTGTTGATGGCTTTTCTGATACCATCAGGACTGCATGCCAAGCAGTTTGTAGAGTTCTGCATGACAGAATTTGCAAAAACAGCTCCTGTTGAGATGGCTGAAGACCACAGCTGCTGCGAATCGAATCCGCTGGATCATGAATCCACATCGCATTCACATCACGATGATTGTGAATGGGGCTGGATTTGCGCCTGCAACATCGGCAAAAGCGCCCTGAGTGATTCTGACTGGATCGTTTCAGGTAAAGAGCTGGAGATTGAGCTGTCAGAGCAGGAAAATTTTGCCACACCTTCAACACTGTCTGAACAGGCAGACATTTCACAGAACAGGATCCTTGCACAGTACGATCCGCCCCTCTGGCTTGTGTACGATACCTTTTTGAATTAGCATTTCTATTTCACCGGGAAGGATAAAAGTCTTCCCATCCGGCGAGCAGGGGGGGATGACCTGAAAGGAGTTATCTGCTGAATTGGATCTTCAATTAAGATCTAAGCTCAGCAGATCATATCCCCCTTCATATGGGGAATTCCAAATCCCTTTCCATTGCCGGGCCGCTACATCCAAAACCCTTGAATAATGCCCTTCCTCAATATGTGGAGAAGGGAAGGCAGAACCTTCCTTTCGAAGCTTTGGCTCAGGAAGGGGATAGTCCCAATGACTCAAGACTAACGTCTCATGACTAATTCACTCATACGCTTTTTTTTAGAAAACAAACTGATCGCTGTACTGCTCTTCCTGGCACTGGCTGGGTGGGGTATATCTACGGCACCCTTCGACTGGGACGTCGATTTTATCCCGCGAAATCCGGTGCCGGTGGATGCCATCCCCGATATTGGCGACAATCAGCAGATCGTTTTTACCGAATGGCCGGGCCGCTCGCCGCAGGATATTGAGGATCAGATCACCTATCCCCTAACCACCCAGCTGCTCGGCCTGCCCGGCGTGCGAACCGTTCGAAGCAACTCCATGTTCGGTTTCTCTTCCATCAACATTATTTTTGAAGATGATATTGAGTTTTACTGGAGCCGTTCACGGATCCTGGAAAAACTGAATGCGCTTCCTGGGGGAACCCTTCCGGAGGGTGTGCAGCCGGCCCTGGGGCCGGATGCCACGGCACTCGGACAGATCTTCTGGTATACGCTTGAGGGGTACGATTCTGACGGCAATCCAGCCGGCGGATGGGATCCGCATGAGTTGCGATCCATCCAGGACTTTCAGGTTCGCTATGCCCTCTCATCTGTTGACGGAGTGGCCGAAGTGGCCAGTATTGGCGGGTATGTAAAAGAGTATCAGGTCGATATCGACCCGGTTGCCATGCGTGAATCGGGTGTGAATGTCATGCAGATCGCAGATGCCGTCAGAAGCAGCAACCTGGACGTAGGCGCGCGAACCATTGAGATGAACCGGGCCGAATATGTTGTGCGTGGACTTGGATATATTCAATCAATCGAAGACCTGGAGCAGAGTATTGTTGCTACGGTAGACAATACCCCCATCCGTATTAAAGATGTAGCGCATGTTGCCATGGGCCCTGCCCAGCGGCGTGGAGCGATCGATAAAGCGGGTGCAGAAGCGGTTGGAGGGGTTGTGGTGGCCCGTCATGGCGAGAACCCTCTTGAAGTCATTAATAATGTCAAAGCAGAGATCGAAAATATAGCCCCGGGCCTGCCGTCCAAAGAGCTGGCAGACGGCACGGTTTCTCAGGTCAAAATCGTGCCATTCTACGATCGAACAGGGCTGATCTATGAAACTCTCGGAACGCTGGAAGAGGCACTTACACTCCAGATTTTGATCACCGTAATCGTCATCATTATTATGGTGATGCACCTGCGCACCTCGTTTATTATCTCTGCGCTGTTGCCACTGGCGGTGTTGATGAGCTTCATCCTGATGAAATATGTGGGCGTGGATGCCAACGTGGTAGCCCTGGCCGGTATCGCCATCTCGATCGGTACGGTTGTGGATATGGGGATCATCCTCACCGAAAATATGCTGAAACATATCGAGGAGAAAAACCCGGAAGAGAACCTGCTGGAGACGGTCTACAGGGCAACCACTGAGGTGAGTCCCGCAGTGATTACCGCACTGATGACAACCATCGTCAGTTTCCTGCCGGTATTTATGCTGGAAGCACAAGAGGGCCGGATGTTTGGTCCGCTGGCATGGACAAAAACCTTCATCCTTATAGCAGCGCTTGTCATTGTTATCACTCTGATTCCCGCATTTTCACACTGGCTCTTTTCTCAAAAAATTGACCGGCGCCGATGGAAGGTCATCTGGAACGGTGTGATGATCATTGCAGGGCTCATTATTTCAGCTACACTCTATGGCTGGGGAGGAATGATCCTGATCGCTCTCGGAGTAAACAACCTGGTATCGGTCTATCGTGAAGGGTACCAGCCCTGGTCACCGTGGGTTAATAACGGTATCATCTTACTGGGTGTAGCCTGGCTGCTGGCCGGGCAGTGGCTGCCACTCGGGCCGGAAAACCCGGTCACATTCAGCCTGATCTTTATCCTGCTGCTGGTGGGCGTGATTTTCGGGCTTTTTTGGCTCTTTATGAAGTATTATGAACAGACCCTAGACTGGGCACTGCGTAACAAAGCGATATTCCTTGCATTGCCATTGTTTATCCTGATTTTCGGCTTAATAAGCTGGCGTGGATTTGATACCACATTCAGTTATGTATCTGCCGGATTCAACGCAGTCGGAGTCGAAATTGAAGAGACCTCCTTCTGGTCTGCAGCCGATAATCGCTTTCCCGGTCTGGGCCAGGAGTTTATGCCTACCCTTGACGAGGGCTCCTTCCTTCTGATGCCAACCACCATGCCTCATGCCGGCATGGAAGAGTCGCTGCAGATGATGAGGGAGATGGATATGAGGATCGCATCGATTCCCGAGATTGAAACCGTTGTTGGAAAAATAGGACGGGTCGAATCGGCTCTCGATCCAGCACCTATTTCCATGTTTGAAAATGTGATCATGTACAAGAGTGAATACATTACCGACGACCGCGGGCGGCGGGTCCGGTTTAAAACCGAAAACGGAGAATTTGTCCGCAATGATGAAGGTGAGCTGATTCCGGACCGCCGGGGAAGGTACTACCGCCAATGGCGTGACCATATCCAATCTGCGGATGATATCTGGACGGAAATTCTACACGCATCAGATATTCCGGGTGTCACATCAGCCCCCAAGCTGCAACCGATCGAAACCCGTCTGGTCATGCTTCAGACGGGAATGCGTGCCAACATGGGCATTCGAATCAGCGGGCCCAATCTGAACGTGATTGATGAGTTTGCCACGGCTTTGGAACCGGTGATCCGGGAAGTAGACGGTGTACGCCCAGCATCTGTATTTGCCGACCGCGTTGTCGGGAAGCCCTATATCGAGATCGATATCGACCGCCAGGAGATTGCACGCCATGGATTGACTGTCCAAAATGTACAGCAAGTGATCAGCACAGCGATTGGCGGACAGATGCTCGGCATGACCGTAGAAGGCCGTGAACGCTACCCGCTGCGCGTGCGCTATGCGCGTGAGTACCGTAACTCACCCGAGATGATGGCCCGGGTGCTGGTACCCTCACCCGACGGAAGCCAGATCCCGCTGGGACAGCTTGCCGAGATCCGGTTCGAAACCGGCCCGATGAATATTCGAAGTGAAAACACCTTTTTAAGTGCCTATGTAACATTTGACGGGCAGCCCGGACACTCACCCGTTGACCTGGTCAACCGGGTTCGCGAACACCTGGATCACAATATCAGTGAGGGATCGCTCAATGTCCCGGACGGGATCAGCTACACCTTTGAAGGGGAGTTCAAAAACCAGCAGCGGGCAGCCGAACGGCTGTCGGTCGTCTTGCCGATTACACTGCTGATAATCTTTTTGATCATCTTCTTCCAGTTTCGCTCAACATCCACCACGCTTATTGTCTTTTCAGGGATCATCCTGGTCTGGGCCGGCGGATTTATCCTGCTCTGGCTCTATGGGGAAGATTGGTTCTTCAATTTCTCCGTACTGGGAGTCGAGATCCGCGACTTCTTCCAGATGGGTGTCATTAACATGAGTGTGGCTGTCTGGGTCGGCTTTCTCGCACTATTCGGTATTGCAGTGGATAATGGTGTGGTCATGGCCACCTATCTCGATCAGCTCTTTGAACGTAAAAAACCGAAGGGACGTGAAGGCATCTACGCCACAGCGATTGAAGCCGGGTTGCGAAGGGTTCGGCCCTGCCTGATGACCACAGGCACCACGCTGCTGGCCCTGCTGCCAATTCTGACCTCTCCCGGTAAAGGGTCTGAAATTATGATTCCGATGGCCATACCCATTTTCGGAGGAATGCTGATACAGGTATTGAGCCTGCTCCTGGTTCCATTGCTCTACGCGATGTGGAAGGAGTTTGAGTTACGAAATGTGAATGTAATGGAGGAAGTGAAATGAAAAGTGAAATGGCAGAAGTGAAAAGAATAAAGTTCAATTCCCCCCTAATAAAGCCTGTTCCGACCCTTCGGGAGGGGGATATTGGGAGGTGTTTAACTCCCCTTGCCGTATCCCGAAACTTCCGGGAGGGGAGTGCCGAAGCGGAGGGTAAGCGAGGGGCGTCTTCCCCCGCACCCACCCCGGGCACTTCAGGGAGGTTCATGCCCATAACACTTATACTTTGTTTAGCCCTTTTATTCGGGTTTTTAACACAATCGGTTCTGGCGCAGAGTGTGGATGCATCACATAACACCCCTCCAAATCATCCCTTGTTAGGGGAGACGTTACATCCCCAGCTTCACCAATACCTCCAAACCGCCATTGAGCAAAATCCGGAGCTGCAGTCGATGCGCGCAATGACAGAGGCCGACCGGGAGAGGGTGCGGGAATCAGGCTTGTTGATGGACCCGGAAATAACGGTGATGTACGATTTCAACCCAATGATGTACGATTCGTACCTCGGACGGTTTTCGATATCGGCTATGCAGATGTTTCCATGGTTCGGTTCACTGGAAGCCCGCCGGGAACTGCAGCGGTCGGCAGCAGATGTGAGACAGTCGCAGATTAGTGTGCGTCAGCTGGAAATTCTGCGCGATGTAAAGATCAACTGGCTTGAAATTGCTGAAGTTCGGGAGCAGATTCGCATCACGGAACAAACCGTGGAGCTGGTAACCGATCTGGAAAAGCTGGTGGAGGCACGCTATGAAACCGGCCGTGCAGGGCAGGCCGATATGCTACGCATCCAGATGGAAGAACAGCGTCTCAGAAACCGGATTGCAAACCTTGAGGATCAATTACACCCGATGAAAGCCCGATTCAACGAGCTGCTGAACCGCGATGTGGCTGCTGAGGTCGAAACCCCGGATATCCTGACCCCGCAGATTCTTGTCTATGACGAGGAGGAGATCCGCACCCTGGTCCGTCAAACCCATCCGCAATTCGACGGCATCGCCGCAGAGCGAACCGGAGCCGAACAGCAGCGCCGTCTTGCAGAGCTGGACGGCAGGCCAAGCTTTGGTTTGGGTGTCGAGGTCATGGGACGCGATTTCGGGGCAATGTCGATGTTTCCGGACGCACGGGAAAGCTTTATCGGCATGGCAACGGTACGGATACCCCTGTTCCGGTCGCGTTACGACTCTCAGAGAAGACAGGCCGCTCACCGAATTCGTGCGCTTGACCAGCAAGAAGAGCAGGCCGCGAGCCGGCTAATGACGGAGCTGGAATCAGCATTGGAAGAAATCCGGACTGCTGAACGTTCGGTGATTCTTCTGGATGAAGAGCTGGTGCCCCGTGCCGAGCAAGCCCTTCAGATCCTCAGTGAAGAGTATACCACCGGTAATGCCCGCTTTGACGAACTGCTGCAGATTCAGCGTGAACTGCTGGAGCTCGAATTTGAACGAATTGAAGCCATCACAAAGCAAAACCGGGCAGCAGCAAACATTGAAAGTTTGATTGGGGAAACTCCCCTCTTGAGAGGGGACAGATGAAAGAGCGAATGAAATATTTCAAGTCGATGAGTCTGTTACAGGGTTCCCCTCTTTTCCAAGGAGGGGACAGGGGTGGTTCAGGCAGAACCAGCCTCTTCTTGGAAAGAAGTGGAGATTCGAGATCAAAATTTGATAAATAAACATATAGGAAAAATGAACATCACAAAAAACCAGATACTCACATACGCCTCCATCCTAATTGCCGGGATTATGCTTGGCTGGATATTCTTTGGAGGGTCGCACGATTCCGATTCACATGCGGGACACGATCATGAATTAACCGCTGAAAACGGCCAGGAGGTGTGGACCTGCTCCATGCACCCCTCCGTGCGTGAAGACGGCCCCGGCTCCTGCCCCATTTGTGGCATGGATTTGATTCCGGCTTCATCCGAAGAGCGTGAGGATGATTTTAGCATGGTGATGACCGAGGCCGCTGTTCAGCTTGCCAATATCCAGACAGTTCCGGTTATCCGTGAACGGCCTGAAAAAGAGATACGCCTGCCCGGCCGTGTTGAAATTGACGAAAGGCGAATCAGCTACGTCACCGCACATTACGAAGGCAGAATCCAGAATGTGCAGATCGATTTCACCGGTGCTCCGATCCGAAAAGGAGATGTCATGGCCACCATCTACTCCCCTGAATTGGTAGCCGCACAGCGTGAACTTCTGGAAGCGGTAAGGGTGAAAGACCGGAACCCGGGTTTGTATGAGTCGGCCGTTCGGAAGTTCAGGCTCTGGGAGTTTACCGACGAGCAGATTCAGGCAATCATAGAGCGTGGTGAAATCCAGCGAAATATGGAGATCCTTTCACCGGTCGACGGCTATGTGACCGCACGAAAAGTGGTCGAAGAACAGCATGTCGTGGAGGGTTCGGTCATCTATGAAGTAGCCAATTTAGACCACCTTTGGGTGACACTGGATGCATATGAGGAGGACATTGAGTGGATATCGGTTGGCAATACGGTACATTTTCAAACCCGGTCAAATCCTGCACATACCTACGAAGCGACCGTGGATTATATCGATCCGGCTTTCAACCCTGCAAAACGAACCATCCGCGTGCGCGCTGATATTCGGAACAACGACCATCGCCTGAAGCCTGAAATGCTGGTTACCGGAACGCTCTATGCAGAACAGCCTGAACCGAAGCTGATGGTTCCAGCCTCATCTGTACTGTGGACCGGTCCGCGTTCACTGGTATATGTCAAAGATACCGGTGCCGATACCCCGCGGTTTATGGTTCGGGAAGTGGAACTCGGCCCGAAAAGCGGTGACTATTACGTGATTGAAGGTGGCCTGGAAGAGGGCCAGGAGGTCGTCTTCAACGGTGCATTCCGTGTAGACAGTGAGTTTCAGCTGGCCGACCGATTCAGCATGATGAACCGTCAGCCGGGCACCGGTGCCGTGCCGGCCGGCCACGATCATGGCGGGATGGGTGCTATGGACAGCCATGACCATGAAGCCGATCACGAGCCCTTTGAGGATGTCCCCTCAGAATTCCGCGCTATGTTAACGGAAACGATCGAAGCCTACATCAACGGAAAAGATGCACTGGTTGAGTCGGATCTCAGCGCGGCACAAGCCGGATTTGAGGCATTCCGGGAGAAGCTGAACGAAATCGGGGAACACGGGCTGTCGGGCGACGGACACATGACGTGGATGGAAACCTGGTCAGTGCTCATGGAGCATAACCAAGCCATTATTCAAACAGATGACATAGAAGAAGCACGGTCGGCATTCCGTCATCTTTCAGATGAGCTGATCAAAGCCGTTCACCTGTTTGGTGTTGAGGGAGTAGTGTATACCCAATATTGTCCAATGGCTTTCAATGATGAAGGAGCCTACTGGCTCAGCAATGAAGAACAGATTCAAAACCCTTACCTGCCCGAAACGATGCTGATGTGCGGGGAGGTCATTGAAAGAATTGAAGAGTAGTCTGGTAGTCTTGAGTCTTAAGATTTGAGACCGGAAAGTTTCGAAGTCGGCATTTTTTTAATGAATTGACTTTTGGCGACGAATCGATTCCCCTCCTTGCGAAGGAGGCGGCAGGGGAGCTGGACACTAAGGCCACGGATCATTCAAATACTGATAGTAGACGACAGGCAATAAGACCTTGATTTAAACACAGAATTAAACCATAAAACAACAAACCAACCAATGAAAAAACTGACAACATCCATATTTGCACTTTTACTCTTTACCCTGCCGATGGCCGTTCAGGCTCAGCACGGACACCATTCTGCCGGCGGTAACGACTTTAAAGCAGAGTTCACTGCACTGATTGAAAGCTATCTCACCCTCAAAGACGACCTGGTGGAATCGAATCGTGATGAGGCATTTGAAACGGCCGGTGAATTGAGCGGTTTGCTTGAAGGGATCGGAAAGCACAGGCTTGAGGGCGATGACCACATGGCCTGGATGCAGGTGTACGATTCAATTGAGAGCCACCTTGGTGCCATTTCAAACAGTGCAGACATTGACGAGCTTCGCACCCATTTCAGACCTCTCTCTGATGAACTTGCCGAAGCGGCACAGCGATTTGGAATAGAAGGTGTGGTTTACGTTCAAAACTGTCCGATGGCATTTAACAATGAAGGCGGAAGCTGGCTGAGCCGTGAGCCGCAGATTGCCAATCCCTACTTGCCTGATACGATGCTGCGATGCGGCAGAGTGATTGAGGGTATTGGGGAATAGACGTGAGTCTTGAGATATGAGTCGTGAGATTCCGCGAAGCCTGGATATTTGAAGCCTGACAGACCCGGGTTGTCGACGGTACTGAGTAATGGCCGGAACTTCAGCATCGACTCCCCTTCTTACGAAGGAGGGGGCAGGGGTGGCTGGAGACATCAGCTTCAGGTTAGGGTCATATTCTCTGGCCTGCCCCGAACCTTTTGGTTCCGGGTGGTACTGACAGGGTAGTTGCGGCCCTAAAAAGTAAAACCCGCGATGTGAAACAAAAATATTACACAACAGCGTTATTTTACAATGACAGGAATTGAATAGACATCAATTACATTTATAGAGTTGAACGGCAATAGGTTTTTACGAAATAATAATACCGGAGAAAGCCATGAAATCAGAACACGATCATCACAAAAATCACGATCATGAACATCATTCCCATGATCATCGCGATCATGGGAATGAATCACATGAAGAGCATGGCCATGACCACAGCGGCCACGACCACCACAGCCCGGAGGTATTTCGAAACCGGTTTTGGGTGAGTCTTGCACTGACACTTCCCATCCTCTACCTGTCCGAGGCATTTCAGGGTTGGTTTGGATACGAAGCGATCACCTTTCCGGGTGCCGAGTGGGTGGCGCCGGTATTCGGAACGGTGCTATTCTTCTACGGCGGGTGGCCGTTCCTGAAGGGATTTCTGCACGAGATTCAGGCCAAAAAGCCTGGAATGATGGCACTTATTTCGCTTGCGATTACGGTTGCCTACATCTACAGCGTAGCCGTCACACTCGGCCTGTCTGGAATGGAGCTCTACTGGGAGCTCTCCACGCTGATTGTCATTATGCTGCTGGGCCACTGGATTGAGATGGCTTCGGTTGAGGGCGCTAGCAAGGCGCTGGAGCACCTGGCCGAGCTTGTACCCAACGACGCTCGCCGCCTGCTTGATGATGAGAGCACCGAAACGGTGCCTGTACACGAACTTCGAGAAGGCGATCGCATTCTGATTCGTCCCGGCGACCAGATTCCGGCCGATGGTGTTGTGGTGGATGGCTCATCAAGTGTTGATGAAGCTTTTCTGACCGGTGAATCAAAGCCAGTTCCAAAAAAGGAAAAGGATGAGGTTGTGGCCGGCGGCGTAAATGGGGAAGGTGCCCTTACCGTGGAGGTCACGCGAACGGGCGATGAAACCACACTGAGCCAGGTACAGCGGCTGGTTGAAGAGGCGCAGCAATCACGCAGCAAGTTTCAGAACCTTGCCGACCGTGCAGCCTTCTGGCTGACCATGATTGCCATCGGAGCCGGTTCTGTCACACTCGTTACCTGGCTGCTTATCGGGTTTGAGTTCAACTTTGCACTCGTGCGTACAGTAACGGTACTTGTGATGGCGTGTCCTCACGCACTTGGATTGGCAATTCCCCTGGTAGTTGTAAATGGTACCTCTATGTCGGCACAAAACGGCATCCTGGTGCGTAACCGTGAGGCCTTCGAACGTGCACGCGATATCAGGGTGGTCTGTTTCGATAAGACGGGCACGCTCACGAAAGGAGAACATGTTGTGCAATCTATCCATACAAACGGCCTTGAGGAAGATGAAGCGCTGCGCCTTGCTGCTGCGCTCGAAAACCGCTCCGAGCACCATTTGGCCGCTGCAATTGTAAAGGCTGCCCAGGATCGCGATCTGAAACCATCCGCCGTAAAAGATTTTGAAGTCGCAGCGGGAAAAGGCGTGAGTGGCAACCTTGAGGGAAAAACATATCGGATCGGAAGGCTGGAGTGGCGCGAGGAGTTCGATATTGGTTTCCCCGATGTGCTCCAGGAACCGTTTAATGAAGTTAATGAACGAGGCGAAAGCGTGATCGCGCTGATGGATGAAAATGAAGTCATTGCCCTGATCGCGCTGGCCGACCAGGTCCGTCCAAGTGCAAAAGCTGCCGTGAAGGCGCTCAAAAAGATGGGTGTCGAGTCGGTGATGATTACCGGTGACGCGGAGGCTGTGGCAAAAACCGTGGCGAAAGAGTTGGGCATCGAGCGCTACTACGCACGGGTATTGCCGGGTGAAAAGGCAGAAATCGTATCCGGCTTGCAGGATGAAGGGAAGCAGGTGTCATTTGTGGGAGACGGTATCAATGATGCTCCTGCCCTTGCGCAGTCGAACCTCGGTATTGCGATCGGTGCGGGTACGAATGTCGCCATCGAATCCGCCGACCTGGTACTGGTGGAGGATGACCCTGAAGATGTAACGCGTGCGCTGCAACTTTCGGCCATCACATATCGCAAGATGATTCAGAACCTGTTCTGGGCAACGGGTTACAACGTTGTGGCTATTCCGCTGGCCGCCGGTGTAGCTTATGGTGCCGGAATACTTCTGACCCCGGCCGTGGGAGCCGTCTTTATGAGTGCCTCTACGGTAATCGTGGCCATCAATGCCATGCTGATGCGGAGGGCAAAGCTTTCTTAGTAACGGATTTGAAACATCAAAGCCTCCAGGGGTTCTAATTTCCCGGAGGTCTGGATTAGAAAATGAATACCATTAAAATGAGATAAACCAATGAAGACAACATCAACCTTAACCTGCCCGGAATGCAGTTTTCAGAAAAATGAACGGATGCCGGAAAATTCGTGCCAGTTTTTCTATGAATGCGAAAACTGCAAAACCATTTTAAAACCCAGGAAAGGTGATTGTTGTGTCTATTGCAGTTATGGGACTGTACCGTGTCCGCCTGTTCAAAAAGGGTTGTGCTGTTAACCATTCCGAATGAGCTGTTCCGATAACAATACCTGAACTCTATCTCTGACAAACTGTAACTCTGTAAAACTATATACTGAATGATGATTCCCGACTGGATACCCAACATACACCCATTAGTTGTTCACTTTCCAATTGCACTGCTTGTGATTGCCGTACTATTTGATGCGGCACGCTTGCTCTTTAAAGAGGAGAGCTGGCTGCAAAAAGCGGCACTAACACTCTATGCCACCGGATCGGTGGGATTGATCGCTGCGTTTTGGTCAGGCCGCAGGGCGGTTGAAACCGTGTCTGTAACCGGCGATGCCATTCCTGTTGTGACCTCCCACGAAGACTGGGCACTCTACACACTGATCTATTTCCTCGTTTTTACCGCCATTCGTTTTGTCACATGGTGGAAAGAACTTGAGAAAGGATTTCTGCAACCACTGTTTGTCATCATCGCTTTTGGCGGAGCCGCAATGCTTTGGCATACCGGCGAGCGAGGAGCTGAGCTGGTGTATAAACACGGTGTTGCTGTGGGTGAGATTGACCGTATGGAGCAACAGATTGAAGGCCTGGAGCAGCGCCTTGCGCAATTCAGGGAAGAAGCCGGGCCTGAAATCCGGGAAGACGGTTCCTGGACCTGGCGCATCGGAGCCGGAGCCGGTGAAGCACTTGCCGAATACTTCACCATCGATGGGGATAGCGATATTGAAACAGATACCGGCCGCGACGACGGACGCCCCCACCTGGAACTGACAGCCCCACCTGAAATGACGTTTATTCATACCGGCGGTGATCTGCGGACCATTGATGGACGTATCGAAGTCAATCTCTCAGATTTTGACGGAGAATTCAAACTGATTCACCATTTCAGCGACCGGGAGAACTATCAGTACATCCGCATGACCAACGGAGAGCTGTCTCAGGGGCAAATCATCAACGGCTCCGATAACGTTCTCGGTTCAGGTACAATTCAATCCGGCGGATGGCACACGTTCAGGGTCACAGCTTCCGGGCGCCACTTTTACGGCTACCAAAACGGGAACACCATTGTTCACACCCATGCCGATGAGTTGGAACCGGGAACAACCGGGTTTGCCATAAACGGGCAGGGAACCGTAAAGGTTCGCTTGGTGGAGTTTGGTGCGATAGAATAAAGAAAGCACCGTCTTCGTTGTAATTCCACAACAAGACACGTATAATGACTCAGGCACGTGTAGCTATGAAAAAGAAACTCACTCTGACCGTACAAGAGGATATCATTAAATATGCCAAGCAAAAGGCTAAGAGGAAGGGAATATCCGTCTCACAGATGTTCGAGGAGGCGATTGGGATGGAAGAGGCCGGTGCAATCGAGACGGAGCAACAACGGGCAGCGAAACGGCTCCTGAAAACGCTTGACAAAACCCGGCCTGTCAAGTCAAAAGATGACAAGAAACATATCAGGGAACATGTACAAAGGAAGTTTACCTGAACTGTTTCTTGATACCGATGTGGCTTTTGATATTCTCTCAAAACGAGAACCTCACTACCGGAATTCTGTTCTGCTGCTGGAATTGGCAGCGAAAGATAAAGCATTGCTTCTTCTGGCAGAAAGCAGCCTGGCTAATCTGATATATCTCAGTTTTGACATCTATAAATTGGATCATGCAGGAAAAAAGCTGGAGGATTTTATATCCGCATGTGATATCATAGCCGGAGGTAAACAGGTGATGCTGCAGTCGATCTCTTCTCCATTCAAGGACAAAGAGGACGCCCTTCAATATTATACTGCCCTGAATCACGGAGCCGACTACTTTATCACCAGGAATATTCCGGATTTCAGGAGATCCTCCGTGCGCCTTCCGGTGATGACTCCTGCGGATTTTATGGAGTCATTGGATAATTAACTCTGCCAAATAAATACACAATGTGCAGATTTGAGGATTACGCTGTACTCAATGTTTTTCAGTAGATTGTATAGACATCAAGAGTTCCAGGACCCTGGTGGGTTTTTTGAGACTCAATTAACGTTCTGATTATGCCCTCAACAATACGCATCCACTTTCTCGGTGCATCCGGTACGGTTACCGGATCAAAGTTTCTGCTGGAGACCCCCGATCAAAACATCCTGATCGATTGCGGGATGTTTCAGGGTGTCAAAAAGCTGCGGGACCTCAACTGGCAGCAGCTGCCGGTGAATGTGAGTGAAATTGACAGGATACTGCTTACTCACGGACACGCCGACCACTGCGGATTTCTTCCGAGACTGGTGAAGATGGGTTTTCACGGCCCTGTCTGGGCCACTTTGCCAACCCTCGATATAGCTGAGATCATCCTGCGCGACAGCGCAAAGATACAGGAGGAGGATGCCGAAAGAGCCAATAAGGATGGCTTCACAAAACACAGCCCTGCACTGCCTCTCTACAATACCCTGGATGTTGAGAAAACCCTGCCGCTATTCGAGGCCAGGCCAACAGACAAATGGTTCCCGATCGACGACCGGATCAGGGTTCGATTCCGGTATAACGGACACATACTGGGATCCACATTTATTGAATTGGATGTCGCAGGCAAGAGGTGGGTATTTTCGGGTGATATCGGCCGTGTGAATGACCCGCTGCTTTTGGATCCGGTCAAACCTGAAAAAGCAGACATCCTCTTTCTGGAGAGTACGTATGGAGACCGTCTGCACCCGTCTGAAAATGTTTCTGATAAACTGCTCTCCACCATTCTTGAAACCGTCGAAAAAAATGGAACCGTCATTATTCCAAGTTTTGCCGTAGAACGTGCCCAGCTTCTTCTCTACTTGCTGTGGCAGCTTCGCAAAGAGTCAAAACTTCCCCCAGGCATTCCGGTTATTCTGGACAGCCCGATGGGGATCGATGCATTCTCCATTTTCAGAAAATATCATGAATGGCACAAGCTGAATGAAGAAGACTGCCTGGACCTCAGCCGGATGGTGCATATGGTCTCCTCATACGGCGAAACCTGGGAGATCATCGATAACCCCTCCCCGAAAATTGTCATAGCAGGAAGCGGCATGGTCACCGGCGGACGCGTACTCACCTATCTGCAAAAATATCTTGAACGAGAGAATACGACAGTTCTGCTGGCCGGTTATCAGGCGGAAGGCACGCGGGGCCGGCAGCTTTTAAATGGGGTGGATGAGGTCAAAATCTACGGCAAGTATATCCCCGTTAAAGCAAGGGTGGATATTTTGGACGGTCTATCGGCCCACGCCGACCGCAGCGAACTGCTTGACTGGCTGTCTGATATCAAGAGCCGTCCGGAACACCTCTTTCTGACTCACGGAGAGCCTCAGGCCCTGGACATGCTTCGCGTAAAACTGAATGACGAACGCGGATGGGATGCGTCAATTCCGGACCTTTTTCAAATCTTTGAGGTGGAGTGTTAGCCAGACGTACCCATTGAGTGAACATGCCCCCCTGGCGAGATCATCCAATACGATTATAGATTCTTTGATACGCTAAATTATTCGTATTTTTGAGAGATAAATTGAGTACAGAAATCCCCATGTTAAAACGCTATTTCTCCACAACCGGATTGATTGTCGGCACCCTGCTCTTTGCCATGTCGATGTCGCCCACGCTGCTGCCGCGTCCTGACGTAATCCAGGGGATTATTTCAGGGCTTGCCCTGGCGTCAGGTTACGGAATTGGTGTGTTCAGCATCTGGATCTGGAAGTATTTTCAGCTTCCCAAGCCTGGCGAAAAAGCGGAGTACTACCTGCAGATTGTAGCAGGCTCCTTCTTTCTGATTATTGCCGTTATTTCACTATGGCGTGCAAGCATTTGGCAAAACTCACTCAGGCAGCTTATGGGGATGGAGCAGAATGCATTCGTCCAGCCGGTTATTGTCGGCCTGGTTGCCATTGCCGTCTTTCTGGGGGTGCTGCTGGTGAGCCGGCTGTTCCTGATCACCAAGCAATTTCTGGGCAAAAAAATGGAACCTTACGTGCCGCCGCGGGTCAACTTTGTTCTGGGACTCACAACAACATTTATCCTATTCTGGTTTGTCATCAACGGTGTGCTCTTTTCACAGCTGCTGCGAATTGCAGACTCCACCTATCAGCAGTTCGATTCACTGATTGAACCCGATATTGAACAGCCATCCGACCCGATGAAAACGGGCAGTGTCGAATCTCTCCTCTCATGGGAGGAGATGGGCCGGCAGGGCCGCCGCTTCCTGACGGAGGGCCCTTCAGCAGCCGATATCAGCCGGTTTACCGACAGCACCGTAACCGACCCCATCCGTGTCTATGTTGGAATGCACGCATCCGAAGATTTCGAAGTTCGGGCAGAACTCGCCCTGCAGGAACTGATCCGCACAGAGGCATTTGAGCGATCGGTACTGCTGCTTATTACCCCTACCGGAACCGGCTGGGTTGACCCCGGAGCGATCGAGCCGATCGAATATCTGTTCAGGGGAGATATCGCCAGCGTGGCCGCCCAGTACTCTTACCTGCCGAGTCCGCTCTCCCTGATTGTGGAAGAGGACTATGGTTCCGAGATGGCACGCGCGCTCTTTCAAAAGGTGTACGGGTATTGGACATCCCTTCCGGCTGAATCCAGGCCAAAACTCTACCTTCACGGCCTGAGCCTGGGAGCGCTGAACTCCGATCGGTCATTCGATTTTTATGATATCATCGAAGATCCGTTTCACGGGGTGCTGTGGGCGGGTCCACCGTTCAGAAAAGCAACCTGGCGGAATATTACCAACAACCGGAATGCCGATTCACCGGCCTGGCTGCCAACGTTCAGAGACGGTTCGATCGTACGCTTTGCCAATCAGCATGGCGGGCTGGATCAGGGCGATTCCGACTGGGGACGATTCCGGATTGCCTATCTGCAGTACGCCAGTGATCCAATCGTCTTTTATGAACCTACGGCATTTACCCATGAACCGGAGTGGATGCAAGAGCCCCGCGGGCCGGATATCTCTCCCTATCTGCGATGGTATCCGATCGTGACAGGCCTGCAGCTATCGGCCGATATGATGATTACTACTGCCCCCTATGGATTTGGGCATGAATACGCTGCCGGGCACTATTTCGACTCCTGGGTTGCACTGACCGAACCCGAAGGGTGGAGTCCGGATGAGATGGAACGACTGAGAAATTATTTTGAAGAGTTCAAACCGGCAGATTAACACACGGTTCACACTGATTTTGTACTTTTTTAAATGTGCTGCCGTTTGCTTGTCCCGGTTTGACACATTTCCAACTTCACAATAGAAAAAACAATGAATAACAAACGATTTTATACGATTACAGGAATTTTGGTGCTGATCAGTGCCCTTTTTTGGGTTCTCATGTTTCAGCCCGGCAGCCAGGAGGGTGCTGTCAGCCAATCATTTGAACAATATGACGGAGAGATTACCCTGACCATGTATCACGGTGAAGGGTGCGCCTGCTGCGTTCGATGGGCGGAGTATCTGGAAGGACACGGGGTCACCGTAAAAGATGTGCTTCTCGACGATCCTCACAGCATTAAAAATGAGAACAATGTACCGCCCAGGCTGCGATCCTGTCATACCGCTATCGTAGACGGCTATGTCATCGAAGGGCATGTACCCATTGAGGATATCCGCCGGCTTCTGGCTGAGCGTCCGGATGCCATCGGAATTTCAGTGCCGGGCATGCCGCCCAACGCACCGGGGATGGATCAGCCTGTAGAACGGGAGTATCAATCGGTGATTTTTGATGCCGAAAATATGGCCGTTTACAATATCCACCGATAGCGGGAAGCCGCCTTCACAACGGAGCCGCCGATGAAGAAGAATCCGTTAGTCACCAAATACTCTGGCGAGCAGGAGCCGTTCGACCCGGCCAAGCTGGAGAAATCACTCTCACGGGCGGGTGCCGGACGCGAGACGATAGAGCATGTGGTTAACCATGTGAAAGAGATTCTTGAAGAGGGGATCTCAACCCAAAAAATATATAAAGAGGCATTTCGCGAGCTGAAAAAGCAGTCGTTTAAACCGGCAGGCCGATACAGTTTAAAGGAGGCCATCATGGAACTGGGCCCTTCCGGCTATCCGTTTGAGCGGTATATCGGTGAAATCCTCAATAGAGCGGGTTTTGAGACGGAAATCGGGCCCGTGATCGAGGGCCGGTGTGTTCGTCATGAGATCGATGTGATTGCACAGAATGGCAATACCTACTACATGGTAGAGTGTAAATACCATAATACGGTGACCCATACATGTGATGTGAAAGTACCGCTCTACATTCACTCCCGGTTCAGGGATATCATTGAGAAGTGGCGCAGCCTGCCCGGACATGAGCATAAAGAACACCAGGGGTGGGTCGTGACCAATACGAGGTTTACTTCCGATGCCATTCAATACGGAGAGTGTGCCGGATTAAAAATGCTGAGCTGGGACTACCCAAAGAATGAGAGCCTGCGGGCACAGATCGGCCGGTATAATATCTATCCATTCACGGTACTATCATCGCTTACCAAAGCGGAGAAGAAGCAGCTTCTGGAGCTGGGAGTCATTTTATGCAGTGATATTTGTGACGATAGGGAGGTGCTGCAGCGAGCGGATATCCCCCGTAAAAAACATTCCCGCATCGTAAAAGAGGCAAAAGCGATTTGTGCCTATCCAAACCTTCATCCATAAAAAAAGGCTTTGCACGATTGATGCAAAGCCTTTTTGATGTTGTACAGGAAGAAATTAGTCCTGATCGCTCACCTGGCGCATCAGCTCTTCGATGGCCCGTTCCAGCTGCTGATCCACACCCCGGTCGATATAGCCCGGCATGTTTTTCACCTCAATGATCGGCTCTGTCTGGTTGTTCTCCATCCACTCATCCGACATGTTGCGCGCACTGACGGGAACGATGCCCCAGCGGGTGCCATCGGGAAGCACTGACCATCCGGCAAAGCTGCAGGTTCCGGGAACCGGCATTCCGACGGTCGTCCCCAGGCCAAGTTCGGTATAGGCACTGGCGTAGCAGTGTCCGTCAGAGTACATCGCCTCGTTAATCAGGCTGAGCGTTGGTTTGGTCCACCGTGAGGTCGGCTCACCCCCCACATCCATGTCATACGTCGCATAGGTGTTAAAGGCTTCGCCGGTAAAGAACATCGCCAGATCAGCTACCAGATCGCCGCCGCCGTTGAAGCGGGTGTCTACGATCACAGCATCCCGGTCGCCATATTTGCCCAGCATCTGCTTGATCACATTACGGTACGGTCCGTCGCCCATTCCGGGGATGTGCACATAGCCCAGCCTGCCATCACTCATCTCGTCCACCTCTTTTTCATTGATTCGGACAAACCGGTTGTAAAGCAGTCCGCGCTCCTGGCCCAGGGTGATCGGCTTGACCACAATCTCCTCTTCAGAGCCGCTTTCGGGGTCATGCAACTCAAGCAGTACAAAGGTATCGGCCTTTCGGTTGAGGTAGGTGGCGATGTCTCTGTCGCGTGTAACGGTCTCTCCGTCGATCTTTTTGATAATCATTCCGGGACGCACATCAAAAGCGGCTCGGTCGAGGGGTCCGCCCTGCAGCACTTCCACAATACGGATTCCATCGCCTCTGTAGTCGTAATCCTTGAAAATACCGAGTGAGGCGGTCTGATCGGGATTGTCTGTGAGCGTCCGGCTATAGCGTGCACCGGCATGCGAAACATTCAGTTCACCGATCATCTCTGAAAGCATTTCGGCAAACTCATACGAATTGCCGATGTATGGGAGGTACTTCTGATACTCTTCATAGAGTTTATCCCAGTCGTTACCGTGGAATGTCGGTTCGTAGAAAACATTCTTGGTGCGGATATAGACATGCTCCAGCATATACTCGCGCTCCTTCTCCTCGTCGTAGGTCATCTCGCCCCGAATGCGGATCGGCGATGAGTTGCCGCCGTTCAGGTTCAGCTTGCTGATCGATCCCCGGCTGAGCAGGTAGAGATTGTCCATATCCTGATCCCAGCTCAGGCTTCCGGGACCGGTATTGAGGCGGATCGCCATGCTGGTTTCGCGCGTCCGGAGGTTGGTCTGCCACAGGTTGTAGTTGCCTTCAAACTGGCTCAGGTAGTAGAGGGTCTCGCCA
>JBJHCX010000024.1:0-23258 GCA_050486245.1 Rhodohalobacter sp.
TCAAATCTTGAGTTTTAACCCAAAAAGGGATCGCCTGACTCGTGTAAAGCCGTCGGAAGCTCCGGCACTGTCGAGATACTCTACCCCGATTCCGACCCGTTCGCCGGGATCAACATAGATATTGAGGCTTAGAGAGAGCCTGTTCAGGTTGTCCGGCAGATTTTCTCCGGATACCCTTCCGACAACCGAATAGGATCCCAGGGCCTGGATGCGTCCCACCCATGGCCAGAACTCCAGGTTAAACCGAACATAGCCGAGTGTTGCATCTTCGATGGCAGCCGATACTGCAGGATAGTGCTCCAGTCCCGCATGGGGATAGTAGCGGAGCATCGACCGGTCCCACAGGCGGTTCTGGCTGCCCGGCGCCCAGCCTGAGGTGGAGAAAAAGGTGCCAGCCAGCGACCATGACAATCCAGCCTCCTCAAGAATGCGGTTTCTTTCGTACGAAAACTGTCCGGACAGATAGGGGCTCCCCAGCCACGGTATGGAGATAAAGGTGGCCGGCACTTCGCCCGAGGCTCCGAATGTAATCCGGTCATACTCCTGGTTTTCACGGGTAAGACGGTGCCATTCGGCTGTCGGACCCGCAATCAGATAGCCCCAGTCAAAGGCGTACCGCACTCCGATATCGAGGGTTCCGAATTGTACATCATCAGGTTCCTTCTCTATCGTCCAGAAAAATGAGGCCGGCTTGGCTGCCTGGCTGGCGGCCGAGAAGCTCTCCCTCACCATAAACTGCCCATAGAGATCGCTTGCCATAAAGAAGAAGATCAGCAGAGTCCAATGTATCCGGTTCATGATGCGTCCTCCAGTTTGGTGATGATCATAGCGATCACCGAAGCGACCGTAACCCCTGCCCTTCGCAGTTCACCGGCTTTGATGGTGGCGTTCGGATGATACTGTTTGATATAGCCCCGAAGGCTTTCCGCTAAAAATGCCAATCCGATATGGTCGATCAGCATCGGAGGTTGACGCAGCTGAAAACCCCCTTCAATCTCATCCGGATGCAGAGAGGTAAAGGTCGAAATAATGGCCGTGACCTCCCTCTCCACCTGTTCGCGAGTAGGTAAAGACATGTTATTCCCCCGTTAGGTTTATGATATCAGTATAAAAACCCGCTTCACATTTCGCAACTCTCCTCAGGCATTTACAGTGTACAGTGATCAGTGCCAGCAGTGGGGAAACGTGAAACGTCAAACGTGAAACATTGATGGCTGGTTTGTTGGCAGATTCATGTAGGGGAAGGTCTCCCCATCTCTCCATCTATTTATCAATTTATCCATGAAGACGCGTAAACCCTATGCCGTATACCGTACACCTTTTCACTTCTCCCCTCCCAATCACCGTATGACCTCAAAATTCCGATCCAGCTCAACCACATCCATTCCGATTCCTTCTGCCTCCTGCTGATCGGGATGTACATACCTGAGATCGCGGATGATCACCCGCCAGCCATCATCCAGCTCTGTCGCCTCGAAGTGCGGAAAGCGGATCCAATTGAGCATTCCCTGGATATCGGGCGACTGCAATGCCGACTGAATGGCTCGGTGTGATGTCTCGATCGGGATGGGCTCTCCCAACCATTCAAAACTGCCGGGCCGCATCCAGTTGACCCGAAACCTGTAGTAGTGGGTGTCGGAGGCGGCTATGCCTGTCCGGAGCAAGGGACGCG
The DNA here is from genome assembly GCA_050486245.1 of Rhodohalobacter sp. GTDB lineage: Bacteria > Bacteroidota > Rhodothermia > Balneolales > Balneolaceae > Rhodohalobacter. The sequence continues at coordinate 1,673 of JBJHCX010000024.1, forward strand.
CAGGGAGCGGGTTGGCCATCACATCCGTTATCGTTATCCCTTCTGCCGTCAGAGCCTCACGGGCGTGATCTGCGGTCGCCCTCGATCCGATAAGCATCATCGTCGTGTAGAGCAGCAGTGCCGTTAGAAGGTAGAGTGCCAGCGGTTTGCAAAATCTCTCAGCCTGGCCGGTCGCGCGCATCCAGCCAATCGCGGCAATGCCGCCACCCCACACCAGCTTGGCTGCAAGCGGGATTTCGGCCGTGATGACCAGTGCCGTCAGGGCGGTTCCGAGGGCGATCCAGCCGGCCACACCCCATCGCGATTTTGACCGGGCCAATACCACACCGGTTCCGGTCAGAAGCCAGAACCAGGGGTCTACAATAAAGAGGGTGTCGCCGTAAAACCAGGTTTCGCTGAACGGCATCAGCACCCGCACCCCGTAGGTGTTGAGCCAGTCGAGCAGCGGATGGCTCCAGACACCGATAAAGGCGATGGCCAGCAGCCATCCGGGATGAAGCGGCGGACCCTCCCGGTCGGCTTCACTCTTGTTTCGGCGGATAAATTTGTCGATTGCCAGCATCACTCCGGTGAGCAGGAATGGCCAGATCATCAGGGCAAGGATGCCGTGGGTCCACCCCCGGCGTACCTGGAGGGCAAAATCGGAACTGACAAACATGGCCAGGGCATCTATATCGGGCAGGTTGGCGCCGACCACCAGCGTGGCCGTAGCCAGTGCGGTTTTGCGCCTGAGTCCCGCCTCAGAAAGTGTCGCGCCGAAGAGTGTATGTGCAATAGGGTCCATCCTGAAAACGAAATTATGATCTGCCGGAATCATTCAACCAGCCAAATGTAACGAGATCCTGACAGAACATACAGCGGTAAAGTAGTGGAGAAGTGGAGAAGTGGAGGTCTTAAATTCACTTTCTTGCAACATCCAAATAGCCCGGCACGTACATTGCATTGAATCTTCAATCTAAAATTGAAAGGCATGATACTAAAATTACTGTCCCTTCTGATTTTAACGCTAAGTTTGCTTACACCCGAAAATGCACCTGACCAGAATGACCTTTTCATTACAAACACAAACATCATCACTCTGGATGATGAAACGATTCTTGAGCAGAAAGATATCCGCATATCGGATGGCGTGATATCGGAGATCGGTCAGAACCTTTCCATCCCAAAAAATAGCCGGGTAGTCGATGGAACCGGACTCTACGTGATGCCCGCCCTGTTTGACATGCATGCACACATAAGTTACCTGAATCCCTGGCATCAGTATCAGTTGGCACTCTACCCCTACTTCGGTGTACATCACGTTAATATTATGACAGGAAGTGACGGCTTATTGGATGTTGCCGGAAAGTACAACAGCGGAGCTGTGACACCGGGTCCGACAATTACCCTGGCCAGCGAATTGATTGACGGGGATCCGCCAATGTGGGGTGATGATCACAATGGCCCGGTATTAACTCACCCTGCAGAAGTTGACTCTGTGCTTCAAGCGCTGAAAGCGAAAAGCTACAGGGATTTAAAGGTGTATAACCGGCTGTCTGAAGAGGTTTATTCCTCTATTCTCGAATCGGCTGCGGAGATGGACTTGCGGGTCGTGGGACATATGCCGCATGGCCTTGCCCCCAATGACCGGCTTGATTATCGCCATCAGCGTATTGACCACCTTGAGGGTTACCTGGAACTGGCATACGACGGCGACCTGTCGGAACTGCCAAGCGATTATATGGAAAGGCGCCAGGCATTGATGGATGGATACAGCCGGGATAAGATGAAGCAAGCCGCAAAACGGACTGCCGAGCGCGGTATTTGGAATACACCCACCCATGTGCTCTATTCAAGTTTAACGGATACTTCATATGTCAGTGAAATGATGGAAGGTGAATTTTCAAGCCTGTTGGATCCAGGTATTGTTCAGTTCTGGAGCGGACCCGCCTCCAATCCGCAGATAATGCCGCATTTAAGCTCTGAACAGTTTAGAGATATTCATCGGCACATGGTAGGAGCACTTCACCGGGCCGGTGCGCGAATATTGGCCGGAACCGATGCCCCGATGCCCGTACTTCTTTTCGGCCACTCTGTACATCAGGAGCTGAAATATTTCACTGAAGCCGGTATGAGTCCGTACGAAGCGCTCAAAACCGCCACCGTTTACCCTGCAGAGTACCTTGGACTGGAAAAGAGCGGCAAAGTCCTGCCAAAATACCATGCAAACCTCCTGATCCTGCGCAACAACCCCCTTGACAATATTGAAAACACACTCACTATTGAAGCCATGATTCTGGAGAGTGAATATGTAACGAGAAAAGAGCTCAGGTCTGAAATCAGCCGGATTAGAAACAACCTGGAAGAGATGATGAATCAAAGCGGTCAGGAGTGAGCATCAACGGACAACGCTTCAATGGATAGCCTGTCTTCCGGGGCAAAACCCCGGAAGTTTTTTACTTATCAGTAGATTCTTCACCGTGCATCATAGAGGAGAGCAAGCCTCTTATATACTTCACCTCGTCATGGGTAATCGAGTGACCGGTATCGGGATAGACACGGTCAACAACGCTTCCATTCAGGCCTTTCATAATCTGAGCAGATTGTTCGAATCGATCCATTGAAAAATGATTTTCATTCTCGCCCACTCCAAGAAACACCGGTGTGTGCTGCAGATTACCTGCATAATCCGCTTCGTTCAGTGCTGATCCGATAAGTGCACCGCTCAGGGAAACAACCCCTCCAAATTTTCCGGGATTAACTGCCGCATAGTGCAGTGCTAGACAGGCTCCCTGAGAAAATCCGAGCAGGACAACCCGTTCCTGAGAGAACCCTTCTTTTGCAAGCCGACTGAACAGCTCCCGAATTCTCCTCAATGCACTTCCCAAATGTGGTTCATTACGATCGATGGATTCTGTAAACGGATAGGGATACCAGGTTCGGCCTGCTGCCTGCGGTGCCAGATAGCGTACATCCGGTTGTGCAAACTGTTCGGCAAGATCAGAGATCCCTTCTGCCGTTGACCCTCGGCCATGCAGCAGGATCAAAGCCGCTTTTGCACGGGATGCCGGTGCACCCCTCTCCACTACCGGTGAGTTTCTGTGCGGATCAGCTCCGGCTCCTGCAGCGGGTTCATATCGTTTTTTCATCGTGCCTTTCATTTCATGTTCGGTGTTCCATCTCTCTGTGAAAGAGTGCGGGCGATCCCTGAAAATGAGATCCCACCCGGCCATTACGTTAGAGCCGGATGGGTAGTATCTGTTACATCGAAATCTCGGGGAGACGTTTTTCGATCATCTCCCTGCGATGTTCAAGCGATGAGGGAAGCCATAGTTTATTGCCGAGCTCCTCCTCGTCCTGAACGGCGTGGTATCCCGGCTCATCGGTCGATATCTCAAAGAGCACGCCGCCGGGCGATTGAAAATAGACGGCTTTGAAAAAGTGGCGGTCAATCCGGGTGGTGGGCGACAACCCTCGTTTGATGACCTCCTGTCGCATCCACTCCTGCTCCTCTTCATCGGATGCCCGAAATGCAACATGATGCACGGTGCCGCGTCCGGTCACGCCCGATTTGGGTTCCACTTTCTTCAACAGCACGGAGCCGCCGATCGCTTCGCGGCTTTTATACTGTTCAAAAGCTCCCTCACTGTCAATTTTTTCAAACCCAAAAACCGACTCAAGCAGTTCACCCGTCTTTTGGGTCTCCGTTAACTCGAGAGTTGTCCCCCAAAATCCACGAATTCCATACTCTTCAGGCACACTGCTTTCACTCCATGCAGGTATTTCATTCACCGCATCATCAAAAACCAGTTCCAGTTTCAGCCGGTCCGGATCCTGAAAAGCGATCACCTGTTTTCCAAACCGTTCAAAGGGTCCGTCAAAATCGACCCCTTCACGTCCAAACCGTTCAGCCCAGTAGGTAATTGATTCACTGGGCACGGCAAACGAAACGGTTGTGGATTGTCCGCTTCCCGGCTTGCCCTGCACTGCCATCGGCCAGGGAAAAAATGTCAGACTGGAACCGGGTTGTGATGTTCCATTTACAAAAAACAGGTGATATACAGAGGGATCATCCTGGTTGACCGTTTTCATGATCAGCCGCAGGCCCAGTGTTTTCACATAGAAATCGGTTGTTCGCTGGCCATCACCGCCCAGTACCGATATATGGTGAATTCCTTTTCCTGTGAGTTTCATACGATGTCTCCATTGTCTTCATTGTCTTCATTAATCCGGATATACTGATTCCGGCTGTTGTTTGATTTCGTATTTAATTTAACATTAAACTATTTAAGTTGCAACTTTGTAAAAGGCATTTCAAAATGAATGAATTGGCCGTCCTCTCCACTTCTCCACTTCTCCACTTCTCCACTTCTCCACTTTATCCAATTCTTTATCTATAATAAAGAAAACCTCTGACGCCTATGCTGAATGTATTCGACTTTATGAAGGAGCTGCCGGCCAGCAAGAAGCTCATTGTTAACGATCTTCTATTTGCTGAATATAAGTGTCCGCTCAGCGAAACACGGTTCGATATGTGGACCCACCACAACTATTTTGTGTATGTGATTAAAGGCAAGAAAAAGTGGTTTGCAAAAGACCGGGAGGTCATCGCATCGGCCGGCGACTGCATCTTTGTGAAAAAGGGTGCTCACTCGATTTATCAATACTTTGATGATGAATTCTGCTCACTTTTTATGTTTATACCAGATAGCTTTATCAAAGAGTCACTGCTGGAAAATCAGGTTAAAATACCCGTCCGGGTGCCTGAAGCCGACCCTGCAACGATTCTGCGGGTTGAGATCAACGATTTACTGGAATCGTACTTCTTGTCCATTCTCACCTATATATCCAATAGCACCCGGACCGATACGAAATTGACAGAGCTCAAGTTCAGAGAGTTAATGATGATTGTGGTAACCATGCCGCAAAACCGCAATTTGGCCGGTTATTTTCAGGAGGTATGCCACCGCTCACGTCCCTCTATTCAATCTGTGATGGAGTCAAACTTTTCCTACCCAATGAACCTGGAAGAGTTCGCCCGCCTGAGCGGACGCAGCCTGTCGGCCTTTAAGAGGGAGTTCAAGTCGGTATACAAGATGACTCCAGGCAGATGGCTGACCCAAAAACGCCTGGAGCATGGTAAGTATCTGCTGGAGTCGACCGATCAGACCGTTACAGAGGTGATGATGGAGTGCGGACTGAAAAACAGTTCCCATTTCAGCCGCGCTTTTAAAAAGCAGTTTGGAATGACGCCGGTCGAGGTTAAGAAAACGTCTGAGTAAAAGCTTTGACCTTCTGAGCAAAGCATCCATCGGATGGGGAGCATAGATTACCTGCAGAGAAGATGCCAATGTTTGTTCTGGCTAATCCAAACTCAACCAACGGTGAATTCCATGTTTATCGCAATTGAACACAAAATCCACGACCCTCTGAAATTCCAACAGTGTGCAGAAGACGTTTTTCCGCTTCCCGACGACCTTCATGTTCATCAATTTTTTCCGGCATCTGATATGAGCAGGGCTGTATGCCTCTATGAAGCTCCATCAATCGAGCGACTCAGCGAATACCTTGATGAAAGGCTCCAGCCAGCCAGTACTCAACACTATTTCCCGGTGTTTACCGAACATGCCATCGGGCTGCCGGAAAGTATCCGGATCTGATCCGGGTTCCTTAACTTGCGAAACCGCATTACAAAATATGCCATTCAACACTGAATAAAAATCCAATCGCTATGAACGGAAATTCGGCGCCATCCATCACTCAGATAACCCAAAACCAGAAACAGACCTGGAGCAAAGGCGATTTTAATGAAATTGCCCGTCAGAATGTGGTGATGGCTGAAGCGCTGATCGCTGCAACCGACCCCCATCCCGGCCAGAAGGTGCTCGACCTGGCTTGCGGAAGCGGTACGGCTGCGCTGGTAGCTGCACGGCGCTATTGTGATGTTACGGGAATCGACTATGTGCCCGAGCTGATAGACCGCGCCCGGAAGCGTGCCGAAGCGAGCGGGCTGAAGGCTGGATTTCTTGTTGCCGATGCTCAAAACCTTCCGTTTCCCGATAACAGTTTTGATCTGATTCTATCGGTATATGGAGTCCAGTTTGCCCCCGATCAGCAGAAAGCGGCCGCAGAGATGATTCGTGTCTGTAAACCCGGCGGGAAGATTGGCCTGGCCGGGCCAATCCCTGAAGGCTGGAGTGGCGATTTTTTTGCTGCACACGGCAACTATCTGCCGACCCCGCCGCCTCACGTCCAGCCGCCTTCGCGCTGGGGAACGGAAGCCGGATTGCATGAACTGCTGGGCCATGCTGCCAAAACGATCAAAAGTAAAAAACGCAAAGCGCTGCAATACTACCTCTCAACCGCACACGCCGTAGATGTGTTCAGCAACTGGTTCGGTCCCACCCTGAATGCCCTGGAAAGTATCGATCCGAGCCGGCACAATGATCTGTTGAACGACCTGAAAGAGGTCTTTGAGCGATACAACCTGTCGGATGACGGTACCGCAATTGTCGAGAACACCTATATGGAAACCGTCATTCAGCTCTAAATTTTTGTAAGGATGTATCATACAATTGTTTTGGGGAGAATGCATGATCATAAAAGCAGAAGGGTCAACTCTCCAGGAGTTCGAGTCTATGGGAAGGGGCACGACTCATGATTTTGAGTTCAAGACACCCCTTCAAACTCTTTGGGAAACTCAACGGTACCCCGCACTCCATCAAGGCTATTCGCGGTCAGTTCGAGTGCCATAAAGGCGTTATCCGGGACTTCATAGGGTGCTTTTATCCCCCATCGGCTTGCAGGCATGAACCCGAACCTGGGATAGTACTGTTCGTGTCCCAATACGATGACGGAGCTGTATTTCAGTTCTTTAGCTTTCTGCAATCCGGCTTTTACAAGTTGGCTGCCAATCCCCTGTTGTTGATTTGCTTTATGAACCGCCATCGGAGCGAGTAACAAACTTTGAAAGGATTCACCGTTCACATTTCGGATTTTTATTTTGGTAAATAGAATGTGCCCGATAATCTGATCGTTAAGAAGGGCAACCAATGAGCATTCCGGTATAAATGCTTCACTGTGCCTCAAGGCATCCACCAGCCTGGCTTCCTCGTCCCGTTCAAAGGCATTACAGTTGACACGATAAACATCTGAATTGTCAGATTCTTGTTCCTGCCTGATTTCAATTTTCATCTGTAAAAAGTATTGGGTGAAGCAGATCATCGATGGGTTTTGAATGGTACCGGCAATGGTCTGGCATTACATTGAAACGGGCCCTCTTGTTGAGATCCCGATCGTTCCTTGAAAATAAGGGATCAGCGAGAAGTTCATTCTTTATCCCGGCGATTATTCTGTTGAATCGATTTTGATCAACCATAAAAGGAGTGTGTGCGGCTCCCCCTATGATGATGAGTTCTTTTCCTGCCGGTGCCCTAAGACTCTCTGCATATTCATTTACAAGTTCTGCGGGTGTATTATAATCATTCTCACCGATGATAAACCAGACAGGAATTGCGAGTTCCGGAACATCCCTGAACAAGTCAAAATCTCTCAACTCTTTCCACATCTGTCCGCTGCCGCGATTGGCTCCCCGAAGCCACCTCAGGTAATCACCCACTGTATACTCTTTTGCCCCAAAAGCCGCCAGTGCCAGTTGGCCGAATCCCAAATCCATTCCACCGCCAAAGTCTTCCTTCAATTTGGCAAATGCGACATATCGTTCGTGTTCATCGTAAAGTGGCGGGCCCAGCTGTTCAAACTTTCTTTTTTGACGACGTGAACCGTTTTGTTCTACCTGCTGTTTGAGCCATTCATACGAGATCTGTTCAGCCCGTTGAGGGTGGACTACCTGTGCAACCGAAATGAATGCGAGGTAGTCTTCAGGGTATTGCTGAACCGTGAGCATGCCGAGCTGGGTACCCCAGGAGTGGCCCAGCAGAACAATTTTATTCTGTTCAAAACGACCTTTGAGGTATTGTGTCAGTTCATGCGTATCTTCAATGAACTGCTGCAGGGTCATGGTTGTTTCGTTAAATCCATTATGATTAGACTTACCGGCGCCCCGCTGGTCCCAGTGAACCACTACAAACTCCTGCTCCAGTTCTTTGGTGAATGCATGATGAACCGGCATCTGAGCCGCACCGGGTCCGCCGTGTAGCCATAACAGAATGGGGTTTGAGCAGTCTTCACCACGAATCAGTATCCACTGTTCCATTCCTCCGATTTCCAGGTTTAACAGCTCGGCAATTCCTTCAGGTGTGTCCATATGCGGGGTTCCAGCAGTACAACCCTGCAACATCAACAGGCAAAAAACTATTGCCGGAAAGGAGTTCTGATATCGATTTCGAATGAACAGCATCCTCAAAATGCTTCCCCGAACTGAAGATAGAATCCGGCGATATTCTTACCGATTCCAAAATCAATTCGAATATTTGTCTGATCATCCGGATTCAGGTTAAAACGCAGGCCGGCTCCCGCTGACCATTTATAATTCTTCATGCTGAAATCTTCAAACCGGTTCCAGACTTCACCGGTTGCGGCAAACAGTGTAAATCCAAAACGCCCTTTCAGGTGCTGACGCAGTTCCGCCTGTATTTGTGCACTGTTCTGGTCACGATAACGTCCGTAATAATACCCCCGGTTGATTTTGTCACCACCCAGTTTTGGCATATCCACGAATGATGGTGTGCCGGAGGTTAGCTGAACCAGGCTCTGCAGGGCCAGTATGGAGCCTTGATTTCCGCTCAGATCAAAATATTTACGGCTGTCGAACTGCAAGAGTGTGTGTGGATCGCTGCTGCCTGCCCGGGAAGGATAGCTGATCAAGGTCAGTTCTATAAAATGATTTTCTGTTGGAGTCATATTACTGTTTCGCTGATCCCAGCTTCCTTTAATGCCCATGCCAAAAACGGTGCTTCCTTCGGCTCCGCGAAATCCGGGAGTGTCTATTTGATTCCCGTCTGAATCCTCAAATTTTACATTATAAAGTCTTGAATAATGCAAATATGGACCTATAAAGAAAGATGGATATATTTGTCTCATGGCAGATTGTTCAAGATTTAGCTGGGTATAGATCACTGTCATCTCATCGTCATCCCTGGAAAATGGTCCGATCCCCCAGTTATTTTCGGGAAAATAGTTGAGAAAATAGTTGCCACTGAGAATCCACTTTTCGCGGGGCAGTATCAGGTCGGGCAGTATACTAACCATGATCTGGTTTTTAACCGTATAAATTCCAGAGAACAGGATACTTGAAGAGCGGGTTTCAGGTCCGGAGTCACCTATTTTAAATTGGGGAACCACCACCGCCCCGAACAGAAACCCGGTTTCCGGGCTTGATCCCAATGCGGGAAGCAGCAGCACCCTGTTTCGATATTCGGTTGTATCGGGTACTGCCGGTTGATCCGTTTGGGCAAACGCGGTTTCAGCTATCAACAGAAAAATAAGAAATGGCAGTATCGATTTCATTTTTTGAATATAACAGAAATTACCCAATCCGGATCAATTTAAAACCACACAGTAATTTTTACACCATTCTCATTTTGTTCTTCCGAAAGGGTGATCATAAAGTCACCCATCCGAAACCGCTGCAATTTTTGTAAAAACCCGCCTTGATGCACCATGCCAACCGAAGGATCATGTCCGGCAATTAGAAAGCACAGTTTGAAGGCTGTCATTACCATGATTCAGACTCTTTTTCGAGATTATGGGATCCGTATCACAATGCACGTCCGCATAAACGAGTTTGGTGATTCAATTATCAAATAATCTGCAGGAGAATTAAGAAATTTCAGCCGATCGCACGTCCTTCTTTTTAATGTTCATGACTACACAGACGTCAGGCAGATCATTACAGTCAGAAATCATTCTCTTCCATACATTTTATGTGTATTGAAATGAAGTTCGATTACAAACATTACCGGAGAATTCCTGTATGGACCTGGCACACCTTCATCTGATATTGACTCACGTTCCTGTTCTTGCCACTTTCTTTTCTCTTGCCCTCCTTTTTTGGGCACTGTTCAGTCATCATCCTGAACATTACAAAATCGCCTTTGTTGGATTTATTATTGCCGGTGTTTTTTCAGTGTTTGCGTTCACAACCGGAGAGGGAGCCGAAGAAATAGCAGAAAATATTGCCGGCATTTCAGATGCAGCTATAGAACGCCATGAAGAAGCAGCTTCTTTTGCTTTATGGATGACAATTGCATTGGGTGTGACAGGCATTATTGGCCTGGTATGGAACAAAATCAGTGCAAAAGGGTTTCGTTCGTTTGTATGGATCGTGTTCTTTTACGGACTCCTGACTGCCGGCATATTAGCCTATACAGCGAATTTGGGCGGTCAAATCCGGCATACCGAAATCAGCCAGACAACTCCGTCAAAGCAAGAGTATCGGGTTGATATTTTAAAGTGGCAGATATCGATTTGGTAAACTGGCAAATGAAGTAACAGTCATACGGGCCATGTTTAGTTCTAAATTCGAGATTAAAATTTCAAAGGAACAAATGACTGATTCGCCATGGGCGTCGGCTCTGATCGGATTTCTGTATCACCGAGACCGAGTTGACCATTACCGTTCCATCCCCACATGTACACCGTCCCATTTTCAGTTACTCCCATTTTGGAGTGTGAACCCATATAAATCAGTACAAACTGATCACCGTTGATAACCGGCGAAGGTGTCAGCACACTAAATTCGTTTGATTCAACTCCCAGCAGCTGTCTGCCTGAATTTATGTTATATCCCCATCCATATGCTGTTCCGTCAACCGCAATACCGAAAGTCTGATCTGAATCCGTCACAACATATTTAAACGCAATATTCTCTGCGACAGGGATTGGCTCATGGCGGTTTATATCGGTACCGTCTCCCAGCTTACCATAAAAATTTTCACCCCAGGCCCACGCTTCACCTTCCGGGGTAAGAGCAATTGTGACATTTTCGCCGGCACTGGCCGTTTCAAAAGTATGTCCTCCTGAAACTTCTTTTGGTGTAAATTCACGATGTAAATCATCTCCATTGCCGATTCCCAAAACGCCGCTGCGATTGCGTCCCCATGTGTATAACGTGCCTGATTTAGTCAGCCCCAGTGCATGTGCGGCACCGGCTGATAAATATTTAAATTCCAATCCACCCTGCACCGGTACCGGAGACTCCCGGGTTTCTTCAGTTCCATCACCCAGAACTGCATTCGAATTGCGTCCCCATGCCCATGCCTCACCCTCTTCTGTCAGGCCAAGGGTATATTGCAAACCTGCAGAAAGTTGAACAAATTTCACATCGCTGTCAATCCGGGTGGGTTCGCTACGATTTTCTCTATCGCCAACTCCAAGCTGGCCATGGCTGTTCCATCCCCAGGAGTAGACAGTTCCATCTTCAGTGAGGGCAGTTGTGTGTCCGCACCCAACGCTCACCGTTTTAAACCGGTGATCGCCTTTCACGGGTACCGGCTCTTCATGCTGTATCGTGGTGCCGTCACCAACTTCTCCATAAAAATTATGCCCCCAGCAGTAGAGTTTACCCGATTCTGTCAGACCACAACCATTTTGGCAACCCTGGCCACGTTTTTCCGAAAGGATTTGCTCAATCGAGATCTCTGTCGCCTGCTCAATTCCCTCGCTTGTTGCCTTGATCATTGCCGTTCCTACCGCAATTGCTGTGACAACCCCCTCACCGTCAACCGTGGCAACATCCCTGTTCGAGCTGCTCCACTCTACCTCCCGGTCATTCAGTTCATGTCCGGCCTCATCAAACGTCATTGCATGTAGCTGTTGTGTGGTGGTTAATAGCATGTGTGTAGCCTCTTTCGTAATCTCAATATCGGCTACCGGCTGAGGTTCAAAATATGCGGTAACAACCGTTTCCCCCTCGACCGTGACACTCTGTGGATTTTCGCTGCCGGTTACATCACCCTCAAAACGATCAAAACGCCAGCCATCTGAAGGCTCAGCCGTCAGCTCAATAACGGTGCCATGCTCATATTCCGTGGTTTTTTGCGTGACCACACGCTCGGATACAGAGCCATCCCCTTCCACTTGTATCGTGAGAGGATAGTCCCGTTTGATAAAGTTCGCCGTCAGGATCTTGTCATCATCCATGGTAATGGTAACGGGGTTATCGGAGCCTGAATAGCTTCCGCTCCAGCCGGTAAAAATCCAGTGCTCATGGGCAGAAGCACTCACCTCAACCAGATCCCCGGAATCATACTCTCCCGAAGCTGGCTGAACCGTTCCTGCTTCTGCCGGTTCTGCCGATACCTGAATTGTATAGACCGGTATCGGTTCGGTTGAACAACTTGCCAGAAGGATTATCACTGTGACAAATAGATAACGGCACGTATTTTTCATTATAAACATTTGGTTAAAAGGGTTCTGAAAGAGAATTTATCCGCATATGTGAAACACTTTCTGCTAACATCAGAATGACAAGTCCACCACGGTATCAATTCCTTCGGTAACATCTTTGATCTGTAACTTCCCATCTTTGAGAGTCCACTCAGGCTGGGTTAAATCATCCATCTCATTTTGATGTTCATATTTGTAGGGAAAGTCGCCAACAAAAACCATCTCATCCGTATCAAATACCAATCCCCGATAAATATCTATGATTGCCGAAGTGCCAACTGAGCCCGACAGGTAGACAACAATAAGATGGGTCGGTGTGAGGCTGACCACATCAGACAGATCCGGCCCTCCTGCATCCCAGGTTAACTCATGAGTGATTTCTTCCTCATAGAGATGTTGGATGACGTATGAGCCGTCAATCTCGGCTATTCGCCATTCTTCCAGTTGAAAGGTATAGTCCGGACACTCGATGAACGTTTCATTGCTGGGGTGTCCTTCAACACCGCAGATTATCGAGGAAACAAGAACGAGAGATAGAAATAGCTTGGTCATAGAATGGGCCCTCAGATTAACGTGAATGGATCATGTGTTCGAGATTGAAGACATCCAGCGGCGATTCGCAATGTTTCACCTGGTTAAACGGAATGAACAGCATATAGAAGCCATTTTTAGCCACGCCAATCAGGGCCAGGATCAAAAGGCCATACATAAATACACCCCCATCCTCAAAGGCCGCCATGACCACTGCAATCATAAACAGCCAGAATAGTGTTTTTAAAAATAATAATATAAATGCCCCTGTTTTGGCTTTTCGATTCTCTTTGTAACACTCCTGCAGCCCTAATTCCGCATCCGTTTTACTGTATCCGGATTCCATCAATTTTCGAACCGCCAGGTCGTGGTTCTTCGTTTGGGTGATGGCCTCGAATGAGTCGAGCAGGTAGTTATGCTTTGCAGGAAGCTCGTTGACGGTTCCATTTATTTCTACAATCCATTTACCCGCTATTTTTTCAGCATCTTTCATAAGAGAAACGTTTTTATTTCCAATGTAATGGTTCAGATTTATGGTTCATTTTATTGCCTGAGTGTCATGATTTAATTCAAATTTCATCCTTCAACATTCTTCATTCCGTAACCGATTAATTTAACCAGTTGTTATTCATTATTGAGTTAAGGTTTAGATAGAACATTTCAGTTAGGGCAGCTTTGGGTATGAATATTTTCATGACATCCATTTATCAATCTGCATTTTTCAATGCATTTTCAGCTTCCTCAAACTTCCCAAGCTGAAAATAGATGTTGGAAAGTGATTCCCATGTGTCAGAGTTCTCCGGATCCATATTTACAACTGTTTGATAATATTCTTTTGCCTCAACTGCATAATGTTCTGCTTGATTGTTATACACATCAACCAGTTGATCATCGGGCGTCACATCTCTTTTTTCATAATATATAGTTGCCATATTATGATTGAATACACCTAAAACTCTGATGGACTCCACATCATTAGAATCGATGTTAACAGCAGCTTCTAAATGTTGAATTGCTCTATCATATAGATCAAATACTTCATTTTCTAATGTTTCTATTTCTGCCTGTAATGCCAATTCATCATTTAATGCTCGCTCTCTTTCGCTATCATTAAGCGTTCTTAATTCAAAGCTCAATGTATACAGATCGTCATATAGCTCATATAGTTTTTCTTCAGAATCAGAAAGTTGATTATATGCTCCCAGGCTAATCAGCCATCTCATGTCGGTATTGTTGGGCTCCAGCTCAACTACTTGTTTTGCAGCAGCATACCCGTCATCCCATTTTTGTTGATAGTAATAGATTTGTGTCAAAAACATCAGGAAAGTTATCTCCTCCGGGTATATTTCAATCGCCTCTTCAGATAACTTTTCTGCTCTCTGGTACTCTTCCAAGTCCAGGTAACGATTGATTTGTTCTGCATATTCATGAGCAGATTTCTCATTTAAAATACTTGAACTGGCAGCATCCTGGCCGGTACCGTTCTCTGCTGAGTTTTCACCATCTGCAAAAAAGCTATAGACTACAAAACCAATGAATATAACACCGATAATATTCGTAATGATCGTTCTGGATTTAGACCAGGTTTTTTCAGGTGATTGAATATTATTTTTCCCTAAACCATCCTTCACCGTACGGTTAGGTTTAGTCTCCTTCTGAAGCTCCGGTCGCCCGGCCCTTCCAAGAACCTTTTCTGTCGCTTCTTTTGCCTTTTTAAGGCTCATGCCAGAATCACGAAAGTACTTCACGATCTCCATCATGCTTCGTCCGGCAAGGGCCATTTCGAGTCCAATGACCTCAGTTTCTGTCAGTGAAGTCGCATCCGCACCCACTGGTGTACTTTTTTTCTGGGTCTTCCTCCCTTTCGGCTTTGCGGCAGGTTGCTCTTTCGTCTGAACTTCTCCCCAGTAGCCCTCTTTCAGAAACCCGCGGCCAAGGCTCACAAGCTGCACGGCTGTCGGACGCTTTGTATAGTCCACATCCATGCACGCCTTCACAATCTTGTTCAGCCTTCCGGAGTAGGATTCCGGCAGGTTTGGTACCTGGGCTCCCGTGTTCAGGATCATTCCCCCGGCACCGTCCCATGGCAGGTCGCCCGTGCAGAGTTCATACAGCGCTACCCCCAGTGAGAAGAGGTCTCCGGCCGGGGCGTCTACCGGATCGGCAATAAAGCGCTCCGGCGGGGAGTAGGATACCGTCATATACGACTGGTTCGCCGTCGCTTTTTTCAGCGTCGATTGCATCTGGCGGCTGATCCCGAAATCGGTCAGCAGAAAGTCGCCCGAGGCATCAATGAGGATATTATCGGGCTTGATGTCCTGGTGAATCACACCTTTCTTGTGCAGATGGGCCAGTCCGCTGCCCACCTGTTCCAGCAGTTTTGCCACCTCCTGTTCGGCGGGCCTCTTCTCCTTGACGATCCAGCTGTTCAGCGAGCCGTTCGAGCAGTAGCGCATCTTCAGGAACGGCGAGCGTGAATCCGGCAGTATATCCAGATGGTCAGGCACCAGCAGGTGAGGGTGCTGCAGCCCACGCGTGCGGCCATACTCTTTTCGGAACTGCTCCAGCCCGTCCTGGTCGAGCCCCTTGTCGGGGGCATAAATCTTGATGGCCGCCTCGGTGCCCGACACCGTATCCTCGACCAGCCATACCACCGAAAATCCGCCCTGTCCCAGTGGTTTCAGCAGGCGGTAGCGGTTACTAAGTATTTGTCCTTCGGTTAAATTCATGTAACTCTATATAGATCTTCTTGAAATTGAAACTCTACCATGACTCACCCAGCCTCCTCAAATTGGTTTGAGCATTTTCGTTGCCCTGGCGGGCTGCCAATCTGTACAATCGAATTGCTTCTGAACGGTTCCGAGTCACTCCATTCCCATTTTCATACATCACAGCAAGGTTATTCTGTGCCTGTGCATTCCCTTGTTCGACAGCCTTTCTGTACCAGCGTATCGCTTCCCGGTCATTTTGTGATACACCATGGCCATTTCGGTACATCCATCCAAGATTAGTCTGTGCTGTCGCATTTCCCTGTTCGGCAGCCATTCTGTACCAGCGAATCGCTTCCCGGTCATTTTGTGATACACCATGGCCATTTCGGTACATGAACCCAAGGCTGTTCTGTGCAGATGCATATCCTTGTTCAGCCGCCATTCTGTACCACCGCACCGCTTCCCGATCATTTTGCGATACACCTCTGCCATTTCGATACATGAGTCCAACTCTGTACTGAGCAGATGAGTATCCTTTATCCGCTGCCTGTCTGTATCTCCTTAATGCTTCCTGATAGTCTTGCGGCACTCCATTTCCAAACTCATATAGAATGCCGATGTTACGAACAGCATTCATATAATCTTGTTTGGCAGCTCTATCGTATAACCGGTAAGCTCTTGAATAGTCCTGATCAACATGATTACCATCATGATAATAATTTGAAAGATTATTAAGTGCCGGAGCATAGTTATAATCAGCTCCTTCCTGATACCATCTTAAAAAAGTTCGATTATCAGTTCCAAGACGGTTCGGATCATAAAGGTATCCAAGCAAATACCTGGCATGAACAATTTCAATGTCAGAATATGGCGGATTAGCAGAGGTTAAATGACCCGTTTCAATTGAGCTGTTTTCAGGGCTTCTGCCGGCAAGCTCTCGTAAAGCCCGATCATTTTCCTCAAATAAACGACGCGCCCTGTTTCTGTCCTGATCCACCCCCCATCCATTGTAGTATAGCTTTGCCATTTCAGATTTTGCTATAGGATGGCCCAGCTCCTTAGCCCGACGGAGTTTGCCTATATTATTTTCTGTCTCATCAAACTCCCAGTACCAGGAGTAGACAAATTCGGTAAAGAGCCGGGATGCCTCACGCCGGATACGCTCTTCTTCGGCTTGCTGCTCTTGTCGTTGCCGCTCTTGTTCAATTCGCTGCTGTTCTCGTTCGCGCTCTTGCTCGAATCTTCTCTGTTCCTCGGGGTCAGGTGTGACGTCAGCCTCCACATCGGCTTCATGTTCTTTCTCCTGATCAGTCTCATCAACATTTACAACCGTGTCACCTTCACCATCCCCATCGGAAGCATCACTATTGGTCAGGAAGTAAAATCCGGTCAAACCGATGACCAGTACGGCAGCAATAGCTGCAAATATTTTGCCCGATCCATTTTGCCTTCTCTTAACACCGAATGGAGCACCGGCTGATTTCCCGGATCCGTCTTTCATTGTCTGTTTGGATTGAGTGTTCTGTAACTCCTCCCGTCCGGCCCTTCCAAGTACCTTTTCTGTCGCTTCTTTTGCCTTTTTAAGGCTCATACCTGAATCACGGAAATACTGCACGATCTCCATCATGCTTCGTCCGGCAAGGGCCATGTCGAGTCCAATGACCTCTATTTCCGACAACGAAGTGGCATCTGCACCCACCGGCGTTACTTTCTTCTGAGTCATTCTCCCTTTCGGCTTTGCGGCAGGTTGATCTTTCGTCTCAACCTCCCCCCAATAGCCCTCTTTCAGAAAACCGCGGGCAAGGCTCACAAGCTGCAAAGCCGTTGGACGCTTTCTGTAATCCACATCCATGCACGCCTTCACAATCTTGTTCAGCCTTCCGGAGTAGGATTCCGGCAGGTTTGGTACCTGGGCTCCCGTGTTCAGGATCATTCCCCCGGCACCGTCCCATGGCAGGTCGCCCGTGCAGAGTTCATACAGCGCTACCCCCAGTGAGAAGAGGTCTCCGGCCGGGGCGTCTACCGGATCGGCAATAAAGCGCTCCGGCGGGGAGTAGGATACCGTCATATACGACTGGTTCGCCGTCGCTTTTTTCAGCGTCGATTGCATCTGGCGGCTGATCCCGAAATCGGTCAGCAGAAAGTCGCCCGAGGCATCAATGAGGATATTATCGGGCTTGATGTCCTGGTGAATCACACCCTTCTTGTGCAGATGGGCCAGTCCGCTGCCCACCTGTTCCAGCAGTTTTGCCACCTCCTGTTCGCTGGGCCTCTTCTCCTTGACGATCCAGCTGTTCAGCGAGCCGTTCGAGCAGTAGCGCATCTTCAGGAACGGCGAGCGTGAATCCGGCAGTATATCCAGATGGTCGGGAACCAGCAGGTGAGGGTGCTGCAGCCCCCGCGTGCGGCCATACTCTTTGCGGAACTGCTCCAGCCCGTCCTGGTCGAGCCCCTTGTCGGGGGCATAAATCTTGATGGCCGCCTCGGTGCCCGACACGGTATCCTCGACCAGCCATACCACCGAAAATCCGCCCTGTCCCAGTGGTTTCAGCAGGCGGTAACGTTCGCTGAGTATTTGTCCTTTTTCAAAATTAGCTGACATAGTGAATGATTTTATTCCGAATTAAGATGTCTATTCCACGATCACTTTAAAGGTGGTATCTCCAATGATGATGATATCATTGGGATGCAGAGTCACACCCTGATGGCCAACCTCTTTTCCCTGCACCAGAATGCCGTTTGTGGATGGATACCATCCGGGTGGCTGCTTATCCGTCCTGAACTGGCCATCTTTGATGGACCAGTGATGAGTGTTGCTGTCAAACTGAAGCGTTGCATGATAGTTTGAGATGTATTCCGTAAAGTATTCTGCAATGCCGATGTCATTGGTAAAGGGATGATCTTCGTTAAACCATCCAATGGTCAGGCGATCCTTTTGCATATTCTGAGAGAGATTTGTGAGATTGTACTCCCTGCCGATCTCCTCTCCATTTTGAACCCTCAGCGACCAGACAGAGTTGGCATCCACCTTTACAGAATCTCTGAGGTTCTGCAGATCGTAACCCAGGTCCCGAATTATCTCCTGAACCGTCTGATATCGATCTTCTGCATTGTATCGCAGGCATTTGGAGATGATGGATGGCCATTTTTTGTCATTGCTAAACCGGTTTAGAGTATCCCGGTCCCACTTCTCCTCTCTTTTTTTCAACTCATAGGACGGCATATCTGCCATAAACTCTTCAAATCCGCCAAACGGCAGATGTCCCTGCGTTATCAGTTCATACATCACGGCTCCAAATGCATAGACATCATTTGTGGGACCCATCACTTTCATCGCTTTTGAAGGGTCGATCTGTTCGGGGGGTGAATAGGTGCCTGTTGCAAAGACCTCCTTTGCGTGTCCCATAAAGTTGGCTACGGTATGCCTTTTTTTTACGGATGCTGATATTCCAAAATCGGCCAGCTTTGGGGTTTCATCATTGCCGAAGAGGATATTTTCAGGTTTGATATCGCGATGAATAATCCCCTCGCTGTGCAGGTCGTGCAATCCGCACAATATTTCATAGGCCAATTTGTCCCGCTTCTGATCCGAAACGGGCTTCCCGATCCAGTCGCCCAGATTCCCCCCTTCGCACAATTCAAGAACCATAAAAGGGTTCCCTTCATAGGTGTCAAAGTCGTAACACTGAACAATGTAGTTGCTCTTGATAGACGACCCATATTCGTACTCCTGACGAAAGCGTTTGGCATACTCAAGCCTTTCATTCGGCATAAAGGTCCACAGCTTGGTGATTTTCAAAGCGTATGTGCCCGATCCGTCGTCTACCCTGTACACGCTTCCAAATCCGCCCTCACCAAGTTCACCCTGAACGGAATAGGTCCTCTTTTGAGAGCGAATTTGAGTATTACGGTCGATATGTATGGATGAAGGTGCTGCCACGGCTTAATTTTCCAGTTCCACTTTATAGACTTTATCACCTACAATGATCAAAGAGTTGCCGGGTATCTCCGTCTTGCCTGAAGCCTGGACAAAGGTCGCCTGATTGCTGCTCTTATCCTCTATCGAGATCTTCCCATCTTTTAAATAGAGAATGGCATGCTCTTTCGATGAGATCGACGGATTATCCGGATCGAGGCTGCCCCGGTTGAGAACGATTTGATCTCCTTCAAATGGAATCTTTTTTCCGGTATTTTCATCATGGAGCACAACCTTGGGCTTGGGAGGCTCCTTCCCCAAATTGACGGCTCCTATTTTGACGGTTTTCGATGAATTGTTTTTCGGCTGACCGGATGGGCTGTTGGCAGAACTATCCGATGTACCTGTTGAATCTCCTGTAAATCCGCAGTTCACGCATGGGTGGCTCTTCGAAGGAAGCTCCCGAAGAGGATAGTATCCACAGGCAGAGCATTCAGGAACCGATTTTTTCTTTTTAGAGTTATGAACCACGGTTTTGGACTGTCCTCCCGGCTTGTCATCCCATGCCGGTGCATCCGATGCCTTGCCAACAATGGTACGATTGCCGCCGGCTGCGCTGCCGGAAGCGGGAGTTGAAGGTTGCTGCTGAGCCGACGAGAGTTTGGTCCCGCACTTGATACAGAGTTTAGTATCCGACTTGTTGATGTGACCGCATTCGTAGCATCTCATAGATTATCCTCGTGTTACTGATTCTTCGTTTGATTTAGGTGTTTGTTGAATCTGGATCGGCAGCATGACCGGGCTCTGGAATACGCAGAGAATCTGTCTTATCCGCTTCAATACCCGTGGTGTCGTCCGGCAGATCCGTTTCCGGATCGGCGGGAAGGGCTGCAGAATCCTCAACCGTGACATTCAGGGAGTCGACGGTTTCAATGGCCGGATCGCTGTCTGAGTCTATTGGAATTTGTCCGGACTCAACCGGTTCAGATACTTCCGGTTCAGATTCTGTCGGTTCCTGTTCCACACCCTGCTCAGCCGGTTCCGAACTGCCGGACACTCCGGCATCTGCCGGGTCCTGATCGCGATCCGTTTCGTCTGTACCCTTCTCATCATATTGAGGGGTTTCGGGATAAGCCGGAGGGTACTCACCGCCTGAATCTTTGGAAAACGTATCGAAGGCAACATAGACTCCGCCAATCAATACAAAGGCCAACAGAACAGAGAGAAGACGACTGCTCAACCGTGATTTTCGGGTTTTGATGATTACGGTTTTTGCCGGGTCGTACTCGCCGTCTCGTACCGGGCCTTCAGCGATATCGATCAAAATAGAGGTGATATTATCCTCACCGCCGGCTTTGTTTGCTGCATCCACCAGCTCATTACACGATTCAGCGGTACCCTTTCGCTGTTGCAGGATGGCCTCGATGACCTGATCGCTGACCATCCCGTTCAGGCCGTCACTGCAGAGCAATACCCGGTCTCCTTTCGCCAGTTGCACGGTGACAGCATCGGGATCGGGAGGATCGCCCTCGGTGCCCAGGCTTTGTGTGATCACATTGCTTTCCGGATGAACCCTGGCCTCTTCAGCGGTCATTTTACCCGCTTTCACCATCTCCCAGATCATGGAGTGATCTTCGGTAACCTGTTCCAGTCCGATGTCATCGTTATATAGATAGCAGCGGCTGTCGCCCGACCATGCCACATGCAGCAGGCCATCAACCAGCCATCCGATCACGAGGGTGGTTCCCATCCCCGCGGTATCCAGATGGTCGTGCTGGTGCCGTACAATCCTGTCGTGCGCATCCAGAATCAATGTTTTCAAGAACGCTTCCCGCTTACCGGGGGTGTCTGGGAGGTCACTGCCCGACTCAAATGTCTCCTTAACGGTAAGTTGTGCAAGGTTTGAAGCGACCTCACCGGCATGGGTGCCCCCCATGCCGTCGGCCACGACCACTAAAGCCCCGGCCTCAGACAGCTCCGTCGTCTCCCCCCTTTTAAACGACCAGTCATTTGCCGACAGGTCTTTGCAAACGGCAAAGTCGTCTTCATTATGGGCTCTTACCAGGCCGCTGTTTGTAAGTGCGAAAATGGAAAATTTCAT
>JBJHCX010000025.1:0-22269 GCA_050486245.1 Rhodohalobacter sp.
TAGAGGTTCAGGTCCGGCTCAATACTGCTCTGATCGATGTAGACTCCTCTTTTTTTTCCGGCATCTGCAATTTTCTGATTCAGGTACCGCTCTACGCGGTCAGTGAGATTGTCTGTGCTTTTGATGTCCATTTAAATAGAGTGTTTTAAGTTTTCGGTGGTCAATTTTGCCATTCTCGCTCAGCGGGAAAGTGTCTGTTCGGATAATTTTTTGCGGCACCATGTATGACGGCAGGCGGCTGGAAACGTATTTCAGGATTGCTGAATCATCCTGTTGCACTGAATTGAGCAGAAAGAGGACAAGCGAGTCAACGCTGCCGTTTTTGTTGAGTATGGGCAGGGTACAGGCAGTCAGGCTTTTTCGGGCAAAAAGCCCGATCACCGGGCCTGTTTTCAGAGGGATCTGATGTTCCAGGACTGCAATGAATTGCCGGAGTTCAGCGTAGGTATAACTGCTGCCTGATACATGAAGGGCTTCCCTCTGCGGAAACTGCTCGGCCGATTTTTCAAAGTAATAAAAGGCATCATCTGTACTCATAATTTACACCGCTGTTGAAGTAGTGGATTGTGGATTGAACTCCTTGTGCCCGGTTCCCGCTGAAACGCGACCAGGGCTGGATAAGGCTCCTCGATAGACATTGCTGAAATACCTGCCCAAAAGCCGAAAGGAGATCAGTGCATAACTGCCTAAATTCTCTTCGCCCAATTTTTTCTTGATTTTCGCAGACGTTTCATTCGTCAGAAGAACATTCGAATAGATCGTTGAATTTGGATAGTCATCTATAATCCAGTCGTAACACTTGCCTATTAAATAGGTTGAGACACCTTTCCCTTCATATTTGGGATTTACTTCCAGGCTGAATCCCCAGATATCGTCCGATTCAGGTGAAAAGTTTTTCGGCAAGCCGATAAATGTGTAGTGCCTCTCTTTTCCCCAGAAATTTCGCTCTTTACAGGCGAGGGGAACGTACCAGGTATATCCGATCCACTCCTTTTTATTGTGCATTAACAAGCCTTTTGCATTCAGGCTGAGATACATCAGGAGCATTTTTTTATGGGTTGGGTCTGAGTGAAAATATCTTTCAACAAGAGCTTCCGTGACAGGCTCGGTGATCCCATCTTTTATCAACAGAAGCCGGGGCCTGGAGCTCCACTGGCCCGGTCTGAGCCGAAATAAATGACAGGGGCCGTAATTTATCCAGAACAGGAACCTATACCCTCTTTTTATGAATTTAATTGGGTAATTAATCATGTTAGAAAAGTTCAAATTTTTGCCAACGTTCTCTCTTTGAACAGAACCGGATGTCAGTTAACCATTGTGTGAGCCGGTAAACTTCAAGAATGATGCCAATCTCTATCGAATGAAATCCGGTTTGAAAAAAAACAGAAGGAAACCTGCCGGGGTATCCATCAGGATATCAGTGTGGCTGGATTCAGGCTGAATAAACTGAACGAAGTTGTGGATGGTGTCGTGGGTAATTCTTATACAGAATGGGTGAATAACTGTATATAGTTACACAAATTCACCCATTGGAATAAGAACACTTAGCGGGTAATCGTCAGTTCATGCCGGCTTCCGGTCAGTTCAATGTCACGAATGGCCAGGGTACCGCTCTCCCAGCTAAATGGTACGTCAGTACCGTCTATGGTAACGTTCGAGGGTTCAGCCGGGTAATTTATGACGTTGAGGCTGATGCGCTCAATTTCAGATTCAAAATGTCGGCCGGTCTCTGTCATCAGTCGGATAACGGCCTCCCCGTCACGGTTTCTGGAGCTGATGCGAAGTTTTTCATATTCTCCCTTGCGATAGCTGTTGACAGTGTGCCCGTCGTCATGATAGATAAAGGTGGAGTAGTAGGGAACCGCCTCATCATAAAACAGCCTCAGGTTCAGATGTTCTGCAGAATAGTGATCGGTTGTCTGAACCAGGTCTGCCATCGGAATGATCGCACCCCCTCTTACAAAGGTTGGAATTGACTCTCTTTGGGTGGTGACACCTTTCTGTTGTCCGCCGCTATATTTTTTACCGGTATAGAAATCGTACCAGCTGGAGCGCCCGGGGAACCAGACGGGCTGCTCTTCTGCCCCGGGATGCATCACGGGTGCTACAAGAATGTCGTCACCGAAAAGGTAGGTGCCGGCCACTTTGTAAATTTCGTGATTGCCCGGTTCCTCATAGAAGAGCGGACGCATAAATGGCAGGCCGGCCGTAGAATTTTGGAAGGCTGCCGTATAGATGTATGGCATCAGCCGATAGCGCAGTTCAATTGCTTTCCTGGAGAGGTCTAATGCCTCCCGGCTTCGGAAAACGGGCTCGGATGGAACCTCTTCTTGTGCATGAGGCCGGTAAACAGGCTGAAAGACTCCGTATTGCATCCATCTTACGTAGAGTTCGTCATCGACCAGATTGCCTGCAAACCCGCCCAGGTCAGAGTGCATATAAGCCAATCCCTGCAGGCCCATCTGGAGGGATATTTCCGGCTGAGGCTGCAGCCCGCCCCAGCTTCGGGCCACATCTCCGGTCCACGGAATCATCCCGAAACGCTGGGATCCCGAGTAGCCGGCGCGCATTAAATTGAAGAGCCGTTTGTCGGGATAGTGTTTTTCATAACCCTCATGCAGCAGCCTTGCCCACTCATGGCCGTAGATATTGTGGATCTCATTGGCCGTGCCGGTGTAGTGCTGCAGGTGTTCCGGGTGTACTTCTGGCTCACCGAGGTCGCCCCACCAGCCGTGAACGCCAAGCTGAATCAAATCGTCATAGATATCCCAGAACCAGTTGCGGGCTTCCGGCTTGACGATATCGATCAGTCCGGTGTTGCCGAAGAAAAAGTCATACGTTGCCGGATTTCCCAGTGTATCCGTTGCCAGCACCTCATTTTCTACAGCTTCATCCCACCGGTCGGATGTGGTGAGAATAAACGGCTCGGTGATCAGTACGGTTTTAACGCCCATCTCTTCAAGCTGTTCGATCATCTGCCGGGGCTCTGGGAAGGAGTCACGGTCAAACGCCAGGTTGCCCATGGTGCCCTGTACGGTTTTGCCAAACCAGTAGAGATCGATAATAATGGCGTCGACCGGAACATCCAGGTCGCGGAATTTTTTTGCTGCGTCCAGTACTTCATCCTGCGAGCGATATCCGAACCGGCTGGAAAAATTGCCAAAGGTCCAGATGGGAGGAAGGGGCTGCAGGCCGGTCATCCGCGAGTAGTTCCCCACAATATCTTCCCAGCGATTGCCGGCAATGACCTGGTAGCTTTTGCGGCCTGAAAGGGCTTCAAATGTAAGGGTGTTATTGTTTTGACTGTCAAGATCCAGGTAGCCGCTGGTCGGGTTGTCAAAATGGACGGCGTACATATTGGATGAGAGCACCATCGGAAGCGTGTAGTTCATGAGCTCAGACCGTGTTTCATACCCGTAATGTGCACGGTTGTAGAGCCGAAGCCGATTCCCCCGCCGATCCATGCCCAGAGCCCGGGCACCGCCGCCCATCAGTATTTCAGTCTCGGTTATGCTGAAGCCCACTTCAAATCCATCATCATGAGTTTTGAAACCGTTCTGCTGACGCAGCAGGGGGTGGTCTCTGTAATAGAATGAAAAAGACGCATTCGCACGGTCTGCCGTAACCGTGATGCCGGATGTAACCAGCTCTACATGGTCGGCATCTTTCATCATCTCAACCCCGCTGTATGTGTGTGTCATCACGACGGCGTGCGATGCGGGCGCTGAGGGTTCAAAGTCGGGATAGAAATTCACTTCCAGAATTTCAGGAGAGTAGAAAGAGAGGACATAAAGGCCCTCATCGGTTGTAAAATGGAACTTTGAATCCAGCTCTTCAACATCTGTAATCCGGTGATCCTGGGCGGCAATTGATGAGATCCATCCCGCTGCAAGAGTGACAATGATTGAAAAAATAATCGATCGAAAAGTGATCTTCATAATGCAGTTGAATTCAGTCTTGTAAAAAATGATGTTGGTTGAAGGGGCCTCCCCGCTGCCGGGAGAGGTGTGTAAGATCCCGCTGTACGCGGGCCTGAGTCCTTCGCCGGGTTGCGCCGGCAGCCATGGTAATGGGAGTCTGTTATTGCGTTAGCACTGTGAGCAGAAAAACTACTTACTATTTGTGACAATTGTTGTAAAACCGCTATGCAATCGTATCAACCTCTTCATACACGGATTGCGTATAAGACAGAATAGCAGGCAGGTCAGCCAGTTTGACCAGCCGGGAGTGACACCCGGTCACACCCCTTTTGACCTCCTGAAACTCCTTCAGGATAAACCTGACGAAATGAAAGCGGCTGTCAGGTTTTTGGGGTTTGGCATTTCAGTTGCAGCGATAGAGAGTGAAACCAATAAAAAAATAAAAACTCAAAATACGGAGGTCATTATGGCACTCGTTCGATATTCCCAGCCCGGAACAGACATCTTTGGAAAGAGATTTTCCGATATCATGGATGAATTTTTCAATGATGCTGTTGCAAACCGGCAGCGTACTTTTGCACCTAAAATTGATATATCAGAAACCGAGAAGCAGTACGTTATTGAAGTAACTCTTCCCGGAATGAAAAAAGATGATATCAATATCGACCTTGAAAAAGGCCGCTTGACCATAAGCGGAGAGCGCAAATTTGAACAAGAACAGGAGGGGAAGACGTTTCACAGGGTTGAAAGCCACTACGGTTCATTCACCCGCTCGTTTCAGCTTCCTGATGATGTGAATGATGACAGTATCACGGCATCATATCAAGATGGTATCCTTCATATTACCATCGACAAGAGCGAAGAAAAGATGAAGAAGCAGATCAAGATCAAATAAAATCTGCATCACATTCGTTAACCAGATAACAGTTGTAGTTAGTGACAAAGAGCTGTTCTCATATGTCCCCTAAGAGAGCAGGTTAGTTAGCGCCGGAGATGCATTGACATGCGCCTCCGGCATTTTTTTGGGCAATATTTTTGAAGATACCGGAGTTTAATTACCTGCTTCAGGTATTCATGACGGGGAGTCATCCCGGGATTTCAGTGATCTGAAAGCATAAAATATCATCAATATCAATCAATAAAAGCTATGGACAGAATAACAAAGAGTGTATTGGCGGTTGTGGCAATCGCTTTCTTTTTGATAGGACTTAATTTTGGCAATAACGGGGAGGGGACAGACGGCAGCGGATTGCCGGCTTTTAATACGTCCGGCAGTGATGCCGGGAGTCAGCCGGTACAGACCCTTCGCGATTTTAACAATGCCATTGTCAATATTGCCGAACAGGCCAATCCAACGGTTGTAACCATTACCACCCGCCAAACCGTGCGGCAGCGTCAGCAGTCGCCGTTTTCACTCTTTTTTAATGATCCGCGCTTTGACCGTGAAAGAGAATTTCAGCGGCGCGGACTCGGATCCGGAGTGATTGTATCCAGTGACGGATATATTATTACCAATAATCATGTGATTGATAATGCCGATGAGATCCGGATCAAGTTTTTTGAAGGTGACGAACTGGATGCGGAAGTCATTGGAACAGACCCGGCTACCGATATCGCAGTCTTAAAGGTAGACCGGAATGACCTGCCTGCAATTCCGCTTGGCAACAGCGATGAGCTGCGTGTCGGCGAGATGGTTTTTGCCATCGGATCGCCCCTGAGTGAAAACTTTGCTCATACCGTATCGATGGGGATTGTCAGTGCGAGCGGGCGTTCAACACTCGGCCTGAGCCAGTTTGAGAACTATATCCAAACCGACGCGGCTATCAATCCAGGCAACTCCGGAGGTGCCCTGATCAATGTGGATGGTGAACTGATTGGTATTAACACAGCGATTGCCAGCCGGAGCGGAGGCAGTCAGGGGATCGGGTTTGCCATTCCTGTGAATATGGCCCGGGATGTAATGGAGGCCCTGATCACCGACGGACGCGTCACCCGCGGCTACCTGGGGCTGAGCTGGGGCGGAGATGTTGACCGCACCATGGCACGTGCCCTTGGACTCGACAGTCCGCGCGGTTTTGTTGTAGGTGATGTTGTTGAAGACGGGCCTGCAGGCAGGGCAGGACTTCTTGAAGGAGATGTTGTTCTGAAACTGAACGGAGAGACGGTGAGAACCTTTGATGACTTCCGCGTGGCGATTGCAGGCAAACAGCCCGGAACAGAGGTGGAACTGGAGATCTATCGTGACGGTGAACGCAAGGCGCTGACCGTAGAGCTTGGCGAAATGGATGCTGAAGAGATTGCAGCAGATATGTCTGCATCAGACCGTGAGGGCCTGAAGGAGAAGCTCGGGTTTGAAGTCGGTGAGCTGACCGACTCCATCCGCCGTCAGCTGGGCCTGGAATCGCATGTCAATGGCGTTGTGGTAACCAATATCAGCCAGGGCAGCGGCGCATACCGCCAGGGCCTGCGTCAGGGTGATGTCATATCACAGGTTGCCGGAACAGCGATCGAGTCACCCAACGGATTCTACGGCGCGATTCAGGGCTTGCTGGACGAAGGTACTGATGTAGCTTTGCTGAGGGTGAACCGGCAAGGACGGAACATGTTTGTCGCTTTTGAGTTACAATAACTGATTTAGTTAATGGTTAAGGTTGAGCTCCTGCCGGATGTCTGGCAGGGGCTTTTTTTATTTCGATTTCAGTCAGTTCGGGTACCAAACGGGTTGCAGCACTTCTCAGGTTTTGTTTATTGTCATGCCAGGGTTCAATCAATCCGTCAGATTTTCTGCCAATAAAGCAATTTTGCGGGGCATGGCATTGATTTTGCAAAAGAAATAAGGCAAAACAAGAAACATCTACGTCATGGAATACAAAGATTACTATAAAACTCTGGGCGTCTCGCGTGATGCCACTATGGATGAAATCAAGAAGAAGTACCGGAAGATGGCGGCTAAATTTCATCCCGATAAAAACCCCGGCAATAAGCGTGCAGAGGCGAAGTTCAAGGAGATTGGAGAGGCCTATGAGGTATTGAAAGATCCTGAAAAGAGAAAGCTCTATGACCAGGTGGGCTCTGACTGGAAACGGTATCAGCAGGCCGGTGCCGGTGCGGAGGATTTTAACTGGGGCCAATATGCCCGTCAGGGTGGCGGAGGCCAGCGTGTCAACATCAATATGGAGGACCTGTTTGGTGCCGGCCGGCATGGAGGACAAGCCGGCGGAAGCCCGTTTTCCAGCTTTTTTGAAACCCTCTTCGGCGGTGGCGGATTTGGCAACGGGGGAGATCCGTTCGCCCAGTCACGATCACAGCATACCCGTCAGCGGCAGCCTGTTCAGGATACGGAAGCAGAAATACGGGTTTCGCTTGAAGATGTGATGAAAGGGGCGGAAAAGAACCTCCGGATCGACGGAGAGAAAGTAAAAATTAAAATTCCGGCGGGTATTGAAGATGGCAAAAGGCTGAAACTGAAAGGAAAGGGGAAACCCGCGGCAACAGGTGAGAGGGGGGATCTGTTTCTGAAAGTCAATATCGATGTGCCGGAAGGGGTTGAGTACAAGGGAAAGGATATCTATCAGACCGTTCCGGTACATGTCTCTAAAGCGGCATTGGGTGGAGAAATTACGGTTCCGACACTGAATGGCCGGGTAAAACTTACACTGCCGCCGGAAACGGAAAATGGAAAAATGTTTCGGCTGCCCGGCCGCGGATTACCCGTTATGGGAAAGAGCGGGTCGAAGGGCAACTACTTTATCAGGATAGAGCTGAAGCTTCCGGATAAGCTTACGGATAAGGAGAAAGAGCTTTTTCAAAAACTGGCCGATCAAAGAAAAATCCTGTAACTGTCGTCAACAGTGTGTAGATGACCGATTTTTACGATATGGAAACCGTAAAGATCGTACCTTTCCTATTGTAAGGGTTCACACGTTTTCATCATATCATCTAACTTTTTGACAAAATGAAACTGATTTTACTTCTGACCGGCTTCCTTCTGTTTGCCAATAACAACCATGAATCATCCAAATGGGGGCAGCTCGGACACTATGTGACCGGCGAAATTGCAGAGTATCATATGACCGATACCGCACGTGAACGGGTCAATGAAATTCTGGGCGACCGCTCGCTCCAGATCTCAACGGTATGGATGGATGACATTCGTTCAGACAGCCGGTATGATCACACGCGGACCTGGCACTGGGCGACCATTCCCGACGGCATGACCTATGAAGAGGCTGAGCAGGATGAAGGCGGGGATATTATCTGGGCACTGGAGACCCTGATAGACAAACTGAAAGAGGGCGGGCTGACCGAAAAAGAGGAGCGCGATAAGCTTCGAATGGTGATCCATATGATTGGAGATATCCATCAGCCGCTGCATGTGGGTACCGGTGAGGATATGGGCGGCAACCAGGTACGGGTTCATTGGATGGGCAATGAGTCCAACCTGCATCGCGTCTGGGACAGTGATATTATCAACTCTCTGCAGATGAGTTACACAGAACTGGCACAGGAGCTGAATACCGCCACGCCCGAACAGGTTCAGGAGTGGCAGAGCGCAACCGTGCGCGACTGGGCGTATGAATCGGTGAGCTACCGCGACAGAGTCTATGACCTGCCCGACGACATGCGCATCGGCTGGGAGTACCGCTACAATCATGTCGACATCGTCTTCAAAAGGCTGCTGCAGGCCGGCGTTCGAATGGCCGGTGTGCTGAATGAAATTTACGGGGAGTAGGTTTCTGTACCTGTCCATTCACGGTGATTTCGTATATTTTTCATTTTAATAAACTTAATGTCCCGGCACCGCTCCCGGTTGAAGACGATTGTCCAGGTAGGCTTCAGCTGTGTAGTTCCAGTTGAGAGTTTGAAACTCGCTGGTAACATCGGTCCGGACTGTTATATTTTTCATCTCCGGTGGTGAGTTTAATGGTAGCTAATGGGGTTCAAAAACATCATATCTTAATTTTTTGATGAATTAGAAATCGGTTCAAGCAAAAATATTTTAATGGAACTGCTGGGTGCCAATGTATTTGAGTGATTAGATTAATACACAAATGGATCACTTTCCTAATTAAGGCATAGATTGTAAGGGGATATTTAAGGCAAAAAGATCATCAAGAAGAGAAAATGCCAATTTCAGGTAAAAAAGTGGATTTCAATTCCGTCATATTATTAAGCAGAAAAGTTGAAATATGACTATTCAATAAATGTAGTGTTTTGGCATTTAGCTGTCACTTATCTAAAATGAACACTGTGAGTCTTTCTGTCGGGCTGATATTTAATAGCATAACGGACAAATCGGTAGAGACAGTTCTTGAGTGTAGCACATCATCCATCAATGGGGAGAAATTATTTATTTAATATGGGGTGACATAATGTAGTCACTCATTAATATTTAATTGATTAATAATTTTGAAATGAGTATTTCTGAATAAAGAAAATTAAAGGTATATAACTAGATGATTCTACCAACTTAAATCATACAGAGGGAAAGCGGTAAATATTTACTGGCTTTGTGTGGGATGTTTTGATGATTTAGGCAAGGATAATTTAAGTATCAAAAGAGTATACAATGAGTATCGCTAATTATTCAATAGATGAAATCAGAGTCAATAAAGGGATTGTATCCAACTCAATAGAATTGGTGAACCTTTTATTTATTGATATTGAGACAACCGGGTTGCGACCGGACAGGGGGGCTAAAGTAACCGAAATTGCCATATTGTGTCGAAACAAATGCAGGTTTTATTGGGCCTTTAAAGATGGGGAAAATATTGAACCTTTAAATGAATTATTACCGAATGTATTAGAACTGCTAACACAGGGAGTTGTAATTGGTCATAATCTCCCTTTTGATCTATGGTTCATTTCATATGAAGCTCAAAGATCTGAGTTTGAAGGTCTAAACATTCAATTTATTGATACATTGAGTCTGTCAAGAGAGGTTTTACCGGATCGAGGTAGTTATAAATTGAGTGAATTGTTGAAAGAGTTTGAGATAAGTGTAAGTGGAGATCTGCATACTGCAATAACAGATGCACACGCTACTCGGGCACTTTTCTGGAAGCTGATTGAAAAAGGCGGGATTTCAACTGTGGGTGAAGCTGGTATGAAGAACATGAACTGGTCAAGTTTTTAAACAAATAACGGAATGAATGAAAGGTGAACCAACAGGTTTTTGGGCTAAGCTAAATCAGGATGAAGAAGGCAATATCCTTGAGTGGCATCCGCTGTTAGCACATTCGGCTGATGTCGCTGCTGTTACGGAAGCTCTACTATCGCAAACAATTTTAAATCGAAGGATCGCTTCATTGATTGGGCAGGAGAAACTATCGGACAGCCAGGTTGCCAGGTTATCTGCTCTTGCCGGACTTCATGATGCCGGAAAAGTAAATCATGGCTTTCAGAACAAGATCTACAAATCGAAGCAACCGCGAGCCGGACATGTATCACCAATTATTGAGTTGTTAGGTGCAGATGATAAGTACGTGGATAAATTTTTATTACCTCTTAAAATTGATCTCTCTTTACAATGGTTTTCTGATCCTCACAAAGCTGTAGATTTTTTACTTGCTGTTTGGGGCCATCACGGCCGCCCAGTTCCCATTCAGCATCATTTCAAAGCCACATTGTGGAATGAAACGACTGAGAGAAATCCCGAAAAAGAGCTGAAGCGTTTAGGGGAAGCTATTCAAAACTGGTTCCCTAAAGCTTTTGAAGAGAATGTTGAACCTTTTCCGGATGACCCGGTCTTTCAGCATACTTTTAACGGCCTGCTGACCTTAGCCGATTGGCTGGGTTCGGATCAAAAGTTTTTCAAGTTTGCTGATTATGATGAAGGATACATCGAGACCGCCAGAGAAAATGCTGCAAATGCTGTAGATAAACTGGCGCTCGATCCCCGAAAGCCGAGAAAGCAGCTTGGAACAGATCCAGTCCAATTCGACCGTATAGCGGATTTTAAGCCGTTTGGCATCCAAATGCAGTGTCTTGATCTTCCCACCCATCGAAATGGTAGTCTTTCCATTTTAGAGTCCGATACCGGCTCCGGAAAAACGGAAGCCGCCGTTGCGCGATTTCTTCGTCTCTACCAGGAAGGGCTGGTTGACGGAATGTACTTTGCAGTACCCACAAGAAGTGCCGCTACCCAGCTTTATGACCGGGTTGTGGAAGCAACTCAAAAAGCATTTCCCAATCAGGAAACTCGTCCGCCGGTGGTTCAGGCTGTTTCAGGATACATCAAAGCGGATGCAGAAGAAGCAACCCCGCTCCCGGATTTCAAAGTACTTTGGCCGGAACATAAACGGGATCAGCTTCGTGAACGTGGCTGGGCGGCAGAACATCCGAAACGATATCTGGCAGGTGCCATTGTCGTGGGCACGATTGACCAGGTTTTTCTCTCCACACTGCAGGTTAATCACGCTCACATGCGATCGGTTGCACTGCTTCGGCATTTTCTTGTGGTGGACGAAGTACACTCCTCAGATGCCTATATGACCAAATTGCTGGATCGTGTACTTGATTACCATCTTAAGGCAGGGGGGCATGCTCTGCTGATGTCCGCTACGCTTGGAACGGCCTCGCGCTACCATCTGACAAACAAACAGCAACCCGATATTCCGATGGCCGAGGAAGCCCTAAGTATCCCTTATCCATTAATCACGCATGTTGATGCATCGCGTAATGAGCCGCAGGAGTTTCATGCCGATTCCTCCGGAAACCAGAAAAAAGTGAAGGTGGATACAAAGAGCATTGCAGGAGCTGAAGGTGAAGTCGCATTTTTTGCAATAGAACAAGCAAAAGCCGGAGCCCGGGTTCTGATTATTCGCAATCTGGTGAAAGACTGCATAAAAACGCAAATGGCACTCGAGAATCAGTTAGGAGGTGACTTCGAATATCTGTTCAACATCAATGGAATTGTGGCTCCTCATCACTCACGGTTTGCACCGGATGACAGAAAACGACTGGATGACGAAATTGAAAACGTTTTTGGTAAAAAAACCGACAAACATTCCGTTATCGCTGTGGCAACCCAAACAGTTGAACAGAGTCTCGATATCGATGCGGATATTCTGATTACAGATCTCTGCCCGATGGACGTCCTCTTACAGCGAATCGGGCGACTGCATCGACACACCCGGAAACGGCCAGACGGCTTTGAAACGGCACAGTGTATTGTTTTGACTCCTGAAGAGCGCGACTTGAGTGTATCAATCCATCACAACGGAAAAGGCTCAAATGGTAAACACGGATTAGGAACCGTTTATCAGGATTTGCGGACGATTGAAGCGACCTGGCGTGTTCTGGAAGATCAATCAATGGGTTACTGGAATATTCCGGAGCATAACCGTGAGTTGGTGGAACGTGCCACACACCCAACCATTTTGCGATCACTGGTTGAAGAACTTAAAGGAACATGGGATCAGCATCAGCAGCATATAGCAGGACAGGAGTTTGCAGACAAACAATTGCCCGGACTTGTAGGGATCGATTTCAACAAACCGTTTGGCGAATCCGGATTTGCGGAAGATCTGCAACAGGTAAAAACACGGCTTGGACGCGATGATTATCGAATCAAATTGTCCAAACCTATAGACGGCCCTTTCGGGGAGAAAGTAAGCGAACTGAAAATCAATGAGTGGCAGATTAACACGGTGCCGGAAGAGACTGACCTCACGGAAGATGCCGTGCAGCCGTTTGACGGCGGTTTCAGGTTTACGTTTTACGGTAAAGCCTTTCGATACGACCGCTTCGGGCTGGAGCCGGAATCTTAACTAAATTTTTGGACAATGGGTAAAACAATGCATTATTCACTTTTGGACGAACCGGTAATCACCGTCAGATATCAACACGGTGAAACCAAAGCTACAAACCTGCCTGGCATCTTGGTCGGACTGCTGGACAACACAATTACAAGCTTCGAAGCCCTGCAACCGCATCAGCAGCAGGCATGGTACAGCTTCGTGGTGCAGCTTGCAGCTATGGCCGTAGCGCGGGAAAACAATGGTGACATTCCAACTCAGCCGGATATCTGGAAAAAGCTGTTGGTCAACCTGGCTGATGGCAGTGAAGCCGCCTGGCACCTGGTCGTTGATGATGTATCCCAACCGGCCTTTATGCAGCCGCCGGTTCCAGAGGGTTCATTAGAAAAGGCAAAGTATAGTTCGGATATTCAAACACCTGATGAACTGGATATGTTGGTAACCTCAAAGAATCACGATCTGAAAGGTAGCCGAATACTAAGGCCCAATCCTGAACACTGGTTGTTTGCTCTGTTGACGTTACAATCTATGGATGGAATTATGGGTAGAGGAAACTACGGTATTGTTCGTATGAATAGTGGGTATGGGAATCGACCATTCTTAGGAGTCACTCCTGATCTTTCATGGAGTTCCCGATTTAATAGAGATTTAAGGGTTTTGTTGGATAATAGGGATGATATGTTTTCGACATATAAATCGAATGGTTATTCTCTTCTTTGGGTACCACATTGGGATGGAGGAAAAAAAAGTGGAATTCAATTATTTGAATGCGACCCTTATTTCTTAGAAATCTGTCGCCGTATTCGGTTTAAAAAAACAGATGGCGAAATTCTATGTTTTAAAACTAATACTGAAGCCAGCCGAATTACTGCCCCAGATGACCTTAATGGGATAACTAACGATCCTTGGACACCAATAAGAAAAAAAGATGCGAAAACACTAACTATTGGGGATCAGAGTGGTTTTACCTATGATCGTATTCAAGAATTAATCTTGGGCAATAAATTTAAAAAACCTATTGCTTTGGAGTTTCATGATGAAAAAAACGGGGCTTATTTCCTAGCACGTTGTATGGTAAGAGGACAAGGTAAAACCTATGGCTTACATAGAAGAATTATTCCTATTACTTCAGGTGTAGTTAAAATATTACAAACTAAATCCGATAAGGAATTATTCGCTAAAAGAGCCCATGAAAGAGTCGAATTAGCTTCTAAAGTTCAAACCCAAATTCTTAATCCATCTTTGAGAATATTAATGTCCAATGGTGAAAATCAAAAAGTTGAACCTAAAAAGATTAGGGTATGGACTAACCGATTTGATCAAGAAATCGACCGTCTTTTTTTTGAATCACTCTGGGATTCGGTTGAAATGGAACCAGAAGAAGCAACAAGCGAGTGGGAAAATATTCTGTACGAAGAAGCGGAAAAAATCTTTAAGGAGGCAGAGCGAAGTACCCCCATTGCCCAGCTTCGGCGGCTCCGTGCTATAAGTAATGCCCGGTCCAAATTTTATTTTCAGGCGCACAACTTATTTCAATATGTCGGGAAGAAAACTACACTCATCAATCAAACAGAGGATGCGTAATGAATACTGAAACAGATAATATAATCGACTACGGAAAAATCGTCGGTGCCCTTGCCGGTATGATGCAGCAGGAAGGTGCGCTCTCAACGGGTGAAATGGCGGATCTACGTCGAATTTCTCCCGATCAACCCTTTACACCGGCTTTGTGGCGGATTCTTTTGATGCAGAATCTTGATAAATCACCACCCTGGATCAGCCAGGAGCAGTGGGAACGGCGTTGGGCCACACTATTTATGGGAATGGCAAACTGCTCG
Source organism: Rhodohalobacter sp. (assembly GCA_050486245.1). Lineage (GTDB taxonomy): Bacteria > Bacteroidota > Rhodothermia > Balneolales > Balneolaceae > Rhodohalobacter. The sequence continues at coordinate 14,518 of JBJHCX010000025.1, forward strand.
GGGCTTCACAATTACAGCATCTCCCTGGGAGCCGCTCTCGCCGAAGCGGGCTGGTCTGAACTGCGATTTGTGCAATTTATGCTGGCTAAAGATGAAACTCTGGAAAAACATTTAAGACGCGTGGCGCAATTCCTGTCGAGCAAAAACCAGGAAGCAAACTGGACCGATCTGGCTCGGCTTCTGTTTTTCCAATCCGGCGATGCCGGGGAGCGTATTCGATTGAGCATTTCGCGCGATTACTATTCCCGAATCTATACCAAAGAACAAGAATCCAATTAATCTCCAATAGCAATCTACAAATCAACTGATGATCATGAGCAGACCAAAATTTCTTCAAATTCATACTCTCACATCTTATCCCGGAACCTTGTTAAACCGTGATGATGCCGGCTTTGCCAAGCGGCTGCCGTTCGGTGGCGCAACGCGAACCCGCGTCTCCTCGCAGTGCCTGAAATATCACTGGCGTAACTTCGATGGTGAAAATGCTCTGCATGATGTGGAAGAGTTTGAACCCACCTTCCGCTCCCGTGAAACCTTTCAGCGAAAACTTGCAAGACCATTGATTGGTGAAGGTTATCCAGAACCGCTGGTGCGTGCAGGTACTGGAGCTTTGAAAAAATATTTGTTAGGCGAGAGTAAGACAACCAAGGCTGATATAAAAAAACTGATTGACCCTACTAAAGGTGATGAGAAATATGATCCATGGGAGAAATTGGAATCCAGTCAAATCACAGTGTTTGGTGCTCCTGAAATGCGTTTTCTTCGGAATCTATTGAAGTCAAAAATAGATGAAATGAAAGATAAATTTCAGGCCTTCTGGGAAACCGAAGCTGTCACAGATAAAGATATTGTATCTGACGCTGTAGATGCTATAATGGACTTTTCTAAGGATGAATTGAAGAATCTGAAAGGATTGAAATCAGCTTCAGGCCTTGATGCCGCCATGTTTGGACGCATGGTAACCAGCGATATCCTTGCCCGCGGAGATGCCGCCATCCATGTAGCCCATGCCTTTACCACGCATGAGGAAGAGAGCGAAAGTGACTATTTTTCGGCCGTGGATGAACTGCGCCGCGATGAGCCGGAAGAGAGCGGGGAGCTTGGCGCCGGACACATCAACAGTACAGAACTCTCCAGCGGACTTTTTTACAATTACGTGGTTGTGGATGTGCCTCTCCTAATCTCTAACCTGGAAGGGATTGAGCGAAGTGAATGGGAAGATGCCGACAAATCACTGGCTGCAGAAGTCGTAAAACGATTGATCAATATTGTTGCTACCGTATCTCCCGGTGCTAAACTTGGGTCAACGGCACCCTATTCGTACGCTCAATGTTTGCTGGTAGAAGCCGGTAATTCCCAGCCCCGAACACTGGCGAATGCATTTCAGTATCCGGTTGCCAAGAACAGTAACGGCGTTCTGGCAAACAGCTACCATGCACTGGGATCCTATGTCAAGGATATGGACCAAATGTATGGTAACAGCACGGAACGAAAACTCGCGGCAACTGGACCGAAACATAATCTGCTGGAGTTGTTGGATCTGGACAACACCACATCAGTACCTGAGATTTCCGACTGGGCGGTATATATAATCAAAGGAGCGTAATTATGGATGTTCTCATCCTTCGGCTGGATGCTCCTTTAATGAGTTTTGGAGCGCCCATTATCGATGAATATGGAAAGACCCAATCTTATCCAGCACTTTCCCTTATAGTTGGATTGCTTGGTAATGCCCTTGGTTATGATCACGGTGATTTCGATGAACTAGAATCGCTTCAGAAACGATTAAAATATGCTTGTCGACAAGATAGGGCTGGACAACAAATCCAGGATTTTCAAACTGTCGATATATCTCAATCTCACTTGAGAGCATATGGAAATGAAAGTCGTGCTTGGACAACAAGAGGAACTTTGGAAAATCGAAGTAATCAAAATAAAAAGGGAGATCGTGGTCCACTGCTAAGGTTTCGCGATTACCGTGCTGATTCCATTCATACGGTTACATTAACGTTGTATCCTGCCGATGATAAACCGACTCTTGATGATCTGGCACAAGCGCTGCAATACCCCGAGCGGCCACTCTTTATCGGCCGGAAAACCTGTTTGCCCGCCACTCCGCTTTTTGTGTGTAAGGTTCAGTGTGAATCACTGACAGAAGCACTTCAAAAAGCGCCACTTTCAAACCGAGCGGATGAACGAAAAAAGTATCCCGCCTGGTGGCCTGTCGATGAAGGTGGAAATCAACCCAAAGCGGATATGGAGCAGCCTGTTACCGACCGGCGCGACTGGAAAAATCAGATCCATGTAGGCGAACGATGGATTGCAAAAGGCGAAATTGAAATTCAAACCGAAGAGGCTGTGAATGAGTGACGTAGAAACCAAAACCATACATATGATACAAATGTGGCTCGATTCCCGCCGGCTCATGCAGCTTGGGAAAATGCTACATCTGCCGCTGAAAAAAGTTGGCAATAACTATCTGGTGCACTGCGCATTGTCAGAGCTGTTCCAGGATCAGGCCCCAAAACCATTTGCAGTCGAGGATAATCACAGGCAGATTGCAGACTATAATGGGCAAGCAATCAGGGTTTTGTGCTATTCCGAATTCGATTGGGAAACACTTCAAAATCTTGCGAAAGGATTTGCAAGCCCAACGGTGTATGAGATTGTAGATTGGGATCGAATGGCCTCCAAGCCGATGCCGAATGAGTTTCCGGATGGAATAGAGCTGGGGTTTGAACTTCGGACTTGTCCGGTCGTTCGCAAAGCATCCGACGGGCCCAAATGGCGGAAGGGACAGGAGATCGATGTATTTCTTTCCAAAGTATGGGAAATCGATGATGAAAGTGTGGAAGTAGATCGGGAAAACAGCTACAAAGAGTGGCTGATCCGCTATTTTGAAAAACAGAATGGAGTGAACCTGACGTCGGTTCAGGTGAAGCGATTTTCCATAGAGCGGATGTCACGAAGAAATCATACACCAAACCGGAAGGTGAAGATCATCCAGCGGCCTGATGTAACATTTACGGGTACACTAAAAGTCCAAAACGGAGAGGAGTTCAAAGAGCTGCTTTATCGCGGAATTGGCAGGCATAAAAGTTTTGGATTTGGGATGATGAAAATACGAAGAGCCTAGACCTTGAGTAAAGGTAACCGGATAAAACAACTTCAAAACCGATAGCTCGTTATCTATGCTCTTCGCATGAGTAAATCTTTTTGATATAAAATCAATTATGTACATTAAACTATGGAAACCATTAAAATAGACATATTGAACCCTAAAGCCAGAAAACTGCTGAACGATCTTGCAGATCTGGATTTAATTGCTATTCGGCAAACATCAGAAAACGATTTTTCAGATGTAGTGAAAAGAATCAGAAAAAAAGCAGGTGTTGGGCTTACAGAGAGTGAAATAGCAAAAGAGGTTGAGTCAGTTCGCTATGAACGAACCAGCAAAGATGCGTCTGATTCTTGATACAAATCTGTGGGTTAGCTTTTTGATAAGCAACAAGTATGTGAAACTCGATACCTTGTTGTTTGATCATAAAAGTACGCTGTTGTTCAGTCGGGATCTTCTTGAGGAGTTTATAACCGTTGTAAATCGGCCAAAACTGAGCAAATATTTTTCCAAAAGTGATGTTGCGGATTTATTGGATACCATAGATCAGGTCGCAGTATATATAGAAGTCACTTCTGAGATATCTGAATGCCGTGATCCAAAAGATAACTTTCTGTTAGCTCTTGCTGTTGATGGAAACGCTGATTACCTGTTGACCGGTGATAAGGATCTGTTGGTATTGGGGGAAATCGGCAAGACAAATATCATGACTATCTCTGATTTTCTGAACCAGATGGGTATTGAATAGGAGCGAACACCAATAAATGTTCAAAGAAACCTGTCAGTATCGATTGAAACGTGTCCGCCTGCTGATTGATCTGACAACGTCGATTTTAAATGAAGACATGAATTCCGAAAATGCACCAGGTACGATATCAGGTTTTTTCCAAGCAAATGAGAATGGATGTAATTTGATCACCAAAAAAAGGAAAACACATGGTACTAAAAGGCAGGCTTGGACTTGAGACCGCTCGTGTACCTCACGCAGACCGCTATGGCCTGATGTGGCTGGAACGTGGACGACTTGCAGTTGAAGATGGTAATCTGGTATTTACAACCGCCGGGAATGACAAGCTGGATGCGGGAGCTTATGAAATACCATTTCAGCAAGTCTCCTGCCTGCTGCTTGGGCCGGGTACGGTGATTAGCCATGATGCACTTCGACTGCTCGCCCGCCAGCAAACCGGTGTACTGGCTGTAGGCTCCAAAGGAATTAGACTATACGCTTCCAGTATGCCATTTGGCCCCGACCGTTCGGCACTTGCAAGAAAGCAGGCTGCACTCTGGGCGAATGAGAAAACACGGATTGATATCGTACGCAAAATGTATGAATATCGGTTTGGGGAAGCGTTGCCGGATTATGCACGGGATATCGCCTCGCTACGCGGAATTGAAGGAAAACGGATCAAGAAAGTATATGAAAGACTTGCTCAACAATATGGAGTAAGCTGGAATGGAAGACAGTTTGATCGAAATAATCCTGACGATGATGACACGATTAATAAGGCGATCAATCATTCGACTACGGCAACCTATGCAGCAGCTCAGATTGCGGTTGCTGTAACAGGCACGATTCCTCAGCTTGGGTTTATCCACGAGTCATCCGGACGAGCCTTTGCGCTGGATATTGCAGATCTGTTCAGAAGTACTGTTAGTTTGCCGATTGCATTTCAGGCAGCAAAACAAGTTTCACAAGGAAAAGGCAAAGACATTGAAAGTCTTACGCGAAAGCTGGCGGGGAAAATATTTCAGAAAGAGAATGTGATTCCAAACATGATCGAACAAATCAAAACACTTCTGTCTGACAATGACGATAGCAATAACCCGTAATGTGCCGGACCGGTTTAATGGATTTATCAATTCCTGCATGCATGAAATTGCACCGGGAATTTATGCTGTACCCAAAATGAAACAATCGGTCCGGGAGCGGTTGTGGAGAGTTTTATTGAACTGGGAACAGTTAATACCAGAAGATGGGGGTATTGTGATTTTGTGGAGGAGTAATGAAGCCCCGTCTGGCCTGGGTGTTCGAGTACTGGGTTGGCCTAAAAAAGAGCTCGTTGAGTATGAAGGGATGTGGTTAACGTTCAGAAATTTGATCAAATCCCATGATACAGAAGAGCTTGAAGAACTTTCAAACAGTACAGAACCAAGATTCGACAAAGATGATCCGCTGATCGACCAATTCTGACAATCGGATACTCTATTCATTCGTAGATAGCACCAATCTTTTTTATATTAGCAATGCCAAAATGACATTTCTATGACGAAAATTCATAGAGGTGGCCCCGTACACACGGGGATAGACCCAGGTGAGATGAGTCTTGATACACTGACAAGTGGGTGGCCCCGTACACACGGGGATAGACCCATTTGAGAACCGGTTCATGCTGCCGGCTGTCTGGTGGCCCCGTACACACGGGGATAGACCCCGATCACAAGCGGGTAGTTTTTCCCGCCAAAGGGTGGCCCCGTACACACGGGGATAGACCCGTGATAATAATTCAGTAATAATTTTATTTCTAGGTGGCCCCGTACACACGGGGATAGACCCCATGACAATAAGAGCAAAAAATATATTAAGTAGGTGGCCCCGTACACACGGGGATAGACCCGTATTAGATGGTGATTCTTTACGAATAAGCTAGGTGGCCCCGTACACACGGGGATAGACCCTCCTCCTCTATAGCTTCGACGGCCTCTTTTATGGTGGCCCCGTACACACGGGGATAGACCCAACTCCTACTCATATCGCGTGCGGGCAAGAAAGGTGGCCCCGTACACACGGGGATAGACCCACGCCACACGGACTCCTTGTGGCAGAAAACAGGGTGGCCCCGTACACACGGGGATAGACCCGAGCTTCAAGAGTACCCCGACGCGTGGGAATGGGTGGCCCCGTACACACGGGGATAGACCCTATAGAGGAGGAGTTTGACAACTGGTATTGTGGGTGGCCCCGTACACACGGGGATAGACCCAGACAGACAGAGATCACCACAAGAGAGGCCATGGTGGCCCCGTACACACGGGGATAGACCCTGCATTTCCGTCATATAAACTGTAATCCACTCGGTGGCCCCGTACACACGGGGATAGACCCTAATCTATATTGTATATTTGGTAGGTATCTTAGGTGGCCCCGTACACACGGGGATAGACCCGGTGACGGAACGTTAACCGGTGGTGCTGGTGGGGTGGCCCCGTACACACGGGGATAGACCCGACTCATAGAGTCCAACATCCCCAGTCACGTCGGTGGCCCCGTACACACGGGGATAGACCCTGAACTCACCATTGAAAATATAGATGGTTCTAGGTGGCCCCGTACACACGGGGATAGACCCATAACGGACTGGCGTTTAATGGGCGCTGAAACGGTGGCCCCGTACACACGGGGATAGACCCTGAATAAGATCTCTACCGAGTTTTCTCAGTTGGGTGGCCCCGTATACACGGGGATAGACCCGAGAGCATCCATGCAAAGATCAGATCACCTTCGGTCGCTCCGTATGCACGGGGATAGATTCTAAATGACCTGATGCATCTCAAAATACGGTCCTGATTTGTGTGTATAGAGTGCCCTGTTAAACCAAGAAAACAACCACATCGAACCTGTCGTTTTTTCGTATCTTCATGGAAATTTTGAAAACTCTTTTCACAACTTATGAAACCCTCATTCATCTACTTCGATCTCGACAATACGCTTTTGGATCACACTTCTGCAGAAGCCGAAGCACAGAAGAAGACCTATCAGAGCTATCCTGAACTGCAGGAGGTTTCCCTTGATGAATGGCTCGCCTCCTATAAGGTGATCAATCACATGCTTTGGGAGCGGTATCAGCGGGATGAGATTGGCCGGGCCGGCCTGCAAAGGGCCCGCTTTCGCGATTCAATGGCGCAGCTCGGGCTGGATGCCGGACGAAGTGAAGAGATCGGCGAGTTTTATATGGAGAGTTATCGAAACTACTGGAGCTGGATTGACGGGGCCAAAGAGGCTCTGGCGGAGATCAGCAGTTCGTTTCGAACCGGGATTATCACCAACGGGTTTAAAGAGACGCAGCAGCTGAAGTTTGACAAACTGCACCTTCAAAACTACTGCAACCCGCTGCTCATAACCGAGGAGATCGGCAAGATGAAACCGCATCCCATCGTGTTTGACGTGGCTACGGAAAAGGCCGGCGTAGAGCGCGCAGATATCCTCTATGTGGGCGACTCCTACTCCTCGGATATCGTGGGAGGAAAAAATGCCGGATGGTCAACAGCCTGGTATACCGCCCTTACGGATAAAACATCTGCGGTAAACGGCGAAAACCCTGTTCAGCCCGATTTTGAATTTGAACAATTTGATGACCTGCTTCGATTTCTGGGCCTGTCCTGATACCCGGCCATACTGTATTGTTTCCCCCTTGTTTCTTGCCCTGGCCTATACGGATTGAGGCCTGTCTACATCCGCTTCATCATTTCACAATGAATGGCAGGGGTTGCACTGAAAACGCTATCAGTTACATTGAGCTTATTGCGGATGCCGGGGTTTCAATTAAACTCAGATTCAACGTATTTTAACTATCATACCGAATAAACTTAAGTTCAAGAATATAAAACAATGGCTAAACGAACACTGAAAGACGTTG
>JBJHCX010000026.1:0-21333 GCA_050486245.1 Rhodohalobacter sp.
CTCTCCGCTACTTCAACGAAGGATTGAGTGTAACACGGCCTGCCATGTTCATCGCCGGCATCGGGCTGCTTGTGAACATTCCTGCCAACTACATCCTGATGTTTGGAAAACTCGGCTTCCCGCAGCTCGGTGCCGTTGGAACCGGATATGCTTCGGCCATCGTGTTCACAGTCATGTTTATCGGCATGCTCTGGTTCACCATGGGCTTCGATGCCTATAGACGCTTTGATATATTCGGAAGATTTCGCCTTCCCGAAAAGAAATACCTGGGAGAACTGCTGAAAATAGGGGTACCGATCGGAGTCAGTTCAACCATGGAGGTCACCATGTTTGCCGTAGTCAGCCTGCTGGTCGGAACCATTAGCACCGTTGCCGTTGCCGGCCACCAGGTGGCGATCAACTTCGCAGCAATGACATTTATGATACCGTTCGGACTCTCCGTCGCCATTTCGGCACGGGTAGGGCACTCTATCGGGAAAAAGCGTGCCGGTGAAGCCCGGTTCAGGGGATATGTCGGGGTCGGCTTATCCAGTATCATCATGTCATTCACTGCCCTGATCATGTTCCTGTTTCCGGAATATATTGCGGCAATCTATACGGACGACCAGGCTGTATCCGACATGGCTGTACAACTGCTCTTTATGGCGGCAATCTTCCAAATATCTGACGGGCTGCAGGTAAGTGGATTCGGCGCATTGCGGGGACTCAAAGACACGAAAGTTCCGATGTATGTCAACCTCGTGGCATACTGGATCTTCGGAATCCCAATCGCCTACTACCTCGGCTTTATTGCCGATTATGGCGCACCGGGACTCTGGACAGGGTTAATAGCCGGCCTTACCGTAGCAGGAATCCTGCATAACATCCGGTTTTACAAAAAAACAAAATCTATGGGGGCATAATACTCCCTTCCCTGTTCTTCAACCCCAACTATACTGGATCGAAGTTCAATAACGAACCACACTCACCCCGGGGGTAATCGTAAACTGAATACCAACTGAGATAATCGGTGATAGAATCACACCCGCATCGTTTAATGCCGGAATCCAGATAAACTGTCCGCCGCCATGGGCATATATCGACGTTCGGTTTGAAAGGTCGTATTGAGCCCCTGTTATCCCCGACCCGGTTACACCGGGGTAATAACCCGTGTCTCTGCCGGTTAATCCGTCGGTTGCCAGGATCGCTCCTGGCATCAATCTTACGTAGAGCTCCGTTCGCGAACTCCCCGAATTGAATGTATAATCATTGAGCTTATATTCACGTCCGGCTGAAATACCTGCAAAAAGAAAAGAATTCGATCTGACCCCGGAATTCAGGCTCAATATCCCTATCGACCCCGTAAAATGGAACGGACTCTCAGTCTGGCGAATGGTAGTTTCATACCCGATCATATCTCTCCCCAAAAAAACACCATTCTGGATACGATAAGGATCATGATAGGCCTCCATATACACCTGGGGGTCTGCCATCGGACCCAGTACAATATCACCTCCCGCCTTTTCGCCATGAAGTGTAGTATCCGGCTTCACCCTGTCCTGAACCGGCGGGGGAACTTGCGAATACACACCTTCAGTCACCATTGCAAGTATGGTTACAGACAGTATACAAATCACCATATATAATATAGAGCGCTGCATAAACATCCGGTTTTACTTTTATACCGGGTTAACGGACCCATCCATAAAAAAAGTTTTCAATACCCTGTCAAATTATTCAGAGATGAACGAATATACAATACAATTCGGTTTGGATGATAGTTCTTTCCCAAAAACCTGTCTCCAAAATGGCCACATATATTCATTCCATCCAAACTGAAGTTCCCCAATACAGCTACCGGCAGGAGGAACTGCGGGAACGCATGAAAGAGATCGTACCGGCAGGTGACAGGGCAAAACGGATCATTCATCAGCTCTACAGCCGGTCAGGAATTGAGACCCGATATTCGGTGGTAGATGATTTCCGGGTCAGCGGAATGAAATCACTCTTTTTTAACGGACAGGGAGCCACACCCGGTACACAGAGCCGTAATGAGACCTACATTCGGGAAGCCCGAAAATTATATATCCGTACGGCTCAAAAGCTAATTTCTGCCAGCCGGTACACCCCTGAAGAGATCACCCACCTGATCACCGTATCCTGCACCGGGTTTTATGCTCCCGGCCCTGACTATGATATCATAAAATCTGTCGGCCTCCCGTCCGATACCGAACGGTACCACCTTGGGTTTATGGGGTGCTATGCGGCGATACCCGCTTTAAAGCTGGCCGACCGTATCTGTAAAGCAGACCCCGGCGCCAATGTGATGATTGTCTCTGTAGAGCTCTGCACACTTCATTTTCAGGCAGATGATACGATGGACAGTATGCTGTCTGCCTCCGTTTTCTCGGATGGAGCCGCAGGTGCCATCGTCAGCAGCCGTGAGCCCGGGGATAACGGCTTCCGGATAGACGGATTTGCATCATCCATCACCGAAAAAGGGGCCGGCGACATGGCCTGGTCTATTGGCGACCGCGGATTTAACATGGTCTTGTCAACCTACATTCCCGACCTGCTGGAAGAGGGACTGGAGTCTTTTCTCTATCCGGTGTTAAAACAGTACGGCCTAACCACCGGTGACATCAGCCTTTGGGGCGTGCACCCGGGCGGGCGCGCTATTCTTGACAAAGTTGAAAAGACATTACACCTTGAACCGGACACCCTGCATGCATCGCGAAAAGTACTGTCTAACTACGGCAACATGAGCAGTGCAACCGTTCTTTTTGTACTTCAGGAACTGATGAAAAAAGAGTATAAAAAACAGGACAGTCGAACCCTGACCATGGCGTTTGGCCCCGGCTTAACCCTGGAATCTGCACTGTTAAACAGAGTCTGAGTTATTCAGCCCCGAAATCCGGACCCCATGCCATACTTTCTGAAAGAACGAAAACCTGAGCTCACCGAGTGGATGGACCGTCCCGATTGCGACAAGCAGCTCCTGTTCAATACCTATCGTCAGTTTCAGAAAATCAATCGCCTGATATCCGGTTGGGAACGCATCTACCGAAAGGATCTCTACCCCGTGATCAGCCGGAGCAAAAATCCTGTGACCATTCTGGATATCGGTTGCGGCGGCGGCGATATCCTTCGAATCCTTCAGAACCTTTGCCGTTCAGACAATCTGGAAGTGAACCTGACCGGTATCGATCCCGATCCTCGTGCAGCTGAGTTCCTCAAACAACGGACTGACGGAAACGATATCCGATTTCTGCAAACAACCTCCGGTGAACTGACCCAACAAAACAGAAGCTATGACATTGTGATCTCCAACCACCTGATCCACCATCTGACCCGGGAACAACTGAGTACTCTCTGCAAAGATGCAGAGCAGCTGGCCGGCCGCCTCATACTCTTCAGTGATATTGAACGGAGTGATCTCGGATATCTCGGTTTTTCGGCCCTCGCACCCCTCCTGTTCTCCAATAGCTATATCGTACCGGATGGTAAAATTTCGATCAAACGGAGTTACCGCAAAGGTGAACTGCAAAAGGAACTGTCATCCGGCTGGAAGGTAGAGCGCCGGTTTCCTTTCCGCCTGGTTGTCGCTAAAAACATCTCCCGCAAATGAACCCTCGTGAGACCGATATCATCATTGCAGGCGGCGGACCCGTGGGCCTTTACCTTGCAGGGAGATTGTTACAGCAGGGAGTTCGCTGCACAGTTCTCGAGAAAAAAAAGGAGATTGATCGCCACTCCAAATCACTCGGCATACACCCCGCCTCCCTCGATTTGTTCGATCGTGCCGGTATAACGAATGAGTTTATCGATCATGGATTGAAGATCCGAAAAGGCATTGCATTCTGGAACCGTGCAAAAATTGGAGAAATTACATTTGAGAAGTGTCCGCCTCCCCACCGCTACATCCTGGCCTTGCCACAATGGCAAACCGAACAGATTCTGGAAAACTGGGTCACATCACTCAATCCCGATACAATCATTCGGGGAGCCGGGGTAAAATCGTTTCAAGAGCATGAAGAGTCCGTTGAAGTTCTCTGCAGCCATGACGAAGGCTCTTTTTCGATAACCGGCAAATGGCTGGTGGGATGTGACGGCAAAAACAGCATCATTCGTCAAATAGCGGATATCCCGCTCAGCGGAGGACGATACCCGGACTGCTACATGATGGGTGATTATGAAGATAACACCTTGTTTGGCAATGATGCAGCGGTCTACCTTCACCCGGAAGGGCTGGTCGAATCCTTCCCACTCCCCAATGGATACAGGCGCTGGGTCGCAAAAACCGATCGATACCTTTCGGACCCGGATCCGGAACTGCTCTCAGAAATGATCCTGACCAGGCTTGGACACTCCCTGAAAGAGTGCCGAAATGTAATGATCAGCAGTTTTGGCGTACAACATCAGCTCGCTCAGACACTCTGCAGCGGCAGAATCTTGCTGGCCGGGGATGCTGCCCATGTGGTAAGTCCCATCGGCGGACAAGGAATGAATCTCGGGTGGATTGGAGCGGAACACTGTGCTCGTGCAATCACCGCATCATTTGAGCGGAACGGGCAAGCTGAAAGCCCATTTGAAGAGTATAGCAGAATTCAACGGAAAAGAAGCCGGCAAGTAGCGCGAAGAGCTGAGATGAATATGCATTTGGGGCGTAGTGAAACCTCAGATTTATTCTACAAATGCCTGGTCTACAGCCTGATTCGATCGCCTCTCTCCCATCTGTTGGCAAAACTTTTTACCATGCGGGGCATCGGCAGGTGGCCTCTTTAACGCGGAAAGGTAATCTCAAAGCGGGTTCCTGCCCGGGTGTCGATTTCAATCTCCCCTTTCAGCTTTTTCATCAGCTCTTCCACAATCCACATGCCGAGCGAACCTTTTCTGTCGGGCGAGAAATCTTCCGGAAGCCCCACTCCGTTATCCGAAACCCCCAAAAACACACGATCATCCGCTGAACGAATTGAGATCTCAATCAACCCCGATTCATCATCCTTGCGAAACGCATGCTTGTAGATGTTGATGAGAAGTTCGTTCAGAATAAGCCCGCACAACAGAGCCTGTTCCTGACGGACCTCAACCGGCTCACTCTGCAAGCGTATCTTGATATCATACAGAAAAGAGCTCATGGTCTGTTCAATTTTTTCAGAAAGCTGCCCCAGGTAACTTCCCAGCTCAACCGTTGAGGAGAGGCTCTTTTCGGTAAGCATTCCATGCAGTCGCGACATCGACTCTACCCGGACACTGATATCCTTCAACACGGTTTTGGCTTTATCATCCTTCATCTGTTCAAGTTCCTCGCCAATCAGTGCAGCCAGAACCTGCAGGTTATTCTTGATTCGGTGGTGAATTTCAGTAATCAGTGCATCCTTCTCCTTCAGCCGGTCGTGAAGGCGATCAACCGCCCGTGACCGTTCAATGGCCACGGTGATATGCGAAGCCAGTGCCTGAAAAATGGGGATATCCCTGGAGTTGAACTCTGCACCCGAACGCCGGTTCAGTGCCTGCAAAACACCGATCACCTCATTTTTTCGGTTGATAAGCGGGACGCAGATGATATTCCGGGTCGTAAAACCCTCAGCCAGTTCACCATAAAAATATTCTGATTCAACCGGATTATTGGTCAAATAAGGACGTTTATTTTCGGCCACCCAGCCTGAAATACCGCGATTTTTAGGAATACTCTTCCCGGCAATCTCCTTTTTAGCCGGACCCGTCGGCATACTGATGAAGAGATCGCCCGATGATTTCTCCATCAGGATCAGGGAGCTGGCTTCTGAGTCCATAATAAGCCTGGTTGCTTCCATGCTTTGAGTGAGTACAGACTTAAACTCCTGAGTCTGATTGATTCCCTCTATGGTATCCAACAGAAGCTGAACATTCTGCTTTGGAATTTCATCCAATTCCGAACCATCGTTTTGTACCTTATCCGAACTCATATTCGCCGCTGTCATTACAGGTTGATCTGGTAAAAAAATATCCAACTCTTTATTAATAACTAATTTTACGGTAACTGCCAATATTTCAGCTGGCCTGATCTGTTTTTTTATGTTTCAGGCGGGATCCCGCCAGAATTGTGATCGTAACAAACAATAACAGAATGAATCCATATAGATTATGGGTGACGGCAGCCCACGGTGAAATGGCAAACGTAGCACTGAGTAACAGTGCCTGATTTCCGTAGGGTATCATTCCCTGTCCGATGCATGCAAAGATATCCAGTATTGTGGCAGACCGGCGAGCCGGTATTCCATGCTTTTTTGCAATAGATTGACTGATTTCTCCGGTTACAACGATGGATACCGTGTTATTGGCAATGCACAAATCGGTGGTATATACCAGAATTCCAATGGCAAACTGCTGAGCCCGGTTGCCGGTTTTGGAAGCTTTTTGAGCCAAGCGGGTTACGATTCCTGAAATCCATTGAAGTCCGCCCTGCTTTTTGATAAACTCTCCCAAGGCCCCTACAAACATAGCCAGGATAAAGATTCCGTGCATATCGGCAAAACCGGCGGCAATATCTGTTCCAAGGTCCGCTAATAAATATGTACCGGCAACAGCTCCCTGAAGAGCTGCCATCAACATTCCTAAAATGAGAACTGCAAACACATTCATTCCGCCAACCGCCAAAATCAGGATGGCAAGATAGGGTATGGTGGCCATCCACTGCACATCACCGGATATCACCGGTGCCGAATCACCGGCCAGTATGGCAAAGATCAGGATAGCACACAATGATGCAGGAAGTGCAATTTTCAGATTTTCATAGAACTTCTCTTTCATTCCGACACCCTGTGTACGGGTAGATGCAATTGTGGTATCAGAGATAATTGAGAGGTTGTCTCCAAACATCGCTCCACCAAACAGCGCCCCGGCTATCAATGCCGGGTCAATTCCGGCCTGCTGAGAAAAACCGACCGCAACCGGGGCTAATGCTCCTATGGTACCCACTGAAGTACCCATTGCAAGTGAAATTAACGCTGCAATAATAAACAGGCCCGGCAGAATAAACCCCGATGGTATCAGATATAATCCGGCATTGACAACTGCATCAACACCACCGCTTGCAGAAGCTACACTCGAAAAGGCTCCAGCCAGCAGAAAGATAACGCACATTGTAATAATATTGTTACTGCCGGCACCTTTCACCAACAGGCCAATCGATTCATTCAGGTTTTTCGGGTAGAGCAGGATGGCTAAAATTAAAGCCGGAATAATGGCTACATGTCCCGGCAACTGTTGAAAAGCACGCTCAACTCCCTGAGCTTGCAAATAGAGACCCGTTCCCAGAAAAAGTGCGATAAAAAGAACAAACGGCATCAGCGAGAGCAGAGCCGTCCGGGTATTGAAAGGTGTCATAACAATTAGAAAGATTAGGTCTGCCGAAACAGGGAGACCCACAGGCCCGGCAGATCATTGATTGATTAAATTTTTATTGAATACAGATGTGGCTTTTGGAATAAGCCAATACAGGCTAATATGAATGGGGTAACAACAATCCGCAACAAGCAAACAACTTTATACCCACAATGGAGATGATCCATGAAAATTTTGCCGCAACGGGTCGATCTCAATACTTTTGCGGATTAGATTCATACAGATCGTATAGGTTCATAAAACAGAAAAAGCCCGAATCGAAAGATCCGGGCTTTTTCTTGAATCAGTTGATACGCACCGGATGAACCAAATCATCCGGCAGATGAAATGGCTGATCAGTTTCTCTGTTTTTTATCCTCTTCCACATAGTCACGGAGAACCTTGTGCAGGATTCCGCCGTTACGGAAGTAGTCAATTTCAACAGGAGTATCGATACGACAAATGGTATCAAACTCAACAACTGTTCCGTCGGCTTTCTTGGCCGTCACTTTCACGGTTTCACGCGGCTTCAGATTGTCATCAATTTGAATATTGAACTCTTCAGAGCCGTCCAGTCCGAGTGAGTCGTGCGATTCACCATCGGCAAACTGCAGCGGCAGCACGCCCATCCCTACCAGGTTTGAACGGTGAATACGCTCGTACGATGCTGCAATCACAGCTCTTACACCCAGCAGGATCGTACCCTTGGCAGCCCAGTCACGTGAAGAACCGGTCCCGTACTCCTTGCCGGCAAGTGCTACAAGAGGAGTCCCCTCTTTTTTGTACTTCTGTGCGGCATCGTAGATTGTGGTAATCTCACCGGTTGGGTGATACTTGGTAAAGCCGCCTTCCGTGCCGGGGGCAAGCTGGTTCTTAAACCGGACATTGGCAAACGTACCGCGTGTCATCACACGGTCATTACCCCTGCGTGAACCGTAAGAGTTAAAGTCATGGATCTCTACTCCGTTGTCGAGCAGGTACTTCCCGGCAGGACTGTCTGCCTTGATGTTACCCGCCGGTGAAATATGGTCAGTGGTGATAGAGTCTCCAACCTTCACCAGTGCTTTTGCACCCGTAATCGGTTTGATCGGCTCAGGATTCTCACCCATTCCGACGAAAAACGGAGGCTCCTGGATGTAGGTCGACTCCTCTTTCCACTCGTAGAGTTCACCGCCGCCAACCGGGATGTTGTCCCACGTCTCTGATTCGAAGATATCACTGTACATCTTGTCGAACAGATCCGGACGGATGGCCTGATCGAGAAATTCGGTGATCTCATCAGATGTCGGCCAGATATCTTTCAGGTAGACATCGTTGCCATCTTTGTCTTTGCCGATCGGCTCGCTGTTCAGGTCGATATCAACGGTTCCGGCAAGTGCATAGGCAACAACCAGTGGCGGAGATGCCAGGTAGTTCGCCTTCACCCACGGGTGAATTCGTCCTTCAAAATTACGATTTCCTGACAGTACGCCTGCAGCAATCAGGTCGCCCTCTTTAATGGCTGTTTCCACAGCTTCAGGCAGCGGACCCGAATTACCGATACAGGTTGTACATCCATATCCAACCAGGTTGAACCCTAGCTGATTCATGTAATCGGTCAGGCCGGCTTCATTCAGATACTCGGTCACTACACGCGATCCCGGTGCGAGTGATGTCTTCACGTACGGCGGAACCTTCATCCCTTTCTCAACCGCTTTCTTGGCAATAATACCCGCACCCAGCATCACACTTGGATTCGAGGTATTGGTACAGCTGGTGATCGCTGCGATCACAACATCGCCATGCTTCATCTCAACTTCCTGGCCGTTTTTGAAAATGCCTTTGTTGGCCAGCTTCTCCTGCCCCAGGCTGAAACCCATGGTCGGATCATCGCTGGTTAGTGACGCTTCAAACGTCTTCTTCATGTTGGAGAGGGTAATTCTGTCCTGCGGACGCTTCGGCCCAGCGAGTGAGGTCTCCACATCTCCCAGGTCGAGCTCCAGCACTTCGGTAAACTCAGGATCTTCCGTCTCGTCGGTTCTGAACAGCCCCTGCTCCTTGGTGTAGTTTTCAACCAGTTGAACCAGCTCATCCGGGCGGCCGGTGCGGCTCATATAGCGCAGTGCCTCTTTGTCGATCGGGAAGAAGCCCATGGTGGCTCCATACTCAGGCGCCATGTTGGCGATGGTGGCACGGTCTGGCAGGCTCATATTGCTCAGTCCCGGGCCAAAAAACTCTACAAACTTACCAACCACACCGTGACGGCGCAGCATTTCGGTAACGGTCAGGGTCAGGTCGGTAGCAGTGATTCCCTCGCGAAGCTTGCCGGTCAGTTTTACGCCCACAACTTCAGGAACCAGCATGTAGATTGGCTGGCCGAGCATGGCTGCTTCCGCTTCAATACCGCCAACGCCCCACCCCAGAATACCGAGGCCGTTGATCATGGTGGTGTGAGAGTCGGTTCCAACAAGCGTATCAGGATAGGCTACGGTGGTTCCGTCATCCTCCTTGCGGGTAAAGACCCCTTTTGCAAGGTATTCCAGGTTCACCTGGTGAACGATTCCGCGTCCCGGCGGCACCACACGGAAATTGTCAAACGCCTCTTTCCCCCACTTCAAAAATTCGTAGCGCTCTCGGTTACGCTCCATCTCTTTTTCAACGTTGAACATGAAGGCGTACTCTTGTCCAAACATATCGACCTGTACAGAGTGGTCAATCACCAGGTCGACCGGAACCTGCGGGTTGATCGATTGCGGGTTACCGCCCATTCGCTTCATTGCAGAGCGCAGGGCTGCCAGGTCAACAACAGCGGGAACGCCTGTAAAATCCTGCAGAACAACACGTGACGGTTTAAAAGGAATTTCACCGGCAGGCTTTTTGGCATTGTAATCAGCCAATAGTTTAATATCATCTTCGGTAATGGCAAAGCCGTCATACTCTCTCAGAACTGCTTCAAGCAGTACTTTTATGGTAAATGGAAGTCGGCTGACCTTTCCGTAGCCGAGATCCTCGAGCTTTTTGAGGCTATAGAGATGCGCCTCACCGGAACCCGTTTTAAAAGGAACTTTGGTATCAAGGAGTGGGTTTTGGGTCGTCATAAATCCTCTTTATGGTTTCAAGAAGTTAAAAGTCCAATTTTCTTTTATCGTCTTAAAATAAGGGATTTTTGAGATAGTTTCTGCCGGAATTCGGCATGAATCGCGGATGGAGAGTGAATCGCCGGCCATTCTCATTACCCCCGGAAAATCTTCTCCATCTTTTTCCCTTTTGCCAGCTCGTCTACCAGCTTATCCAGGTACCTTACCTGTTTCGTGACAGGGTTGTCAATCTCTTCAATACGATAGCCACAAATAACACCTGTAATCAGATGAGCATTCGAATTCAGAGTTGCTCTGGCAAAGAACTCTTCAAAAGTTACACTCTTTTCAATAAGATCTTCTATTGCGAGGTCATCAAATCCGGTCAGCCATTCAATCACCTGATGCAACTCCTCTTTCGTTCTGCCTTTCCTCTCAACTTTTTTGAGATAATGCGGATAAACGGATGCGAATGTCAATAAGGCCATTCGCTTATCATGTTCAGCTGTTGTTGCCATGTTATCTTAATTTATCGGGTTGTCGATCTATTTTCATAACGTTTACCGATGGTCGTGGTGTTTCGCAATCTCTTCTTCACTCAGCCGCAGGAACCGCGCCGCGTTGTTGTAGAAGATGTCCCGCTTCTGCCCTTCGTTCAGGAATGGGGCTTGCTCGATTACCTCTATTGCCCGTTCGATTACCCCGGGCCAAACCATCTGGTCTGAACCGAACATCACCCGTTTTCCGAAGCCTGCCTCTACAATTGTTTTGAGGTATCGGTAGAACTCCGCCCGCGGCAGCATATAGACGATAATGCCAATGTCTACATATACCTGTGGATGTACATAAAGAACGGCAAGCAAGTCATCTAGCATCGGGTAGCCTGCATGTGCAAGATAGACCCTAAGTCCGGGGTGCCTTACAAGTACTTCTTCCATCGTAAGTGGGCTGTGGAGCCGGGCTCGATACTCTTCAGCACCCAGATAGATGACTCCCGGCGGACCCGTTCCGACATGTATGCCGACCGGTATGTCCAGCTCCTCAGCGAGCGCCCAGTAGGGTTCCATCCGCTCATCATCCGGAGTGATCCCTGCATACTGGTTTACGACCTCACCCAACACGACAAGTTGGCCTTTCGAGTGAAGAGTGCGCAAGGAATCTACAGGAAAAACGGCACCCGTTTGGTTAAACTCCAGAACAAAACCCGGAATGAAGCGGTCAGGTGCTTCCGTCATCCAGCTCGCAATACGGTCCGGCTCGTTACCGCTCAGAACACCTACAATATTCAGACGATCCATCACTGCAATGGTCTGATTCATTAGCTCTTCGTCCGTTTCAGCCGACCATACAGGATCGTGGCACTTAGGGGCCTTTTGCATCGACATGAAAGCCTCAGCGAAAGGACGGTTCTGATCCCAAGTCGGATATTGCATTGGTGTACACATCGCCAGCGGTGGCGGCCCCTGGGCATCAGCTGCCATGGCGTGCATGTGCATATCGATAATGGGAAATCGCTCCTGCTGGGCATATAGTGATTGCACAGCCACCAAAAGTGTAATAGAAAATGCTAGTATTTTCATGAGGTTTCTGATTATATGAGGAGGTTTTAATTACTGAAATAAGTTGTATCATTGTCACCCAGTGATACGCATAAACTGAAGCTTATGCCCAATCCTTTTTAAGTAACAGTTCATCAATTCTATAGGCATGAAACATCTCATGCATCAGCAAATGCCTGAACATAATATACACTGAGTAGTGACTGAACGCTTCGTGTTCGGCGGTCCGGCGCCAATCCTCTTCAGATAGTTCTTTCAACCGTTTAACCACTCGCGCACGCTCTATTTCATACTTATCAAGTGCATCGTTCAGATCAATACTCAGTAATGACCCTTTCTTTTCATCAGGAGATGGCACCATAGATTTAATCCTGGGACTGGGATTATTGAGAATAAACTCGAGGCGTTCAAGAAATGTCGCGTCCCCGTCAGCAATATGACAAGCGTGCTCGTGAGCTGACCATTTATTCGGTTCCGGACGTCGTTTGAGATTTCGGGACGGTACTTCGCGGACCAGTTCAGCGATAATGCCGGGTGCGGCTTCTAAGCTTGCAATCAATGTCTCTGTATGCATCATTTTCCGTTAAATATTGTCGGTTAACGGCCTGGCATTTAAACTGATCTGCCATGTGATGCAAATAAAGTGGTGAAATCGCTGGATTTCTGCAAGAGCCATCGCTCTATTTCAAACTTTGAGGGGGTATACACTCCATTAAAAGCAATGTTATACACTATATTTTACCAGATCGGGATAGCCTCTGATGGCCTGCCGGGCTGTCAACTTTGAAAATGGACTAAAAACCGTTACCGGTCAGCTCGAAGCCATGGACAACTGCCAGGAATCCTTAACCAAGGATAAGTTCAGGTGAGCAGAAAGGTTCAGCCCATTTATTGGACATTAAATACATTCCACAA
The DNA here is from genome assembly GCA_050486245.1 of Rhodohalobacter sp. Taxonomy (GTDB): domain Bacteria; phylum Bacteroidota; class Rhodothermia; order Balneolales; family Balneolaceae; genus Rhodohalobacter. Next base: position 12,875 of record JBJHCX010000026.1, read on the forward strand.
CTGCTCACCTTCAGGGACCTGAACGATCCAGGCATATTCCCCGGGTTCATCAATTTCCAACGAAAAGTAAGTTGCGCTCTCACCGGGAATAGCATCATAGGTGCTAACACCTCCAAGGAAATCGGCGGGGGCGGGGGCTCTGAGGCCACCAATCTGGTACCAATCCATCCATCTGTTTACCTCATCCAGGTCCGTGTTTTCATCCACCTTGATCAGATGAATGTTATTATGAGCCGGATTTCCATCAGGGTTTTCTTCCATCCATACGGCAAAAGAATGGAAGCCGGTTTCAGCTATCCATTGAACATCGATCTCATTTTCATGCAAGGTTATACTGTTCTCAAATGTGGGTTCAGGGCTGTTGGCGGATTCATCTGTGATGGTAAGCGGCCGTGTCATACCGCCGGTGATATGTATGATTCCCTCCTCAGTTTTGACCCAGCAATCCAAAGCATATAAACCCGGTGTCAAATAAACGGTTTTCTCAGCCGACCTTCCCGCAGAAACCAGTCCCCGGGCGTTCACATATTCCACACCATCGGCCCAGTCGGGCAACAGTTCATTAACACGTGACGAAATACCAGCCCGTTCAACCTCACCGGCCTGATATTCTTCCAGTAAAATTTCCCAGGCTCCTATATATTCATTCAAATATTCACTGTATGTGATGCCTTCCGGAATACGGGCAAAACTTATTTCATGAATTTCATGAGCTTGTTCATTATTTAAAACAAAGGTTATCCACCCTGTGGGCAATTCATCCGGTGCTTGGAAAGCATAGTCGTAAGCTATTATTTCCACTCTATATTCACTTTGGTCTTGTGTGCCGCATCCCCACATTATAATCGATAGCAGGGTTATACAGATCAGGCATTTTAGTGTATTCATTTGTTTTGATTGAATGATGGATTGTAAGTTAACGGTTTGGCGTTTCTGCAGCGAGGCGACCAAAGTTCCAAAGTTCCGAAACCTTCACTTGGCCGCACGAGCCGCAGTTATGCCACCGGTTTATTCATAAGCCAAGCGAAGAACCCTGAGTTCAGGCATATTACTATTATCCGCAAGGTAAATATGACCTTGTGAGTCCATCCAGACCGGTCGTTTGTCTGGACGAAAGCCTATTTCAAGATCCTTGATGATTGAATAGAATTGAAGCTGAGCATTGTTGATATCGAAATGTTCAACAACTAGCTGCATTTCATCTTCAACAACCTGATACGATAAATGAACTGCTGATCCATCGTCCTGTGGATACAAGCCAAATGACATTGAATGAAATTCATAATGGACATACGTTCCGCCGCCTCTGGGGTTGTATCCACTAAAATGGCTTCGCTCGTGTGAGCCATCCTGCGTAACATGAAATGTAATGCTTGGGTCAAATTGCTTGTACCCTTCAATTGCATCTTTTAATTTCCATACACCATTTATCGATTCTTCAAATAGGTAAACCTTACCGTCATAGTGACTGGGAACATATGCAATGAAACGTTCATTTAATGGGATTGCAGATCCTGGATTTATTTGAAAAAGCTCTTCTTCTATTTCGTCTTCTGTCTGAAGCATCTCACTAAATTCAACAAGGCTGGCTAAAATTTCACCAGACTCAAGAGAATAGAGATGAATCAGCCTTCCCTCATCCCAATAAGGCAATAGCAATATATTATTGGGAGCCTTTCGAATATTTTCAATTGTTTTTCTCCCAAACTCGAATGAACGATTATCAAGAAGTTCACCATCATGATTAAAAATAGTTAAGATGACTCTTTCGGAATCATAAACATATAACTGATCTTCTTCGTCAATATGTATCGAACTAATTAACTGAAACTCCCCCGGTCCTTGCCCACTTCCTCCGATTGACCAACGAAAAGAGCCCTCTGAATTATAGGAGTGAATTTTATTGGTTGAGGGGTCTGCGAAATAAATATTCCCTTGACTATCCGAGGCAGCATCATATACAAAAGCGAAAAGTGGCGATTCGCTTAATTCTTCATTTATAGAAATTATCTCTTGAACCGTGGCGTGCTTTTTTACAGCCACAACATCAGTATTGGAAGTACACCCATAAATGAATGTGCAGAGCAGCAGAGTGATAAATATGCCAGAAATTTTCTTCATCTTGAATGGTATTTATTTTGGTGGCATAACGGATCAGTAAAAAAGCGGCATGGCTAAGTCATTGAATGTAAGCAACTGAATGCAAACGTGTCCGGTTGATTTGCCCTGTTAAGTTCCTCAATAAATTTCATCACCATCCCCTCAATCACCCAGCAACTCATCAACCCTGGCAAGAATCGCGTCTATCGACTCAAGAAGCGCCGGGGTGATGTATGAGACGTCATAGGCAAACATGCGCCGATCCCATAAAACCGTTCGAAATTCCGGGTCCCGGTAGAGATCGTAATGTTTATCAGGCTCTCCGGAGCGGATCATAGAGGGATGGCTGAACAGCCCATGTTTGTAGATGTACGGGCGGGCAGTGATATCCCACTGGTTGTCCCACTCCCGTTTGGCATCGGCATAACCTTCAAAAAGTGCCGTATGCCGGGCAATCATCAGTTTCAATTCGGGATCGGAAATGTAATTTCCGTTCAGAATCCCCCTGTAGGCCAGGATTGTGCGGTCGTATTGCCTGGTGACCATTATACCCTGGACCAGATCCGTATTGGCCGTGTCGACTCTTTGTTCAGTGAAAAGAGAATCGATGCGCTGAACAATACCAATGCCGATATCATAGAGCAGGGACACGTTTTTCCTGTGATTAACAAAGTCCTGGCGGATTGCTGACAGATAGATCTGTTGGGTTTCATCGATAGTGCTGTTTAAATTGACTTCTTGCGCCGGGGCAAGCAGTGGTACCAACAGAAGTACGCATAGAGAAGTGGATGTAATGAATGATTTGTTCATGTTCTTATTTATAAGTTACATCATTCTTCCTATCATCGATTGGAGATGAAATTAATTGGGCAACTTAACGGCTCAGCATTTAACCGGTTTGTCCATTTCAAGCTAGAAAAGTGATAAAAGTCTGGGTTTACTGCAACTCTGTATATTATTTAAAGGCAATAAACGGCCAATTGCACGTTGATTCGAAGAACCGCGAAGCGCTACGCTGGTTATGGTTGCGAACGGCTCACTTCAGGACTCGTTTATCTTGTCAAGTGCTCGCTCAATCAACTCTAAATTGCTCAACCAAGGCGCACCCGTCAGCAGGATTTGTTTTGTTGTGCAATATGCATCAATAAGTCAAATTAAAACTAATCCTTGTTCCACCTGAACTTTTTGAAGGACAACCACCTTGCGATTCCCCATATTTGGCATCTCTTGTAATGGTCGTGTCTTCATATCCATCGGCTGAAACAGAAAATTGGTACTCACCACCTTCAGTGCCAAAACCACAAGGAACCGAACAGACAATAACTGAATCTTCAACAGATATATTATTTGAAACCTCACCTGTTAAAAAAACTAAATCTCTTTTGGTTCCATCTATTTTAATATTATAAATATACGCTTGTGATATCGTATGTCCATTAACTTCATCCGTTATTGACTCAATAATCAAAATAGGCTCATCATAAATATGCACACATGGGCCAACAGTTTGTGGTTCACAAGCAATTACAAAAAAAAAGAAAAATCAGACTAATAATTCTCATGAGACCTCTACTCTAATAACTTTGAAAAAATGGTCTGGTAAATATGAAGCGTTGCAAATTGTTTGAATGTAAGAAACTAACACAATCGTGTCCGCATGTATTGTTATCAAATCAAACAGTTTATAACAATAGGTTAGTAAAACAGCTCATTCACCAATTGAATAAATCCTGTCACTTTTAAACAAGATTACTCTAAGCGAATGGGACTGATACTTGCTTCAGGTTTTTTTACATTAAAATGCGGAACCTGTTCTGCTGCGTGGCAGTCATTGCAAGATTGAGTAAAGTCTTCGAATTCCCTCTTAAACACATCCGGGTCTTCCGATTCAATAGCATTTTCCATTTCCGGAATAGAAGAATTTATAAAAAATTCTGCAGATGCGGCACGAGCAGGCCTTCTTTCAAGTCCCCTGTCGAGTGCCAGGGCAATTTTTTCGATTTGATAACGGGCGTAATCCTAATTCGAATCATATCCAGCCCAATAGAGCTCAGAATATCTGTATCCGGTTTCGACCATAGCCATATCAAATCCACGAAGATGGTTCGTGATGGTTTCCAGCTGCTTTTCAAGCTGTTTGATTCGGTTGGTTTTCGGGTCAGATTCCCGGGTTTTGTCAGATGATTTCGCCATAGATAAATGGGTAGGAGGAACGGTGCTGTAACCATAACTTCTCATCCATTCTAGAATAGTACTTTTTCCGCCAATTCCATACTTAAAATGTTTTGATGCTATTGCAGTTCAAGTTTCATTATTTGCAATTTGGGTAGTTCGCTATTATCTGATAAATAGAGATTCAAAGACTCATCCATCCATAGTGGTTGTTTTCTTAAAGAATGCTCAATATTGAGATCATCAACAATGCCATATTCAATTAATTTATTTGAAGAGGTATCAAAATGCTCAATAACTAAGTTCATACCTTCTTCAGTAGTTAGGTATGAAATATGATACAGTGAGCCTTCCTGGTTTTGATAGAATCCATAAGAAAGAGTACGGTAAGAAATAAACATCATGCCATCCGGAGAACCTAAAATACCATGAACAGGAGTTCCAGAGGATGGTTGATCGGAATGAAAGGTTAAAGCTGGTTCATATAGGTTGTACCCCTCTAATTCATCAATAAGATTCCATTCATTGATATTTTTCTCCTCGTACAAATATACCCTGCCCTGATAGTTAGCAGGAACAAAAACGATTTGCCCGTCTCTCCAGGGATGAGCTTGACCAGCTTGGCCTTTTATCCATTGTCTTTCTGATTCTCGCTCAATATTTGCGAATTCTCCTATGGTAGTAAAACTTGACTGGATTGAATCGAATTCAGAATCAAAAATGTGAACCAGGTAGTCATCTTTCTGACCGGTTACAATGAATCGTCCATCTGGCATTTCTCTTATAGATCGTATCGTATTTATACCAGCAGAACTACTTGTAGCAATCAGTGAACCTTGGCTGTCAAAAATTGAAATACGTCCATTTCCCCGATCTGCAACAATGAGTCTGTTCCTGTTATCTATGTAAATTGCTGATATCTGTCTGAATTCACCTGGTCCAGCTCCTGATTGCCCAAACGATTGCAGCCATTCTCCATCTTGTTCATAAATATGAAACTTTGAATCCTGTCCCGTAGAAATAAAAATATGACCTTCGCTATTTACGGCAGCATCTGCTACAAATGGTAAAATTGGTGCTGGGCCGTTATTCTCTACATTGCTCTCAATTGTTAAAACGTTACTTAAATATACTTCAATGGGGCTTAAATCAATCTTTTCTTCTTTCGTACAATTATTAAGCAATAATGAGATGGCAAGAATTATTCCAACAGAATAGGTAATATGTTTCATTATATGAATTGATTAAATTGGCATTACGGTTTGGTGTTTCTGCGGCCGGGCTATCCACTTAAAAGTCCTGCAAGAAACTGGAACCGGTCCGCAGTAAACACTTGTTAACGCAACCCCGCACTTGATTTAGGAGGGTCTTGTCGTACATGCCACACGGTTTGTATATAGATTATATTTTCTTCTTTACGTATCCGATAAATTACCCGATAATTGCCAAATATTAGTTCACGCAAATTTGGCTCATTATACTCTGGCCCAATCCGACCTGATTCCGGTTGTTCAATGAGTTGATCGGTTTTCTCAATAAGTTTTAACGCCCATTTTTCTGCAGTGACAAGATCATCCTGAGCAATGTAATCGACAAACTTGTTGAGTTTACGCAATGCCTGATTAGTCCAGACTATTTCCACTTGGCCAGATTTTCTTTAATTCGCTTTTTGGCTTCTTCATGGGAAACGACTTCACCTCTTGCAATTTGGCGTTCCGCTTCAATCAGCTCTTCCATCAGGTCGATTTTATCGACCATACGCTGATACTCAGATACATCCACCAAAACAACCGCACTTTTCCCGTGCTGCGTTAAAACAATGGGTCGCTTTTGTTTTTTGATGCGGTCAATGAAATCCGCAGCATGTTTCCGGAACTCTGAAAGCGGTTGAATATCCTGGTCAATTTCAATTCGTGCTGTTGCCATAATGGTAATATTTTTCTTTTAACGTACTTTAAATGTACAAAATTAATACGTAATGAAATAACGAAAAGAGTAGACGAGCAGTATTGGAGAAGGGTGCGTTAACGGTTTGGCGCTTAACCGGTTTTGCCATTTACAGCTAATAAAGTGATAAAAAGAAAGATTTACCGCAACTCTGAAAGTTTTTATTGCTGACTTTGAGCAGCAAAATCCGGTTGATTCGAAGAACCGCGAAGCGCTACGCTTGTTATATACCCGGCTTCACTATTGATTATTTATGTCAAATTCGGCATATTTAATTATGTCAGAAAAGAATAAACCATTGGTCTGGATTCAGGGAGAAGTTAAGACTCCACCTTTTTCGACAGATGCCAGAATGAAAGCTGGTTTTCTGTTAAGAAGACTTCAAAAAGGTGATCTGTTGGAAATGCCGGATTCCAGGCCGATGCCATCCATTGGGAAAAATTGTCATGAGCTTCGGATTAATGACCAAAACAAAACGTGGCGTATCATTTACTTTATCGATGATGAAGCCATTGTCATATTGGATGTGTTTGCCAAAAAATCACAAAAGACGCCGTCGGAAGTTATTGATGTATGCAAAAAACGGCTGACTCTTTACAAAAAGTAGTAAAGGACAAATAATATTATGGACAAGAAGAAACGAAAACAATTGGAAGAAAAAGGATTTCGTGTAGGTTCTGCAGCCGATTTTCTGGAACTTACACCGGAAGAAGAAGCCTATATTGACATTCGTCTTGATATCAGCAATCTGGTAAAAGCTCAACGTATAAAAAGAGGCTGGACTCAGGAACAGCTTGCCCGGGCAATCGGATCGAGTCAATCCCGAATTGCCAAACTTGAAGGTGGAGATCCCGGAATTTCTCTGGATCTGATGATTAAAGCACTTCTAAGGCTTGGAACATCAAAAAAACAGATAGGAAAACTGTTAGAAGGAGAGTTGGAACCAGTCTGACTCTAAGGGAACTTAACGGTTTGGTGTTTCTGCTGCCGGGCTATCCACTTAAAAGTAAAGCAAGAAACCTGAACCGGTCCGCAGGAAACACTGGTTATACCGTAAACTACTTTCTCGACTTCCAATATTCGGGCCTGCGGCTTAAATGCATCACAGCATTAATCGTGATCATTTCATTTGAGACATCGTAGATAAGGCCGTAAGGAAATCTGTTTAACAAAATTCTGCGATCTTCTTTAGTCATTAACGAACCTGTTTTTGGGTGAGAGAGTATAAGTGAAATAGCAGCTTCGACTTCATCAAGAAATTCTTCGCCCAATCCCTTAGACTTATCTTCATAATATTCAATAGAACTGGTTAATTCTTTGGCCGCTTCCGGGTGATATTGAAAAGTCACTTTTTAAGGATTTTTCTGGCCTCTTTATGAACTTCCTCTCCCGACAGAGGAGATACCTTGCCTGATTTGATTTCTTCTTTTCTACGAGTTACTTCATCAACCCATGCCTGCTCAATATCAGAATCGATCTCTTCATCCAAACTCTTGATAAGCCGTTTGGCCAGTTCTGCCCGACGCTTTTTGTCCAGTTCGAGGGCTGAATGTTCTATCTCTTTAAAATCAGTGATCATAACTTTCAAAATTGAGTTTATATGCTAATCTATTGAAAAACGAACAAATCTGATAATTATTAATCAGCCACTCTTAACCTGTTAAGATAAATCACCAAAATTTCCAGTTTCCAATCTCATCTTTAAGCCAAACGATGAAGTTGTCTCCGACAATCCAACCAAGAATTGAACAGACCACCAGGAAAGCGAGAAAGAATAAATTGTTAAACAAAACGACAACTGATCCTGAGCCTGTGAAAAAATAGAACACCTGAACGAGCACAATTCCCAAAACGATTGCATACAATGCATTCAAAAATCTTGAAAAGATCGAAGTTTCAGCAACCAATGAATTTTCATCAATTTTTAATTCTGAATGATTCCCTTTTCTAGAGGCCATAGTTGTAGATGATTAAATTGGTTATTACGGTATAACGGTCTGTGGTTTAAGCGGCATGGCCATTACGAGCTAATAATGTGATAAAAAGCTGGTATTGCTGCAACTATAAAGATTCTGGCAACAGGTAATGAGCGGCCATGTCCGCGTTGAAACCGTTGATCTTTACAAAAAGGACGTCCCCACCTAGATTGTAGTTTCCACACAAACAAACTAAGGAGGACGTCATGATTCACGTAGGAATCGATTTACATAGCCGAAATATGACACTTGTAGCCATTAATG
>JBJHCX010000027.1:0-21173 GCA_050486245.1 Rhodohalobacter sp.
AACCTGAATGCAGCCCTTGGCATATCGGAACAGATGTTGCATAAAAGTAACTACAGCGTTGGAGAAGTGATTAAGACGCTGGGGTTCTTTTACAATGTGTTTAGCAATATCTGGCAAATACGCCGGCTTACTGAAAAAGGGTTAGCCAAAGATCAGGTTCAGGCGGAACTCGGTATCAAAAGCAGATACGTTTTTGATATGCAATGGAAAGAAGCTTCCCGATTCAGACTAGCCGAAATGCCACGGATATTTGAAGCCCTCCTCGATGCAGACCGTGCAGCGAAAGGTTTCGGCACATTAGATACCTCAGCCATATTTCTTCTGCTGTTAAAGCGCATCATCGGCTAAATCCCTTTTCGATGTTGCGGTAATAGCAACTTAAAAATTTGGGGTAGAGATCATGAAGGTATCTACAGCTACTTTACGGCAAATGTCAGACGAAGATGTAATGGAACAACTGCAGTCAGGCGCTGTTGAGGCATTTGATATCATTGTTCACCGTTACAAAGACAGGCTCCATAACTTCCTTTTCCGGTACACCCATAATCATGAAGATTGTGAAGACCTGGTGCAGGAGACATTTTTAAGGGTTTACCGCAGCCGGCAGTCGTACGAGAGAATCGCAAAGCTTTCGACCTGGATCTATACGATTGCACTGAATCTCGCCAAGAGCATGTATAAAAAGAAGCAGAGAATGAGCCTGGTTTCCATCCACGCTGATGATTCGGATCCCGACGACAGGGAGATGCAGCTTGAGGATACCGTTCTGCTTCAGGATGATGAACTTCACCTGAAGTTGAGTGTTCAGGAGCTGGAAAAGGCACTTCAGCAGCTGAATGAAGATTTCAGGGAAGCCGTTGTCCTGCGTGATATCCAGCAGCTGACCTATGAAGAGATTGCCGAAATTACTGACTCGGCCATGGGAACGGTGAAGTCAAGGATTAACCGCGGACGCCAGCAGCTTCAGGAAATTATCGGAAATTATGTCAGGCCGGAAACATTTTAACGCAACGGGAGTATGAATTTCTGAACGCCAACACAGAAATTCATACTTCCTATGATTTCCAAGCCTGATCAACACCCGATATTAGATGATTATCTGCTCAATTTCAGCGATCGTACGCTGGAAGGAGCGGAACTGTCTGCTTTTCTGGATTTTCTCGACAGTGATGCCAGCGTCAAAAAGATCGCAACGGTAAACCATCGCATGCGAGATGCACTGAAATCTCTTCCCGCCGTAAAGGCACGCAAGGGATTTGACCAGAGAATGGCCGCACGGTTTGCCCTTGAACTGGAGCAAGAAGCCATTCGCGAAAACCGGGCCAGGCTGAACCAAATGGGAGAGAGGGTCAGCTGATCTTTCCCTGAATATCTTTTTTTAGCTGACGCAGCTCTTCATGGTCAGCATCCCTTTCCAGCCCTTTCTCTGCAAACTCCAGCGCTTCGGTATACGCTTTTGCCTGCATCAGGATCCATGCGATATTGTGATAGGCATCTGTAAAATCGTTATCCCGCTTCAGGCTCTCCTCATAGCACTTGGCAGCTTCGATATGCTGATTCTGTCGCAGAAAGAAATTACCCAAATTGAAGTGTGAAAGCGGATTTTCTCCGTTGATCCGGGTCAGGTAGTGAAAGAGTTCATGTGCTTTGTCAAACTGCCCCGTCAGCTCATAGGAGTCGGCCAGGTTATTGAGCGAGGGGATATGGTTGGGGTTCAGGTCTACCGCCTGTAAATAGGCATCAATAGCCAGCTCGGGCTCATCATTCTCACTGTAGGTATTCCCCAGGTTAAACAAAAAGGAGACGTTGCCGGGCGCAAGCGAGACGGCACGCTTCAGATGCCTGATCGCCTCCGTATACTCACCCAGCAGGTAGTAACCGATGCCCAGGTCGTGATTCAGGCTTGGATTGTCGGGCGACTGTTTCAGCTCGTTTTTAATCTGTTTAATCTGTTCGGTAATATGTGATTCGTTGCTCAAAACTGATAGCCTATTTGTAATTCTGCGGTAAATGAGTTGAATGTACTGGTAGAAAATATGGCTTTAATCGGACCCAATATTGTCAGGGCACCCAGTGTCAGTGATGTGCCGTACTCAATATCGTCATTTTGGAGGTCAAAATTCCACTGATCCATAAACCTTCCGGCATAAAAGTCGACATTGATGAATCGGTGCCTGAACGGTTCGGCCTGCCAGCCGATCGAGCCCATCTGTACATTTGGTGCCGATAGCTCGTACCGGTCAACGCCTCCGAATGTCAGGTATCCGATGTTGGGGTGAAATTTATTGGGTGTCATCCAGTAACCCCACGGCAGTTCATTGCCATAGGTATACCCGCCCAGAAGAGATGTACGGAGTGAAAAGTGATCTGCCAATTTAAGATACCCTTCCCAATAGAACAGATTATTGCTAAACTGAAGCGGACTCTTCAGTACCGGCAGGCTCAGGTAGGACTCAGCGACAATTTTGTGTCCGCTGTCCGGATAATTTTTGCGATTCAGATAGTCAAACTTGTACCGTGCAAAGAGAGCGTGGTGATGCTTGTCAGCCGGTTCAATGAGTTCCGGATTTAAGCGGTTTCTGAAATAGAGAAAATCCTTGCGAACACCCACCGAGAAAAGATTTTGTGTGCTGAAATAGTTGCCAACCGACACTTCCCCTCGCAGGATATGGCTTTTAAACTGTGCGGCCCGGCTGCCGTCAACATACCAGTCGGCATCCTCAGAGTGATACTGCAGGGAGGTCAGTGCCGCCAGCCTTGAACCCAAAGCTCCGTAATAGATATAGTCGGCTCCAAAAGAGATTTCATTGCCCAGCCGAAGGTCCAGGCGATTGATCGACCCGCTGTGCATCAGATCCTGAAAGGTCGCTTCCAGCAGGATGGACGCCTGAGTCTGGGTCTCATAACGCAGCCCGGCCTTAAAATTGCTCTCTTTGTTCTCTTGCACCCGGATGTGGAGGTTGTAAGCTCCCTGTTCATCCTGTCGCACCCTGTAGGTTACCTGCTCGATATACTGAGAGCTGTACAGGCGTGATATCTTCTCATCGATCAGCTGCGGGGTCATCAGTGAACCGGGGGTAAATTCCAGTTTTCTGAGGATGAAATCGTCGTCAAAAAGTGTATTTCCGCTAATCATTACATGGCTCACGGGAAGGGGTTGGGCCGAATCGAGCGGTGCCCTGCGATAGGGCTCGCCCGATTGCTGCTCAGCCAGTTCCCTGAACTGATCAGCCATCTCTTCCCCTTTTCGCAATCCGATCTGCAGGAACACCTCCATGATGTCAAAATTGATCATGGAATGGCGGTCCAGTTCGGGCATTATGATAACCATGTCAGCCTTTTCACGCTCCACTTTTGTCCGTTCATTGATTCGGTACAACACAGACTGGTTCATGATATCGGTCAGTGAACTGAGGCTGTCTACAGGAACCAGGGGGGTTGAGACATCAACGGCTATCGTGAAGTTGGCTCCCATATCGATGGCATCCTGAACCGGAAGGTTTCTGGCGAGTCCGCCGTCGATATAGGTTCGCCCGTCAATCACATGCGGAGCAAAGGCGGAGGGAATTGAGATGCTCGCCCGGATCGCATCCGGCAGGTAGCCCGACCTGAAGACGACCGCTTCGCCGGTCTCTATATCGGTTCCAATAGCTGCGTAGGGTATCGGAAACTCATTAAAGTCTTCAGTACCGTGTACTCCCCAGGCCAGTCTGGAGAGATAGGAGTAGACATTCTGGCCGGTAATCATGCCGGAGGGGAGGGTTAACCCGCGATCCCGGATCGGTATGGTCAAAATGGTCCGCTCATCAAATCCCTTTTCATAGTTGGAGATATGCCTGCGGTTCGGGCTCTCGGTAAAGAGCTCCCGGAAATTGCTGGTTCGGCTCAGCTCAATCAGCTGATCGGCAGAGTAGCCAATCGCGTAGAGTCCGCCAACCAGGGCACCCATGCTGGTTCCGGTGATATAGTCGATTTTGAGGCCTGCCTCCTCAATCGCCTTGATAATTCCGATATGGGCAACGCCTTTGGCCCCGCCTCCGCTCAATACAAGCCCGATACGAAGCGGTTCACCGTCATTTACTTCAATCACGACAGGCGGATCGGTGTCTGCAGCGTGGAGGCTGCCCGGCGGTAACAGGATGAATAGAAGCGTTAAAAGCGGTAAAACGAAAAGTTTGATATTCTTCATATTGTGTGAATATAAGGGATCCTTATCACACTGCTAATACGAAGAAAAATGAATTATGTTTTAAAGGCCTGATCAATTGCCAGCCCAAGCTTTTCAGGGGTGACCGGTTTTTCCAGAAAAGACTCATATTTGACTTCTCCGGCACGCTTTCGGGTGGTATCTCCGGTATTGCCCGTCACATAGATCACCTTTACATCCGACTCTTTTCGGATCTCCTTCATCGCATCAATTCCATCCAGTTCATCACTCAGTTTGATATCCATGATGATCAGGTCGACCCCTTTCAGTTTCAGGGCCGACTGCACCGCAGCGGCTCCTTCTGTTACCGTGGCGAGGACGGTATGACCAAGTTTGTGAATAAACCTCTCCATTATCACTTGCTGTACCCCGTCATCCTCAACCAGCAGGATCTTTTTATTCGAATTTTTCAATATAGCCTCACAGTAGAGTTGATATTCTACAGGCTAATGTATTAAAGATGAAGTTTATTTCTGATTAAAATTCATTTAACACATTGACGGCTAAAACGTAAAACCCTCTTTAGAGAGAATATCTTTCACTTTTTGGGTGTGTGAACCCTGTAAAAAAATTGATTTTCCTTCTACATGTCCGCCGGTTCCGCAGCTGCTTTTCAGTTTTTTGGCAATGTTTTCGATATGCTGTGGATTGTGAATGATACCGGAGATGACGGTCATCGGTTTGCCGGTACGCGGATTTCGCTTTTCCTGGATTTTTAACTTCAAACTATTGAGAATTTATTCGGATTGAGTGGATCACATAGGCACCCAGCCATGCGCCCGGTATGTAGATGATAAGTGTAATAAACCAAAACCAGCCCGGGTATGCAACCGAGATCAGGTTATAGAGGTCAAGGAGAAAGAGCACCAGCCCAACCCATCCGGCCATCCAGACGGTAACAGAGGGGTGTGTCAGTTTGGCAATGGCTCCCCCGGTAAAACTGCCGGTGGCATTGCTGAAAAGGATGCCGGCCAGAAAGACCGGGTGGTCCAGTATGAACTGTTCATACTGCAGAATATCTGAAAGCTGTATCCCGTCAGGGACAGGGTAGAGGGCCATATTGATGAACTGCATGATAAAGACGATCAGGATCGAGATCACCAGCCCCATGCCGATGGCTGCGATTTTCCAGATATGTCGCTTGATGGGAATGTTTATTGACAAAACGTGTTTATTCTGTTGAAACGGTTATCATTAACAAAAGTGAACCTTTAGCCAAAATATAAAAATAGTTACCTTTAGGTTGTTGAAGGATTTTAAAAAATAAAAGGAGACTACTTTGCAGACAGTCAGAATGGATATCTTGGGATTATCAACAAGTCCCAGCAGCGGAGGCGCTTACGCACTGATTCTTTCAGAAACCGATGGCAACAGAAGGCTGCCCATCATTATCGGAACCTTCGAAGCCCAGGCCATTGCCCTGGAACTTGAGAGTATCAAGCCGCCGCGGCCCATGACACACGACCTTCTGAAGAACCTGGTGCAGAGCTTTAGCTATTCGGTCGAGAAAGTGGTGATTAACGATCTGAATGAAGGGACCTTTTTTGCACAGATTCACTGTAAAGGGGAGTCTGAAGAGGGATTTGACCTGGACGCAAGGCCCAGCGACGCCATTGCACTCGCCATCCGCTTCAGCGCACCGATCTTTGTCAATAAGAAGGTGCTCGATGAAGCCGGAATCGAAACCGAAGAGCCGGGTGAAAAAGAGGAGGGAAAACCCTCCAAAAAATCGGCCGGAAAAAAAGCGGGGAAAACCGAACTGACCCAGCTCGAAGAACTTGAAAAAGAGCTCCAGACTGCCATCGAAACTGAAAACTACGAAAAAGCGGCCAAGCTGAGAGACCAAATTCAAAAACTGAAGGGGTGACGTGGAGATCAATAGTGTTGAGTTCAGCAAACTGCAGGTTTCCAGGCTTTTTCAGGATTATGTAACCGGAAAGGAGACAATTCTTCAATTTTATGATACCCCGCCGTTTGATTCAAACCGCATCGGGAAAAAGATCCGTACGTTTCACTTTCAGGGTAACCGCAAGAAGAGCGCATCACTGCTTAAATCTTTCAACAGCCGGTACCATCCCCATCCCGAGACTCTGAAAAATATTGAACGGCTGAACGACCCAGACAGCCTGGTCGTGGCTACCGGTCAGCAGGTTACGCTTTATGGCGGACCCTTGTTCACTATATACAAGACACTCAGCGCCATTGAGATGGCCAGATCTCTTGGGGAGAAGTATAAACGCCCGGTCATCCCTGTTTTCTGGCTGGCCGATGAAGATCACGATTCTGAAGAGATCTCGGCAATCGGTTTGATGAAGGGGGATGAGTTTGCAGAGTGCAGAGCCGACCTGAGTGATTATTCCTGCCGGTCGGCTGAAATATCACTCTCCGGACTGATTGATGATCTCCGAAAATGCCGCGATAAAAACCTGCCGGATACAGATTTTACGGACGCACTGAGATCCCTTTTAGACCGGCACTATACCGGGGGAAAGAGTGCAGGGGATGCATTTGGTGGGCTTCTGATGGAGCTGTTTGGCAAGTATGGGCTGGTGCTGGCCGGCAGCAACTCGGCCGAACTCAAGAAGGAGCTGACGGATGTGTTGCAACAATCGGTTTCCCGCCGCAGTGAAATTACCGAGGCACTTCAGGATACCACTCAACGGCTGGAAGAGGAGGGGTATCACGGACAGGTTCACATCCAGGAGAGCAACCTGTTCTATATCGATCAGCAGAACAAGAGGGTAAAACTCTCCTGGTCAGATGGCCGCTGGAGCAGCAACAACCGTGAATGGAGCGATGATGAGATTCTCAATGAGATCGAAAAAGAGCCGAACCGGTTCTCTCCAAACGTTTTTTTGAGGCCGATCCTGCAGGATGCCCTGTTGCCGGTAATCAGCTATGTGGCAGGCCCCGGAGAAATTGCCTACTACGCCCAGCTGAAACCGGTCTATCCGCTGTTTAATCAGACGATGCCGGTCATCACCCCGCGCTACTCTGTCACACTGATTGAATCGGCAATCGGCCGTATTCTGGATAAATTGCCCTTCTCCATAACCGAGTACGGACAACGCATTGAAGACCTTGAGTCACAATTCATCCAGCAGGCAGACAAAACGGATGTGGAGTCAATCTTTAATGACTGGAAGAAGGAGATCAGCCGGATCTCACGGCAGTTTGAAGCCTCTGTGGCAGAGGTCGACCCGACACTGAGGAAGTCGGCCGGCAAAGCCTCGGCCACCTACTACACCGAGCTCGACAAGCTCAAGGGCAAAATTTACCGCTCACTCAAGGAGCAGGAGAAGGTTCAGATCAATCGAATTAACAAAATTAAAATGAATCTCTATCCGGGCGACGGACTTCAGGAGCGCCAGATCGCCTTTATCCATTTTATGAATAAATATGGGCTGAACCTTTGGGATGAGCTGCTGGAAAGCCTGAAGGGAGAATCATCACAGCATCATAAAATCATTACCCTTTAGAGGCCGCCGATGGAAACTGACAAGAAAACGGAGGTGCGTAAACGGTTTTTGCAGGTGCGGGGGCAGATTCCGGCCGATCTGGCCCGCGAAAAGAGCCGTCGTATCACGGATAAGATGCAGCAGCTTGAAGACTATCGGAAAGCGGAGACGATACACTGTTATGCATCGATGGCCAGCCGGAATGAAGCGGATACCTTTGAGCTGATTGAACTGGCGCTTTCGCAGGGAAAGAGGGTTGTTGTTCCGGTCATGAAGGGAGATGGAGAGCTGATCCATTCGAAGCTTCACGACCTGTCAGACCTGAAAGAGAACAGCTGGGGCGTGCCCGAGCCGGCCAATCCGGAACCTGTGCAGCTCTCAGAGATTGACCTGGTGATCGTGCCCATGGTGGCCGGTGATGCCGGGAAAAACCGCATCGGGTACGGAGCCGGGTATTACGACCGGTTTCTCTCCAAAACCGATGCCATGACTGTTGGGATCCTGTTTGAGGAGCAGCTGAGCAAACAGCCGCTGCCATCCGAACCGTTCGATGTCCCGCTGAAGATGATCATTACAGATGAGCGGATTATTGAGTAATTTGCTTTTAAATTGAAACTATCACCTTTGATGGTTCGTAGCAGGAAGAAAGCATTCTTATGAAACTGACCAGATCCGTATGAGTACTTCTACATCACAAATCGAACAGTCTGTCTCCATCTCTGAAAAAGAACTTCAGAATACACTCCAGGATTTCCTTGAAGAGAATGAGAAGAAACCCTCTCCAGGCATTTGGAATATCCGTACGGTAGCGGGCCTGGCAATGGTCTTCACCGCGTTTTCCTTTATCGGGCACTTTGTTGCCAGTGAAGTATTCGGGCTTACCGCGCTTCCGTTTATTGGCAGCCTGATTCAGTTTATGCCCTACCTGGGCGGTGCACTGCTGGCCATCACACTGCTCACGGCACTGCGTAAGTCGGGAACCCGGGAGAAACAAAAGGAGAAGGAAGAGGAAGAGCGGGTCAAACAGACTTACGACAAGCTGGATCAGTTTCTCTACACCGAAAGGGAGAAAAAAGCCTCGGCAGCAGCCGGGAAAGGGGCCTTTAAAAAGTCGATGTCTGCCGTGGATGCTGAAAACAAACTGATGCGATCCAGGACCGACAACAAGATCGCCGGGGTGTGCGGCGGACTCGCCAAATATATGGGGATGAGTTCGACGGTTGTCAGAATTCTCTTTCTGATCGCCTTTTTTATGAGTTCGGGAACGGCAATTCTTGCGTATATTGCCCTCGCTATCGTAATGCCGAAAGAGCCGGTAAGCTTAATGGACGACTTTAATTAAACAGAAACAGTTTTGCTGATATCATTTGAAGGGATCGACGGGTGTGGCAAGTCGACTCAGATCAAACGCTTAAAAGAGTATTTCGAGCAGAAATCATTGCCCTATTCGGTCTTCCGTGAACCGGGCGGGACGCAACTATCCGAAAAGGTTCGCTCGCTGCTGCTTCACGAAACCGACCACATGAATGAGGTGACCGAGCTGCTGCTCTTCTCTGCAGCGCGGTCACAGCTGGTCTCTGAAGAGGTGTTGCCAAGGCTGGATCGCGGCGAAATTGTGATTCTCGACCGATTTTACGACTCCACAACGGCCTATCAGGGCTTTGGACGAAAGTCGGCCGAACTGTCACAAATTGAGGTCCTGAACAGAATGGCCTCACACCATACCGAACCCGATCTGACTTTCTATCTGAGAATTACCCCGCAAGAGGCCTCCCTTCGCACACAGGACAACCAAAAGGACAGAATGGAGAAAGCGGGCGACGGTTTTTTCCAAAGGGTTTTTGACGGGTATGAAGAGCTGTCGAAATTGCAGCGTTTCCGGACGGTGGATGCCACCCGTCCGCCCGACCAGGTGCATCACCGCATCGTAGAGCTTATCCGCAAACATCCAAAATTTCCCGGTTAATCAGAACCGCTGACCTCTCCAATTCGCAGTTTCGGTTTGAGCCAATAGAAGAGTGCCGGCAGTATGAAGAGATCGGCAATCAGTGCACCGAAGATGGTTGCTGTAACCAGGACGCCCATCATGGCCGTTGAGGTGAACTCACTGGTGATCAGGGTACCGAATCCGGCAATCAGGATCAGGCTGGTCACAATAATGGCCCGCCCGGTTCTTACCGTGGTAGCCGTCAGGGCTGGCATCATCGCCTTTCTGCGCAGATACTCAATTCGGAAGCGGGCCAGGTAGTGGATGCTGTCATCTACGGCGATGCCCAGGGCAATGGTGAAGATGACGGCTGTAGAGGGCTTGATATCCACCCCGCTGAAGCCCATCACGCCGCCTACAATGATGAGGGGCAGCAGGTTGGGCACCAGTGCGATGAAGGCCATTCGAAAGCTGCGAAAGAGAGCGGCCATGATCAGCGTGATCACGGATACCGCCAGCAGAATGCTCCAGGCGAGTGAATAGACAATTTTTTCAGTGAGATCGGCACTCAGAATGGTGGTTCCGGTGATGATCACATCTTCATCGGGAAAGAGCCTCTCCATCTCTCTGTTAAAATCATCCCGGATTTCATGAACCCGTTTGGAGCCTGCATCCTCAATCTGTGCGGTGATCCGCAATTGGCGGTAGTCAAAGTCGACAAGCCTGTAGAGTTCATCATCGCCGTTCACCTCCAGCAGCAGCGTGTATTGGGCTATGGCACTATCGGTATCGGGCAGCCGGCCGGCATCCGGACGCTCGTCCATCACCCTGTGCACTTCGCCCAACAGGGTATGGAGGCCGGTGATGCGGTGTATTTCCGGGTAGGAGAGCAGTTTCGTTTCAAACTCATCAATACGGTGCAGGAGGTTTGCCGAGAGGGCACCGTCGGCCTGCCGGGTATCGATGATGAACTCCATGGGAAAGAAAGGGGCAATCTGCTCACTGAAAAACCGGCTGTCTGTCATCAGTTGATTCCGGTCGCTCACATCGTCAAATACACGCCCGTTCACATCAATATTGAGGATGCCGGTGGCAAAGATCAGGGTGATCAGAAACCCTGATGCCAGTACCGTTCCATAGCGTTTTCTGTTAAAAGCGGCCAGGCGGTTCAGCACTTTCTGAATGAGTGGATAGAAAGAACCCGATTTTTCATCAAAGACCCTTTTTTTCTTGATTTTGGAGAGAATGACCGGCAGAAAAAGGATGGTAATCAGATACGCCAGGAGCACACCCATCGCGGTATAGAGGCCAAACCGTTTCATCGGCATGACCGTGCTGGAATAGAGCGATGCGAATCCCACCGCAGTGGTCACGCTGGTCAGAAAAGTGGCGCTGCCCAGTGTCTGGATCATCTCGAGGATGGAGTGCCGTTTGGTGAGTCCGCTTTCGCGGGCATCATCATATTTGGAGATCATGTGTACGGCATCGGCCACACCCACACAGAGGAGGATCGGGGCGATGGTGCTGCTCATGATCTCAAGATATCCGCCGGTCAGCTGGATGATGGCAACCGTCAGAAGCAGGGTCGACCAGACAATGACCATCGGAAAGAGCACGCCCCAGAGCGTTCTGTAGATATACCAGAGCAGCAGGATGATCAGCATCGACGAGAGGACGATGTACATCAGGATCTCCCCGTTCAGCATATTTACATACTGATTCCTGAAATAGGGGATGCCCGAGAGGTGAAATTCATATTGACCCCTGTATGGCTCCAGAATCGTGTTGATTTCACCGATAATCCGGTTTCGGTTGGGATAGGTGTTCGCCTCATCGTCAATCTGAAGCACCATGGCCGTGGCCGTTCCCCGGCTTCCGAGCAGGAATCCCCCGACAAAGGGATCGGCCAGCAGTTCACGCCTGAGCTGACCGGGATCTGAAATATCGGCGATCGATGCGGCATAGGGATCAAGTGTGAGGGTGCCTTCAATGTTTTTGATCTGCCTTGCATCGAAGATGGAAAAGACCTCTGCAACCGCATCGATCTCCCTCATTTGTTCTGCCATATTATAGAGATCAGACAGAACCGGCAGGGTAAAGAGGGAGTCGTGGCTGAATCCGACCAGGATGGTATTGTCGTCACGGCCAAACTCCCTCTCCAAAAGTTCATACTCTTCAATGACCCGGTCATCTTCAGGGTAGAACCCTTCCAGGTTAAAATCGGTCCGGATCTGCGATGCCGGGTAGATCGCCATAAAGGCGGTCAGAGTCAGGATAAAAAGCACCCATTTGGGGTGTGCCAGCAAAAACTCGCCTAAACGCTTCAAGGGATTCGGGATATAGAATTACGGCTCTGTAGTCAATCTGAGAAGGGAGAACGCAAAGCGGGTGATTTGCATTCCTGATCCCGGCTAGAAAAAGAGGGTGAGGCGTGTAAATATAAAACTGTTCTGGCGGTATCGGTGAAAAGTGAAATGTCCGTAGAAAGGGGTGATCTCTTCGCCCCCGAACAGGTTTGCACCGGCAGCCAGTTCAATGCCGTCTGCAGCCTCGTAAACCCCCTGGAACTGCACCCAGAAATCCTTCGCGTAGAAATTGTACCGGTTAACCGAGAGCAGCTGAAGGCGTTCTCGTAAAAAAGAGCGGTTCAGGAGGAGCGTAGCATAGGGAAAAAATCGCTGAGGCAGGATCCGCTCTTCATAATTGAGGATGGTCTCCAGGTGAAACTGAAGGCTGATATTGGTGCTGTACAGGTCGGTATCGGCGCCGACCATCTTGTGGAGCCACGGCTTTCGGAGCAGATAGCCGTCGTCTCGCGGGGCGAACTGCTGCAGAAGCTGCAGGGCCAGCAGGGGATCTTCAAGGGCCTGTTCAAGTTCGCTAACCGAGACCGGAAGAAAGGTAAAAAGCCGCTCATGAACAAAGAGGGATTCCGATATGAGCCTGAAACGGCTGTGCAGGGACCACTCTGTTGAATAGCCCGCCATCAGGGAGGGACGGTAACTCTCTTTGAGGGTGACTTGAGGCGGATCCGGAAAACTGAAGAGTTCCGGATAGAGCCCATATGCCGGCATCGGGTGTGCCCAGTAGAGGGCCATCAGGTCGAGATCGAGGCTGGTCAGCGATCTGACCGAGTATTGCAGGGCGCCTTGCATCCGGGTGAGGGTGGGCTGCTCGCGCGGAGAGATAAACTGCAGGTTGACGGGTGTATTGACCGGCTCGATCGGAAACCAGCGGGAATCGGAGTCGGGGATCCTGTCGCGCTCCAGAACCGGATTGAAAATGAGCTGCAGGGAGTTCTCGCCAAAATAGCGCCTCAGGTTCAGTGCCGTAACACCGATCCGGAGATCGGAGGGGTTCAGTGTCAGAAACTCCCGCAGATCGACCGGTGAGAGGATGTCGGTGACAAATGCGCCGCTTGCGCGTCCCCATTGAACCACCTGTTTGCCGGCTCGCAGGTCCGTTTGCTCAAAATAACGGTCGAAATAGGCCTCCCTGAAGAGCAGTTCCGTTTCGTCGCCCTCACCGGCATAGCGATGAATAAGGTCGCCCTGCAGCGTAATGTCGAAGGCACCGGTGGCCATCTCAAGGTTCAGGTTTACCCGATTACGTCCGGCTACAAATTCTTGATCTTCAGCTGTTTGGACAGCGTTGTAGTTTTGAAGCGATCCCGTGGTTCTGAATTGGGAATAGATATTGGAGCAGGGCAGGAGGTAATGGAGCAGGAACAGAAAAAAAAATGTGAATAAAATTTTCAATGGCTGTGGATACGTTTTGCGGTTTTATTTTTGAAAAACAATTGAAGCTTAATCAAAATATGCGTAAATTTATTGCATTGTGGATGACTTCTACCTGTGATCCGCAACATCTCAAATCTGAATTATAACTTTTCATTTCTGAAGCTTAATCATACCTATGGCGCACGAAAGAATCGAAGTAGACTTGCCTTTAGCCAAAGTTTACGAACTGTTGTCCAACCCCGTCCATTTCACCAAATTTTTAGACCGAATCGATCTGGTTGAAAAAGTTAATTCCCAAACTTTTGATTACACAACCAAAATTGGTGATGAGGAGTTTCAGTGGACAACCAATATCATCGATAATCTCAGAAACACCCGGTTTGCATGGATTACCATCAATGGCAATCTGAACCAGACCGGAACGATCCGGTTCACACCGCTTGACAATGGCGATCGTACCCGGGTAGACTTCTCCCTCGATTACAGAACGTTTTTCGGTGAGGCAGAAGAGGACCTTGCAAACTTTATTGAAGGTTTACCGGCACAGCTGAAGAAAGACCTTGAGAAATTCAAGGAGCTGGCCGAGACAGATACATTTAATGATGAGGCTGAAGAAGCGAAGGAAGTAACCGCGTAATCAACCGTTACGGAAAATGAAAAATGATGCGTCTTAACATCCGTTAAGGCGCATTTTTTTTGTCGATCGTTCACCATTTCATCTATGGCACAATCATTTACAGAGTTTAAAACGGGCAGCGACGCCAATCAGCCCCATTTTCTGGTGATCGGCAACCCGATCGGACACTCTCTTTCACCCCTGATGCATCAGTTTGCACTTGACTACCATGGAATCGATGCCGTTTACAGGGCCGTTCAGCTGAACCCCGGCGAGATCGGCAGTTTTACCGCCTGGGTGAACCGCGATCAGTTTTTGGGGTGCAACATCACCATTCCCTATAAAGAACACTTTGCCGGGATTGCAGACCACCTCGATGACGATGCCAGGGCTGCCGGCGTGATCAATACGCTGGCTAAAAGCGGACACTCCCTGAACGGACACAATACCGATATCTACGGCTTTTTACAGCCTCTCTATGAGTATGAAGAGGTACTTGAAGGGGGACGCGCCATCATTTTCGGAACCGGAGGCGCATCACGTGCGGTTGAAATCGCACTGGCCAAACTGGGCATGGAAGAGCTGATCTTTGTATCCCGGAATCCCTCGAACAAAGAGAATTCCTCTTCGCAGCTCTACACCCAGACGGTTCATTACTCACAGTGGCAAGCCTATGCCGATGAAGCCGTTCTTTTTGTCAATACCACTCCGCTAGGCATGCATCCCAATGTCGATGCTTCTCCGGTCGATGGTGCAGATGCCGCGCTGCTCAGCGGTAAAATCTGTTACGACCTGATCTATAACCCGCTTCAGACTGCATTTCTTCGACAGGCTGAAAAGGCCGGTGCTGAAATGATTGACGGACTGCAGATGTTTATCTGGCAAGGGAATCGGTCGTTTGAAATATGGACCGGTAAATCATTCCCTGTTAATGATATCAGAAAACTGCTGGTCAAAGAGTTACAAGCTTAATATGAAAATATTCTACCCATTTGTATTCCGGAATGAAGATCGTGTAACAGCGCTGTTTACAGAGTCAAACCGTCGACTGGTCAATCCGGACGGTGAGGTTCCCGGGCTGAACCTGGGGTATAACACGGAAGCCGGAAAAGAGGAGGTGGATCAAAATTTCAATGAGCTGTTCAGTTTGCCGGAACTCGACCTGTCGCGCCTGGCTGTGGCAAACCAGGTGCACTGCAGCAGGGTCCGCGTGATCAGCAAGCCGGGCCTTTATGATGGCATTGACGGGATGATCACCACCTGCAAAAACCTCGCACTGGGCATACGGGTGGCCGATTGTGCGGCTGTACTGATCGCCGATCCGGTCAATGGCGTTGCCGGTGCATTTCATGCCGGATGGAAAGGGGCCGCCGGCAGAATCGTCTCCAAAGGGGTGATTGCGATGGCCGAACAGGGAGCCGAACCGGCCCGGATGATAGTCTATATCAGTCCCTGCATATCGTATAAAAACTTCGAGGTGGGTGAGGAGGTCGCCTCGCAGTTTCCCGACCGGTTTACGGACCGGAAAAATTTCACCAAGCCTCATGTCGACCTGAAAGGGTTCATTCTGTCGGAATTGCTGACAGCGGGTGTCGGGCCTGATCAGATCGAGGTATCCACAGACTGTACCATGGAGAGCGATCAGTACTACTCCTACAGACGGGAAGGCGAACAAGCCGGCAGGATGCTTGGACTTATCCAGTTAAACGATTAATCCCGAGAGATGAGAATCAGTTATTCGCCCGGTTATGTGGCTCCGCTGCCCGAAGGCCATATCTTCCCGATGAAGAAATTTTCAGGTTTACATGAATACCTGATCGACTCCGGATTGTTCCGCGAATCGGATGTGGTTGAGCCTTCGATGGCCGACTTTGCCAGCCTCTTTACTGTGCATACGCAGCGATACGGACACGGGGTATGGACGGGCAACCTCTCACGAAAGGAGATCCGGAGAATGGGACTGCCCTGGAGCAAAGAACTTGCTGTAAGAAGCCGGCTTGCCGTGCAGGGCACCATCAATACGGGATTAATGGCGTTGACTGACGGGATTGCCGGAAACCTGGCCGGCGGCACCCACCACGCGATGCCCGACTGGGGCGAAGGGTTTTGTGTTTACAATGATGTTGCCGTTGCGATCCAGGTGCTGCGTCAATCCAAATGGGTCAACAAGGTGCTGGTAATCGATTGTGATGTACACCAGGGGAACGGTAACGCCGCTTTTTTTGAGCACGAACCCGATGTCTACACCTTCTCCATACATGGCGAAAAGAACTATCCGTTTGTCAAGCCGCCCTCCAGCCTGGATGTCGGGCTGCCCGACGGTACGGGCGACCGGGATTATCTGAGGGCCCTCTCGGATGCGCTCGATCGGATTTTCGGTGAATTTGAACCCGACCTGGTGTTTTATCTTGCCGGCATTGATCCGCTTGAAGAGGATCACTTCGGAAGACTCTCCCTCTCAATGAAAGGCCTGGAAGAACGTGACCGGATGGTGATCGAATCGGTTACCCGAAAAGAGGTTCCGCTGGCACTCCTGCTCTCCGGCGGATATGCACCTACTGTTCATCAAACCGTTATGGCACATGCGGTTATGTTTAAGGCGGCAAAACAGATGACAGCTTCATACTTTCGGTAAAGATTGCCTATTTTTTCCTAAATATAAATTTTTTAAAAGCGTCACACGTTGAATCATCAGAAGATCGCCATACTCGGGTCGACCGGCTCAATCGGCACCCAGGCTCTTGAGATTATAAGAGAGAAACCGGACCTCTTTTCCGTACAATCGCTGTCGGCAAACAACAGCTACGAAAAGCTGGCTGAACAGGCCAATGAGTTCAGGCCGGAACAGATCGTGCTCTGCAATGAAGGGTGCAGGCAGGATTTTGAATCCCGTTTAACCTATCGGCCGCAATCCATTGAATATGGGCAAAAAGCCCTTGAAACGATTGCTGCAGAATCGGACTATGACGTGCTGTTGAACAGTCTGGTTGGATTTGCAGGATTTATGTCAACCTACATGGCGCTGAAAAAGGGAAAGAAAGTGGCACTTGCCAACAAGGAGTCGCTGGTTGTCGGGGGCGAATTGATATCCAAACTGGATGGTTTTGTGCCAGAAAAACTGATTCCGGTCGACTCAGAGCATTCGGCCATGCTTCAGTCCATCGTGGGTGAAGATCCCGCATCCATTCGTAAAATAATTATCACGGCGAGCGGCGGACCCTTCCGAACCTTCACCAAACAGCAGCTGGAGCAGGTGACCGTTGATGATGCCCTGAATCACCCGAACTGGGACATGGGAGCCAAGATCACCATCGATTCGGCAACCATGATGAACAAAGGGCTAGAAATTATTGAAGCGAAATGGCTGTTTAACCTGGAGGTCGACCAGATTGTCTCGGTCATTCACCCGCAGAGTATTCTTCACTCGATCGTAGAGTTCGTAGACGGATCCTCCAAGGCACAGCTGGGCCCGCCCGATATGAAAGTGCCGATTCTGTATGCGCTGACATACCCGAACCGAATCCCATTCAACAATCCGACTCTCCGTTACACCGAAGCGGTCAATATGGAGCTGTTTCCGGTCGACATGGACCGGTTTCCCTGCATGAGGCTGGCCATCGATTCGATCCGCGAAGGGGGCACTGCACCGGCCATTCTGAATGCGGCAAACGAAATTGCCGTCGAACGCTTTTTGAATAGTGAAATTCACTATATTGACATCGCAAAAATGATCGAATCATCATTAAACCATTTTCACTCAGATAAGGATTTGTCGCCCGACTCGTTATTGAGTATTGACAAAGAAACTCGCGAATACGCGAAATCATTACTACGTTAGTTTACATGGATTGGATTTTTAGTTTTTCAAATACCATTCTCATCTTTATAGCGGCCATCTTCATTCTGGTGACCGTACATGAGCTGGGCCACTTTCTGGCCGCCAAATTTTTTGGGATGAGGGTGAATAAATTCTCAATTGGCTTTCCGCCAAAAATATTCGGTTTCAAGAAAGGAGAGACCGAATATGTGATCGGTGCAACGCCGCTGGGGGGATATGTCAGCATTGCGGGCATGATTGATGAGTCGATGGACACCGAGTTTGTCGACAAGGAGATTGAACCCGATGAGTTCAGGGCCAAACCGGTCTGGCAGCGCATGGTGGTGATCACCGCAGGTGTCATCTTTAATGTGATCCTGGCAGTTCTGATCTATGCGGGTGTTGCCCTGCATTACGGAGAAAATGTGATTCCGGTCGACTCCATGAAGGGGGTTTATGTGGCAGAGGGTTCGGTTGCAGCGCAGATCGGTATGCAGACCGGCGACCGCCTGATCGGTGTCAATAATAAAGAGGCCGAATATTTTCAGCAGATTTTGAGTCCGTCACAGCTCACCAGCCGTGAGCTTACATTTTTGGTAGAACGCGATGGTGAGAGGGTTACCATCCCGACTCCGCCCAACTTTCTCGATCTGGTAGGCAGAGACGGCTTTATCAGTGAGTTGAGTACGCTGCCCAGTATCTTTTCACAAGTACTGGAAGGCAGTCCCGCCGAACAGGCCGGGCTGCAGGGGGGCGACCGCGTCACCGCCGTCAACGGCGAACCGGTAGCTTACTGGGAGCAATTGGTACACCATATACAAAACAGTGAAGGGGCGATGGAGCTCCGGGTAGAACGCAATGGAGAGACCTTTGAGACAACGGTCACGCCCGACCCCGATACCGGACAGATCGGCATTGCACAACCCAACTATCAGGAAGCCTTTGAAATTGAGCAGCGTCACTACGGACTCGCCGGTGCATTCGGTGTGGGCTTTCAGCGCTCAAACGACACCTTTTTTGGAATTATCCAGGGAATTGGCAAGATGTTTTCCGGGGATATCTCGGTCAGGGACAACCTGGGCGGGCCTGTCGCCATCGCGAATGTCACGCGGGAGGCGACCGACCGGGGCGGATGGCTCGGCTTCTGGAATATTACCGCATTTTTAAGCATCACGCTCGCCATTATGAACATGTTGCCGATCCCCGCACTTGATGGCGGACACTTCATGTTCCTGGTATACGAAGGTATTACAAGAAGGGAGCCGTCGCCCAAGGTCCGCATGGGCTTGCAGCAGCTTGGTTTTATCCTGCTCATCGGACTCTTCATTCTGGTCACATTTAACGATATTCTACGAACCATCGGAGGTTAACTAACAGATGCTCGCAAAAGAGGGATTTCCAACCATTGCTGTTGTATTCGGATTCAGTTTAATTGTCATATTCGGCCTGCAATATGCACCGGCCTGGGCAGGCTATGTGGCCTATCCGCTGCTGCTGGTGCTTTGCGCACTTGTACTCTACTTCTTCAGGGATCCAGACCGCATCACTCCCGATGACGAAAGTCTCATTATCTCGCCGGCCGACGGCAAGGTGGTGCTCATTCAGGAGGTTGAAGAGAATGAGTATATGCAGCAAAAGGGGACGCAGATCAGCATCTTCCTGTCACCGCTCGATGTGCATGTAAACCGGAATCCGGTTTCGGGTGATCTGGAGTATGTCAAATACTATCCCGGGCAATACCTCATGGCGTGGGAAGATCACGCTTCCGAGCTCAATGAGAGAGCTCATTTCGGGGTCAGGCACACATCGGGTATGAAGTTGATGTTCAAGCAGATAACCGGCTTTCTGGCCCGCAGAATCGAGTATCATATTCAGGAAGGAGACCGGCTGAAAGCCGGCGATCGATTCGGGATCATGAAGTTCGGTTCACGCATGGATATTATCGTTCCCGATCAGGTTGAGGTCAAAGTCTCGGTGGGAGACCGTACCGTGGCCGGCGAATCCATTTTGGGACAAATCAAATCGTGATGAAATATCCTATTCAAAAAGACCGGTTCAGATTAAGGAAAAAGAGAAAAAAGAAAACACGCAGGCTTAAGCCGATTCCCCGTATTGTGGTTCCCAGTTTCTTTACGCTGATGAACCTGTTCAGCGGATTCCTGTCGGTACTGATGATTGCCGAGGGAAATTTGATTGCAGGAGCCTGGCTGATTGTGATTGCCGGACTTTTTGATGCACTCGACGGATTTATGGCCCGCCTGGCCAATGCCACCAGCGAATTCGGAATGGAGCTCGATTCGATCAGCGATGTGGTCTCGTTCGGGGTTGCTCCCGGATTCTTGATCTATACATTTGCGCTCAATGAACTGGCCATTATCGGAATCCTGCTGAGTGCACTTCCCCCGATCTGCGGTGCTATTCGCCTGGCCCGGTATAATGTAGAGTCTAAGTACAGTGAATCTGACTACTTCAGAGGCCTGCCGATCCCCGCTCAGGCCATCATGTTTGCTTCGCTCTACCTGATCTTTCACAACCAGCTCTACCTGTTCGAGGGATTTGAGCAGGGCGTGATTACGGCCCTGATACCCGTTGTTGTGCTGCTCTCATTCCTGATGGTGAGCACCATTCCGTTCGATAAAGTGCCAAAATTTGACCGGACTTCTGTTAAAGAGAACAAAAACCGGTTTATTCTGATACTGATCTATTTTATTCTGATCGTTCTGCTTCAGGATGTCGGGTTAATCATCGTCTTCTCCTTCTTCATCCTGAAAGGGTTGTCGATCGGGGCCTATATCTTCTGGAAGCAGGCCTTTACCGATGACCCGGATCCGATGGAAGAGGGGTTAAACATCTGACTTGCACTTCATCAGAAACGCTTTGATCCGCTCCGCATTGGCCTGGGTCAGGGGAATCGTTCTGCCGTAAAGCTCATTGAGATAGAGCCATCCTTCGCTTTTCGGCTTCTTAAAGCGCACGCAGCGGTCATTTTTGGCAAAATCGTTATATAGAGAACGATTGGGCGTCCGGTCGATCGAAATCTCATCGAGTTCATGAAGCGGAATCTCCTCTTCATAGACTATTCGGTTTCTGACAGCGTATTCCATCAATACGACACCCTCATCATCGCACTCGATGGTGATGAACACCTTGCCGTCTTTAACCTTAAAGAGGCTGAGCACCATCAGGGCAAAACAGGCAAACGCGGCCAGGCGGATATATCCGTCGATCAGCACACCGTTATCTGCAAACAGGTAGGTGGAAAAAAGGAGGATGGCGGCGATGCCGCTGATGCCCGCAATAGCGGGCCAGTGGCGGGAGTACTTCTCCTCAACAGTCAGTGTGCGGCTCATGAGAGGATACGTTTTTCAATGGTTTTGCCTTCCAGGGTATGGTAGGCCTCAAAGAGGT
>JBJHCX010000028.1:0-21122 GCA_050486245.1 Rhodohalobacter sp.
ATATTATTTATCAGCGGTTATAGAGTTCTATTCCTGCCTCCTTGTACTCATCGCCGGGCAGCCAGAACGGAGCTTCATCTCGGTCGGCAATATGTTGTGCTGCCAGAACGAATGACCGGATATAGGCTGTGATATACTCGTAGTTGAGGGTGTTCGGTTCATCGGTTGTCTGGTGGTAATAGTAATTAATTTCATCATCAAACGCGGTGATGCCCATGCTGTAGGTGGGGGCCGGGATTCCCGCCCGTGCAAAGTGGACATTATCCGATCGGTTGAACAGGTTTTGCTCGGGAACCGGGTCGGGGATCGCTTCCAGTCCGAATGCAGAAGCTGCAGATGCCATATCGTCATCGGCTTCGGTGCGTCCAAGCCCGATGACAGTCACTTTGGTGGTGTCGTTGTAACCGGCTCCGTCAATATTGAGGTTATAGATGATCTGATTGAGCGGGACCATCGGGTTTTCCGCAAAATAGCCGCTTCCCAGCAGGCCTCGTTCTTCGGCAGTCCAGGCCGCGAGCAGAACAGAACGACGAGGCGGATTTTGCGAAAAGTATTTGGCAGCCTCGATGACCCCGGTCGTTCCAACGGCGTTGTCGCGCGCACCGTTGTAGATATAGTCTCCGGATATCGGTTCGGGGTGGTTTGATGCCACGCCAACATGGTCATAATGAGCAGAAAGCAGGATGTATTCATCTTTTAGTTCCGGATCGGTTCCTTCAATGATTCCGACTACATTGCGGCTGTAAAAATCACGTCCCGGTTCTCCCTCAATCGTAAGCGATGCCGCAGCGCCATCCTGACGGGTCAAAAACCGGTCTCTGGCATTATTGAAACTTTGCATCCATATGTGGGGCAGCTCTTCTCCGGCCTGCTCTCCGTTGTCGGTACGGAACAGTCGGTCGCGTCCCAGGAATCCGACAAGGGTTTGCCAGGGCATCTGCTGCTGTGTGAGGCGTTCAACCAGGGCGATACCTCCGGCGTCGCGCACCCACCGGGCTTTTTGGCTGGAAGCCTGGATGGATTCGCGCGGACCGGTACTGCCGGGCAGGCCGGTTTTGGCAATGACAATTTTACCTTTGATATCGGCATTTGCAATTTCATCTTCTGAAGCATATTCAAGGTGTACGATTTCACCGGTAAGGTCTCCCCTGAAACCGTTCATTGCGATGATATCACGCGATA
The DNA here is from genome assembly GCA_050486245.1 of Rhodohalobacter sp. Taxonomy (GTDB): domain Bacteria; phylum Bacteroidota; class Rhodothermia; order Balneolales; family Balneolaceae; genus Rhodohalobacter. The sequence goes on from JBJHCX010000028.1 coordinate 1,183, forward strand.
ATTTGTATGTGGAGTCGGCAATAGCCAGTTCGGCTGCATCGGGTGTACGAATCTGACGAAACGGAACGTTTTGGAAGTAGGAATCATGGCCGGGGGCAGGTCGGATGCCATGAACCTGGAAAGTTGTAGCGATATAACGGGACGCTATATCGAGCTCGTTGGTGCCGGTATCACGGCCCAGAAATTCATCGGCGGCCAGGAAATAGATATTAAATTCGATGTTTTGCTGGGTAATAGCAGATTGAATGGCTTCGGGGCCGGTTTGCTGTGCGGTTGCAGAGCTGTGTAGCAGAAGGAGCCCAAAAATCGTACTGATGCAGATATTGAATATTCTCATGGTTTGATCGCCTTGTAAACGTAATATTTAGAGATAAGGTTAATTGCTCAGGTTAAGAAATTTAGGCCAAAAAAGAAGGCGGGTATTATTATAATTCGTAAAAGCAGATTGAAACCGTATGTTATTTCAAACGTATTGACATGCTAAAGTGTTGAAGACTCAGCAAACGATTAAAGTTGCACATACATTAATGACAAACAGATGCTCATGAGGTTATACCGCCTTCTCATACAACTGGCTGCTCTCTTTGTATTGATGACAACTGCAGGGTGTACTGTGGTGCATTATGTACCGTATGAGGATGATGGGTCTAATGTGTACCGAAGTTACACAGGATCAGAAGTTGTGAGGGCTCAGATTCAAGAGAGTTTTGAATCGGTTTTACGTCTTCACAACAGTGTGAATTACAGGACCTATACGTTTGATCCGGATAACCTGCCTCTTCAGGGTGAGATTGAACGAAGGGGAATTGAATCCCTGGCTGTAGATAGTTTTTTGGACGATCATACAACGGCTGGAACGGGAATTATTCTTTCAAATAGAAATGGGAGAACGACCATGCTCACGGCATCTCATACGGTATCGTTTCCCGATACGATCTGGCACTATCAGAAAAGAGAGAGCGTACTGGAAAGGGACCGGGTAGCTGCGGTTTCAGTCAAACAGAATGAAACCCACTTTCTCTTCAGTGACGATGGTATTATCACCTTTGAAGTAGCCGTAAATGATCCGCGCAGGGACCTTGCCCTGATGATGAAGCGGTGGCGGGCAGAAGATGACCCCAGGCTGGTTCCTCTTAAAATTGGTCCCGGCAATGCCGATGACCTGGAGTGGACGGATATGATTTACGGTGTCGGTTTTCCAAAGGGGATTCGAATGGTTACGGCGGCCATGGTAAGCAATGTGGCCATCTCATCACGACGCAGTTTCATCTTGGACGCCTCATTTAACAGGGGATTTAGCGGAGGGGCCCTGTTTGCCGTACGCAATGACGGAGCGGGGCTGGACTGGGTGGGCATACTGTCGGCTGCACACGCAGAACAAGAGTATTATCTGGTGCCTGAGTCGATCCGTGATGAAGATTACGATCCTCAGTTTGAATATGACGGGCCTGTCTATGTACGCCGGGAATCGCGGATCAATTACGGTATCACCTACGCCGTCGGGCTGGAACAGATTAAAGAGTTTTTTGAAGAGAACAGTGCAGAGATACAGCGACTCAGGCTTTCTGTCCCTGAAATACCCTGATCCACTTCTTATGTGCAAACAGCCACTTGATAGATTTTATTCTGCGTAAAAACTTTAAAGTTTCTGTAACTTCAAAGGAATTAAGAGTGTGATTCCTTAAGTTTGGACGGATCATTTAAACGCGGATATCTCCCTGTGATGCCTTACGGTGTTCAGGTTTCAATAAGTGAGTTTCTATCAGGCCGGGGGAGCTGCCAATAAATTATTTATATCATAATTAATGAACAACTGGCTGCCTTTTACGACTCCTTTTGAAGATCCGGTGCTTATTTTTGCACTGGTGATGCTCATTATTTTACTGGCTCCCATGCTATTTAAGAAGATCCGGATACCGGGGATTGTCGGACTGATTCTGGCCGGCACCCTTGTAGGGCCGGGTATGCTTGGCCTGATTGAGAGAGACTTTACCATCGAGCTGCTCGGAACGGTAGGCCTGCTCTACCTGATGTTTATGGCCGGTTTGTCGATCGACCTGAACCGGTTTGAAAAATTGAAAGAGAAGAGCCTGGGCTTTGGCTTTATATCCTATCTGTTGCCGCAACTGGGTGCCGTCTATATTGGCATGGAGCTGCTGGACTACTCGCTGGCCACTTCGATGCTGCTCGGAGCCATTGTGGGTTCGCATACCCTGCTGGCTTATCCGCTGGTGGAACGGCTGGGGATTACCAAGAATACCGGTGTAACCATGTCGATGGGGGGGACACTGGTTACCGATACCTTTTCACTCGGCGTGCTCGCTATTGTTGCAGGATCGGTGGGTGATGACCTTGGTGCCGGGTATTGGGTCGGATTCGGGACATCGGTTGCGATTTTTGTGGCGGCATCGCTGATTATCCTGCCTCGCCTCGGCAGATGGTTTTTCAGGAATGTTCAGTATGAAAACAACATCGATTTTGTTTTTATGGTTGCCATCCTGTTTACAACGGCATTCTTTGCTGAGCTGGCCGGATTGGCTCCAATTATCGGTGCGTTTATGGCGGGTTTGCTGCTGAACCGGCTGGTACCTGAAAGCGGCACTCTGATGAGCCGGATTCAGTTTGTCGGAAATGCACTCTTTATTCCCTTTTTTCTGATATCGGTAGGAATGCTGGTCGACGTAAAGGTGCTTGGCAGCCTGGATGTCTGGTTTAAGGCCCTTGTATTCAGTTTTCTGGTCTTTGCCGGAAAGGGCCTGGCTTCTTTAATTGTGAAGTATCTCTTTAAGTATACCCGGGAAGAGAGCCTTGTTGTCTGGGGATTGACCACACCTCAATCTGCAGCGACTCTAGCGGTGACGCTGGTTGGCTATGAGTTGGGCTTTTTTGACACGACAGCGGTCAATGCTGTGGTCATTATGATCTTGATTACCTGTCTGGTCGGGCCGTGGCTGGTCGAAAAGTATGGCCGTATTGTGGCAATTCAGGAAGATGAGAAACCATACAACCCGGCTGATGCACCACAGCGTATCCTGGTTCCGCTGGCGAACCCGGAGACCTCGGATGCACTGATGGATATTGCTTTTATGGTTCGTGATGAGAAGTCGGGACAACCGCTCTACCCGTTAACTGTGGCGCGTGACGGTGCCAATGTTGAGGCGAACGTAGCCAGGGGGGAAAAGATGCTGAGTCATGCAGTGATTCACGCCGCCGCCGCAGAGGTGCCTGTCAGCCCAGTGACCCGGGTCGACCTGAACGTTGCAAAAGGTATTGCACGAGCGGTAGAAGAGAAGCTCATCACAAATATCGTAGTGGGCTGGAATGGAGAGGTATCCGCTAAAAGAAAGATATTCGGCAGTATTCTCGACCAGCTTCTGGAGATGGTTGATGAGATGATCATGGTGTGTAAAATTGAAAAGCCGGTGAATACCTTTAAACGGCTGGTTGTAGCTGTGCCGCCTTTCGCAACCCTGGAGGTCGGTTTTCCGGGCAGCATCCGGTCGGTAAAACTGATGGCTGAACAGATGGGGAGCGACCTGGTCGTTGTATCAACCAGTGAGCGTGAGCCCTATGTGAAAAAAGGGATCGAGAGAATTAAACCCGAGCTCGAAATTCATTACGAATCGATTGGCCAGTGGGGCGAACTCCCGTCCTGGCTTGAGAGTAACCGGAAAGAGGATGACCTGTTTGTCTTGATCAGTTCACGTGAAGGGACACTCTCCTGGAGGCCGGGGCTCGACAGGCTGCCCAGGGTGATCTCGCAGCGTTACCCGAAGCTGAGTTTTATAACAGTCTACTCTTCAGAAGTGGAAGAGGAAGCCGGACAGGGCATGGGTTATCAGCGTGAATTTGATATCCTGACAGAAGACAGAATAAAACTGAATCTCAAATCGGATGACATTGAAGGTGTTCTGGGTGAGATTATTTCGGGTGATGAAGCCTTCCAGAATATCGAAACTGAAAGAATTACCCGGCGACTTCTGGAAAACTCGGCCGACTATACCCCGGAGGTGATGCCCGGTGTGGTGCTCTATGAATCTCATACGTCAAAAGTAGACCGTCAGGTACTCTTTATCGGGGTGAAACCTGAGGGAATAAAAATCCGGCAGACGGCCAATAAGGCGAAGGTGTTCCTGGTGCTTCTGAGTCCCAGGAATATGTCTGCCAAAGAGCATCTTCGTGGATTGAACTTGATTGTCAAGTATATCCGACCCGGAAAGGATGTTGCCAAAATCACATCGGCATCAACCACACAGCAGGTTGTCAATGCTGTGATGGCGCAGGATTAAGACGAAGTGTCTGTCCTGTGAAGCGGGTCAGGTACGCGAGATCAGCCGTTTGAAGATGTGCCAGACGGAGTAGAATGTACGTTCTTCTCCTCGTACGATCAGCACGGTTCCGTCGGCTTTTTCTCCGACCAGTTCAGGGAAAGAGCCAAACAGGGCGCTTTCAAGCCGGCTCGAACGGGTAGCCCCAATACAGGTGGTATCGTATTTGCCGGCCTCTTCGATCAGGTCGTGTTTGACGCGGCCGGTGACAATGACCTTGGTATCAATATCCGATTTCTCCAGTCCCGCCTCGTTAATGGCACTTTGGATGATATTCTTCCCTTTGGCATGTGCAATCTCTTCCGATTCAAAGTCTGATCGTCTTTGAAGGTTTACCAGTGTAAGGGAGGCGCCCGGTTCGTTCACGACCAGGTGTACGGCTCTGTTGAGTGCTGCTTTGGCGTGAGGGCCGGTTCCGACAAAAATGACCATATTTCCTATTTTCTCTGCCTTCTGTTTGACGAGCATCACCTTGCTTGGCGACTCTTTGACAATCGGATCGATATTTGAGCCCAGTATAAATTCCCTTCGTTTTCTCTTCCCCTTCCAGCCCAGTATGACCTCATCGGCCTCTTCTTTTTTAACCAGGTTGATAATAATTCTGCCAACATTCCGGCCAACGATGACTTTGGTGCGAAGCCCCACATCGATATCGTGGGCAGCCTCTTCAACCTGCTCAATAAGATGGTCGTGCTGTTCAATACGCTCTTTTTCAAACTCAACCCCCTGGGCCAGTGACGTTTGATCAGGCAAGACGATGACATTAACGGCAATGATCTCAGCATTTTCGTGTTCGGATGCCGCTGCTGCAGCCAGGCGAATCAGGTGTTTTTGATTTTCCGGATTTGCAACGGGTACAACGATACGGTAGGGTTTGTCGGTTGGTGCAGGTTCCATTTTTTCAGCGATAGCTTTAGCAATGATACTTTCCCGCTCGACACGTTTTCGTCCGTATACAAAAAACCATACGATTCCCAATACGATAATTCCGACTCCACCGACCAATGGCAGGGTGTCCATTTGGCTGAGAAGGGCAATTCCCGAGACGATTCCAAAGAGTTGCATCCAGGGGTAGAGCGGTGATTTGAACTCTGGATTGTACCACAGGGGTTTTTTTGTCCGGAATGCGATCAGAGCAATATTTACCAGAATATAGACGACAATCTGGAATGCGCCTGCTGTTTTGGCAATCTCTTCAACAGGCAGGAGCAGGATGATCAGGAGCATGGCTCCGCCGGTGATCAGGATGGCGACCACAGGGGTATGAAATCGTTTACTTACACTGGCAAAGAATTCGGGTATCAGTTTATCACGGCTCAGTGCAAACGGATACCGGGACGCGGTCAGAATGCCGGCATTTGCGGTACTGATCAGAGCGAGCATTGCAGCCAGGACGATCAGGACAATTCCGATCATACCTGAATAGGGCTCGACGGCATCGACCATCGGTACGTTTGAACCGGCCAGTGTATCACCGTCTACCAGCCCAACCAGTACATAAACGATGAGTCCATATAGGGCAGTGGTCACAATCAGGGAGAGTAACAGCCCCAGGGGAAGGTTGCGGCCAGGGTTGTCGATCTCTTCGGCCACGGCAGCCACTTTGGTTACACCGCCATATGAGATCAGCACCATCACGGTTGCACTGATCAATCCGCCGGCGCCTCCGTCAAAAAAAGGTGAAAAATGAGTATTCTCTACGTTGGTTAGGCTAAAAGAGACAAAAAGCCCGAGTATGAGAACCATCACCACAACCATGACAACCTGCAGCCCGCCGGTCTGTTTGACCCCAAACACATTGACAGCGATGAGGATGGTGCCGATGATGATGGCAACCGCTTCAATGCTTGGGACAGAGATGATGGCCGTCAGGTAAAACATCCCCCCGACAAGAGCCAGGGCGCCTTTAAACATCAGCATTAGCCAGGTACCGAGACCGGCAATGGTACCCGCACCGGGACCCAGACCGCGTTCTATAAAGACGTAATCTCCACCGGCTTCGGGCATAGCGGTTCCCAGTTCAGCAATGCTCACTGCTGCAGGAAGTACCAACAGGCCGGCAATGATGAAAGAGAGAATGACGGCGGGGCCGGCTTCGGCCATTGCAATCCCCGGAAGAATGAAAATCCCGCTTCCGATCATCGCCCCCATGCTGATCGCAACTATTGAGGTTAATCCCAGTCCGCGTTCCAATACATGTTCTTTACTCATCCAAATGGCCTGTGGTTTTTATATCTATTTTCTAGTGTACGGGCATCTCAAAAGCTTTCTGGTTCAAAAAGCTTGTTCAGGAATAGTGTTTTAGTTAGTGCCCGTTTGGAATGTCCGTCTATCTGTGACAGAACAAATATGATGTAAACAGAAATCCCAAAATAGGGATGTGCCCCGTAAATGCAAATGAATGGAGTTTTTGCCGTATAGAGAGTTTAAAGGAGGAAGTTGGTCAGGTAAAGTGTATGCAGGGACTTGTAATGGGTTAAAACCGCATCAGTATTTCTTCAAATGTGAGTGAGAACTCTTCACTCTCTTTCATATTTCTGAATGTAAACTTGCCTTCATTCAGCTCATTTTCTCCAACAATAAGGGCAAATTTTGCATTTTCACGGTTGGCATCTTTCATCTGAGCTTTCATTGACCGGCCCATGTAGTCCATGGTTGCCGAGATTCCTTTATTGCGAAGGTCAGGCAGCCGGGCGAGTCCCCATCTTCGGGCGGCATCACCCAGGGTAACGATATATACATCAACCGACTTTTCGGTGCCCAGCTCAATGCCCAGCTCCTCACAAGCGATGAACAGCCGCTCCATTCCCGCTGCAAAACCGACTGCAGGGGTGGGCTGTCCGCCGACCTCCTCAACAAGCAGGTCGTAGCGTCCGCCGCCAGCCAGGGCATCCTGGGCTCCAAGATCGGGGCTGATCAGCTCAAACGCGGTTTGGGTGTAGTAATCCATCCCCCGTACCAGGTAGGGGTCTTCCTCATATTGAATTCCGAGATCGGTCAGGTACTCTTTAACCCGTGCGTAATGTGCTTTTGACTCCTCATTCAGGAAGTCTGTAATGACCGGGGCAGACTCGATGAATGGCTGATCCTCTTCCTCCTTGGAGTCCAGGATGCGAAGCGGATTTTTTTCATAACGTGTTTGAGACACTTCACTCAGCTTCTCCAGGTTCGGCTTTAAATACTCCCTGAGCGCCTCTTTATAGGCCTCCCTGCTTTGGGGGTCGCCGATGGAGTTGAGCTTCAGGGTGGTATTTTTGATGCCAATTTTGTGGTAAATATGAATCATAAATGCAATGACTTCCACATCGGCTACGGGATCGCTGCTGCCCAGAACTTCTACCCCGAACTGGTGGAACTGACGCTGGCGGCCTTTTTGAGGGCGCTCTGCACGAAACATGGGCCCGATGTAGTAGAGTTTCTGAGAGCCGCCCCGCTGGCCGAGGTGGTGCTCAACATAAGCCCGCACAACGGGAGCGGTCAGCTCCGGACGCAGTACATAGTTGTCATCGCCGCGGCTGAATGAGAAGATCTCTTTGGAGACGATGTCGGTAAGCTGGCCCAATCCCCGAACAATCAGTTCGGTCTGTTCCATGATGGGAGTGCGGATCTCTTCAAAATTGAACTTTTCGGCTTCCTCCCGAATCAGGTTTTCGAGAAATTGCCATTTTCGAACGTCGTCCGGAAGGATATCCACCATTCCGAGATGTGTGGTGTATTTGGGCTGAGCCATTGCAGTGCTTGTCTGGATCCTATTCAAAATTCTGTGAGGGGCTAAGATACGGCTGATTTTGCAAAAATAGTATGTTCCGTATCGCTCATATTCCGGCCGGTATGCCCGATGGTGAGATGATCGGGCAATTGTGTGCGTTAACGGTGTTCCCGGCTGAAACCGGTACCTTATTTTTTCCTATTTTCCCAAAGCTATGAATGAAACCCAATCATCAGGACTATGAATAAGATACTTCTTCTGTCAATACCCCTGCTTTTTTCGGTTCTCCATGAACTGCATGCTCAATCGTCAGTTGTTTATGAGTCCGGCGGCACGTTGATTTCTGAACAGGCTGCTTTTAATGTTCATTTCTATGATCTGGACCTGACGGTAAATCCGGCCGACAGCAGTGTGGGCGGTTCGGTTGGCGTTCACTTTGACATGGTGCATCCGTCTAATGTGATTGCTCTCGATCTTGATCCGCGATTGCAGCTCAGGGATGTCTTGTGGATTGAAGAGGGAGTGGAAAAGAGCTTGCAGGTTGAGCGATCCGATACCTCGAAGACGTTTTTTGTCACGTTTCCGGAGACACTTCAGCCGGGACGCAAAAGTGCCGTTGAAGTGCATTATCACGGAAAACCCCGGGTCGGGGAGAATCCGCCATGGGATGGGGGCATGGTTTGGGCCCGTACTCCATCGGGTGAGCCCTGGGTAGGGGTAGCCGTTCAGACAATTGGTGCATGGACCTGGTGGCCCAACAAGGATCATCCGACGGATAAGGCTGACTCTGTCGCGATCAACCTGACCATGCCCGATAACCTGGTGGTTGCTTCCAACGGGCGCGACAGAGGGGTTTCTGAAGCCGGGGCGGGGTGGAAAACGTGGCACTGGTTTGTCTCGAATCCAATCAGTAATTATAACGTAACGTTAAATGCGGCACCGTATGAGACGATTACAGATACCTATACCAGCGTGACCGGAGAAGAGGTCGACCTCATATTCTGGATACTCCCGGAGTATCGTGAGCAGGGTGAATGGCTCTTCCCGCAGTTTGAAAAACAGCTTCGGTTTCTGGAAGGGATTGTCGGGCCCTATCCGTTTCGGGCAGACAAATACGGGGTGGCACACGCACCCTACCTGGGGATGGAGCATCAAACACTTATTGCGTATGGCGCCAGTTTTGAAAATGACAACCTTTTTGGGCTGAATGCCGGATATGACGACCTGCATCAGCATGAACTGGCCCACGAATGGTGGGGCAATCTGGTATCTGCCTGGGATTGGCGAGATTTCTGGATCCATGAGGGGATTGGCACCTATATGCAGCCACTGTATGCGGAATATCTTGCAGGAGGGGAAGCGTACCGGGAGATGATGGAGCTGTTCCGAAACAGGATTTCATCTCGGCGTGAAGTGGCTCCGCGTCAAAATATGTCGAGCCTGGAGATTACACAGGGCGGCAGAGGAGGAGATGTCTACTATAAGGGGGCCTGGTTTATGCACACCCTGAGGTACGTGATCGGAGATGATCATTTCTTTAAGGTGCTGCGCAGGTTTGCCTACCCGACCGAAGAGATGGAAAAGGTGACCAGCGGGGAGCAGGTACGGTTTGCCACAACCGACGACCTTCTTCACCTGGCTGAACGAATTACCGGCATGGAACTTGAATGGCTGTTTGAGATCTACCTGCGTCAGCCTCATCTGCCAAAGCTGCAGATGAATCGAAGCGGCCACCTTGTTGAACTGGAATGGAGGGTTCCGGAGGGGTATGATTTCCCGATGCCGGTTGAACTTATGATTAATGGTGAGGGCGTGACGCTGATGCCTGAAAATGGCCGTATTTCAGTGGAGGTGCCTGAATCGGCTGCCGTTGAGGTCGACCCGCACAACTGGATTTTAAAAGAGTTTTCAATCCTGTAGCCGGGAAAAGCAATTTTTATTTCGGGCTGACCCTAAAAAAAGGGTTGCAATTGGGTTTCAATTCATGAAAAGTCTGCTATTTTGAGCTTTCAACTTCAAAAAGCTCAAAATAAGATGAAATATATTTTACTGATTCTCATGCTGCTGCTGAGCAGCTCTGTGCTATTTGCGCAGCAAACGGTTATCCATGCGGGCGCTCTGTTCGATGGCACCGGTACAGACCTTCGCGGAAATGTAACCATCATCATCGAGGATGAAAAGATTATCCAGGTTGAGGATGGCTTCCGGCAACCGTCAGACGGCGATACATGGATTGACCTGTCTGATAAAACCGTGCTGCCGGGCCTGATAGACCTCCATGTTCACCTGGAGCAGGAAACCAGCCCTGACCGTTATATTGACCGGTTTACGCGCAATCCGGAAGATATCGCCTTTGAATCGACGGTCTATGCCAAAAGAACCCTTCTCGCCGGTTTTACAACGGTGCGTGACCTGGGGGGATCGGGAGTCAATACGGCACTCAGAGATGCCATCAGGGCCGGTTATGTAGATGGTCCGCGTGTTATCAGTGTGGGTAAATCACTGGCCACGACCGGCGGACATGCCGACCCGACCAACAGCTTTCGGCGGGACCTGATGGGGAATCCGGGGCCTGAATCCGGAGTTGTGAACGGGGTTGCTTCAGCCCGTGAAGCGGTTCGGCTCAATTACAAGCTGGGAGCAGATCATATCAAGATCACGGCAACCGGCGGTGTTTTAAGTGTGGCCAAATCGGGACAGAATCCGCAGTTCATGATGGATGAACTGGAGGCAATTGTGGAGACAGCACGCGATTATGAGATGCATGTTGCCGCTCATGCCCACGGCAAAGAGGGGATGCTTCGCGCCGTGAAGGCGGGCGTTCATACGATCGATCACGGCACCTATATGGATGAGGAGGTGATGCAGGCAATGGTTGAGATGGGGACCTATTATGTCCCGACCATTTCAGCCGGCAGGTTTGTTGCCGAAATGGCCGAAGTCGAGGGGTATTATCCTCCGTTGGTGGTTCCGAAAGCTCGTGAAATTGGCCCGCTGATTCAGGAGACGTTTGGACGTGCTTACGCCTATGGTGTGAAAATCGCATTTGGCACAGATGCCGGGGTATTTTATCACGGCGACAACGGACGCGAGTTCGGACTTATGGTTGAAGCGGGAATGCCTGAAGGTGAAGCCCTGCTGAGTGCTACCCAAACGGCATCTGAAGTGCTGGGCCTTCAGGATCAGATCGGTTCTGTTGAAGCCGGGAAATATGCAGACCTGGTCGCTGTAGACGGCAATCCGCTGGATGATATTTCAGTTATGGAAAATGTTGCCTTCGTGATGAAAGAGGGGAAGGTTTATAAGACCAGTCAGTAATGAACTGTCTGTAATATGTAAAAAAGAAAAGCCAGGCTTGTAGCCGGGCTTTTCTTTTATGTATACATGGAATTGCTCGGGTTAACTGAAGATCGATTTCAGAAACCGGCTATGCTTTTCACGGTTTTTCTGAACAAGCAGGGGGATTCCAAAAGCGTAGTCAACCATCTTGTCTGTGAAATCGTGGCGCACGAGTGAGGTGATCTTTTTTGATTTTGCTGCTACAATAATAAGATCAACCTGGTCGTGTACCGCCTGATCGTATACCTCATCGGCTACGCGTCCCTCTTTAAGAAGAGAGAGTGCCGGTTTTACCCGGCCGGTCAGCTCATGTTTATCTATAAATGCCGTCATCTTTTTCTGCACCTCTTCATCAACTTCTGTTTTTTCATCATCCGATAGGACGTAGGGAAAGAACTGTGCCCTGTAGCGGTAGATATGTTGAAGTGTAACTTCAGTATCCGGTTCGGCCAGCTCAAGGGCTGTTTCGGCCGTTTTCAAAGACTGCTCTGAAAAGTCGATCGGTACCAGAATGTTGTGAAGCTGATACCGGCTGTTCTCCGGCACAAACAGAACCGAGCAGGGTACATATTTTAGGATACGGCGCGGGATGATCCCCTCTCCGGAATATCCGATCTTTTTGCCCACAAGCAGCAGGTCAGGTTCCAGTGAGCGTACGATATCAATAATCTGATCGGTGGGTTTGCCCTCTTTGAGCACGACCCGTACTTCTATGTCGGAATCAGTAAAGTACTCTTCAATTTTTTCCTGAAGTTCATTCCGGATCAGGTTTTCAAAATCCTCCTGGGTTTCAATTTCGGGAAATTGTTCGATGATATCGAACGCTGCAGGGCCTGATTCAACCGTATGAAAAAAAGTGATGGTGTCAGGTTGTATTCTGGATGAAAGAAAGGCTGAATAGCCAATCAGAATGTCATCCATTTTGGAAAGGTCGAGGCATGCCAGCCAATGTTTTGTGTGTACCATAATGCTCCTCTTTTTAATCTGTTTTCTTTTGTTTTTTAAGTGCATTCATGACCAGTTCACGGTATGAGTCGCGCTCTTTGTCTCTGTCTTTTCTGGTCAGGTCGCGATGCTCCCTCGACAGGCCTTTTTGCAGGCTGTAACACATAAAGAGCAGCACGATTACAAATGGAAGCCCGGTACTGATTGCACCGGCCTGCAGTGCGTTGAGTCCGCCGCCGATCAGAAGTACGGCAGCAACCAATCCCTCGGTAGATGCCCAGAATACACGCTGTCCAACAGGGGCATTCAGTTTGCCGCCGCTTGTCAGCCCGTCAATCACCAGCGATCCGGAATCGGATGAGGTCACAAAAAAGCTCAGTACCAGGATGATTGCCAGAAAGGAGGTGACCAGTGCCCAGGGAAACTGATCGAGCAGGATAAACAGGGATGTCGTCTGATCGGCTTCTACGGCTGCAGCAATTTCAGCTATTCCGTTGGTTTCGAGGTAGAGGGCACTTCCTCCAAAACCGCTCATCCAGAGAAAGGTAAAGAGGGTGGGCACGATGAGTACTCCCAGAACAAACTCTCTAACCGTACGGCCTTTGGAGATCCGCGCAATAAACATCCCGACATAGGGCGACCAGGAGATCCACCATGCCCAGTAGAAGACGGTCCATGTCGACATAAATTCACCCTCTTCATAGGTTTGCGTCCAAAAGGCATATGAGGGGAAGTTTTGGGCATAATGTCCGAGGTTCTGAATGAATGAGCCCAGAATGTAAAGCGTCGGGCCAAAAATCAGTATAAACAGCAGGAAAAGGCCGGCCAGACGGATGTTAAATTCACTCAGCACCTTTACACCTTTATCAATTCCCAGTATGACGGAAACCACGGCAACCGCCGTTACGGCAATAATGATTATGACCTGGAGGTTGGTGGTGTTCTCCCATCCAAAAACGTACTCCATACCCGCTCCCGCCTGTGAGGCCCCCAGGCCCAGCGAGGTAGCCAGCCCGAAAAGAGTTGCCAGAACAGCGAGGATATCGATCAGGTCGCCCATCCACCCGTCTATCCGGTCACCGAGTATAGGGTAGAAAACCGACCGGAAGGAGAGGGGCAGCTTCCTGTTAAAAGCAAAAAAGGCAAGTGCCAGGGCTACAATCGCATAGATGGCCCAGGCGTGGAGTCCCCAGTGCAGAAAGGTGATCCCCATGGAGTCGCGAATGGCTGCGGTGGATCCGGCTTCAGCGTGTGGCGGATAGAGCAGGTGCCACATCGGCTCGGCAACGGCAAAGAACATCAGCCCGATCCCCATGCCGGCGCTGAAGAGCATGGCAAACCACGCCATTGAACTGAATTCGGGTTCTGCCTTTTCACCGCCCAGGCGGATTCGCCCATATTTGCTGAATGCAAAAAAGAGTGCAAAACCGATAAAAATATTCACGGCTCCTACAAAGAGCCAGCTTGCCCAATCGGTAATGCCCACCCTGACGTCGTTGAAGACCTCTTCGGCCGCCTCACCTGCTGTCAGGGTGACAACGATAAGCAGTGTAATCAGGATGACCGAGGGCCAAAAGACAGGTTTGTGGATTTGAAAAATTCTGTTGATACCGGTTCGCTTGGAATCCGGTTTTTTTTCTTGTCCCCGTAATGCCATAAAATACCTCGTATTTGATTAATAAATCATGATTGAATCGATTGGAGATTAGAAGTAGTACCCGATATTGATATTAAACCGGGTGTTCAGCCTGGGATCATCCGATCCCTGGGCCATTCCGGAACCGAAGCTGTCGGTTAGCCATGGATGATTTTTGCCGGATGCAATATCGAAATAGATGAAGACATCCCCCAATGAGGCGAGGACCCCCAGGACATTCTGGTGGCTGTCATTAAATCCTTCATTACGCTTTTCGAACCAAGTGTAGTTGTTGTAGAAATTGAGGTTGGATACCGGCCCGAAATTGACATCCATTGAGTAGGCGATGCCGAGTGAGTACATATTCATCTCGGTTGCAACCGCATAGGGGTCGCCGTAGGCTGCCATATAGACAAAATCGACCGACTCGCCGGCATCGTTGACAACATCGTGGCTCAGATAGGTATACTGTGCCTTGACATTAAAATTGCCGTAATTCCCATCCAGGTGGGCTGCCAGTGCGGTTCGGCTGCCGGTTTCATCGAGAGCCATATTGTAGATCCCTCCATATTGAACCGAGCCGCCGATCTCACTGTTTCCGGTGTCGTGTGCCAGGTTATAGGTGGTGCGCAGGTTAAACTGATTCTTCTCCTGGTTCGATTGAGGGGTTTCATTGGCGCCCAATACATAATCCCAGGCGTTGTTCCCGGTAATCGGGATGATGTCATAAGAGTACCGGCCCGGTCCGCCTATGCCGAAGGAGGCTTCACCGTATGCAGGACCCGCCGGTTCCGGCTGCAGGAAATAGGCGGCCATGATGCTCCAGTTCCCGCTGTTATGGATCAGCTTGAGCCCCATGTCGTGATCATCTTCGAGGCCGACATAATAGGGCCCCTGAAACCACCAGTTATGCGAGTTGTATTGCAAATTGCCAAATGGCACCTGGGTGACGCCAAGCTGAATTTGCGTATCGGGTGAGAAGTTATACTCGAACCATCCCTGCTTGATAAAATGCGTATTAAACGTGGGATAGAAACGGTATTCAAAATTTAACCCGACCCCCGATCGCTGAGCGGTCATATTGATTCTCCAGGTGTCGAAAGTAAATTGTGTGTCATTCGGATTGGTTCCGCCGCCAAAATCTGTATGGTAGAAGTTGAAGCGGAGTGCACCGCCTACATGAATGAAATCATCATCACTGTCCTGGGCGTCGGCAACAAACAGAATTCCCGAAAAGAGAAGGGCAATGACTGATGTGATTCCCATGCAAATAACTTTTGAAATCTGATCCATATCTAATCTGTATTTCCAATTTATATTTACATATACCTAAGGGATATCGTCTCGATTAAATTCCTGAAAAAATAACGTGAATCAAAAAATGAACGGGATGTATCGATATGTGGCTGAAGTGTATACCTTTAGCGGTTTGCCAAAATGTGGTGATAAGAGATCCTGAACAGTTATTCATTAGCCGGCAGGCGGGTTGAGGGGGCACTTGCAATAGAGGCCTTTCAGTGTTAACATGGTTCGGATTTTAAATTTTAACTATCTGCTTATGTATCGATTGCTGCTTCTTATTTTCACACTCTTTTTGACCTCCTGTATTTCTGAGGAGAATCGGCTTCAAAATCTTTTTGACGACTACTGGGAGTACACCCTTGAAACCAGCCCACTCTTTGCTACAAATCAGGGGGATCACAGGTTTAATGACCGCCTGTCTGACAGTTCACTGGAAGGGCTTGAACAGGATTACAAGCGAAACAGAGAGTTTTTGGATCGATTGGTTCGAATTTCACCGGAGAGCCTGGATGAGGCAAGCCGGATCAATTACGATATTTTCAGGATCCAGATCGAAAATGCTATACGATCGTACGAGCTGAATGACCATCTGCTTCCGCTGAATGGCTGGTGGGATTATCACGCAACCTTTGCCGATTTGGCCAACCGGGTTCCGCTGAACAATGAATTGGATTTCGAGAACTACCTGAGCCGTCTTGAAGCGTTTGCCGATTACAATTCCGGCTATATCGAACGAATGAGGAGAGGGGCAGAGCTTGGGTTTGTGCGTCCGGCACAGTCGTTTGATGACTACCTGCCGTCTATTTCGGCTCATATTGTGGATGATGCGACAGAGAGCCGGCTATATGAGCCGTTCGAAAACCTGCCCCGGTCGATCGATGATCAGAAGAACCGGGAGTTACGTGAACGGGCGGTTTCGATATTGAAGGAGGTGGTGATACCCGAATTTGAACGCCTGCATGCATTTCTTGAAGAGGAGTACATTCCCGCGGCGGCTGAGGAGATCGGCATCACTCAGGTTCCCGGCGGTGAGGAGTATTACCGTTACCTGGTAGAATCGTATACCACCATGGAGATGACTCCTGAAGAGGTACATGAGACAGGCCTGGAAGAGGTAAGCCGCATTCGATCGGAGATGATGGAGATTGTGCGGGAAGAGGGTTTTGGTGAGGATTTTGATGGGTTTATTGAGTTTCTCCGAACCGATCCGCAATTTTATGCCGAAACGCCGGAGGAGCTGATGAAGGAGACGGCCTATGTGTTGAAAGTGATGGATGGCAAGCTTCCGGAGCTTTTTAAAACACTTCCCCGGCTTCCCTACGGCATTATGGAAGTGCCCGACTACTTGGCTCCCAGAACAACGACGGCTTACTACAGCCGGGGGGCAGCCGATGGTACCCGGGCCGGTTTCTATGCGGTCAACACCTATGACCTGCCCAGCCGGCCGCTCTATGAGGTGACAGCTTTGTCACTGCATGAAGCGGTACCCGGACATCACCTGCAGATTGCCCTTCAGCAGGAGATGGAAGGCCTGCCCAGGTTTCGATCGGCTGCAGGGTTTACAGCTTATGTTGAAGGCTGGGCCCTCTATTCTGAGCGGCTCGGGCTGGAAGTGGGCATGTACGACGATCCCTACCAAAATTTCGGCCGATTGAGTTATGAAATGTGGCGTGCCCTTCGGCTGGTGGTCGATACCGGCATGCACGCCATGGGATGGAGCCGTGACGAGGCGATCGACTTTATGGCACAAAATTCAGCACTCTCGCTGCATAATATCCGAAGTGAGGTGAACCGTTACATATTCTGGCCGGGACAGGCACTCGCCTACAAAATGGGGGAGATCAAAATACGGGAACTCAGGCAGTTGGCTGAAGATGAACTCGGCGACCAGTTTGACCTGAGGGAGTTTCATGATGTGATCCTGCTCAGCGGAAGCGTGCCGCTCAGTTTGCTTGAACAGAATGTGCAATCGTGGATTGCAGATCACTAGCCACAGAGATGAAGGATTTCAAAAAGTCACACTGATCACAAGGGACGGGGAAAAATAGCATGCATAAAGAGTTGGGATCAATTACAGTTCATTAAAACAGTGCAAAACATGAGAAAAAAAGAAGCCAGTGAATTACATGTACAAGGAAAACAGGTGTCCTGCCCGGTGTGTCATCATGACCGGTTTTGGACCCGCCGAACCCTTTTAAATACACGAGGTGCCAGCTTTTTCAGTTTTGACTGGCTCAATAAAGGCGCCGTCAATAAAATATGCGACCGATGCGGGCATATTCTTTGGTTTTACGAGGGGTAATACGGCACTTTGATATGCCATGGTTTGCCATTTGCCGCGAAGCAAAACAGAAATAAATTACGAAGCAAGGCGAGAAACGGATCGCTGAGGCGGATATATCCGATACCTGTTGATAACATCCGAAGCTGAAAGGCGATTCATTGGGTGGAGCCGGAGATCGGATTTGAACCGACGGCCTGCGCTTTACGAGAGCGCTGCTCTACCCCTGAGCTACTCCGGCTTTTGCTGCCTCCCAATAACGAATGTTAAGAGTTGACTGATATAGAAATCAAGCAGATTTTAGCAGAATCACCCCGTATAAAAAGCTGCCCCGATATGAGGCAGCCTGAATGTCATTGCCGGATGCGTTGAATCCTATTTGGCTGTTTCAGTCTGCGTTTCCGGATCTTCACCATAATACTTCAGGATCACATAGAGAATGATGAACCCGACCAGAAGTCCCCATACCGGGTGGATCCAGTCGAATGCTGCGGGAATTTCGCCGACAATCAGTGCCACGACTGCAACAACCAGTGCGTATGGAAGCTGTGTGCGTACGTGGTCGATCAGGTCACAGGCAGACGACATGGAACTCAATACGGTGGTATCTGAAATGGGAGAACAGTGGTCGCCAAAGACAGCACCGGCCATCACTGAACTGACCGATCCCAGCAGAATGCCATAGTGCTCACCACCGGCAAAGCCAATGCCGGCTCCCATGGCTACGGCAAGCGGTACCACAACCGGGAAAAGGATGGCCATGGTGCCCCATGAGGTTCCGGTTGAGAATGCGGTGACTGCCGCAATAAAGAAGACAAGGCCGGGCAGCAGTGCAAGAGGCAGGTTATCCTCAAGCAGGCCGGCCAGGTAGGTGCCTGTGCCTATTTCATATGTGACCCCTCCGAGTCCCCATGCCAGTATCAAGATGACAACGGCCATCAGCATCGACTGTATGCCGCCAACCCAGGACTCGAGCGCCTGGTTGATCGACAGTATTTTCTGAAATACAACCAGTGCAATGGCTACGGCACAACCGGTAAAGGATGCCCAGAGAAGGGCTGCAAACGGGTCGGCGTTTCCGATAATATCGGTGATTCCGCCCTGGCCCGGTTCAAGACCGGCACTGCCGGTGCTGTAGAGTCCATAGAGCGCAACCAGAATCACGGAGAAGACCGGGAGTGCGGCGTTGTACCAGCGCTTGGGTTTCTTTTCGTTTGGCTGAAGGCTTGCCAGGCTGGTATCGGTGGCGGGCATCGATCCCGGACGGATCACCCCGCCGCCAGAAAAGGCTCTTCGTTCTGCAGTGAGCATCGGGCCAAATTCGCGTTTCATGATGATGGTCATCAATACAAAGCCGAGAGCCAGAATTGGATAAAAGAGGTAAGGGATCGAGTGCAGAAATATGGTAAAGGCGTTTTCAGCCCCTGCCGTAAGTTGAGCGGCCAGTTCGGGATCTGCAGTTTGTTCAGCAAGAGTCGTAAGTGAATTTTGGATCTGTGTGATTTCAAAACCGATCCAGGTGGTGATAACAGCACTCACCGCCAGTGGAGCTGCTGTAGAATCGACAATATAGGCCAGCTTTTCACGAGAAATTTTGAGCCGGTCTGTCATCGGCCGCAATGCATTACCCCGAATCAGCGTATTGGCATAGTCATCAAAAAAGATGAAAAGGGCTGAAGCCCATGAGAAGATCTGTCCTTTTTTACGGGTAGTCGCAAATTTGCCGAGTACATCGACAACGCCCTGGGTTCCGCCGCCCCTCGACATCACGCCAACCATCCCGCCCAGCAGGAGGCTGAATACGACGATGGCGATATGATCGGCATCGACCAGTGAATCGACCAGAAGGTCGAGCGACATGGCCGTGCCTGCAAACGGGTTCATGCCGACCAGAAAGAGGGCTCCTATCCAGATGCCGGCAAAGAGTGAAAGAACAACCTCCCGGGTGATCAGCGCCAGCCCAATCGCTACAAGCGGCGGTATTAAACTGATCCAGGTTCCATAGGCTCCGCTACCGCCCGCTTCCGTTTCGGCCCAGGCGTGCAGATCGAGCCAGCCAAAAAGGAGCAGGGAGAGGAGCATAAAAAAGGCGAGCATCCCAAACTTTTTCATCACAACAATAGCTTAATAATTTTTGTTTGCACTGAAAATACAAGCATTGCGATTAAATACAATTTAAAAGTTGCAATGATCTGCCTGCCGTCATGCATTCCGATAATTTAAACCGGAAGTCGATTCTGATACTCCTTTTTGATAAGTTTAACGGATCGGTCAAATCATATAAATATTATCAGAACCAGGGATTGCATTTGAACTCGGGAAAAAAATCTATCAAACAATTTACCCGCCGGCGAGAAAAGCTGGTAGAGACCATTCAGAACAAGGGAATCAAAAACCCTG
>JBJHCX010000029.1:0-20496 GCA_050486245.1 Rhodohalobacter sp.
GCCTGATCGGGCGATTGAATCAGGGTTTCCTGAAACTCACTTCCCTCCACCCGTGTCAGCGAACCGGTTGGCAGGCTGCGCTGTCGAATGGAATAGCCGGTCACGACAATCTCATCCAGGAGCATTCGGTCCTGTTCAAGAGCCAGCAGCACTTCATACTCCTGTTCGGCCAGAATTTCAATGCTTCTGGTTTGAGTTTGATACCCGACAGATGTAATTCTGAGTGTATAGGTACCCTCGGGGATATTATCGATCTCGAAATAACCGTTGGCATCTGCCACATCGCCCATTTCAAGTTCAGTAATGTATAGGGTAGAACCCACAAGCGGCTCATTGCTCGCAGAATCAACGACACGTCCTTTTAGCGTCCCTGTATTGGAAGGCAGTTCCTCCGGAGTCAGAATCATCTGGCCCGATTCGGTAATATAGAAGTGTATTCCCGCTTCTTCAGCTACAACATGTAGTGCTTCGAACAGAGAAGTTCCGCTGAACGATTTTGTTATCAATACAAATTCATTCAGTGTGCTGCTGTTATAGTTTAATTCCAGGCTGGCTTTTTCTGCCAGAGTCTGCATCACTTCCAGCACCGGAGTTTCCTTAAACTCGATATGAAGTGCCATCGTCAGATTTGACATTGAGCTTACTTGTGCCAGGTTACTGCTTAGAAAGTCATCTGAATAGACGGCTCCCTGTGCCCGTGTATCACTGAAACTGAAGATGATCAGTGAAGCGAGCAGGTAAACAGTAACTGAACCGAGAGCTTTATACGCCCTCTTTATTGTACTTGTGGATTCCATAATAAGTTACCCGACTTACGATTATTTGTTGTTGTTTAAAGACTCTACTTTGAATTCGACCCCATGTGTGATGGAGGTATATCTCAGGATTTCATCGAGTGATTCATTCCTGTATCGTGCGGTTACGGGCTCATCTATTGAGGAGGAGTCCATAACTGAAATATTCACATTAAAATGCAGTTCAAGCTGTCTCAGCACATCCCTAAGCGGGGTTTGTTCAAACACAAACATCTGCTGTGTCCACGCCGTAAACTGCTCTATATTAAACTCTGATGCGGCACCGGGAGCTTCACCCCTGACAACCTGGGTATACTGGCCGGCAACCAGTGTAGTGGATTCCGGAATACCCGGGTCATTCGACCGTACGGCTACACGTCCGGTCTGAACCGCAATCACCGATTCATCCCTCTCCCTCCAGGCACGAACGGTAAATGTGGTACCTAACACCGATATCCTGGCGCTGTTGGTATTCACCGAGAACTCATGTTCATGACCGGGAGCCACCTCAAAAAAGGCCTCACCGCTGAGTGTCAGGTCTCGCGACTCCATCCCATAACCTGATGGGATATAGACTTCACTCGACGCATTGAGCCGGACGCGGCTGCCATCACTTAACCGAAATGACTTCTGTTCACCCGCCTCGGTTTGTATGGTGGTTCCGGCTACGACTTCAGTAGCCGCTTCTTTAGAATCAAAATCGAATGAACTCAACAGGTAGATCGAGGCGCCGAACAGCAACAGCAAAACAGCCGCTGCTTTCAGCCAGATTCCCGACTTCCGCTTCGGCCTGGAGTAGACTTTGAGCTCCTTCTTGTTGTTCGAGCCGTTGGATGATGCATTCATGACACTGCGGAACTGATTGAGTGCCTTTTCCGTGTCATAGTTGTGCCTGTACTGAATCTCTACACTGTATATCTCCCGAATGCTGTCAAAAACCCTGCGATTCTCGCCCGACTCTTTAAGCCACTGTTCGAGCGCCTCTTTTTCCCCCTGAGATGCTTCGCCCGATAAGTATCGATGTATTTCTGTGATTTTCACGTTTCGCCAATTCATTTTAGGTTTGCTTACACCTTAATGACGAACCATGACTCCGCTACCCTAACTTTTTTTATAAATAATTTTTAGGTACAGCAGATTATGTTACTAAATGGATGCACATCTTGTTACAGATCAACCACTTGAGATGAGAAAAGAAAAATTGAATAAAATTACATCCAAAAAGTGAACTGTTTAAATTGCCAGAAGGGCGAGAAACGGGATCAGCTGCAGGTCTGTCTCATTCTCAAGGCGTGACCTCAGAATTTTCAGGGCTTTTGTCATGCGGGCTTCAACGGCTTTAACGGAAATATCCAGTACTTCTGCAATTTCGGCATAGCTAAGCCCGTCACGCCGATGCAGCAGATAGACGATCTTGCTCTTTTCAGGCAGGTTTTCAACCTCCTGCCGGACTTTTTGTATAAGCCTGGAAGTGGTTTCTGGACTATTCTCGGCAGTGTTTTGATACATGGCTGTCAGGACCTTCTGATATTTTTGCCGGATATCCCGGTGTTGAATAATGTCGAGCGACCGGTTTTTTGCAGATTTAAAAAGGTATGCCCGGATATTGGTATCAGTTTCAATGGATAGGCGGTTTTGCCAGAGGCTGGCAAACACATCCTGCACCGCCCCCTCAGAATCTTCTTTCGATCCCGTAATCGAGATAGAGTACTCACACAAGGACTCGTAATTGCTCAAAAAGAGCCTTTCGAAGCACTTCTTATCTCCTTTTTTCAGTTTTTGTATGAACTTCGCATCAAATTGCATGAACGAACACATTGAGCATTAAACCGTTTCCTCTGTTGTGACAAATGCCAAATCATTCTCACCTATCAAACATAGTGAGAGAAATTCCTCAGAATATTATGAAAACGTAAAACATGAGCCCTGCCTGCCGTCAGTCAATCTGATAGACGGGAACCTGTTTCTTTTTAACATGCAAAATATTTTCAAATAATAAACCAACAATTTCAAGCAACAGGTGAAATAAATTTTATTAACCATACACACTGATCTCCCTTAATCATATTGGCTCGCCAGCCCGCTCCGCCCAAATAACAGACCCGAAATCACCCAAAGCATTCTATAAATTGCTAACTCCTGTGTTGACACTTGAATATCCTTCCAGCCAGATCGACCCGCATTCCCACCCCCTTTCCCACACGAGCTTGACAATATTAGTGTATTATTGTACTATTACACTAAACCAACAATAAATCCTGAGGAGAAAAATGGTCTCAATTAATAATCTGACCTTTGCTTTTAAAAAAGGGATGCCGGTTCTGTCCGGCTTAAACATGGATCTTCAGCCCGGCAGAACATATGGGTTATTTGGGCTGAACGGCGCCGGCAAGACGACGCTGCTCAACCAGATCAGCGGTATGCTCTTCCCGGAAGAGGGTGAGTGCCTGATTGATCAACAGCCGGCCCGGGAAAGGCTTCCGGAAACACTGAGCAACATCTTTGTCGTACCCGAACAGTTTGACCTGCCCCCGCTCAAGCCGGTTGATTTTCTAAACCTGCACGCCCCATTCTATCCCAACTTCGACTCTGAAATGGCTGAAAAGCTGATGAATCAATTTCATCTGGACACGCATAAAAAGCTTTCTGAGCAGTCGTACGGCCAGCGAAAAAAATTCCTGATCTCCTTCGCACTAGCGGCCAATACCGATCTGCTGCTGATGGACGAACCTACCAACGGACTCGATATCCCCTCAAAAAGCCAGTTCCGTAAAATCATGGCTTCGTGCGATCATACAGAGAGGTGTACGGTCATCTCGACCCATCAGGTGCGCGACCTGGACACACTGATTGATCGTGTGACTGTATTGCACCGGGGCATCATCATTTTTGATCACACCATTGAAGAGATTTCTGAAAAACTCACGTTTAAAGTCGTTGATGAGTCGGCATCAGGCACAACCATCTACAGTGAACCTGTTCTGGGAGGTGAACAGGCCATTCTGAAAAGAGAGCAAGGGGAGGATATCACACAAATAAACCTGGAGCTTCTCTTTAACGCTGTGATCGAGGCCAACAAAAACGTAACCGATGCAATGAAAAACGGATTTTTGTCATGAATACGATTAGCCCTGTAAACTCTTTCTCAACAGACCGTGTACGATTGCTCTGCAAGAGGCACCTGGTGATCAACAAAAAAACCTGGGGAATTGGCTTTGGTGCTGTTTTCGGCCTGTTGGCATTTCTGTGGTACTATCCGGCCTTAACATCCGAAACCCCCTGGCACGGACACCAGATGACGGGTATCTATGCGGCCGGAATCTTCTTTTATATGGTTGGCGGACTGTTTCTGACCAGTTTCATGTTTGATGAACTTCACAACCCTTCAACCGCATTTTTAAACTTAACCATGCCGGCTACAGCACTTGAAAAGCTGACGGCAGCCTGGCTGATCTCTGCACTGCTTTTTACAGTGGTATCCTTTGCCGCTTACATGGTATTAACCGTTATTCTGTATATCTCCGCAAATGTACTGTTTACTGTTGATATGTCATATTCCAGCTTCAGTCCTGCTGGTGAGGAGTTATTGAACAATTTAATTACCTACCTGACCTACCACAGCCTCTTCCTGCTGGGAGCCGTCTACTTCAGGAAAAACAACTTTCTCAAAACCCTTCTGAGCCTGATCACATTCGCGGTCACTCTATTTATCATCCTGACCGTGGTGCTGTTTCTCATTGGCCAGGGCCGGGGCTCTTTTCATCTGAACCTCAGTGAGGTTTCGCAGACCATCGGCTATCTGATAAGTCTTGCGATCATTTCAGGGGCTCTTTTTGCATCCTATATCCGTCTTAAAAACAGGCAGGTGGCGTGATGAACTTTTCAGACAACAGGCCGATCTATCTGCAAATTGCAGACTTCTTCTGTGAACAAATTCTTCGAAGAAAATGGGAGCCGGGCGACCGCATTCCCTCCGTCCGCGATATCGCCGTGCAGATGGAGGTCAATCCAAATACCGCTATCCGTGCCTTTCACTTCCTGCAGGATGAGGGTATTCTATTCAATGAGCGGGGGGTGGGCTATTTTGTAGCAGACAACGCCCGCCAAAGGGTTCAGGAGATGAAAAGAGAGGAGTTTATCAAAACAAAACTCCCGAAACTGTTCCGGGACATGGAGCTGCTGGGCCTTTCAATTGACGACCTGAAAGAGCTCTACGGCCGCACCAGGCTCGATAAATGATCAGCAATCTTCGGTACGGCGGGTATCCACAATCGAGAAAATCTTCCACCCTTCGTTTTTCCGGATCAGGTTCATGGAGTTCACTCCACAGTGGCTGAACTCCTCCCCCCGGTAAAAATGGTAATCCATCCAGGCGGTTGCAAGATCCCCGTCAATATTCACCGAGATATAGAGAATCTCTTCACGCAACAATCCCGGATCCGCACCCTCGACCATCTCAATAAAACGGTTCATATCGGTGGATGAAAGTTCTGCTCCGCCGGCCGATCCCTGCACTGTATTCAGTGTGGCATCTTCTGTCACTACCGACCTGAGCAGCTCCCCGTCGGCCTGTTCCATCGCTTCAAAAAGATTTAATATCGTTTCGCGCACACTCTCCACATCACCCAGCGGATCGGGCTGACTTGCAGTTAAAAATGGAATAAATATCAGGATCAGAAACCGTTTCACACTATCTCCGGTTATTATGTTGGGATGTTTACAGGTTGAATGTAATCAAAGGCGGTAAACAAAGACAATCGGATTTGTCTGAATACAATGAGGCTTGCAATCCCGGTTTACCGGGTTATCAGCCCTGGTTCTCCACACAGACCGAACACTCCACCCAATCTTCACTCGGGATATGCTGTATGGCCGACGGACTGCTTCCCCTCTCAAATACCGGTTTGTAGAGAATTTTCCCTTCCGGGTGTGACGTACCGCAGCTATGGCAATTCACATCGTGGTCAACCTTCAGGGGCGTATAGCCACTGATTACCCACCCATCGTGGTTCTGATGAGAGGCCAGGCTCTCCAGGGCAGCCCTCACGGTTTGAGATTTGTTGCCTTCATAAAACTTTTCAGCCAGTTTATTCAGCAACTCTACGGTTGCGTTATCGAGTGTGAAGTTCAGTCGTTTCATGATGAATCAATTGGTTTCTTTTTGACTCTCTGCAACAGGGTGGTGTTTGTGTGACGCCACTTTGCACGTACGATGGTGCTTATAGTTTTTCCAGTGCCCTGTAATCAACAGGATGCTCCCTGCCAGTGTGGTCGTTGTTTCAACCCAAAAACCCAGCCAGTAGTGCCCGATCAGCCATCCAAATGTGATCAGCAGAAGTCCTGTTGTCAATACCAGGATAATCCTGCGGTCGTAGTGGCTGCGCCGAACAGCATAATATACGGTGGGGGCTATAAGCAGGATAAAGACCGGGTGGATCCAGTCGTGCAGCAAGGGAGAAAGCGACGTCAGGGGAAGCAGTGCTGCCATGACCGGCACGAACAGACAGTGTACGGCACAAATCACCGAAACGCTGATTCCAAAACGGTCTCCAAGCAGGGATGCTGTAATACTTTTTTCAGGCAAGAGTGTATATTTGATGTACCTTGAGAATTAGTGTGTATTAAGATACACACTTTTCACAAACCATTCAACCCCTCTCATCCTCATCCTCTTCACCGGGGCCGGACTCTTCCGGATCGTCCGGGCCGGGAGGCTCCTCATCAGATGCTTCCTCCTCGCGGCCATACGGTTTGCCGCTTCCGTTACTGCCATTCCCGCTCTGCTCGCCAAACTTCTGCATAAACTCCTCCAGGATTTCATCGGCCTCTTCATCCTCATCGAGCTCCATCTGGCGTTCCATCAGCAGGCGGCGGTGTTCGGCCATGTCGTCATCCTTCAGGATTTCATCGATTTCGCGGGGTTTGGGAAGCTCATTAACCGAATTGATCCCAAAGTGCTTCAGGAAATAGTCAGTGGTTTTATAAAGCAGCGGCTTGCCCGGAGAGTCAGCCCGCCCCGATACCTTGATGAGCATCTTTTCGAGTAGCTGACGAAGGATATAACCGGAATCCACACCCCTGATCTGATCCACTTCAGGCTTGGTGATCGGCTGACGATAGGCAACTATGGCCAGGGTCTCGATTGCGGACTGAGAGAGTTTACGGTAAGCATTTTCGTGCTGAAAGATACTGAGCCAGGGATGAAAACGCGGCTGGGTGACAAAGGTATATCCGCCGCCGGTCTTTTCAATGCGAAAACTGAGGTCATTCTCTTCATAACGGTTGTTGAGCTGATCCACGATTCTCCCGATCACCGCTTCATCCGGTTCGACCTCCTCTTCACTCTCATGAATGATAGAGGAGATTTTATCCCAGGAAATCGGCTCCGGACTGGCAAATATCAGGGCTTCTACCACGGAGCTGAGCCGTGTACCGTCTACAAATCGAAAATCAAGCATTCTGATGCGTATCTGTTTATGGAAATACGATTATGAAGATAGCACGATTCGACTGAAGTGAAAAATGAAAAGCAATGCAGATCTGAAGAATCCGTTAAAATCCTTCTGCCTGCTGCGCATCCCGTACAATAAAAAACCCGTCATCGCCCTGATCCTGATAGAGAGGCATCAGCATATACCCGTCACAGGGCGAATGAATTCTGCCATTCTGGTCGTCGGCCAGCCACTCCCCTTTCACAACCGGCTGAAAGTTTTCATAACCCGGACGCATCACAAAACGATCATCCGGCTCGATCATATGCTGGTATGCCAGTTCAACCCGTTCCGGAAGGTTGGCTGCCTGCAACTCGAACCTTTTTTTATACTCATGATAACCCTGAACGTTGTTTCCGCTGATCAGGCCAAACCTCTCCAGTAGCAGCAGAAGGAATGAGACCATATTTGTAAGGGTGCGTGCTTCGTGATGGCTCCCCCCTTCAAACGCGAGTGCCGTATGCCCCAGGCTGTGAAAGTACCGCAGTGCAGCCCCTTGCAGGGCATCATCCACCCCAAAGATAACGGGTGTATTCAATCCGCTCAGCCTCTCATCAAACGAATTTCGCGGTGTGATCAAAAAGAGTCCGCCGGGGGCAGAAAAGGAGTGCAGGTCCACAACAATCACCTCCCTCTCTGTCTCCAGGGTCAGCGGGTCAGTCAGCTCCAGAAGCTCTTTGATCTGCTTTCGTTCATTTGAAAAGATACGGTCTATTGGGGTCCGCCGGATCTTGTCAAGGATACTCGGAAACCAGATCCTGTTCATATCCTCATCAACATAACGCACACCCTGACGTAGAGCCTCACTGTTGGCTGCCAGCCCGATATACTCCCCCCGTTCAATACCGCCCGATTGGGCAATAATCTCATGAACCTTGCGCACGGCGGTTACTCCATACCCCTCATTGCCGTGCATCCCCCCGAAGATCAGCACCAGTGGTGCATCACTGTCTGCTTTATCGTGTGCCAGGATCGGGTATGCAGAAAGGTCGGGGATCGCACCGGGTTTCTTCAAGCTCATCGGTTTTTATTCTTGTCGAGTACGCGCAGCAGGCGTTTGCTGATGGCTACAAAATTCTGTTCGGTGATCACACCTACCAGCCGGTTATTTTTTACCACGGGCAGGCACCCGATCTGCTGATCGTCCATAATTTCAATCGCCTCCAGAATGGAAGCCTCCGGATGAATGGTAATCGGGTTGGTGATCATGATATCCTCAACCGAGGTGCTTTCATCCGATTTGCCGTGCACAACATTGTTGTACTCCCGAAAGACCATCCGCATGGTAATGAGCCCAACCAGGTGCTTACTGTCATCTTCTACCGGCACATATCGAATTCTGCGCCAGTCGATCAGGTTGGCAACCAGTTCCAGAATGTCATCTTTCTGAACGGTAAAAAGATCGGTGGTCATAAACTCTTCAACCAGCAGGGCGTGCGGCTGCCAGGTCTCCATATCGTCCAGGCGGGCCATCCCCCATTTATGAACCGGTTCGCCTTTCTTCTGATTTTTTATCATTGCATTGGTCATGGCCGTCAGGGCCTGCTCACGGCTTACTTTCTTTGACAGTTCACCATACGATTTCAGCATCCAGTGGCTGCCGGTCTGGGCCGATTCAGCCCTCTCCGAAATAATATCGAGGTAACTTGTAATGTCACCGCGATCCACTCCCGCTTTTTGCAAGCCCTCTTTTGCCAGCGGAATCAGCTCCTGCGTAATCAGGTCGACAGCCGCATAGCGTTTATCGTCCGTCCAGCGGAATTTGGTATCCAGTCCCAGTTTGGAAGCGGCAAAAAAGTTCATTTTGGCGTCGTCAAAATCGAGCTGCTCATGAATTGCAGGATACTCACTGCCCATACCGTTCAGCAGGCCAAGCCAAAATGCCGCGTTGGCAATTTCATCGGTCACGGTCGGGCCGGACGGAAAGACCCTGTTCTCAATTCGCAGGTGCGGCTTTCCATCACTGATGCCATAGCAGGGCCGGTTCCAGCGATAGACCGTTCCGTTGTGAATCTGAAGAGCCCTGAGTTCCGGCACCTTCCCTTCATCCAGGAGTTTATCAACATCTTCATCCACTTCTGAACTCAGAATAACCCGGTACCGGGCAATATCCTCCCTGTATATTTCCAGGATACTCTCTTTCAGCCAGTCGTTGCCAAATGTCACTCTTGGGCTGGAATCCCTGAGATGATCGCCCACCTGCCGGGTGTCGACCGATTGATGGAACAGCGCAATCCGGGTTTCACTCCACAGGCGCTTCCCAAAGAGAAGGGGTGAGTTCACGGCTGCTGCCAGCACCGGACCGGTAATGGCCTGGGCCAGGTTATATTTCTGCACAAACTCATCGGGACGAACCTGCAGGTGCACCTGGAAACCGGTATTGCAGGCCTCCAGCAGCGGGGTATCAAATCGCATCAGCAGTTCATCGGCTCCCTGGATCCGAAGGTCATACTCTTCGCCTCTCAATTTATTAATCGCATCACACAGCGCCCTGTACCGTGGCAGGGGAGTCAGGTTACTGATATCAAGATCTGACTTCCTGATGGTGGGCAGCACGCCGGCCAGGGCGATATCTCCATCCAGTTCCCGAATTGTGCTGCGAACCCTTTCAAGTTTATCATGGATCTCATCTTCCAGGTCACTCAGACACCTACCCTCAAACAGTCGCGGAGTCAGGTTCGCCTCCAGGTTGAATTTGGCCAGCTCTGTCGTGAAACCGTTGCCCTCCAGGCGCTCCATCATCTCCATGGCAATGGGCGAAGGTTTGGTATGGCGGTCTATTAAACAGATCTCCTGTTCGGCGCCAATTCGGATCTTGTCAATTTCGAAAAGGCCGTCGTTCAGCATTTTCTCCATTGCGCGCACATCCCTCAGCAGATATTTCAAAAATTGCTGGGACTGCTCTTTCGATTCGGGTAGTTGTACTCGCTCGTCGCCCATAGATTACATTTAGTGGTTACAGGATGTAATTATTGAATAAATACGGGTTAAAGCAAGTCGATTTTACACCCTGCTAAAAAATACCGGACGTTTTCAGTCCGTCTGCGGGCCAGAATCCGGAACAAACTGTGTATTAATGCAGTTAATGCTACTGGAACTGCGAACTAATTTGCAAGAAAATGGATCCCATGTTACGCAAGAATCTGATTGTACTATTTTCGTTTATATTCCTTTTTTCGCTGCTCGCTGCAGCGTGTCAGGACACCGTAGATCCCTCACAAGAAACTCCACCTCCGCTGCCACCTGCAGAATCGATGGAGATGGACTTTTCAGCGATGGACGGTGACACTGCCCAAAAAACCGCTCCGGGGTATGAGTCGGACTCGGAGAGTTACAGCAATTTTACGAATGCTGTCATTCGCGTTGCCGTCATGAAGACCATCGTCAATGCCAATCTTGCAATCCCGAGAGCCCTGCTACAGGCTGCGCAGAATGTGGACCCCGATTTTAATGACAATGGGGAGTGGGTGTGGACCTACTCACATACAGCCGGAGGCCAGCAGTTTGACATTGAGCTCATCGCTGTTCGGCAAAGTGATCAGGAGGTTCAGTGGCAACTATTTGTCTCCAGCCCGGATCACGCAACAGACTCACAACTTTTCTTTGAGGGAGTAACATCGGAGGATGGGCGAGCAGGAAGCTGGACTTATTTTGCACTGTTCGGCGAGAGTGCCGGCGAACCTGTTTCAGAAATCACATGGGCAATTGAAGATGAAGAGAATAAGCAGTTGCGGCTGGAGGTCCTCTCTGACCGAAATGGCAACCTGGGAGATTACATTGAATATGATCTGGAGTACCCGGTTCATCGCGCAACCTATTACAATGCAAGTGAAGATGAAACGTCTGAAATACAATGGAATTCAGAGACCCGTGAAGGATTCCTCACTGCACCCGGCTATAATGACGGCGTACAGTCGTGCTGGGACAGCAGCTTCCGGAACTCCCCTTGCAACGGCTAACCTCACATTATCCTAACAGATATAAAAAAAGGATGGCACACAGCTGTGCCCATCCCTTTCTGTTTCTGCAACCTGTTTTTCAAAGTTCAACTGCCGAAATCACTCCTGCCTGACAAACCGCAGGTCATAAACCCGTCCGCTGCTATAAATAAATTCCGACGTATTGCCTGATGGTGCAGGCTCAAACCGAATGAGCCCAAATCCCCTGGCCATAAAAGTATTTTCATAAACCGGCTCCAGTTCAAAGGTACTTGCCGGCCGGCGGTGCGCAATCAGTTTGCCATCCTCCAGCTCAATCCGGATTTCCGTTTCTGCATCCAGGCTTTCAAACAGTCCGGTAAAGGCTGAGTAGTCTGCCGGATTTGATGAGGCCGGCTCTTCCGGCTGCAGCAGCTCTTCTGCATACCCTTCGCGGACCACCCGGATCTCCCCGCTCTCCTCGAATCGGTAAACCGTTTCAGAACTTCCAACCCTGAATTCAGACTCAGACAGAGGGGTGAGCTCCGTACCGTTTGACAGCTGCAAGACACCTTCATCCAGCTCGATCACCGTCGGCCGATAATTTCGGGGATCACTCCAGATGCCGGTAAAACCTTCAAGCTGGCTCTCACTCAGCTGAACAGTGCCGTCACGATCAGAGGCTTCTTCAGGCCGTTCATCCAGAAAAATCTCCGAAACGGCGCTTCCCAATCCGCCGGGACTGGCGCCGGTTACATTACACAAAATGGCAACAGCCAGATCCTGGCCCGGATAGATGCTCAAATAGGCGCGGTATCCGCTGGTTGCCCCGGTGTGGGTGATCTGCGAGTGCCCATGGTCCCGGTCAACCCTCACACCGGATGCATAAGAGATCGTTCGTCTGCTGTGAAGTTCACCCCGCGTCAAAAGTTCTTCATTAAATTCATCCCCGAAGAATCCGTTTTGGATGGCATGGCTCCAGGTGAGCAGGTCACCCACGGTTGTGAGGAGTCCGCCATTCCCGTGAACATGCTCAATCGGCCGGTTGATCGAGAAATGATCACTTCCGGCCCTGCCGGTATAGGCTGAACTTCGACCTTTTACAATACGGGTATAGTCATCTCTCCATTGAGTGGAGGTCATGCCCAGCGGATCGAAGATATACTTGTCAGAAAAATCGGCAAATGACATACCGGATATCCGCTCGATTCCGATAGCCAATAAGTTATACCCTGAGTTGCTGTACGAGTAGCGCTCGCCGGGAGGAAAATTAAGGTGGGTCTGCCGGCTCAGAATGTCGATCACATGATCGTGATTGTGAGTACGCCCGGATCGTCCCCATCCCGAGATTCCGGTAACGCTTCCCCAGTCGCGCAGGCCGCTGGTGTGGTTCAGAAGGTGGCGCCAGGTAATGGTATGGCCGTAGTCGGGGAGTTCGGGAATCACTTCTCGAACATCATCTTCCAGGCTGACTTTGTCCTCCATGGCCAGCAGGATAATCGCTCCGGCCACAAACTGTTTGGAGACCGAACCCGCTTCAAAAATGGTCGCAGGTGTATTGAGAACCGGGTTTTCGAGGTCGGCCATGCCGTACGCTCTTCCGGCGATCATGCGCCCCTCATGAGTTACCCCGACTGCACATCCGGGCGTATCGGATGAATCCCAGTCGGCAAAGACCGCATCCAGTTTTGCGATGGTTTCAGCATCGGCATAAGATTGTGAAAAAGTATTGACCGGCAGGAAAAAGAGTGCCGCACACAGAGCCATAAAGAGAGCGGGCAGGTTGAGCAATTGGAACCGTTTTATCATCATGGGATCATGGTTTTATTAATAATGAAACAAACATGTTAAAAGAACTAGATCCAATCTATTAAAAATGAGCCGCTGTTCCATTGACTTTTCAATTTTTTACTTTCGCTCAAATCGCACTCATTATAGCTACCCGATTCAGCAGTGCCTTCTATTCAGTCAAACAAGTTGGTCACGGTAATCAGACGCACGAATTACATGAGGGTATTTATAGAAAGAATACCAAAAATGTGCAGTATCACTTCTGACTCACATCTTTTACTGAGATTAAAACAGTATAAATACCCCTATTTGTCAATTTTACAACAGCTGTACTTTCAAGCTATTCGTTTTAGTGTAATTCAATCAAAGTTATTAGTTTATATGCAGCTTATTATTCAGAGAGGTAATCTAAGGGAACCAAAATCGTCAAATACCTCCTGTTGTATCTAAAACTAAATCGGGGACTCCATGCGATATCTGCTGCTTTTTATTTTACCATCACTTCTTTTATTCACTTCTTGTTCAACCGAAAGTACACCGGTCTATCAGCTGACAACCACCGCTGAACCATCCGAAGCAGGTACAGTCTCACCCTCATCCGCAGAAGCCGAGGAGGGTGAATCTCTTCAAATCACGGCTTCTGCCAATGAAGGCTGGGTATTTGATCGCTGGGGCGGCGACCATTCAGGCACCTCCAATCCTGCGAATGTCACAATGAACAGTGACAAATCTGTAACTGCACTGTTTCAGGTCAGGGAACATCCGCTGACCATTAACATTGAGGGGGGCGGATCGGTACAGGAAGAGATCCTGCAACAAAAAACAACAGATTATGAACACGGAACCGTCGTAGAACTGACTGCTGTTTCGGACGATGGATGGATCTTTTCACATTGGAGCGGTGATGCCGATGGAGAGGAAAATCCGGTGATTCTGGAAATTGATTCCGACAAAGAAGTGACTGCCGTATTTGAACGGAGAGAGTACGCTCTGACCATCCAAATTGAAGGCGAAGGTGCTGTCAGTGAAGAGGTTGTTCAGGCAAAAACAACAGATTACCCCTATGAAACCATCGTAGAGCTCTCGGCAAACCCTGCCACCGGCTGGGCATTCTCACACTGGGAAGGCGATCTCAGCGGTGACGAAAACCCGGCAACCATCGAAATTACCGAAGCAAAAGAAGTCACAGCCGTATTTGAATACGATTACTTTGAACTTACAACAACGGTTACGGGAGAAGGCTCGATTAGTGAAGCCCTGATTAGCGGAGATCAGTCAGAAGACGGCACATATCAATATGGGTCCGTTGTTGAACTTACGGCCGAATCAGATCAGGGCTGGACCTTTTCCGATTGGGGCGGTGAGCTTGAAGGAGAGGACAACCCTGTACAGATTACCATCGGAACCGATAACCATGTCGAAGCTTTTTTTGAACGAAGAGAGTACGATCTGACCATACATGTAGATGGAGAGGGATCTGTTTCAGAAGAGGTCATTCAATCAAAATCGACCGCCTATCCTTATGAAACCGTCGTGCAATTAACCGCATCACCCTCAGAAGGCTGGGCATTCTCACACTGGGAAGGCGACCTCAGCGGTGACGAAAACCCGGCTGAAATAGTAGTGGACTCTGAAAAAGAGATCACCGCAGTCTTTGAGCCACAATACCTGGAATTGATCACAGAAATTGAGGGACAGGGTTCCGTTGATGAGATCTTGCTTTCAGGGGATAGAAATGCGGATGGAAATTATGCCTACAACTCTGTCATTGAACTGACAGCAACCGCTGACAATGAATGGCACTTTTCCAGGTGGGAAGGCGACATTAACAGTACGGAATCCACCATTGAGGTAGAATTGACGACCAACACATCGATCACTGCACTGTTTAACCGGGATGAAAGCATTGAGCTCAACCTGAGTATCGGTGAAACACACGTAGAGGAACTCCCCGGCGGAACATTAATATTACCGTCTCAATCCGACGGAACCTATCGTGTAGGCATCATTGCCCGAGATTATCAGTCAGACGGATCAACCTTGACAGAAGTCCCCGACGGTTTAATGCTAAGGGTGACAGAGGAGAGCCAGACAGTTGCAAAACAGCCACCACTGGCCGTTCAACGTCCTCAAACTACCGAATATCGGGATGATATGATCCATGATGAAATTTGGGAGTTAATGAAGCGCACCGATAATGTTCATCACAAATTGCGTGAGAAAGAGAGCCGAAAATCTGTCGACGGCCTGCGATATACCCCTTCGGGAGAACCCTCCAGGCTTGGCACCGTGAGCCGGTTTAAGATGAATCAGCAAACGGAGCCGGAAGAGACCCGAACATTCTATGCGTCAAATCCGAACGGAAGCGGCAGAATTGTAATCAATGCCACCCTCCGCAAAAACGGAACCAATATTATCTATTATCAGGATGATACGGTTGCCGGCACTTCAGAAGAGGCAACCGATCAGGAGATTGAAAAATTGCTGGACTACTATGACAACTACGGGAAGCCGCTGATTGATGAGATGTTTGGCGGACTCGGCCCCGATGGAACCACAAATCACTTTGCAGGAGGTGAACGGGCTGCAAATGATATCGACGGGAATGGAAAGTTTATCGTGCTACAACTGCATCCCGACAACATGATTGGCGGTGCTGCGGGGTATGTATCCTCATGCGACAGATACCCGTTAGAAGAGAATTATAACGCCGGACAATACTACTGTGAAAAGAGCAATGAAGCCGAAATCACCTACCTGTTGAGGCCGGATAGCGATTTTTACCTGGGAACACTTGTGCATGAAGCCAAACACATTTCAAGCCACGGGTATGCCGTGTTTGGGGATCGTGGTTTTCAGCCATCCTGGATTGAAGAGGGAACGGCAGAAATTGCCAAAGAGATGTCGAGCCGAAAAGCAGCCGGATTTACGGATAGCCAGGAGTTAACTTTTGATGATATCTATCCAGGGCGCTCTACAACACCTGAAACAGAAGGTATGGCTGTCACACAAGCCAGAGCCAGAAGTTTCCTGAACGCTTCTCCTGAAAATGGGCTTTTTGGCAATCCTGATGGTAATCCCAACAACTCTACCTATTATGGATCAAGCTGGCTTTTCCATCGATATTTAGCCGATAATTATGCAGGGGGTAACCAAAACCAGTTTTTCCGTCATCTGAATGACGGAACGACTGTGATTGATATTGACGGCCTTTCACAAATCACCGGTAAAAGTTTTAATGAACTGCTGAATGGGTTTATTACTGCGATTCAAATAGAGGGCCACGACTCTGCCAAAATGGGTTCAGACATTTCGTTTTCCAGCTACGACTTTGAAGAGATCGCTTCCAATTTCACTATGGGTGACTGGCCCTACATCTACAACTCATCCATGACCAGCGGCAGTGCCGAGTTTGAACTTTCACCGATCTACTACTCTTCCATCGTACTTTTTGAATTCACAAATCAAAGCGGTGATAAATTGGAACTGGAGCTCTTGAACCGACATGGAGACCATTTGGACGCCCTGCATGATGCCGCACTGATCATTACTCGAATCGATTGACAGAGTTTTCATGGAGCCTTCAGCCTGTTTTTATCCGAAACAGGCTGATGAGCTTCTCTTCAATTCGCAGCGTCTTAACGAGTCGGATTTTGCCTGTCAACGCTTTGATCGCGGAAGTCAGCTACCCCGGAGCCCCTCTTTCGGAACCGGACAAATTCCCTCCCCTGCATTTGCAGCCCGGACAATTCGAATGATCTCATCCATAGTCCGAACCCCCCTGTTTTGCCGGTACCAATCGGCCAGGAAATCTCCAACTTCCTCATCTTCCTGCTGCTCAAAACGATCCGAAAGGCTTCGCTGAAGTTCGGCAGGTCGCTCCACCCAGCAGCCAACTTCCCTGTAGTTACCATCCAGCAAAAGAATAACGGGGTATGCACTCCTTCCGTCATAAGTACGGTATCGGTCTGCAATGTTTTCCGTCTGCTCAGAATCTCCGGAAACCCTCAGCTCCAGGCTTTCGACCCGATTGGCAAGCCTGGCAACTTGAGAAATTGTATGCACGGCATCAACCGACTCACCTTCATTGAAAACCAGCAGCTTCCAGCTGCCCGGCACCACTTGAATACCTGCCAGCAGATCCTCCCTGATCGGTTCGGAATTTTCATAAAGGTTTCTCCATTTTTCATTTTGAAGATCAGCAATGTACGTTTCATACTCCATTCCATGATCATA
The DNA here is from genome assembly GCA_050486245.1 of Rhodohalobacter sp. Classification (GTDB taxonomy): domain Bacteria; phylum Bacteroidota; class Rhodothermia; order Balneolales; family Balneolaceae; genus Rhodohalobacter. The sequence continues at coordinate 17,230 of JBJHCX010000029.1, forward strand.
CAGGCTCTCAAATGACTCCTCTTGTGCTGATGGATCCTGTCTCTCTCCACCCTCCTCCTCACTCTCACATGAAGTGAACAGAAGTGCTAAAAAAAGGATCGAAAGCAAGTTGATGTTAATTGGATTCATACTCAAAAAAATTTAAACTAAGCGGTTGCTCATCGGTGCAATATAATAAAAGAGCTTGGCAGAACAACATTTACCGCCTTTTGGCAGGCCAATCCCCTTTCTACTCTACCGTATCCACATCCACATTGATTCTAACTGCGCCGGAGCCTTTCGGCTTGATGGCATTGTATTTTTCAAATATATCGTTCAGCAGCTTTTCGATGGCGTGTGCATTGGCACTGCGGTTCAGTTTGATGTTGGCCTCCCACTGGTACTTTCCGCTCATCCACTCAATCACCGATGGCGACGGTCCCATCACCGGGTCATCACCGACCACCATCCTCACAGCATCACAGAATTTATCCGAAACGGTTTGAACCTTGCTCCACGACGGACTCTTGAAATGAAATACAACCATCCGTGAATAGGGAGGGAAGAGCAGCTGCTCTCGCTGGGCCAGCTCATGACGGGCAAACGCTTTAAAATCGTGTGTCCGTGCAAACCGGATGGCAGGATGGTCGGGCTTCCAGGTCTGCACATAGACCACCCCCGGTTTTTCGGCCCGGCCTGCGCGGCCGGCCACCTGGCTCAATAGCTGATACATCCGCTCGCCCGCCCGAAACGATGGAAACGCCAGCTCGGTATCGGCATTGATCACCCCAACAACCGTTACGTTCGGAAAATTGAGTCCCTTGGCCACAATCTGTGTACCGATCAGGATATCCGCCTCTCCCCCCAAAAACTTCTCGTAGATCTTCTGGTGGCCGTCTTTTCCGGAGGTGGTATCCATATCCATCCGAAGAAGCCGTGCTTGTGGAAAAAGCTCCTGCACCTGCTCCTCAACCTGCTGGGTACCGCTCCCTTTTGAGCTCAGGTTTTGCGACCCGCACAGTTCGCACGTTGTATCTGCGCGGCGGGAGTACCCGCTATAGTGGTCAAGCAGAATATTCTTTCGCTTGTGAAAGGTAAGGCTTGTCGAACTCTCCGGACTTTGCGGAATGTGTCCGCAATCCTCACACTGCAGGAACGATGCAAAACCGCGCCGGTTATAGAGAAAGATCACCTGCTCTTTACGGTCGAGGGCTTTTTGGGTCTCCTCAAACAGCTCTACCGTGAGAGGGCCTCGCATGGCCGATTTATACTCTTTCATATTGAGAATGCTCACCTCGGGCATGGTTCCGGTGGGACGCATTGGGAGATGCAGCAGGGTGTGCTTGCCCTCCTTTACCGCCTGAACCGATACCATACCGGGTGTGGCCGATCCCAGAATCGTCACCGCATTCTCCATATGTGCACGCATCACGGCAACATCGCGTGCATGATACCGGGGTGCCGGGTCATACTGCTTGTATGAGTTGTCATGCTCTTCATCCACAACGATGAGCCCCAGGTTTTCGACAGGGGCAAAGACGGCCGATCGCGGGCCGATCGCAATCCTCTTCTCTCCCGACTTCAGACTCTGCCACGCCTCATACTTTTCCCGTTCGTTCAGACGGCTGTGCAGCACGGCAATCTGATCGCCAAAGATCTGATAAAAACGCTTCACCGTTTGCGGTGTCAATGCTATTTCGGGAACCAGTACCAGTCCGCCCCGTCCCTGTCCCAGTGCATGCCTGAGGGCATGTATATAGACCTCCGTCTTGCCCGATCCGGTCACGCCAAACAGAAGAAAGCTTTTAAACGACCTGGCATCAAGAGCATCCTGAATCGCCTCATAGGCATCCTGCTGGGCATCCATCAGCGTCTTGATCTGGTCCGGCCGATACTCCCCGGTATAGAGCTCTTCTCGCTTCACCGGCAGTTCTGCCGATTCGATCCACCCCTCCTTCTCAATTCGGTTCAGAGTATACGATGTGAGCAGTTCATCGTCTGACAGCTCACGGTTCGACACCGGGAGCTCCATGGCTGCCAGCTTTTCAAACGCCTGAACCCATTTATTTTGACGCTTTTTGTCGTCCAGCTCACTGAGTACCTTTTCCGGATCGATCTCATCAGCCAGCCTCCAGTGCTTGGCCGTTTTGAAACCAACCTTCTGCCGGGGCTCTTCCCATACAGCAATCCAGCCCTGTTTCATTGCCTTTTTAAAGAACGCCTTCCCCTTTCCGTCACGCCACCGTTTTTCAGCCTCGTCCAGTGAAATTTCCTTCTGGTCAATCTCATTCAGCAGGCTCCGTTCCTGCTCCGTGATCTCACCCTTAAACCCTTTCTTCACCCGCAGCCTCTTCACCGATGAAAAATTCAGGCCAACCGGCAGGGCAGCCTGGATCGCCTCCCCCCAGCTGCAATAATAGAAACGGTGAATCCATTCGGTAAGCTGCAGCATCGTCCGGTTCATGATCGGTTCTTCATCCAGTATCCGCTCAATCGGGCGCGTCTCAAAATCCGGTTTGCGATCGTGTACCTGCACCACCATCCCGATGGCAAACTCCTTTCGCAGCGGCACCCAAACCCTCATTCCGGGCCGGATCGAGTCATCGCGGGTTTCATAGGTAAAAACCTGTCTGACCGCGGTGGGAAAAGCTATGTCTGCAAACTGTTTTTTCATCTGGCTCACAAACTATCGAATTCGGCTGAATAAAATCGAATCGTTTTCAAGATCACACTTCGCTTTGCACCAACCCTCCGTTCAGGTTGAGGTTGCAGGCTGCACCCATTAAGTTTAACCGATCAATCAATAATGATAACTTCCTGTGTCATTCCTTATACAATCTTCACATCAATCATGTATCCTGACTGTTTTGAGGGGATAAACATTCAATCTACATTCTGAGCTTATGCGATTCAATATTTTACTGACCGTTCTTCTTTCATCACTCATTTTCCGGGGATGCGGCACCGGTAACCAGTCTGCCGTGATCACAGCTGATGTAGCAGTTGAAGGAGCCTCCGCGCACTGGGTTGCCCCCGACCGCCTGATATGGGATGCCGGCACGGAAGCCCACACCTACGAAATTCGATACAGCCTGGACGCCGAACTCTCCATTGAACGGTTTGGAGTCCGCAGCGGTGAGGGAATCTCACTACATGAAGGAGCTGATCTGAGCGACTATCACGCCGATAAATTCCGCCATATTTCCGATCGTCCGGCCTGGTCGGTCGATGCAGGCGATTCCACCATCCGTGAGGCGCTGAAGGGACAACTCGTTGCCGTGGCTTACG
>JBJHCX010000030.1:0-19138 GCA_050486245.1 Rhodohalobacter sp.
TCAAAATAGTGAAATCACCCTAGATTGTATCTAGTGGATTCCACCATTTTTAACCCTGACTTTTATCTCTGAACTAGTTCAAAGCCTACCAGTTGTAGGTCCAGTTGACGGTTGCTTTCATGGCCAGCTTCCCTTCCGGCCCGTGGATGCGCAACTCACTTCTGTGGTTATCCACACTTTTACCAGCAATGGTCATCTGTTCACCGAGATAGACCGGCCCGACAGCCCTGTAGGTGATATCGGAGATCACCTTGCCGTCATATTTTGAGGAGAAAGTATCTATCATCAGGGTGAGCAGAAAAGGTGAGTGGGCTACGATATTTGGGTACCCTTCCATCTGGCGGGCATACTCCTGATCGTAGTGTATGCGGTGGCTGTTGAACGTCAGGGCTGAATAGCGGAAAAGATGAATGGCATCGGGCTTGGTGCTCTTCTTCCAGTCAGGGTCAATATCCATCGGTTCTGTTCGAATGGGATGGGCCCCCTGTTCAGTCTCTTCTCGAAAGACCAATACCTGCTCTTCGTCAATGGCAAGGGTGCCTCTGCTGCTGATTTGATGCCTGATCGTTACAAAACAGAGTTTGCCGCTCGACCCCTCTTTCTCTTCTATTTTGGTAATGGTCGATTTTTTATCGGCGGCCGTGCTGGTATGAAGGGGTTTTTTGAACACCAGTTTTCCACCGGCCCACATGCGGCGCGGCAGTTCTACAGGCGGCAGGAAGGAGCTTTGCCGCTGGTGGCCGTTAATATCGAGGGCCGACTGCGGAATTGCCCTGTTGAAGTAGATCCAGTGAGAGCATGGAGGCAGTTCCGTTCCTGAAGTCACCGATTCCGGCTTCCCATTCAAAAGTGCCTTGTACCGCTGGAGCTGCTCCGGGGCAAGGCTGTCTGTAATTTCATCCGTTTTGCCGATCCACTCATCTTTATTCATCTGTCAGCCTCTTGTTAACGTTATGATCATGTTCCCCGAGTGAGGGTATTGGCCCGGGCTTAAAGTCCCATCCGACAAACCGCGCGGGCCGGTCGGCCATCATCACGGGCCCCTTTGCAGACTGCACCTCAACAAGCCTGAGTTGCGGATGGTCAACAAATTGCTGCATGCTGTTCAGGTTGGCAAAGGCAATTTCAGCTTCTCGTAACAGTTGTAACGCTTTTGTATGGGAAAGTCGTTCAAATTCTTGCTGAATCAAATTGTTTAAAGTATCCACATGCTCTACGCGGAGTGCATTGGTGCGGAATCGCTCATCGTCAGGGTCGACAGATTTCCCGGGCAGAATGCCGCAAAACCGATTCCACTCACGGTTATTCTGAATTCCAAACATAACCTCACGGCCATCAGAGGTCTTAAAAGGCCCGTAAGGCGCAATGGCTGCATGGTAGACGCCCTTTCGGGGCGGGGCACTTCCGCCGTACTTCTGATGGAGCCAGGGAACCATCATCCAGTCGGCCATGCAGTCAAACATGGAGAGCTTGATGGCAACCCCTTTGCCGGTCTGACGGCGGTAGATCAGGGCTTCCAGTATGGCAGCGTAGGCGTGCATGCCGGTACTGATGTCTGCAATCGATATGCCAACCTTTGCGCGCACAACCCCATCACCGGTCACATCAATCAAGCCCGTCTCGGCCTGAACCAGGTTGTCGTACGCTTTCATGTCAGAGTATTCACCCACTTCACCGTATCCGCTGATGTCGCAGGTGATCAGGCGTGGGTCGAGCTCTCGGAGTTTCTCACTCTGAAGGCCCAGCTTATCAAGGGCACCGGGTTTCAGGTTTTGTATGAAGATATCCGCTTCAGAAATCATCTGAAGAAGCTGTTTCCGGCCATGTTCGGATTTGATGTCGATTCGCACCGACTCCTTGCCGCGATTTACCCAGACAAAGTAGGTACTCTGTCCGTTGACCACTTCGTCATATTCACGCGCAAAATCACCCGATTTGCGTTCTACCTTGATGACACGGGCTCCGGCATCGGCCAGGCGGCAGCTTGCAAGGGGAGCCGAAACGGCCTGCTCTATCGTAACAATCGTGATGCCCTTAAGAGGCTGAAAGTTCATAATGATTTCTCATGATATAAAAACAGCCCTCCGGATTGGAGAGCTGATGGAGTCAAATTGAACGGAGTGAACCGGATCAGGAGTGCTGATCCGGATTCGGCCCCTGGTTTTGTGCCTCTGACGGATTGACAATCTGCAGCTGGTTGCTGAGAGAGGTCTGTAACTCTTCCACATCATCTTCACTCAGCACCTCGGAAATCTCTTTGATGCCTACCTTGCGAAGCAGGTTGTAGATCATTCGGTTAAAAAGCATCTGGTGTGCGGCTGATGAGAGCTGGATCAGCTGTTCCTGCGGCACCTGGGCGCCACTCAGTTTGATCTTGTTGAAAATGGGTTCAAGCAGTTTTTCAATCTGTTTGTTGAGCTGCTGTTCCAGCTCCTTTGCGTCTTTATTTTCCTTGCTGGTGACTTCTTTCCCGGATGGGTCGACTAACTTCATATCTATCGTTGAATGATTGTTTTCTGTTTAACTGTATAACAACAAAGATAAGGGTTACAATTCCGGAATAAAACCGACACACCGGCTACTCCTTGAATAACCTATTGAATAAATATTGTAAAGTGGTGTGCATCCTTGGATATAGTTTTGGATATTGACAAGGCTAAAAATTAACCAAAGATGCTTCTCTATGAATCTACGTTACAAACTCTCTCTATTATTCGGGATTGTGGTGGCTCTTTTCCTGTTTCCGGGCCAGGGACTTTCACAAACCGCCAACTTTGAACTTGCCGAGCGATTTACCGGCAATAATATGCAAAAGATGACTGGCAGCACCTTTCTGCGTGCCAACTGGATCGAAGATGAAGACCGGTTCTGGTACGAGTGGGAAGATGGCGACGGCAAACGCTGGGTCTATGTGAATGCCTCGCGTCAGCAAATACGTCCGCTGTTTGACACAGATGATATGGCTGCCCAGCTTTCAGAAACGTTTAACCGCGGGTTTAACTCTAAAGACCTCGACCTCAGAGGGTTTGACTACGATGTAGATCGCGGCTTTTTCACCTTTCACGTAGACAGTATCGAGTTCAAGTACCACGTTGACCAAAACGAACTGGTGAAAGGAGATTCACTTGAGTATGAGGAGAGGGAGCGCTGGGCTACCTACTCGCCCGACAGTACCTGGATTGCATTTGCGCGCGAGCACGATCTCTATGTGATGCGCACCGACGATCCCGACAGCACGGAGATTCGCCTGACCGAGGATGGTGAGCGCTGGTACAGCTACCAGGCAAGCCATGGCGATACCACCTCAACAGAGAGGCTGCGGTCACGTGCAAGCTGGTTTGAGGATTCAAAGAAACTCTACGTGAAACGTCAGGACTGGCGTGATGTCGATGAACTCTGGGTTATTAACAATGTCTCTTCACGGCCTGAACTGGAGACCTACAAATACAATATGCCGGGCGATGAAAATCACTACCAGGATGAAATATTGGTCTTTGATATGGAGACACATGAGAAGGTGCGCCTGGATACCGACAAATGGCCCGATCAATCGCTGGGCGGTGTCTATTTTAGCAATGGCGGTATCTATACAACCGATCAATCTGACTATATCTATATTCTCCGGCGTAACCGGACATGGGACGAAGTGGATGTTGTAAAGGCAAATACCTCTACCGGTGAAACGGAGGTGCTTTGGAGCGAAAAGAGCGAGCCCTACTTCAATGTGATGAACTCTTACCTGGGCATTATCAATGAAGGAGAGGAGTATATCTGGCTGAGCGAGCGCACCGGTTGGGGACAGCTTTACCGTTATGACAGTGAAGGCAACCTGATAAACCGAATTACATCAGGCCACTTTATGGTCGCCGATGTGGCAGCTATTGATACCACCTCACAAACAATCTATTTTGAAGGGTTTGGAAAGGAAGAGGGAAGGAATCCATTCTACTCTCATCTCTATAAGGTGAACTTTGACGGATCGGGGCAGCAGCTTCTGACCCCTGAAGATGCCAATCACTCGGTGAGTATCAGTGATTCGCGAAACTTTTTTGTTCAAAACTACTCTCGCCCCGATATGCCGACCCGATCGGTACTTCGCGATAACCGGGGCAGGGTTGTCCTGGAACTGGAAGAGGTCGATATGACCCGCCTGAATGACGCCGGGTATAACCTCCCCGAAAACTTCTCGGTGAAAGCGGCCGACGGCAAAACTGACCTCTATGGGGTTATGTGGAAGCCGGCCGACTTCGACCCTGGGAAAAAATACCCGATCATCTCATATGTCTACCCGGGTCCGCAGGTTGAGCCCTATCCCCGAAGCTTCTCGATTGGGGGGACCGCCGCACGCGCGCACTCACTGTCGCAGGTCGGTTTCGTAGTGGTAGCTATGGGGAACCGCGGAGGCAGCCCGCTTCGTGAAAAGTGGTATCACAATTACGGACATGGCAACCTGCGTGACTATGCCCTGGCAGATAACCGCTACGGCATTGAGCAGCTGGCCGGCACCCGCTCCTATATTGACCTTGACAGAGTGGGGATCTACGGACACTCAGGCGGCGGATTTATGAGTACCGCTGCCCTGCTGACCTATCCGGAGTTTTATAAGGTTGCAGTCTCTTCTGCCGGAAACCACGACAATAATATCTATAACATCTGGTGGAGTGAGTTTCATCACGGCGTAGATGCTAAAACCGACTCGGTGACCGTTAAAAATGATGATGGCGAAGAGGTCAAAGAGGAGCAGACAACCTTCTCATCTCGCATTCCGTCGAATGCCGAACTGGCCGACAACCTTCAGGGACGCCTGCTTCTGGTGCACGGTGAAATGGATAACAATGTGCACCCTGCACATACCTATCGCGTAGCCGATGCCCTGATTCGTGCAGGCAAGCGTTTCGACATGATGATTTTTCCCGAAATGAGACACGGATTTGGCCGTTACACAGCCTATTTTGAGCGAATGCTCTGGGATTATTTTGCCGAGCACCTGCTGGGGCATTATCCCGAGAATATCGATTTCAACCTGCCTGACTAAAGCCAAAACCATCTTTTAAACGCCTCAGGTTTCTGCTAACCTGAGGCGTTTTTTTATTTCATTGAAATCGTGTTTATTTCATCAAACCTGAAAACATACATTCAAACTACCATGAAGAATATGAAACGATTCGTATTGACAACGGTTGTGCTGGCTGTTGCAGGCTGTGCAACGACCGATGTGTCCCTTGACGCACCGGCCGACCGGCCAGACCGCCCCGTTGTTACCACTGAAGATTATGAACGGGCTGAAAAGATGCTGAGCTGGAACCTCTCAGACAAGGTGGTTCGGCAGAATGTTTCGCCTCAGTGGATTGACAATTCCCGTTTTTGGTACCAGGTAAATACCCGCGATGGAAGTGAATATGTGGTTGTGGATGCCGCTGCCGGAAAACGTGACCTCGCTTTCGACCATGACCGAATGGCAACCGTTATTTCAAACCTGACGGGACAGGAGTATGATGGGAATAACTTGCCGTTTCGAAGCCTTCAATTCTCAGATGACCTCAGCACCGTTCAGTTTTCCTACCGTTCGGATCTTGTTGAATGCGATCTGAACACCTACCGTTGCGATATTGCCGGTGAAGCGATTGGCTCGATTTCAAACTCTGTGATGTCACCCGATGGCAAAAAGGCTGCCTACATCAAGGAGTATGATCTCTGGGTGAAAAACCTGGAGACCGGTGAAGATATTCGCCTCACAACCAAGGGTGAGAAGTATTATGGCTTTGGAATCAATAACCAGGGCTGGAACCGGTCTGACCGCCCGATCCTGAAATGGTCGCCCGACTCCAAAAAGATCTCTACGTTCCGTCTGGATGAACGCGGTGTGGGTAAAATGACCCTATGGAGAACCGAAGAGGGGCGCCCCACAGCCGACATCTGGCCGTATGCACTTCCGGGTGATACGGTTGTGCCCATGCTGGAACGGGTTGTGATTGACGTAGAGCGTGCAGAAAAAGTGTGGCTGGATGTTGAACCGGCACATCAGAGAACCTCCAACTGCTGCGGACTGACGCGCGGCTTTGACTGGGCCGACAATGAGTGGAGTAGAGACAGCGAGACACTGGCTTTTGTCAGCACTTCGCGCGACTATAAAGAGGTTACACTCTACCTGGCAAACCCGGAGACTGGTGAGGTACGTGAAGTGTACCATGAGAGAGATGAGATCTTTTTCGAGTCAAATCTCACATCGCGCGGTGTGCCAAACTGGAGGGTGCTTCACGACAGTGATGAATTTATCTGGTTTACCCGCAAGGATAACTGGGGACACCTCTACCTGCATGATCTTTCAACCGGAGAGCTCAAGAACAGAATTACCGGCGGCGATTGGAATGTGGTCGATATAATCCGGGTGGATGAGGAACAGCGAACGATCTGGTTTACGGCCGTGGGCACCCTTGATGGTGTTGATCCATACTATGAACACCTCTACAGAATTAATTTTGACGGTTCGGATATGACCCTTTTAACCCCTGAACCGCTCAACCATCAGATCAGCCTGAGCCCCGATGCGGAATTTATTGTTTCAACTCACTCCGATTTTGAAAACCCGCAGGTTTCAGTCGTTCGAAATGGTGCAGGCGATATTCTTATGGAGATCGAAGAGGCTGACGCATCAGCCCTCTATGATACCGGCTGGCAGACACCCAGGCCGTTTTCTGTGAAGGCGAGAGACGGTGAAACCGATATCTACGGCGTCATGGTGGTCCCGTCCAACTTTGATCCGAATAAGAGATATCCGATCATCAACAATATCTATCCGGGCCCGCAGGTGGGCAGTGTGGGAAGCCGAAGTTTCTCATCATCCCGGCGCGGACAGATTCAGGCATTGGCAGAGCTTGGATTTGTGGTTGTCCAAATAGATGGCTTTGGAACCCCCATGCGTTCACGTGATTTTCACACCTACTACTACGGAGACATGAGCGATAACGGACTGCCCGATCAAATTACGGCGATGAAACAACTTGCCGAACGATATGACTTTATCGATATCGACCGGGCCGGAATTTTTGGCCATTCTGGCGGAGGTTTTGCCACGGCCTCAGCACTCTTTCAGCACCCTGAGTTTTTTAAAGTGGGTGTTTCAAGTGCCGGAAACCATGATAACCGGGGTTACACCTACTATTGGGGTGAAAAATTTCAGGGCTTGCTTGAAGAGACCGATGAGGGCGACACCTACACCAACCAGGCTAACCATCTGCAGGCCGAAAACCTGGAGGGCCATTTGATGATCTCTTACGGGACGTTAGATACCAACGTGCATCCGGCCATGACCCTGCTGGTAGTCGATGAACTGATACGCCACAATAAGGACTTTGAGCTGATTGTCATGCCGAACCGCGGCCATGGATATGGTAATGAACCGTATCATCTGCGTAAGTCGTGGGACTTTTTCGTACGGCATCTGCTGGGAGCTGAGCCGCCGTTTGAATATAAAATCAGCCGGTAGGAAGTCACCAAAACTAAAGAACCCTTAAAAGCCCTTCACTGTGAAGGGCTTTCTTTATGGAGTCGAAAAAATATGGGAACACTTGGCGGTGGCGGGACTATAAGCTATCGTTACAGCAAAAAAAAAACCACACAACGGGTTCAGCCATTGTGTGGTATATCAAGTATGTGTTCGTACTTGCTTGTTAGTTCTCAAGCTTTTGTGAAAACGGATCTTAACTTGGCTGCTCAATTCCAATGCTCCGTATTTCACGCACTAAACATAGGTTAAAACTGTATAAGAGTACATAACTATTAGTTGACAAATAGTTGACAGATAGTTGCAATTATCGCCCTCTACTCCTCTGAATCGTCGATTTTAATCTTTTCCAAATGCAGGTGTAATATTTTGACCCTTTTATCGGTCTGACTCTTTCTCTCTTCTATGATATCAGACCCGGCTGTCCTGTTAACAATTTCGATAAGCTTTTTGCGGGTTCGGGATTTATAAGAAGAGTGTGATGAGTTGGAAAACAGTTTTTCATCCAGGTCGGAAATAGGCATTTTGGATGTTCGGTTGGCAGCCATTTCATAAATTATCTTCAGAAATCCTTCCAGAGATTGGTCGCCGACATAGCTGAGTTTATTTCCGTTAAAAAAGACCTCCAACAGCTTGTTCTTCTCCTTGCGGAACAGGACAACCGGTACCGATTCTGAACCGGAATCAACCTCCGGGTCTTTATTGAATAAAATTCTCATTCCAAAGAGCACAACCAGGCCTAACCCTCCAAGAATGACAATGCCAAACAGTGTCGGGTTCGAATGCCAAAAGGAGGGAGTAACCGTACTGATCCATGGGTGATTGCTGTCAAACTCAAAGGTTCTGATTCTAAGCTCTTCCCTTTGCCCGAGTGACTGGGGGTGGCCTAAAAGAATCCACCGGTTTATACGGTCTGAATAGAAAATGGCACGCACATTTTGCAGGTTGAAATCATCCGTATTGATCCGGTGCAGTAACTGATTGTTCAGATCGAGAAGGTTGATTGTCTGGCTCTCATTTTGTGTGCTCAAAAATCCAAAAATTCCGTTATTACGGTCCAGCCGGTACGTTCCGGTATGCTTAAACCACGGGGTTCGATTGGATGGCCGGAGGGAGACCTGCTTTTTCAGGCTTGTAAGGGTATTCTCTTTTTTCCAGCGGTTGTGCGGATAGTTACAATGATAGACAACCGGGGAGGTGCGGGCATCGGTGTAGTCTTCCACGATATAATAGAACAGTCCGTTGTACTTAAAAAGGTGCCCAAACCGGCTGGCAAGAATGGGTTTGTAAGATTGTAATGTGCCTGGCATGTTCCACTCCAGGTCATCCATTGTAAAGCGGGTCATATAGTTTTTTGAAGTCCAGAGTCCATATCCTCCCATAGCATTGATACGGCTCTGTTCATCAACAAAGGCAGCATGGTTATACTGATTTTTATGATGAAACGAATTGTCAATGCGGGAGAGCTCTCCGGATGAGAGGTCGTAAGTATACACACGGCCAACACCTGTATCCCAAAAATATAGAAACTGACCCGCCGGATCGGTATCCATTAATTTACGCTCACGGTCCTGAAAGCGTTCAAAGTCAAGCACCGAGAGTGTGTCTGTTCTGCTGTTTTCCGTGATTCGGACAAGAGTATTCGTATTGTTGTAATAGAGATAGATCTCACCATTGACGGGATTGAGAGTGGATGCAATAGTGGATGAGGTTACGTTTACACCTTCCAATCGTATGTCTCTGTAATAATCTGTGCCGGGAGCTGCAAATGCAGCAGAGACAAAGAGAAATACAACGAGAAAAAAAGTGAACATAACGTTTTATTGAGTTATGCCGCCTCCCCCTCCAATTCATTGAGACAGCGAAAATAAATAAGAATAACCTGATGACTTAAAGGCCCTTTTTCAACCTAAATGCGTACCTTATATGAATCACAATTATAACTATATTTTAGTATAAAATCATGTGATTGAGCATATTAAACCATTAGAAATAAACACAAAAAATATATATGGCATCATTTGATATAGTAAACGAGATAAATGCACAGGAAGTGGATAATGCGGTTAATAATACTCTTAAGGAAGTTTCCACCAGATATGATTTTCGCGGACTCCACACAGAGGTGGTTTATGCCAAAAAAGAGAATCGTATTGACATGGTGGCCGCAGAAAGCATGAAATTACGCGCGGTTAAAGAGATGCTGGTCAAACATTTTATTAAACGGGGATTGGAGCCTAAAGTGCTGGAATTTTCGCCTGAAGAGGGGAGTGCACAGGGGCACGTCAAGATGAGTGCAGGGATCAAAGAAGGCATTGACCGGGAAACCGCAAAGAAGATTGTGAAGGAGGTTAAATCCCTGAAGCTGAAGGTGCAGCCGGCCATCCAGGACAATCAGGTACGTGTATCCGGGAAAAAGATTGACGACCTTCAGGAGGTGATTCGTCACCTGAAGGGCAAAAGCTTCGGAATCCCGCTGCAATTTGTAAATATGAAATAACCTGAAGGGGTTCGATCGGATTTATCTAAAATGAAGTTCAAATAGATTGGCAGAGGTGCCATTCTTCGGGTTAAGGCACGGGCGACTGCAGCCAGCGCTCGGGATCTACATACTCACTGCCTTCGGTAATCATAAAGATGATCACCTCTCCGTTCATTGAGTTTTCATCACCGGATAACCCGACGACATCCCCCTTGCTGAGCACCTGATTGCGGCGTACAAATATTTCACTCAGATTTCCATACATGCTTTTATAAGTGCCGTGATGTACAAAGACGACATCTCCGAAACCGAGGATATTTTGAACCGAAAAGACATACCCGTCATTGACAACCCTGACAGTTGAGCCCGGCATGGTGGCGATCTCAACCCCCGGGAAATTGGTCTGAGTATTGAAGACAGGGTGCGTCCGAATACCAAACTTCTGTGTAATCGTGCCGTCATCTACCGGCCAGGGAAGCTGTCCGCGACTCTCCTCAAAGCTCGATTCAAATGCCATAAGCTGTTCATCGCTCACCCCGCTGTCACGCAGAATGGGCCGTGAATAGCGCGCCTCGGCAGCACGGCGTTCATCGTCATCTTCAATATTGCGAGCTTCGGCAAGCCTGCGCTGCCTCTCTTCCTCTTCACGCTGAATTCTCTCCTCCTCTTCCACCAGCTGTGCCAGAACACTGTTCAGCTCCTCCTGTTGCCTCTGATAGGTATCGAGCTGCTCCTGGAGGTTATCCCGGTCTCTGCGAAGAAGGTCCACATTTCGCTGCTGCATCTCACGCCGTTGCTGCAGCTCCGTGGTCTCCTGCTGAATGGATGCCAGTGATTCACGGTTTCGTTCACGGGTCTCTTCAAGATCGGCCAAAGCCTCTTCGTAATCATTTTGGGCTTCCCGGATCTCATTGGCCTGTTCCTGCTGATACTCATCAAACCGTCCCAGGTAGTATGAACGGACAATCAGCTGATTGAAGGAGTCGGCACTCAGCAGAAGGGCCAGTTCGGTTGTGCGCCCGTTTTTGTACAGGAAGGTAAGGATCTCTTTGTACTGATCAATCAGATTGCCCAATCTCTTTTCAAGCTCAACGATATTCTCTTCAATCAGGGAGATTTCAGCGGCAATCTGCTCCTGTTCCCTGTTCATCTGCCGGATATTCTCCTCCTGAAGGGCAATCAGGCGCTCCAGCTCCTGAAATTGCTGAAACATCTGATCATATCGCTCTGTTGCATATCCCAATCGTTCACTATAAGACTCAATCTGTCTCTGTAAAGTTTCTATCTGAGAGCGTGTATTCTGTTGCTGCTCTGTAATTTCCGCCCTCCGATCCTCATACGAATCCTGTGCATGGACCAGGCCTGGGCCGGTAAATGCTGCAAGGGTAAAAATGATCAGAAAACAGTAACAGAATCTCATAGCCTGTAAATCGGTATATCGTCGGGGAGGTCTATTCTCATTGGCGGCAGAGTGCTGTTCACTTCAAGCCGCTGAACCAAAAACGTTGCCTGCGACCTGCCATCATTGCTTAAAATGGTAATTTTCCGCGGCAGATAAAAGCCTTCAATTCGGGCATATCCATCATATTCAATTTTTCCATATGCTGCATTGCCGCGTGTCCGGACCACACGCTTGATCAGCCCGTCAGATTTTGAAATGGTAACCTGTGTGCCGTCATTCAAGATGGCCATGTAGAAATTTCGGTCTTCATAAATCTGGTCGATATCTTCCATCGGCAATGTAAAATTAAACATATCAAGCATATTGAGAGAGGCCAATGATCCGATACTGGTGAGATTGCTCTGCTCAAGTGAAACCTGTTCGGCATAACCGTCAACCCGGTTGTAGATCAGCAGTGAATCCCTGTCTGCCAATATTTGTCCGCCTTCTATACCGACACCGGTCCGAACCGTAATCAGACTTTGGTCTCGGTCAGTATAGAACTGCAGGGTAACCCGTTCGCTGCTTCCGGGTTCGCTTACGATGGCACGGCCTGTTCCCTGAAGGGTTTTCAAATCTTCTGAATAGTCAGGGACGGCAGATGTGAGCTCGTCAGGTGTAAGGCTGGAAGGCTCCATCTCTTCAATTCCGGCAACGGGTGATGTCGTGCCGCAAGCCGAGATTATAAGCAGGGTGGCTGCAAAAAGGGAGAATAGCGTTAATTTTTGAACCGGATGTTTCAGCATGGTCACCTTGTCAAGTATAGAGATTATTCGTGGTTGTCACTTCCGTTGTGCAGATAGAGATTTAGGATTGGAGTCTCTCTTCCAGGTAATCCCTTTCAGGATCATTGTCGAGCGCTTTTTGCCACCAGTACCTCGCCTGTTCTACATCACCCAGGGCTTCATACACATCCCCGAGATGCTCATAAACTTCAGGGCTGGCATCACCCGTGGCAACCGACTTCTCTATGTACGTTTTTGCCCGCTCATAGTTCCCCATTTTAAAATGGATCCAGCCTATGGTATCAAGGTAGGCGGCAATCTCCGGTTCATATGAAATGGCACGTTCAGCCAGCTCCAGTGCATACTCTAAATTCTCCTCTCGAACCGACATGAAATAGGCGTAGTTATTCATGGCATTATGGTTTGAGGAGTCCAGTCTCAAGGCCATCTCATAGGCATCTTTAGCCTCTTCCCAGCGGCCGGCGTCCTGCAGTGCATCACCCAGCGATCCGTGAATGACAGACCTGAAATTGCGCCGTGCAGGAGCATCGGCTGCGCGCTTTAACACGGAGACGGCCATTTCCGATTGATCCAGCAGAATGTGTGATGTGCCGGTGAAAAAGAGAACGAAAGCATTGTCGGGAGCATGCTGAAGTGCACGTTCAGAGAGTCCGACAACTCGCTCATATTTTTCAAGCTGAAAAAGGACCTGAAAAAGCTGGCTCCAGACATCACTTTCACCGGGCGAAATCTCTGCCGCACGCTCCAGTGTGCCCAATGCCGACTGCAGGTCGCCGATCTGAAGCAGATACTCGGCAGCTATCAACTGGGCAGGCCCATAGTCAGGCTCACTTTCACTGAAAGCGACCACGGCATTGCGGGTCTGTTCTGCCAGTACCGGCTCATCCGGATGCCTCTGCTGCTGAAGGTAGATGAACCGAACCAGTTCCATCTTCTGCGAAGGGTAGATGAGCGGGTCATTCAGTATGGAGACAAAGGTTTCTCCCAGTTGTTGCCACTCCTCATGTTCAATGAAGAGCTCGGCCAGAAGAATAAGCGTTTGGGGATCTCGCGGATTTCGCTCTTTCGCTTCCAATAGGGTTTTCCGGGCCGCCGAGTCGTCGCCCAGTTCCCGGTAGTACTGACTGATCGAGTGCAGTGTGGAGAGGTTTCCGGGATTCGTTTCACGCATCTTTTCAAGTTCAGCCAGGGCAGCATCCCTCTGCTGAAGCGCGTGGTGGTTCTGAAACTTTCGCAAATGCAGCTCAAAACTGCTCCCTCTGAGCTCAATCAGACGATCAAGGGTTTCATTTGATTTAGCCAGTTCGCCAAATTCAACATAGGCCTGAGCCTTCATGTAAAGGATATCCGTATCATCGGGGTGGTACCCGAGGATGGTATCGAACACCTCAATCGTAGCCTCGGCGCGGCCCGATCGAATATAGATCTCTGCCAGCTGCAGCTGATACCATCGGTTTTCAGGGCTGGAATTGGCCGCTATGCCGGCATAGTAGGCAGCGTTGTTGTAATCACCCATCACTTTGTAGACATCCGACAAGGCGTAGTTGATGCCCGGGTCTTCAGAAAGGATCAGGTGCGCTGCAGTCAGGTTGTCTAACGCCTGCTCATAATCTTCATTTTCGAAGTCGGATATCCCCTGAATAAAGTACTCCATAGCTGTTGTCCGCTGCTCTTCGGTGATATCGCCGGTTTGAGCCGTTGCGGTGATTACGCCCGTCAGAAACAGAAGGAGGATGAATATGGAGGTCAACGCAGATTTTTTCATATCGATGCCAAGATAACGAAAAGGGGGATGGGATGGTATAACGGCTCCCATCAGCCAATCGCCTTGCGAAAACTGTTCAGCTTTTTAAATGATGGCAGCATTCGCGAACCGTACCAGCTAAACCACTCTCCGTCTACCGGCAAAATGCGCGATGCGGGACAGGCCATTTCCACCTCATCAATATGCTTCTCCCGAAAAGGGTAGGGCTCACTGCTCAGTAAAATGACATCGGGCTCTGCTTCGGATAATTCATGCAGGGTGGTCTTCGGGTACCTCTTCTGCCCGCCAAAAATATTCTCCAGGTTCCAGTGTGTCAAGACCGAGTGGATATAGGTATCACCCCCAACGGTCATCCAGGGGTCTTTCCAGATCATGTAAGCCGCCGTCAAAGGGGGTTCATCGGGTACGCTATCAAGTTCACTGCGAATGGAAGAGATCAGCTCGCGCGCAGCCTCTTCTGCCCCGCATCGGCTGCCAATCTCATGAATTGCCAGAAGCGCATCCTCAATCGTGTTGATATCGGTCACCATGACGTCAAACAGCTCCTGAAGTTCGCTCACATCCTCTTTGCGGTTCTCCTCCCGGTTCGCAATGATCAGGTCAGGGCGTACCTGCCGGATCTTATCCAGCCTCGGATTTTTCGTTCCGCCCATGATCTCCACTCGCTCCGCTTTCTCTTCCGGGTGAATGCAGAAACGCGTCCGGCCGGCTATTTGCTTTTCAAGCCCCAGGTCAAACAGTAGCTCTGTGAGCGAGGGAACCAGGCTGATAATTTTCCGGGGATGGGACATTTTATTCGGCGGTTTAACGGATTTTATTCGTGAAGTTAACAGGAGCAGAGAAGCGGGTCAGTAGTTGTACCCCTTCTTCTCCTGCTCATCAAACTCGACCCCCAGTCCCAGCACCAGCCGATTGACAAAGTTGAAATAGGCAATGACCTGTACAGCATCCAGTATGGCACGGTCATCAAGCCCGGCTTGTTTCAGCTGGAGAATATATTGTGAGTAGTCCGGCCCCTCATTTATGGTCAGATATTCAGCCAGGTTACAGAGCAGGCGGTCGATGTCGTTCTGCTCAAGAGCCGGCCGGTCGTGCTTCAGAAGTTCGGTCTTCTGCTTATCCTTCCAATAGGCAAGCAGAGCCTGTTCATGATGCTCAATGCAGTATTGGCACCGGTTTGCGGCCGATACCACAACAGCCATCATTTCTCGCTGATATCGTTTCAGGGGCGATTTGCCAAACATAACGGTCATATAGAGATCCATGTGATCGATGAGTGCCTGCGGATTGAGGCTTTGAATTTTATGCACCTCTGCAAGCTTTCCGCGTGTCTTGACAATATTGTCGTAAACCGACTTCAATTCGGAGTCAGCTTCATCATGGGATATCGTTTGAATGTGTGGCATAAACTTTCCAGGTCTGTTATCTATTTCCCTATAAAATAGGAACCTTTCCCGGTTTGAAAACCCCTGAATTCCGGGCACACACAAAATGTCTGGAACGTCCCGGCACTCCTGAATTCACATACCCGGCCTGTTCAGGCAAAACGGGCCTTTGGCCTCAGAATCTTTTTAAAAAACGGGCAGCCTGTGTAGAGTAGTGTCCGCCAAACAGGTTTACATGAACCAGCAGCGGATAGAGGTTGTGGATCGGTATTCGGTCCGAAAATCCAGGCTCGATCGGCGATACCGATTCATACCCCCGGTAGAACTCCTTCGAAAACCCTCCGAACATGTGGGTGAATGCAAGGTCCATCTCCGGGTGACCATAATAGACGGCGGGATCGATCAGTACCGCTTGTCCGTCGCTGTTAAACAGGTAGTTGCCTCCCCAGAGGTCACCGTGGATCAGTGAGGGCGGTGCCGGCGGGATCAGGTCGTCAAGTCTGGCGGCCAGCCTCTCCCAGTGAGCGTGTGTGTCATGTCCGATTTTCCCCGAATCGATTGCCATGCGCAATAGCGGTGAAATTCGTTCGGAGATGAAAAAGTCGCTCCATGCAGGGTGAAACCTGTTGCGCTGCGGCAGGCTTCCGATATAGTTATCCGAATCGAGCCCGAATTGAGGAGCTCTGGCCTGATGCAGGCGGGCAAGCTGTTGGCCAAAAGAGAACGAGTTGCCGGAGCTGCCCGGCTTGATATACTCCATCAGCAGAAACGAGGGACGATCTCCGGACGGTTGTTCTGCTGCGAACACTTCCGGTAGGATGATGCCTGATTGTGCGGATTGCAAGAGCCTGAGGCCCTCGGCCTCCTTTGTGAAAAAATTGTCGGGAGCCGACCGGTTCAGCTTCAGAAAAAAGGTTTTTTGGCCGGATTCAAGGCGGTACGCTTCGTTGATGCTGCCTCCAGAAAGCCGGCTTTCGCCGGTGATTGCAAGATTGAGCCGGCGCGACAATTCATCTCGAATGGATTCTGGTATCATGAAAAATCAGCTTTCGGTTTTTTCAAATGGTAAGGTTCTGAATATTTGTAACCTTTTGGGTTTTACCTGCATCTAAAGAATAAATCATTACTTTAACAAAAATGGATGCCGTATGAGCCAAATTACATTTACAATACTGTTTCTTGCTTTTTTAACAACCGGGTTTCTGGCCTGGTACTTCTCACACAAGTCGCGTGAAAAAGAGCGGCTAATGTTGATCGAGAAAGGATTGGAGGTTCCGGATGTGGAACGGGGAATTAAGTTTACTTTCCGGTTCCCATGGCTGAAGATGGGTATTTTGATCACATTCATTGCCATCGGACTGATTGTTGGGATCATCACCAGTGAAATGACTGCTACACGGGCAGCGTTTGAACCGATCATGATGCTGCTGT
The DNA here is from genome assembly GCA_050486245.1 of Rhodohalobacter sp. Taxonomy (GTDB): domain Bacteria; phylum Bacteroidota; class Rhodothermia; order Balneolales; family Balneolaceae; genus Rhodohalobacter. Next base: position 16,755 of record JBJHCX010000030.1, read on the forward strand.
TTGGCGGAATGGGTATGATACTGGCACATTTTGCTGGCCGCGATAAAGGATAAGGTTATATGCCAGACCGGTATGTTAAACAGGTTTTAAATGGGGATAAGGAGGCGTTCAGGTATATTATCCAGAGCTGTAAGGATGGTGCGTACAACCTCTCATTCTCCATTTTAAAAGAGGAGCACGCCTCAAAAGATGCTGTGCAGAGGGCTTTTTTAAAAGCGTATGAACAGCTTGCGTCGTTCAGGGGGGAGAGTGCGTTCAAAACCTGGTTTCATCGGATTGTGGTGAACGAAGCCCTGCAGATGGCTCGCTCCCGAAAAACAAGTCGGTGGGAAGATGAGCAATTTTCCGGCGAACTGGCAGCGGTAGCGGCAGATGCGCATGAACAGGCCGGCAGAGATCATGTTCAATACTGCATTGAGGCCGCACTGGACCGAATGAAGCGGGATGAGAGCCTCTCGCTAAAGCTCTTCTATCTGGAAGAACATACCATTGCAGAGGTCGCGGCAATTACAGGATGGAGCAGTTCAAAAACCAAGGTGACGCTTCACCGCGCCCGCAAGAGCATGAAGGAGCTACTTCAACAAATGGATCACCTAAACTTTGAAATTGAAGATATATGAAGAAGGATATGAAGAGCGATCAGCAATTTAAAAAGCTACTGATGGAATCAAGGAGAGAGATGCCGTTTCCTGATTTTGAAGATGAAGTGATGATGCAGATCGACCAACTGGAGGCGAAGGAGGAGTTATTACGGGAGGGCTATCAAAGCGGAATTACCTACTCCTGGATATTTTTTGCAGCAGGTGTTGTGCTCGGTGTGATCCTTACCCTGTTCATTCCCCATTTTGAACTCCACTTAACAGGTGCAGAGCCGGGTGTGATACAACTCCTATTTCAGGTTGGATTCATTCTCTTTGTACTGCTCCACTTCGAAAAACTACTCTCGATGACACGCCTGCTGAAAAAGAGTGGCTAGTGTCGTATGTGCAGCCTACCGCTCAACCCTCTGTTCAAGCCGGTTCAACAGGTTGTCACAACTACGGTGCAAGATCTCAAAAACATCGTTAAAGCCGTCCATGCCGCCGTAATAGGGGTCGGGCACTTCAGCATCATTTCCGGTTTGCGGATCAAACTCCCTCATCAGTTTCACTTTGTCGGAAAAGCTGCCTCTGCTATCCAGTGAAAGGATATTTTGGTGATTTTCACGATCCATTGCCAGAATCAGGTCAAATTCATCCAGATCGTCTGCTTCAAACCGCCGTGCACGCGATTTCAGTTCAACACCGCGTTCATTTGCCACTTTCCGGGACTTGCTGTTGGCCGGTTCTCCGATGTGATAAGCTGATGTTCCGGCCGAATCGATATAGAAATAGGGCTGCAGCCCGCGTTCGTTCACCAGGTGTTGCATGATGCCCTCAGCCGTCGGGCTGCGACAGATGTTGCCGAGGCAAACGAAAACAATTTTATAAGGATTCTCTTTCGAAATGGGAGTTGAGTCAGCCATGATGAAATCTCACTGATTATGGGTCAATATTCGATCTTTAAAAAAGATTGCACGAATCGGCGAGAGATTCAACAACAAAGTTGTAGTGGTGTTGGATTGGGGCTTTTTTAGACTGACAATCGAAATTTTCCGGAAATGGTGATGTTATAATTTCAAATACGGGGTATTAGTACTTCACGTTCAAACTCGGAGTTAAAAATACTCCCTACTGTCTGTTCAATCAGCTGATTTTCCTGACGGTCACTATAATAATTATAGGTAACCAATAAATAGTAGTTTTTCACCTTCCAGACTGCACGATGCTTTTCAGGTTCACCGGGTTCGTTTGACGTGTTGACTGTAGATAAGAGCTGATCACAAAAATGTGCTGCTCTCCGGGCAGATTCAGTCTATTTATCTCAGATTCCGATACATTCTGAAGGTCCTGCGGGAAAGCGGCGGCCCGGTAATTTGCACTCCTTTCGGAAGTAAACATCCGGATTACCTGCTCCTCAAGAATATCCCTGTAGGCGTCACAGCTATTTTGTGCGAAAGTTTGTGGCTGTATTACTAGAACTATTGTTGTAAGTAGAAAAAGAGTTTTAAAACCCACAACGCTCATAAATGTCATCAGTAAATTCATTATGCTCTGCAGTATAATATTCTTCTATTAAAGTTCCATCTATGTAATAAGATGTTAATGGCATTTTATCCCATTCTGAAACCTAAATTCCTTTTTCTTTTATTATATTAGGGAAAGACTCAAAACCCGATATTATGAATAACCTCGAATACATAAAATCGCAGATCAAACCCATTCTGAAAAAATACGGCATCAAGAAAGCCGGGATTTTCGGATCGTCTGCACGAGGTGAGTCTGTTGTAAATGACCTTGACCTAC
>JBJHCX010000031.1:0-18038 GCA_050486245.1 Rhodohalobacter sp.
TAACGGTCTCCATCCAAAATTCGTCAATTGATGGACCGGTGAGTTCAATTTCCAATTCAGCTTCGGGGTGGTCGGCCAGCTGAGCCCTGACGCTGCCGGTGATCGTCTCAGTCGCAAAAAGAGTGTCTACCTGAATGGAGTTCAGGTTCAGATCGCCGGTAAACTGCAGGTTTCCATTTTCATGTACTGCCAGCTCACCGGAAGCTGACCCTAACGCTTCAATCTGCTGCAGCCCCAACAGCGGAGCCAGTGGCTGAATGTTTTTCAACTCAGCCGTAAAATTCATGCGGTTTGCCGGGTGAACCCGATCGAACAGATGTTGTGCCCAAATGAATGAGACATCAGCGATCGGGCTTTCCAGTGCCGCTTCATCTACAAACAGGGTGCTGTTTTCAATTCGGAAATCGGCCATCAGCCTGTCGATCTCCTCGCGGTTAACAAAGCTGGAGTCAAAGCGTGCCGATGCAGACAGCACCATCTGTTCGGGATCAAAGGACCGCCCCTCCCCTTCAAGTACGCCGTTCAGGTCGGTCGGAAAGTTCTCGCCGCCTGCCAGCTCTGCCGTATTAAAACGGCTCAATGCCATTACAAATGTGTACTGCGGATCTCCTTGCCACTCGTTGATTGAAAACTCTGCCGTTAACCGGCTCTGGTCCAGTTGTGAATGGAAAAACCCTCTGATCTGGTCGGCAGAGAGATTCCCCCTGAAGCCGGCTTCGCTGAAAGGCTGCTCACCATACCGGCTGTCTGTGACGTTGATCTCTGCCAATGCCTGCAGCCGGTCAGGGTCTGTACCCCTTCCGGAAAAGGCGGCATGGATATTCAGGTCGCTTTCCAGGTCCGGATTATTCAGCCATGCAGCCAGGTTCAGGTTCCGTGTTTGCAGCTCAGACTGCCACACGGGCAGCTCATCCCATATATCACCGGCAGATGCTGTTACATTAATCTCCTCACCATCGTGAAGTATAGTGGCTGCAAGATCGAGGTTGGATTCATCCAGAGAGTGGGTTGAAGTGAGCCGGTTAATCGCATAGTGATCATATTGAAGGCCCTCCAGAATCAACTCACCTTCCCATACTGACAACTCGGGCTGATCCGGCCAGACCGATCCCCTGCCATCATAGGTAAGGCGGATTAACTTTGGGGCCTCTTGGAGTCCGGTCAGAAGCGGGGCATCCAGACGATCGGCTGTAATCATCAGCCGTTTGATCTCCGGCCTCTCCTCCATTCCAACTCCCGCCGATATCTCAGCATTTTCCAATCCGGGTGCTGAGATCTTTATTGAGAGGTCAAAATCGGACCATTTACCTGAAGCACTCAATTCCACATCCAGATCCTGCTGAAGCGGTAGGTCTTCCAGGTATGCAGCCAGATCCCGCCACGACAATGGTGAAATTTGAGACCGTGCCTCGAGTTCCCGGTCGGCTTGATCCCTGAAATTTGCGGATGCGGATATCAGTGTTCGGCTGCTGTTGATGACCAGGGATTCAAGGGTATACCTGTTCTCCTCAACCGATCCTGAGATTGCAAAATCGACCGGTTCCGGAAGGCGGGCTTCCTCAAGTATCAGATCCAGCGATCGCAGGGTTGCAAAGAAGCCCTGTTCATTTTGTCCGGCCGACATATCCAGTTGCAGATCCCTGATGTTCAGAAATCCGTCAGGCAGCAACAGATCAGAATGCACATCCAGATTGAGGCGGCTTATCGAGAGCTGATCGACGCCCCAAAAGGTTTCACTCTCCTCATCGTCAGCCTCAGGTTCACCCATGCGCATCAGCCTTTCAATGTTCCAGACAGAGTCATCATGCTGAGACAGGTATCCGCTGACACCGTCTGCCTGAAGGGATTGCAGTGTGTGTGGTGAGCGTAACAGGTCAGACAGCCGGTATTGCACAGCCAGTGTATCTACCGCCAGTATCTCTTCACCGGACTCTGCAGACAACGTTATGCCGGTAATCGTAAATCCATGCAGCAGGTCACCCCGAATTGAATTGATATCAAGAGAGCCGTTCAGTTGCTTGCCGGCCTGCTCTGCAGCAATATCACGAAGTTTGTCAAAAAGAAAATCACTGCGCAGCAGATGTCGAACTCCGCCGATGACCACTGAAATGACCAGCAGCACAATCAACCATCGTTTCCAGCGGCTTCTGCCATTTTTTTCGTTATTTGAATTCTGTTGTTCCATTTTCTTAAAACGCCTGTCCGATGCTGAAGTGTATGCCTATCCGGTTCCAGCCCGATCCATAGTCGGTTCCATTGAAAACATTCAGGTCGGCATCCGACGGGTTGATCTTGTATCCCACATCCACACGCACCGGCCCGATCGGTGACTGGTACCGAATGCCGCCACCGGCTCCAAACTGTACCGGACGCTCACTGAGGGTGTTCAGGTCCCCCCAAACCTGTCCGCCATCCAGGAATAGTGCAATTCCCGTGTTGGGTATGACGCTGGCCAGGTCTTGACGGAACTCTGCATTGAAACTGAACATGGCACGCCCGCCAATTGGCACATACGAATCAAAGTTGCCATCGGAGTCGAAGCTTGGCCTTTTTGGCCCCAGCATCTGGCGGTTCCATCCGCGTACCGAGTTGGTGCCTCCCGAAAAGAGCCGGATATTGGATGGGAGGGTTCTTCGCTGGTTGTAAAAAATGGAACCCGCATTGACTCTTGCCGCAAATGTAAGCGATTCGGTAAGCTCTGTAAAACGCCTCACATCGAGCAGTACCTTCTGGAAGGAGAAGGAAGACTCGCCGAATGTACCGGAGAATTCAACAAAGGGTTGTACGACCCAGCCCCTTGGCTCGCGGGTCAGTCCCTGGCTATAGTAACCTGATAGTGAGAGTGAGGAGACGTTGTAATTGATGATACTATCGGGCAGGGATGCATCCTGATTTCTGGAAAGCTCTTCGTTGATTGAAAATTCATAGGAGGCCGAGGCCGTTTTCGAACGGTCTATCTGGTAGATCAGGCTCTGGCTGATTCCGGCCTGAAACAGTTCAAAAGCAGGTTCCAGTTTATGCTGGCCAAAGGCCGTTGCCACGTAGCTGCTTTTTGGATTAAAAACATAGGGTATCAAATAGTCTGTGCTGAGACGCTGTTCTATAAAAGAGGCCCTGGCATTAACCCCAAAACGGTGGCCTGTGCCGCTTATATTTCGGGACATCCATCCGGCTTGTCCCCTGAGCAGTTCTTCACGGCCAAAGCCGATGGATGCCTGGACAGAGCGCCTGGGGTTTTCCCTGACGCGAATCAGCACATTGAGTGTTGAGTCTCTCTCCTGTTCAGGCAGCGTTACGGTTGCAAACCGGAACAGGTGATGATTGAATATCTGGCGCTGGGCTTCCTGCATTTTACTCCGGCTGTACCGCTGGCCGGATTCGATACCCGTATGGCGCAATAGGATTCGTTCGGGCACGGAGAGTTCACCTTCAATCTGTATATCCGAAAAGTAGGTGCGGGTATTGGGACGTGCCCGGATGGTGATATCGGCACGGCTGGCAACTGTATCCACATCTGCCAGTACCTCTACCTCGGGCCAGGCAAACCCGAGTTCCTGAAGAACATTCAGAAACCTGCCTTCAACATCTGCCCGCCGAAGGGTCGCATACCGATTTCCAACCTGAAACTCATGCCTTTCGGAAGCTCGTTGAAACTCTCTTGAAGAGCGGATCTCCTGTTCGGTCTCAGCATCCGTATCCAGTTCAATTTCGGCTGATTGAATTCTGACCGGCGGGCCCTCCGTAATTTTAAACAACACCTCTTTTTGCCACTCCTTTCGCCGATCAATAATTTCGTAGTCAACCTCCACATTCAGGTAACCCCGCCGCTGATAATAGCGCTCAATCCTCACCCTGTCGCGCCGAACTTCTGTCTCACTGAAAGTGTAGGCAGAGGTTCTCCCGAAGATTCTGCGCAAAAGGCTGGGGCGTTCGGTTGCAATAATCTCCCTTAACACCATATTTCGATAATTCTCGTTACCCTCAAAGGATACATTCCAAACAATTGCCGGCCGATCATCGTCATCATCTTGGGCTGCGAGCTCACCAGGCAAAGCTGCAGTAACAAAACCGACTGTAATCAGAAGAAACAGAATCTTTAATGCCTTAAATTGGACCGTATTCACCTAATGAGATTTTATAACTTTTACAAACGCATTGATGGGAGGTTATGTAGTTTGCTCAACATAGCAAATCTCTGCCTCAAATTATCAAAACCCAAATCATAAATATTAATGAATTTGTCCATTAAATCATTCACAATAACTGCTTTTTTGTCACTGATCCTCTTTACTTCCTGCAGAACGGCCGCTGAGTTTACGGGATATGACTATGACCCAGAGGGGGTCACTGAAACGTATGACAGGGAGATCGACCGGCAAAGCAAACGAACCATCGGATTTCGGGATGACGGAGTCTGGATTTCGAATGAGTTTTATGGATCCCGTGTGAATGATATTGAACGCCTGGGCCGTCATCACTACCGGCTGATCATTAAGCCTGAAATCAGCCCGGTCAATAACAGTCCGTGGTATGGCTTTCAGGTTTGGAGCGACCAGCCGACAGAAGTCACCCTTGAACTGGCCTACTCTGATGGACGCCACCGCTACCGTCCGGCCATTAGCCGTGACAAGGGTGCAAACTGGACTCATGCCGACTCAACCGTCTATACCCAAAACCGTGATGATCAGACCGGAATCCTTGAATTGGTTGTTGATGAAAAGCCATTATGGGTATCTGCACAGATTCCACACACAACCCGGCAGTTCAGAAGCTGGTCAGATCAAATTTCACAGCACTCTTTTATTCAGAAATCTGTTGCCGGAAGTTCGCATGAAGGGCGGCCAGTCTATAAAATTAAATATTCAGAGCAGTCTGATCAGCCGGTCAAAGGGGTCATTCTGGTTTACGGCAGGCAGCATCCGCCTGAAGTTCCGGGCTATCTGGTCGGGCTTGAATTTCTGAATGCCCTGGCAGACAGCAGCGAACTGGCACGCACATTCCGATCCTATTTTGATGTCTGGGCTTTTCCGATGATGAACCCCGATGGATCGGATAACGGACACTGGCGCACCAATGCGGGCGGTGTCGACCTGAACCGTGACTGGCAATTCTTTAACCAGCCCGAGACAGCAGCCGTCAGGGATGCGCTGCTGCCGCTGCTCGACCGCCCTGACCGCAAGGTCTTTTATGCCATTGATTTTCATTCAACGGGGCGCTCCGTTTTCTACCCGATACTTGAAGAGATTGAAACCTTTCCGCATCACTTCACCTACCGCTGGCATGATGCCATATTGGAAGCGATGCCCGGCCTTGAACTGGGAATTCAGGCATTTCCCACCGATTCTCCCATTGCCAAAAACTGGTCTTACAAAACCTTCGGGGTCGATGCCGTGACCTTTGAGGTTTGGGATGAACTGCCCGATGAACAGATTGAGAAGTTTGGACGGAAAGCTGCCGAAACCTTCATGAAGCTGATGATAAAAGAGTATGAGCAGTGGATGGGTGAACAGTAACCACACGTTCTTTGTTCACAGATCGTTCATATACAGAGCGTACATTCAATGAATAAATAACCTTTTACAGAGAACAATGCTTACACACTTCAGATCTCTTCTGCTGCTGGCCGGAATCGTGCTTGCAGTGCTGTTCACAAGTTGTCAAAGTCCGGCTATCGATGAGTACAGTGATGTTCAGTTTGAGCTGGTCAACCAAAACGGAGAAACGGTCATTTTTCCGGATGATTTTGAGGGGGCTCCGCTGGTCATGGGCTTTATCTATACCCACTGCCCCGATATCTGTTCGTTCATTACATCCAATGTTGGCAAGGTTTACCGGGAGATGCAAAATCCGGGAAACACCCAATTTGCACTGGTTACCTTCGATCCGGAGCGTGACACCCCTGAGGTATTGAAGTCGTACGCCGCAGCCTTTGAAATGGATCAGGAACCTTTTCAGTTTTTAACCGGTGACCCGGAGGTCATTTCGGATTTTATGCAGCGAGTTGCCGTGAGAACCCAGGAATCGTCATCACATGAGCTTGAGTCGGGAGACAGGATGTATTTCATTAACCACTCAGATAAAATCTTGCTGATAGACCAGAACTCTCGCCTCATCTTTGATTATGGCGGAAGCATGACCCCCGTCGAAATCATAATCGAAGACCTTGAAAAATTGTAAACAGGTTCAACTATGAAAATTGCACTCAAGACATTATCCATTTTAATCATGCTCCCAATTCTATTCAACGGCTGTGGCGGCGATTCAGAGAAACAGGCCGACCCCCTTATTGAGGGAGAAGGCATATCAATTGAGGGTGCCTGGGCCAGGCCCGCCAGTGAGGGACGCATGAGTGCCGCTTATTTTCTTATTACAAATTTTGAGGACCAGGACGACAAGCTGGTAGGTGTGGCTTCTGATGTTGCCCGGCTTGTTGAGATCCATGAATCTTATGAGAGTGGCGAAGGCATGATGGGAATGCGTGAATTGCCTGAGGTTGATCTTCCGGCTCAGTCTACCGTTCGGTTTGAACAGGGCGGGCTTCATATCATGCTGATCCAGGCTACCCGAAACCTGTCTGATGGGGATACGTTTGAACTGACGCTCCAGTTTGAAAATTCAAACTCACAAACCATCCGTGTACCGGTGCGCTTATAAACAGCCAGGCACAACATACCGCCCGATATTACAACAAGCTTTCGGGGAAGTATGACAGGGTTTACCAATCTTACCTGAATCACACGCATCAGAAATTTCTGAGTTCCACCCATTTTGATCCGGATGATTCTGTGCTGGATGCCAGTGCGGGCACGGGCCTGCTTGCCGAGGAGCTGCTGGTTAAATATGGCAAATTTTCCCGGCTCGTCCTGAATGATCCCGCCGAGAAGATGCTCCAGCAAGCCCAGGAGCGGCTCAGGGATGCAAAGGGCATTGAGTACACGAACTGTTTTTGCGAAGAACTCTCTTTTAAGGAGAACAGTTTTGATAAAATATGCTGCCTCAACTCCTTTCACTACTACACGGACCAGAAACTGATTCTGTCTCACTTTCACACATTTCTCAAGCCGGGCGGCACACTGTTCATATTAGACTGGGACCGGACGGGAAGCTTTCGTGTGATTAACAAAATAATCGACCTGTTATCACCTGAGCATATTAACACACGGTCAAAAGAGGAGACGCTGCAACTTCTCGGCAACAGCGGTTTCACTCCCATTCACCACTCCTCCTGGGGGTTCAGGTGGTGGAAGTTCTATTTTATTTCAGCCCAAAAACAATAATAGCACCTGCAGATGATGCAGGTGCTACAGTCTGGTTATCACAACAATTCAGTGGGATGGTTGTGTAATCCCCTATTTGATCTCAATTTTACGTCCGGCTTTTTCCTTCAACTTTGGTATGGAAATCGCCAGAACGCCATTCTCATAACGGGCTTCTATCTTATCCACATTGACGGTATTTGGAAGAGGCAGTGATCTCGAAAATCGGCCAAACCGACTTTCAATGCGATGATAGCGCCGATCATCTTTGTCACCATTCACATATGGCTTTCGCTCTCCGGTAATGGTAAGCACATCATCACTGATGCTTATGTCGAAATCTTTCTTATCCATACCGGGAAGTTCAACCGTTACTTCGAACATTTTCTGTGTTTCATACACATTAAGTTCGGGTACAAATGTACCTTCGGTCCAGTTAAATGCATCCTCAAAGATCTGGTCCATCCATTTGGAAAACGAGGATGGCATATTTAGACGTGATGTTGCCAAGGCTGGCAGTTCTGATCTTTTCATTAACATGATAATACCTCCTAAATTTTAAGTTCGATTTAAAAGGGTTTACATAACACGTGTTTATGAATGTAATCAGGAGTAACCTCCTTTTCACATAAGGGATAATCAAATCTTGTGCCAATTGTATCCCTGAATGGAATGGTCTGCCATTATTAGACTCCCATTGTTCATTTTGACAAACGGGAGTCTGAAAAAATGTCGGTTAGTCGAGTACGAATCTAAAGGTGATAATTCCCCACTGCGGTTCCTGGGGTACGCCTGATGGCAGGCGTGAAAATCGCCAGCTGCGAAGGGTTCTCATCACTTCACGCTCCAGTTCCGGATTCATTTTCCTGAGTGGAATAATTCTGCCGAGTGATCCGTCGGGGTGCACTTCAAAACGAACGCTGATTACGGCTTCTTCATTGGTCTGATTTGATGGAAGCGGCTGCACCATTGGTGAGCGGTCAAGTTCTCCTTCCCATTGCAGGTTATATGGAGCCGACCGGTCGGGGGTTGTTCCGGTTCCCTGGTCAACATTCACGTCGCCTCGATGGCCCTCTTCGTCGCCGCTGGTTTCAACACCCTCCTCAACCTGTTCGGCTTCCTGGGCTTCAGGTGGTGTCACTTCTTCTTCAATCTCTTCGGTAACCTCTACATTTTGAGGATCGATGATTTCGGTATCCGGAGTTTCAACCGTTTCATCACTTTGTATCTCCTCCTGCTGTTCTGGCAGGTCAACCGGTTTGGTCACCTCCTCTTCCGGCTGCTGCGGTACCTCTTCGGGCTGCACCACTTCCGGCTCAGGCTCTTCGGGTTGCGTTTCGGCAGGGTTTGGCCGGGTTGCAACCTGTTCATCCTGTACTTCAGAGTGTTCAGCAAGAGTACCGCTTCTGAACTCACCGAGTGTAACTTCGATGAAAGCGGGACGGTTGTCATAATCCATCCGAACCGTATAGAGAAGGGCAATGATCAGAAGAACCAGATGGATTACACCGGTAACGGTCAAACCAAACCGGTCTTCCTTATCAAATTTATTTTTTAACCAGTCAAGCATAAACGTTTAGTCACGCTCCGTTGCCATTACAATATTCATATTCAGGGCCTGGCCGATATTCATCGCTCTCACGGCATCATCAACACGCGAATCGCGGTCGGCACGTATTACTAACGAAGCATTTGGCTTATTCTGATACACCTGACGAATTGTCGCAGACAGGTTTGCCCGCGATGTCTGTTCGCCATCTACAAAAAAGTCTCCCTCAGCGGTTATTGCCACTGAAATTTGCTGTGCATCGGCTGTTACGGCCGATTCAGCCTGAGGCACGTTCACCCGTATGCCAAAATTGGTCACAAAGGATGACGTAAGCAGGAAGAATATCAGAAGCAGCAAAATGATATCCGTGAGCGATGATTGTGAGAACATCGCCAGCGGTTCCATCTTTTTACTGTCTTTTCTAAAATCCATTCTTCTTAAACCTCCTGACGCTTTTTAGGAGATGGTGTCTGCAGAAGGTCGACAAAGTCGGCCGAGGCATTTTCCAGTTCAAAAACCATTCGGTTCACTTTGCCCACCAAATAGTTATAGAAACCCAGCGCAATAATACCGACAATCAGTCCGGTTGCGGTGGTAATCAGGGCTTCCCAGATACCGCCAGCCAGTACGCTCGGGTTGACATTTCCCTGCAGCGACTGAATGTCCATAAACGCACGGATCATACCCGTTACGGTACCTGTAAATCCAATCAGCGGGGCTACACTGGCAATCGTTGCAAGCCAGTTCATCCGCTTCTCAAGCTGATAGATCTCTTTTTTACCGGCATTGTGAATAGCCTCTTCAATATCGCGGATCGGGCGGCCCAGGCGACGAATTCCTGATTTCAGGATGCGGGCCAGGGGTTTGTCAAACTCTTCACAATACTGGATGGCACGGTGCTGGCTGCCCGATTTGAGCAGTGACTCAATATTATTGAGCATGCTGTTTACATCCATCCTTGAGTTTTCCAGGGTTCTCCATCTCTCGGCAATCACATAGATTGCAAGAATTGAGAGCAGGAAAAGCGGAATCATAAGCACTCCGCCCTGGGATAAAATTTCAAAAAATGACATGGATGCGTCATCCTGAAGCATCTGAGCAAGGGTATCGTTTTCTGCCGCTTCTGTCTGTAGCTTTAAAAATGTGATGATGTTCATGTAGATGTTTAATTAATCTGTATTCTTTGAATAAAGTTGTTGGTGTTAAAAGGTGATGGTAATTCCCGGGCGGCCTCCTGAGCCTCAGGTATGGTAGGAAACTGTCCTACGCTTACACGCCAAACCGTTTCACCCTGAACCGTGCGGGGGCCTACGAGTACCCTGTATCCGTCTGACGAGAGTTCTGCGGCCTGGTTTCTGGCTGCCTCTTCTTGTCTGAGTGAGTGCAACACAATGGAGTATCCGTCATTGGCTTCCGGTACGATCTCACCCATCAGACCATAAACCGGCTGATCAGGCATAACCGGCTCTTCAGCTTCAGGGGTACTGCTTGTTACTTCACTCTCCGACTCAGGTTCCACTGGAGTTAAAACAGCCTGAGCTTCATCTGGTGCCGTTTCAGGTACAACCGGAGACTCGGTTTCAGCCGGACTTCCTGTTTGAACCGTAGTTTCTTCACTTGATCCGTCAAAGAGCGTTGGGATGATAAAAAAGCCCGCTGCCGTCAGTACAAGCACCAGCATAACGCTGATCACGATCATAATCGGGTCGCGTTTCTGACCACTCCCGGCAGATGCGGCAACCTTCTTCGTTTTGATCAGAGGCGGCCTGTCCGTTTTCGGCTCAGGTTTAGAAGTTAGTTCCGGGTCGGATTCCGATTCTGTTTCCGGTTCATCCGGAACAAATGGAGGAATGTCATCCATGCCGATTCCGGAATCATCTACTTCCTCTTCTGCTTTAAATTCAGGCCTGCCTTCAGGCTTGTCTTCAGGCTTGTCTTCAGGCTTACCTGCAGGCTTGTCTTTCAGTTCAGTTTTTTCCGGCTTCTCTTCAGGATCAGCTTTTGATTCCGGCTTATCAGAATCCTCTCCAGTCAGTTTGGATCTGGCCTCGCCCAGCAGCCCTGAAAACGGATCGGATTCCCGGTCCACTTTTTCAGGCGGTGAGATTAAAGCCCCACCGTCGGGCCCTTCCATATCATCCTCTATCGGATCATTCTCTTCATCGAAGCTGGCCGGGATTCCGAAGATGTCGTCCATCTCATCCTCATCTTCCGCCTCAGGTTCTTTTTCATCCTGAGGCTGCGGTGCCGCCTCACCCGCTGACGGCTTCTCTGGCTCGGGCATCTCCTCTGCCTGAGCGGTATCCTCTTCACGTGCCGGCTTCAGCTCAACCGGTTCCATACCGGCATATTTAAAATTGATTTCAGTGCTGAGTTCATCGGCAGGATCAAACTTCAGGTCGCCCGACTCATCAAAGTAAAACATTCCGAACTCTTTAACTTCGAGAGCCTTGCCCCTTCTGGCTGCATCCAGAATCCTGTCGATCAACTGTTGCAGCTGGTCATTCACCTCTTCACCAGACATTCCCGTTTTATCTGACAGAAGTTCAATGAGCCTGTTTTTATCAATTTTCATCCGATCTCCTCACCTTAGATTGAAATTCAACAACGTCGGCCGGGGGCACCATCACTACCCTTCCGTTTTCATAGGTTTTTTGATGCTGTTTTTTATGAACCACTTCGAAGGTTCCAAAGCCTTCTATCTCAACCTTGTTTTTATCGAGAATCTGTTCCCGCAAAACCTCTTTGAATGCTTTAATAAACGTAGATTTCATTGTTTAAAAGAGATATGTGATACCGACAAAGCCCTGAAAACCGCGTTCAGTGTAGCCTCGCCAGAGTTCGTATTCTTCGTCAAATAAATTCACCAGTTTGCCGTAGACTCCCAGGTTTTCAGAGAGTGATACCTCAAAACGGCCACCCAGCAATATAAATGAAGATAGTGAAATCCCATCGGAATCGTTACGCCTGCCGGCATATTCCGTCCAACCCTCGATAGCAAGCTGAGGAAACGGCCTGATGGCCACGGTTCCCTTTACGGAGTACGATTCAATAAACGGAATTTTTTCGTTATTTGAGAGTCTTGGGCGCTGCCAGAATCCATCGGCCCGTATCCAGATGATATCGGGCCGCAGGTCTTGTGAAAACCCACCATAGATTTTAAAAATATTGGCATTACTGAACTCAGGGCTATAAAAACGCTCTATCGGTCCCGGCAAAAAGGAGATGGTGTTCTCATTTCGTTCGTAATAGAGGTAGTTCCGGATGTTCTGATAAGAGATTCCGCCGCTGACGGTGGTACCGGAGTAGGGTTCAATTTGTGCTTCGGCCAGCGCACGCCACTCAAACTGGTGCTGAATGTGGCTGTTGAAATCTGAAAAACGGTTTTCCCGATAGATGTCGGCAAGGTTTCTGTGCGAGGGGGTTCCTGAAAAGTGCCCTTTCAGGTCGAGTCCCGAAAAGAGCGTATGAATAACGGTAATATCCGGGGTAACATAAAATGAGAAATCGTTGTGGGCATCCGATACACCGGCCACACCCAAGCCGGCCTTTACTTCTGTCTGATAGTTATAGAGCCGCTCGTAGTGTGCTGACAGGCGGGTTACCGACCAGGCCGAAAAGTCGGCAGAAGCCGGGTTGATTCCGCCGGCCGATGTATTGAGCCTCAGGCGATGTACCTCCTGAATATTTTCACCCAGCCTGGAATACTCTGCCCCGGCTTTGACACCCCATTCATCAGCCGCACCTTCCAGTGTGCTAAAATCTGATGTTCTGTCGAGTTGATTGCCATAGCCCTCAATAGAGAATGCAAAACCGCTGAGTGCCGTCCTGGAGTAGTTGATTTCACTCCCTCCGTAGAAACCGAAGACCTCTGCCCGGCTCACCTCATCTGAAGGATTGCCATTTTGTGTGATCATTCCGGGATAATGGCTAAAATCAGAATGGACTCCCGCTTTCATCCGCACCATCATTCGATCAGACAGCTTGTGAACCGAGCGCAGGTCCAGATCGGTTGAACGGTACGAATCGGTAAGGTCTTCGAGGTGCCCTTCAGTTGAAAAGTGGTTAAATGATGCAGAGACGCGATTTCTGTCGTTTAAACGTGCAATCGCATAGACATCGGCCTCGGGCGACATATAGTTGCCAAAGCCCAGCCTCGCAAAACCGTTTGCCGGATCGGCATAACCCAATGGTGTATATTGCGGGGGTTCCGGCCGGTCAAGCACTCCGATCGGGAGGCTGGCCATGACCATCTCTTCATCTTCAATAAATGGCCTGCGGTCAGGGTCAATCTGAAATACCCTTGATCGGGGCTGAAAGCCCAGGATAGGCTGACGCCTCAGTCCGGGGAAACGGGCCTGGAACTGGCTTCGAATCTCAATATCCTGCGGATCAATTTCAGGAAGCAGCGTCTGTTGCTGACTGTCTTGTTGAGCATCCTGTGCGTTTGCAGTTATGATCGAACCTGATAAGAACAGGGCCAGTGCGGCAAATAGAAAGAGTCGGTTCATAAATGGGGTTATTAATCTATTAACGATAAATCTAACTTTCTTAATTGTAAATTATTATCAGAATTTCAAATGATTCAAAAATAATCTAGGAACGGATATTTCCGTGTTTCAAGCTGTTGTATTTATCCCAAAATAGTGCCAGCGGAGCAGCAGCGAAGACCAATATGACCGTAACACCATGAGCAATGGTTGCATAGGTTAAAGCCGCAACCAGCGGAATATTGTAAAGCAGGTGCATACTTTGCTGAATGAGAAGGTGGTATGAGCCGATTCCGGCCGGTGTGGGGATACTCACGCCTATCGATGAAACCATGGTTAATACAACCGCATCGCTGATATTCAATCCATATGCACTCTGCAGATCCATCATATAGAACGGCAGATATGTCATTAAAATATATCCGAGCCAGATTCCTGCGGTCAATAACAGAAAAGCCGGCCAGTTTTTCACATCCTTTACCGACGCCATACCCTCACTAAATGATCGTGCTTTACCGACAGTTTTATTCATCAGGCTATTGTCAAACGGTTTCTCTTCATCCAGGTGTTTTAAAACCGTGTAGAGAATCCATATCCCTGCAAATGCAGCTACAAAGAATGCAGGAATCACAATGTATGAGTAGGCCGGCCAGCTTTCGGTGCCAAAAAGCTGCTCCAGCACACCTGTGTCACGTATCAGGTACACCGCAGCAAATGTGATCAAAAGAACCATGGTAAGCAGGTCGATCAGTCGTTCGATGACAATGGTGCCTATCAGGTTGCTTGAACTCATTCCTGTTTTTTTGGCCACATAGATCGGCCGGGAGATCTCTCCCAGACGCGGAATTACATTATTGAGCATATACCCCAGCATAACTCCGGCAAAAAGTGTGGAACGGGGAATATCGCCTTCTTCGGCTTTCCGCCCGTTTGCCATGAGCAGCCGCCACCTTTCTGCACGCAATAAATGGCTTGTTAATGTAATGGCAATAAAAAAAGGCAGCCAGTAATAGGTTGCCATTTTCATCTGCTGCCAAAGCTCAGCCAGGTCTACATTCCGAACCGCCAGGTGAACGAAAAGCAGGGCAACAACAATGGATATGAGAATGTTTGCAGCTCGTTTTATAGTCATTCGGTATCGTGTCGCATATCAACCCGTTCTGCATCATCGGGCACGTTCAATTCAAACAGTTCATGGCCTGCAGGGATGAACTCACCCGATTCAAAGCGGGTCAGCAACTCATTGTCGGCCTGGTCAATTGCCATAATCTGCTCGGGAAATCCATTTGAGTCAAGAAGGATGGTTACTTCCCTGAATATAGAGAACGGATCATCCGATACCATTTCAATTTTAACCCTGTCATCATTCAGTTCAGACTCTGCAACCTGAAAACTTTCATCGACGCCCTGAAGCATTCTGGACGGTGCAAAGTCATCCTCCTCCTCTATGTAATCACTGATAATGACACGGTTCCGGTTTTGGTCATAAACCGTTGAAAGTTCACCGTCAACGACCATTGTCTGCAGGTTTCCTTCAATTTTATATCGGTTCTTTCCAATCCATATTTTCCCTTCAGAAAATTGCTCCTCTCCGGTAAACGCGTCCCTGTATTCATGCGAAAATCCCGCTTTAAAAACACGGTTCTCCTCAAAGTTAACCTTAAGCCGGTCAAAGTGCGGGGTTTGTGAATAGGCTGTCATCGACATCGTGATGAACAGAATAAAGAAAGCTGTGATTGTCGTCAATAGTCTCATAATATAACCTTCAATCGTCATGATTAAACTGTTTGCTACTGTTTGTAAACCTGACTATACCTGTCGGGTTCCCACACTAACGCACTCAAATGGAAACAGGTATACAGCAGCATTAAACTCCCAGTTCTGCAAAAATCTCTTCCAGCTCCTCTTCGTCATCGATCCTGACATCACGGGCGGTACTTCCCTGGTAGGGCCCGACCACACCTGCATTGAAGAGCTGGTCGATAATACGCCCGGCACGGTTATAGCCGATCTTCAGTTTGCGCTGGAGCAGTGAAACGGACCCCTGCTGATGCAGTACCACAATTTTGGCTGCTTCCCTGAAGTATTCGTCGATATCATCCAGGGGATCGGGGATGCCTCCGTTTTCATCTTCAATGACCGGAAGCTGAAAGGGCTTGTCGAAACCGCGCTGCGAACCGATAAATGAGGTAATTCGTTCAACTTCGTCTGTATCCACAAACGCATTCTGAATTCGTGTCATACCGCCACCGTTTGAAAAGAGCATGTCGCCGCGCCCTACAAGCTGGTCGGCACCGCCGGTATCCAGAATGGTTCTGGAGTCTACCTTTGAGGCAACCTGGTATGCAATACGCGCCGGGAAATTCGCTTTGATGGTACCGGTAATCACATTGACTGACGGACGCTGTGTTGCCACCACCAGATGAATACCGATGGCGCGGGCAAGCTGAGCCAGCCTTGCAATGGGCTCTTCAATCTGCTTTCCGGCAGTCATCATCAGGTCGGCCAGCTCATCGATAATCACGACAATATAGGGCAGGTGACGGTGCCCGAGCTCTTCATCCAGCTCACCGGTTTTATACTTTTCGTTGTACGATTTGATATCCCGGACCATAGCCATTTTGAGAAGATCGTACCGCTCGTCCATCTCCTTGGTCACACTCTCCAGGGTCTCCAGGGCTTTTGTGGTATCGGTTACAATCGGCTCTTCCGATCCGGGCAGCACTGCCAGATAGTGATTTTGAATATTCCGATAGAGTGAAAGCTCAATCTTTTTCGGATCAATCATCACAAATTTCAGGTCATCCGGATGGCACTTGTAGAGAAGGCATGTAATGATCGTGTTGATACCGACTGATTTACCCGATCCCGTTGCACCTGCAATGAGCAGATGTGGCATTCGGGTAAGGTCGAGCATAAACACTTCATTTTCGATCGTCTTCCCGAATGCAACCGGAAGGTTGTAGTCGGTTTCAACAAACTTCTTCGTGTTGATGACCGTTTTTATAAAGACGGTTTCCCGCGTACTGTTGGGTACCTCGATCCCCACCGCCGAGCGACCGGGAATCGGTGCGATAATGCGCAGTCCGTGTGCGGCCGTTGCCATCTTCAGGTCATTGGCATAGCTCTCGATCTTGCTGATTTTCACATCCGGAGCGGGCTCCAGTTCATACAGCGTTACCGTCGGGCCGACAATGGCATTGATGCCCAGTATTTCAATCTTGTGCCGTTTCAGTTTATCGAGGATAATCCGCTTGTTATTCTTAATCTCTTCCAGATCGACCTCATTGCCCTCATTGGGAGGCGCATTCAGCAGATCGATTCCGGGAAATTTATACTTGATGACCGGCACCTCTTTCGCTTTCGTTTTGTTGATCCGGTCAAGCTCTTTTTCACTGGCTTCCTCATCACCTTCTCCGACGAAGACAGAGATCTCAACATCATCATCCTCATCTGTCTCCTCTTCTGCCTTCTTTTCAAGTATGGCCCGGGGCGGTTTCTTCTCCAGCTCGGCGCTCTCCTTCTTGCGCTGCTCTTCACGCTCTTCATCCTCTTTTTGTGAACGCTCCACAATTTCATCAATGGATGCCCGGCTTTCAGGCCCGGGCTCTGACCGCTGTTCCTCCCTGCGCTGCTTTTTTTTCATCGCTTTTACGGCTTTTCGCTGCTGTTTGATAGCAGCCTTCTCCTCTTTTCTGCGCTTTTTTTCTGCCCGCTTGGCTTCCCGTTTCGAGCTCAGGTCGGTTGTCCACCCCTGAATCAGCTCAATGGTTTTCTGCAGGTCACGGTCGGCCAGGATCAGCAGCGATACAAACAGAAGGACAAATAGCAAAAAGATCGAACCCAGACCCAGAATATTCTCCAGGATCCCGGCTACGTAGATACCCGAATTGCCACTCCAGGAGAGTGTATAGGCTTCAAACCGATTATAGAACCATCCCAGAATGGTAGATGAGAGAACCATAATCCAGAGTCCGTAGGCTGCAGGCCACCCCAGGTCGATGAGGTCGTTCTGCCGAAACACGAACCAACCGAGCGATACAATCACCACGGGTACGATAATGCTGGTGTACCCGAATAGTGTGTGAACCAGCAGATGCGACAGATATGCCCCGACAACGCCCAGCCAGTTGCTGATGCGCAGTGCCGGACCCTGATCAAGCTGAAACAGGGATCCTGAATCGAGTGATTTTACTACCGCATAGTCTGCCGGATTGTAGGATGCAATACTCAACAGCATTAAACCGGCAACTGCCATGATCAGTATGCCCAGAATTTCCATCTTCCGGGAGTAATCAAAATTGCTGAAAAAGCCGTTCTTTTGTCTCTTTTTTCCCATATTAAATAGTAATAATTCCGTCGTGCAGCAGAGGGATCAGGTCACAAATATCTTTCTGGCTGCAGTAATCCAGATCATCTGTTCCCAATATCTCTTTTAACCGCTCAGCGTGATTAGACTGAAAAATCACCGATCTTATATCATCGGAATATTTCTCATACAACCCAAATGCAACTTTTGCACCATCTGCGGCGCTGTCAGGCAGTGTGCCCTCCGTTAAGTTGTAGACGATATTGCCGGCAAGCAGCATATCCTCCAGCGCCATGCGCCCTTTCCATCCGGCACAAACCAGTACAATATCGTTTTTTTCCAGTTTCAGTGCATTAGTCACTGCAGTAATATTCAGAAATGAGGCGATATAGATGGATGATGACCCAAGCGACCGTTTAATCGCCTTGGTGCCA
>JBJHCX010000032.1:0-17619 GCA_050486245.1 Rhodohalobacter sp.
CTCCTGTTCTTTGCGGTACTGCTCTCAAGAACAAAGGAGTTCAGATTCTTCTTGATAAAGTAATCGAATATCTGCCAAGTCCACTCGATGTAGAGGCTGTTGACGGAGTTGATCCTAAGGATGAAGATAAGAAGATGAAGCGTAATCCGGATGTAAATGAGCCGTTTTCTGCTCTGGCATTCAAAATCGCAACTGATCCTTATGTAGGTAAGCTGACCTTCTTCCGCGTATACTCTGGTGTTCTTGAGAAAGGATCCTATATCCTGAACTCAACAACTGGTGAGCGTGAGCGTGTTGGCCGTATCCTGGAGATGCACGCAAACGACAAGAAAGATATTGATATCGTGCGTGCAGGTGATATTGCCGCCGCCGTAGGTGTTAAAAAGGTGAATACAGGGGATACATTCTGTGATGTTGATCACCCGATCGTGCTCGAAAAAATCACCTTCCCTGAGCCTGTGATTAAACTCGCTATCGAGCCAAAATCAAAGGCAGATGCCGAGAAGCTGACCACCGGACTTGTCAAGCTGGCTGAAGAGGATCCAACATTTCAGGTTACCACCGATGAGGAGACCGGCCAGACAACCGTGGCGGGAATGGGTGAACTTCACCTCGAAATTATTGTAGACCGTCTCAGAAGGGAATTTAAAGTGGAGGCAAACGTAGGTCAGCCGCAGGTGTCATACCGCGAAACGATCTCCAAGCCGTTTGAGCACCGTGAAGTGTACAAAAAACAGACCGGTGGTCGTGGTAAATTTGCCGATATCTCGTTTGAAATCGGCCCTCTCTCTCACTTCGAGCAGTTTGCCGATGATGACAAGAATGTAAGTGTGGATGAGGACTTTAAATTTATCAATGAAATTGTAGGTGGAAGTATTCCCCGTGAATTCATCCCATCTGTTGAGAAAGGATTCCGTGAAGCGATGAAGAATGGTATCCAGGCAGGCTATCCGGTACAGGGTATTGGTGTCCGGTTGTTTGATGGTTCTTACCATGATGTTGACTCTGACCAGATAAGCTTTGAGCTCTGTGCCAAGCAGGCATTCAGAAGCTCAGCTTCTAAAGCGGGTCCGCAACTACTGGAGCCTGTGATGGCTGTTGAGATTACTACCCCTGAAGAGTTTATGGGAGATGTGATCGGTGATGTCAACGGACGCCGCGGAATTATCCAGAAGATGGATAACAATGCTGAGGGATCTGTAGTGAGGGCGAAAGTACCTCTTTCCGAAATGTTTGGATACTCAACAGATTTGAGATCGCTTACACAAGGCCGTGCGGCATATTCAATGGAGTTCTCTGAATATGTAGCGGTACCTGACTCGAAAGCTCAGGAAATCATTGAACAACAAGCTTAATAACCAGATAAAAACAGAATATAACCATGGCAAAAGAGAAGTTTGAGCGGAGTAAGCCGCACGTAAACGTAGGTACCATTGGTCACGTAGACCACGGCAAGACAACATTAACGGCTGCGATTACAACCGTAATGGCCAAGACCTACGGTGGGGTGGCCAAGGAGTTTGCTGATATTGACAATGCTCCCGAGGAGCGCGAGCGTGGAATTACCATTGCGACGGCTCACGTGGAGTATGAAACAGACGAGCGTCACTATGCGCATGTTGACTGTCCGGGTCACGCCGACTATGTGAAGAACATGGTAACCGGTGCTGCGCAGATGGACGGTGCGATTTTGGTGGTGGCGGCGACTGACGGTCCGATGCCGCAGACCCGTGAGCACATTCTGCTGGCCCGCCAGGTGGGTGTGCCTCAGATTGTTGTGTTTATGAACAAGGTTGACCTGGTTGACGATGAGGAGCTTTTGGAGCTGGTTGAGCTGGAAGTTCGCGAGCTGCTCTCCTCCTATGAGTTTGACGGGGACAATATACCTGTGATCCAGGGTTCGGCCCTGGGTGCCCTCAACGGTGAGGCTCAGTGGGAAGAGAAGGTGGTTGAGCTGATGAAGGCTGTTGACGAGACCATTCCGACGCCTGAGCGTGATGTGGACAAGCCGTTTTTGATGCCGGTTGAGGATGTGTTTTCGATTACCGGTCGCGGAACGGTAGCCACCGGCCGAATTGAGCGTGGTGTTGTGGAGCTCAACGATGAGATTGAGATTGTGGGAATTGTAGAAGACCCGATGAAGAGTGTAGTGACCGGAATCGAGATGTTTCGTCGTCTGCTGGACCGCGGAGAGGCTGGTGATAATGCCGGTATTCTTCTGCGGGGAATCAACAAGGAGCAGCTGGAGCGTGGCATGGTCTTGTGTAAGCCCGGCTCAATCACGCCGCACAAGGAGTTTGAGTGTGAGGTGTATGTATTGAGCAAAGATGAGGGTGGGCGTCATACGCCGTTCTTCAAGGGATACCGTCCGCAGTTCTACTTCCGAACCACCGATGTGACGGGAGCGTGTGAGCTTCCCTCCGGAGTGGAGATGGTAATGCCTGGCGATAACGTGAAGCTTTCCGTGAAGCTGATCCAGCCGGTAGCGATGGAAGAGGGACTTCGGTTTGCGATCCGTGAAGGCGGGCGTACCGTAGGTGCCGGTGTAGTAACTAAAATTCTTGACTAAAAGGTTTTAAAAGTGGCAACACAACAGAAAATCAGAATTAAGTTAAAGTCTTACGACCACAACCTGATTGATAAGTCAGCTGAAAAAATTATTCAGACTGTAAAATCAACCGGTGCTGTGGTCTCCGGACCGATTCCATTGCCGACAAACAAAAACATCATTACTGTAAACCGTTCTGTTCACGTGAATAAAAAATCGCGTGAACAGTTTGAGTACCGGTCACACAAGCGTTTGATTGATATTCTTTCGACCGGTTCACAAACAGTAGATGCCCTGATGAAGCTTGAGCTTCCATCCGGTGTGGATGTAGAAATTAAAGTGTAAAAAGACACCAAAAGTACCATGAGTGGTTTAATCGGAAAAAAAGTTGGGATGACAAGCATCTTCGATGAACTCGGGCGCAGTATTCCTGTGACTGTCATCGAGGTAGAGCCTTGTACCATTACCCAGATCAAAACAGAAGAAAACGACGGATACAAAGCCGTTCAATTGGCTGCTTTTCCACGAAAAGCAAAAAATGTTTCCAAAGCCTTGAACGGACACTTTGATAAAGCCGGTTCTGAGCCCAGAAGAATTATTACTGAATTCAGGGATTTTATTCCTGAAGGATTTGAGCTGGGTGATGAGCTGAATATCGATGATGTATTCTCAGTGGGTGACAGAGTAGACGTTGCCGGAATTTCGAAAGGTACCGGGTTCACCGGTGTGATCAAGCGTCACAATTTCTCCGGTGTGGGAGACCAGACACACGGTCAGCATAACCGTGAAAGAGCACCTGGATCTATTGGACAAGCTTCAGACCCTTCACGTGTATTCAAGGGGATGAAAATGGCCGGACGCTCTGGAAATCAAAGAACAAAAATTAAGAACCTCTCCGTAGCCAAGATTCTAGCAGAATCTAACCTGATTATGGTAACCGGATCGATTCCAGGCCATAAGGGAAGTTATGTAGAGATCTATAATCAATCACAGGAAGTAGCCTGATGGAATTAGAGATTTTAAAAACTGACGGAACAAGCAGTGGCAAGAAGGCTCAGTTAAGTGATTCTATTTTCAGCATTGAGCCGAATGAAACAGTACTCTACGAAGATGTGCGAAGAATTATGGCACATAAGAGGCAGGGTACGCATAAAACCAAAGAGCGTAGTGAAGTAAGAGGCGGCGGTAAAAAAGCCTACAAACAGAAAGGTACCGGTATGGCACGCCGCGGATCTATTCGCTCTCCGCTATTGAAAGGCGGTGGTACCGTGTTTGGTCCCAGGCCACGCACCTACAGTGTTAAACTGACAAAGAAAGCGAAAAGGCTGGCCCGCAAGTCAGCACTTTCACTGAAGGCAACAGATGAATCTTTGCTTGTTGTCGAAGATTTCAGTTTTGATGCGCCCAAGACAAAAAGCATGGTGGAAATTCTGACAGCTGTAAAGGCAGACAATAAAAAAGTACTGCTTCTTACAAGCGGACCGGATCAAAACATCTACTTTTCTGCTCGCAATATTCCGGGTGTCGAGGTTCTGGAAGCCGATAAGCCTTCTACATATGATATTATGAATGCGGATATCCTGATTCTTCAGGAAGGAGCCGTATCTGTACTGGAGAACAGCCTTGAACCAAAAGTTGAAGAGGAAGCAGCATGAGCGTATTAATTCAACCACTGATTACGGAAAAACTGACACGACTTCAGGATGAGCATCAGCAGTATGCTTTTGAAGTAGCCCGCAGGGCTACGAAGCCTCAAATCAGAAAGGCTATCGAAGAGAAGTACCCTGAAGTAAAGGTTGCCAAAGTCAATACCATTATTGTTCCGTCCAAGCCCAAAGGCCGCTTTACAAAAGGCGGATTTGTAAATGGACGCAGCAGGGTTTGGAAAAAGGCAATTGTTACGCTCAAAGAAGGAGAAATAGACTTTTTCAGCGAAATTTAAACATTTTTAGATAATGGCTACGAAGCAATTAAAACCGACTACACCAGGACAGCGTCACCGTATTGCACCGGTTTTTGATGATGTTACTGTTGACAAGCCGCTGAAATCCCTGACAAAAGGGAACGGTAAATCAGGTGGCAGAAATAACCGTGGAAGAATGACGATGCGTCGCCGTGGCGGCGGACACAAACGCAAGTACCGCGTTATCGATTTCCACAGAAACAAATTAGAGATACCGGCTAAGGTTCAGACCATTGAGTATGATCCGAATCGTACGGCAAGAATTGCACTGCTGGCATATGCTGACGGAGAGAAGAGGTATATCCTTGCACCGAACCGTTTGTCTGTTGGCGATACCGTCATCAGTTCAGAATCGGCAGCTCCTGAAATAGGCAATGCCATGCCTTTAAAGAATATGCCTCTGGGTACCGTGATTCATAATATTGAGATGGAGCCGGGCAAAGGAGGTCAGCTTTGCAGAAGTGCAGGTACAAGTGCTCAGCTGGTAGCCAAGACTGAAAAATATGCAACGGTCAAGCTTCCATCAGGTGAAGTTCGCATGGTGCTGGCCAACTGTTTTGCAACTGTGGGTACCACCAGTAACACAGATCACTTTAACACCAAGAAGGGTAAAGCCGGACGTAACCGATGGCTTGGAAGAAGACCTAAGGTAAGGGGTGTTGCGATGAACCCGGTTGATCACCCGATGGGTGGTGGTGAAGGAAAAGCCTCAGGCGGGCATCCCAGATCACCATGGGGTCAATCTGCCAAGGGTAAAAAGACAAGAAAACCTAAAAAGTTATCGTCTAAGTTTATTGTAAGACGAAGAAAAACTAAAAAAGCTTAATTCGTATGCCACGTTCGCTAAAAAAAGGGCCTTTTGTTCATTATAAGCTGCAGCGCAAAATCGATGCAGTGAATGAAAGCGGCAAAAAGAAAGTAATCAAAACCTGGTCGAGAAGTTCAATGGTTACTCCTGATTTTGTAGGCTTAACCATTGCAGTACATAACGGTAAGCAGTTCATACCTGTTTACATTACCGAGAACATGGTTGGACATAAACTTGGTGAGTTTGCACCCACCAGGACGTTCCGTGGCCATCCGTTAAAGAAGGCTAAATAATAAAAAGAGATTGATTGATGGAAACCACTGAATTTCAGGCAAAAGCTGTACAAAAACATCTCAGAAAGTCTCCCCGTAAGGTTAGACTGGTAGCCAATTTTGTAAGAGGCGAACGTGTAGACAAAGCGCTGACCAAGCTTCAATTTTCTACAAAATCTGCGGCTGCTGATGTTGCCAAAGTGATTAAATCTGCTTCCGGCAATATCAGGGATAAATTTCTGGAAGAAAGACTGGATAACGATCTCTTGTATATCAAAGAGATCTATGTTGATGAAGGAGTTACACTGAAGCGTATTCAACCGGCTCCTATGGGACGTGCCCATAGAATCAACAAAAGAAGCTGCCACATCAGCGTGGTTGTTGCAAAGCTTCAGGAAGAAACTGTAACAGAAGAATAAACGAGTAAAACATTGGGACAAAAAACCAATCCTACCGGACTTAGACTTGGAATTATTCGCGGTTGGGAATCCAACTGGTACTCTGAAGAGAATGAACCGGCAATGCTGCTGGAAGATCACAAGCTCAGAGAATACCTGGATACCCGACTTAAAAATGGCGGTCTGTCGAACGTTATTATCGAGCGAACTCCAAAACGAATCCTTCTCACACTCAATACCTCCCGACCCGGGGTCATTATTGGTAAAGGCGGTGAGCAGATTGAACTATTGCGTGAAGAGCTGAAAAAAATCACTAACAAAGAGGTACAAATCAATGTAAGTGAAATTAAAAGGCCTGAACTTGATGCCAGCCTGGTTGCGCAGAATATTGCACAACAGCTTGAGGCCAGGGTTTCTTTCAGAAGAGCGATGAAAACCGCGATCTCATCTGCTATGCGAATGGGTGCAAAGGGAATTAAGATCAAATGTGCCGGCCGGCTGGGCGGAGCCGAAATGGCCCGTACAGAGCAGTATAAGGAGGGACGTGTTCCGCTGCATACTCTTCGTGCAGACATCGATTATGCCAATACAACTTCCAATACGATCTATGGTTCAATTGGAGTATCCGTTTGGATTTTCAAAGGAGAGATCATCGGTGACGTTGATTTAACTCCGGGCTCACAAACCAAGCAGGAAGAAGAGCCAAAACGTAAGCGCGGCGGACGATCAGGTGACCGTAAGTCGAGAAGGTCAAAAAGACGCAGCAGAAATTAACCGTTTGAGATAAGAATCATGTTAGAACCAAAAAGAGTACATAGACGACGAGTACATCGCGATAAATTGAAAGGGAATGCCCAGCGCGGACATACCCTGGCTTTTGGAAGCTTTGGTCTGAAAGCTCTTGAACCAAAATTTATCACGTCAAGACAGATTGAAGCTTGCCGGGTCACGATTGCCAGAACTCTGCAGCGGGATGGTAAAACGTTTATCCGTATTTTTCCGGACCGTCCGATTACCAGAAAACCTGCTGAAACCCGAATGGGGAAAGGTAAAGGTACACTGGATCACTTTGTGGCAGTTGTCAAGCCAGGAAGAATTCTGTTTGAAATTGCCGGTGTAAGTGAAGAACAAGCAAAAGAAGCGTTACGTCGTGCTTCAAACAAACTGCCAATTAAAACCAAATTTATTAAGCGCCGCGATTACGACGGAGCATAATTGACAGAGGTGTAAAATGAAAGCACACGAATTACGAGAATTATCAATGACCGAATTGGAAGCCAGGCTTAAGGATGAGCTGGAAGCCCTTGAAAACTTCCGCTTTAACAAAGCAATTGCTGGTCAGATAGAGAATCCGGCTAAGATTAAGATGACAAAGCGGGAAATTGCCCGTTTACACACGATTATTAATGAAAAATTAGGTGCTGAATAAGATTATGGCTGAAGCACAAAGATCTGAAAGAAGAACCAGAACCGGTCGGGTTGTAAGCAACCGAATGGAAAAAAGTATAACAGTTGCTGTAGATCGCCAGATCAAACACCCTATTTACGGCAAATTTATCACCAAGACCACGAAGTATATGGCGCATGATGAAAATAATGATGCCAACATTGGTGATACTGTTTTAATAATGTCAACACGGCCTCTATCCAAACGCAAATCATGGCGTTTGGTTGAAATCGTAGAAAGAGCAAAATAACGTTCAATCTTGTAGGTAAAGCTCATGATTCAAACGCAAAGTGTATTAAATGTAGCCGATAACAGCGGTGCAAAAAAAGTAATGTGCATAAAGGTGCTTGGAGATTCCAGAAGGCGTTATGCACGAATTGGAGATTTAATCTCCTGTTCGGTTAAGACTGCCATCCCCGGTGGAAACGTTAAAAAAGGGGAAGTGGTCATCGCTGTCGTCGTAAGAACAAGGAAAGAAATTCGTCGCCGTGATGGGAGTTATATTCGATTTGATGAAAACGCGGCTGTAATTATTAACAAAGAAAAGGAACCTGTTGGAACCCGTATTTTCGGACCTGTTGCTCGTGAGCTCCGGGAAAGAAATTTTATGCGGATCGTTTCATTGGCTCCTGAAGTACTTTAAAATATTATAGTTATGCCACGCAAGTATAACACGCAACGCAAATTGCACGTAAAGAAAGACGATAACGTATTGGTTATCGCAGGAAATGATAAAGGCAAAAGAGGTCGTGTTCTGGCCGTATACCCAAAACGAGACAGAGTACTCGTAGAAGGTATCAACATGAGAACGCACCACGAGAAGCCATCTCAGGAAAATCCGCAAGGTGGACGCCTTAAGCGTGAAGCACCGGTTCACCTTTCAAATGTGATGGTGATTGACCCAACAACTGACGAGCCTACTCGCATTGGCAGAAAACGCCTGGATGAAGAAGGTGGCGGCCGGTGGGCCCGTTATGCGAAGACAAGTGGCGAAATCATTGATAAATAAATAGTAGAATGGCAGAAGCAAGACTATATACTCACTATAAAAAAGAAGTCGTACAAAAACTCTCTGACGAGTTTAAGTATGAAAATGTAATGGCGATTCCCAAGCTGCAGAAGATTGTGATCAATGTAGGTGCAGGAGATGCCATTAATGATGCCAAATCACTCGATGTGATTACTGAGAATATCGCAACCATTACAGGCCAGAAGCCTGTAAAAACAAAGGCTAAGAAATCGATCTCGAACTTTAAGCTTCGGGAAGGTATGCCAATCGGGTGCAAAGTTACTCTGCGGGGAAAAATAATGTATGAATTCCTCGACAGACTGATTAACTTGGCGCTCCCCAGAACACGCGACTTCCAGGGGGTACCAAACAAGAGCTTTGACGGCAGAGGCAACTATACGATGGGAATTAAAGAGCATACAATTTTCCCTGAAATCGATGTAGACAAAGCAAAGCTGGTACACGGTATGGATGTTACCTTTGTAACATCGGCAGAAACCGATGAAGAGGCGTTTGCCATGTTGAAACATTTTGGAATGCCATTCAAAAAATAATAACAGATAAAGACAAGGTTCTATAATGGCTAAAAAATCCTGGATAGCGAGAAACGAAAAACGAAAAGAAACAGTAGCTAAGTACGCTGAAAAAAGAAGGCAGCTGAAAGAGGCGGGCGACTATGAAGCCCTCCAGAAATTGCCTCGCGATGCCAGCCCTACAAGGGTTCGTAATCGTTGCTCTATCACCGGACGAAGCAGAGGCTATGTCGGAAAATATGGAGTATCCAGAATCAAATTCCGAGAACTTGCCCTGGCTGGTAAAATTCCCGGTATCCGAAAAGCAAGCTGGTAAAACTGTAGATATTATATATTATGCATAGCGACACACTATCAGACTATTTAACACGCATTCGAAATGCACAGCGTGCAGGCCACAGAAGAGTGGATATTCCCGCTTCTAAAGTAAAAAGAGCGGTTACTAAAATTCTTGTGGATAAAGGATACATCAACAAGTTCATCGATATTGAAGATGGAAAACAGGGTGTATTGCGTCTGTTTCTGAAATATGACGCCTACGGAAAACCCGTGATCCGAGAGATGAAACGAGTATCCAAACCCGGCTTGAGAAAATACAGTTCAACTGACAACCTCCCGGAATCCTACAATGGATTGGGAATTGTAATTGTATCCACCTCAAAAGGGGTAATGACTGACAAAGAAGCTCGTAAACTAAATGTAGGCGGAGAAATTCTCTGCACTGTTTACTAAAAAAGAATTAGAGAAAAGTTATGTCCAGAATAGGTAAGCAGCCCGTTCCTTTAGCAAAAAATGTTGAATTCTCAATTGACGCTGATAACGTAGCTACCGTTAAAGGCGAAAAGGGAACCGGTACTCTGCGCATTCATCCTGAAATTAAAGTTGAAACAACCGAGAACGAAATTATCGTCTCCAGAAGCAACGATTCGAAAGAGCAAAAATCGCTGCACGGACTCACGCGTTCGCTGATCGACAATATGGTCAAGGGTGTTTCTGAAGGCTATAAAAAGCAGCTGGAAATTATCGGTGTAGGTTACCGTGCATCCTTTTCTGGCGGTGTGCTTGAATTAAACCTCGGTTTCTCGCATCCAATCTATTTTGTGCCGCCTGAAGGCATTGAAATTGAAGTGGATACCAAAACCAAAAAGAACCCGCTGCTAAATGTGAGTGGTGTCAACAAAGAGTTGGTTGGCCAGGTAGCCGCAAAAATTAGATCTCTCAGAAAACCTGAACCCTACAAAGGGAAAGGAATTCGCTACGTTGATGAGTATGTACGTAGAAAAGCCGGTAAATCTGCAGCTAAATAATTGATATCTGAATAGTCATGAAGAAGAATAAGAAAAAAACCGAACGCAGAAACAAGATCCGCAGAAGGATTCGATCTACCATTCGCGGAACTGAGGAAAGACCACGCTTAAGTATTTTTAAAAGCAGCAAGCATGTCTACCTTCAGCTGATCAATGATCGCGAGAATGCAACACTGTTGGCAGTATCTACCAAAACAGAAGAGCTGCAAGGCGATATCAAGGACAAAACAAATCTGGAAGCTGCCAAGGTTGTTGGCGCAGCATTGGCCGAGGCGGCCAAAGACAAGGGGATCAAAAAAGTGGTTTTTGACCGCAGTGGTTATAAGTATCACGGTATTGTGAAGGCCGCAGCCGATGGTGCCCGCGAAGGAGGATTAGACTTATAAATTATTTGAACTATGCCAAAAGTTAGAAGAAAACATAACATTCCAGCAGCAAACCTGAACCTCGAAGAGAAACTGGTTCACATCAACCGGGTTTCTAAAGTCGTTAAAGGTGGACGCCGCTTTAGTTTCAATGCGATTGTAGTGGTCGGTAACGGTGAAGGTGTTGTAGGACATGGATTGGGCAAAGCCAATGAAGTTGCGGATGCAATTCAGAAAGGTTTTGACAATGCTAAAAAGAACCTGATCAAAGTGCCTCTTACAAAAACCGGAAGTATTCACCACCCCGTTGTAGGTAAGGCAGGTGCAGGTAAGGTGCTGCTTCGGCCGGCCTCTGAAGGTACCGGTGTAATTGCAGGTGGCGCAGTTAAAGCGATTCTCGACGTAGCGGGTGTTCAGAATATCCTGTCGAAGTCACAGGGATCATCCAACCCGCACAACATGGTGAAAGCCGCTTATCAGGCTCTCAGTGAGCTGACCGATCCCATCGAAGTCGCACAGCGGCGAGGTATCAGCGTAAGTAAAGTTTTTGAAGGATAATTCTACAGGTATTAATCACGATCTATCATGAAATTACACAATCTAAAAGCTCCGGCTTCCAATAAAAAAACTCGCAAACGAGTGGGTCGCGGCCAGGGATCAGGTACGGGCGAACAGTCCGGCCGGGGTCACAACGGCCAAAAATCCAGAAGCGGAAGCAAGGTGAAGGCTTGGTTTGAAGGCGGACAGATGCCACTGCAGCGGCGTATTCCCAAGTTCGGATTTAAAAATCCATTTAGGACTGAATACCAGGCACTGAATGTCCAAAAGGTATCCGACTATTTGGAAGCGGGACGCCTTACAGAAAACATTACACTGGATGACCTGGTAACGCAGGGTCTGGCTGATGATAAAGATAGGGTAAAACTGCTGGGAACCGGCGATATCGATAAAAAGATCTCGATCGAAGTTCACGCATGCAGCAACTCTGCAAAAGAGAAAATCGAATCTGCCGGCGGAGAAGTTACCATCATCTCGTAAAAAAAGCCTTAAACACCTCAGTTGAAATTATCTAATGAGTTTAATAGAGAACTTTAGAAACATATTTAAAATCGAAGACCTCAGAGATCGTATTCTCTATGTGGTTGGAATTTTAATGGTGTATCGTATTGGCAGCTATGTTACGATGCCCGGAGTGGATGCCAGTTT
This sequence comes from Rhodohalobacter sp., assembly GCA_050486245.1. Classification (GTDB taxonomy): domain Bacteria; phylum Bacteroidota; class Rhodothermia; order Balneolales; family Balneolaceae; genus Rhodohalobacter. Next base: position 11,857 of record JBJHCX010000032.1, read on the forward strand.
TTTAACAACACAACAGGGAGACGCATCAAGCTTGCTTGGCCTGTTTGACCTGTTTGTAGGAGGAGCGTTCTCTCGTGCAGGTGTATTTGCACTCGGCATCATGCCGTACATTACAGCTGCCATTATCATTCAGCTGATGGGCGCTGCCGTTCCCTATTTCCAAAAGCTTCAGCGCGAAGGTGAAGAGGGAAGGCGAAAGATCAACCGCCTTACCCGCTATGGAACCGTTGGAATTACAGCTGTACAGGCGATCGGTTTTGCCATTAACCTGATGGCAACATCACCCGATGCAATTGTTGTCAGTACAGCGACATTCGTCTTTACCGCAATTGTTGTACTGACCGCAGGTACTACATTTGTAATGTGGCTGGGTGAACGAATTACAGACAGGGGAATTGGTAACGGTATTTCAATTCTGATTATGATTGGTATAATCGCTGTATTGCCAACCAACCTGATGAATGAAATTCAAACAACCAATAATGCGATTATTGTCATAATTGAACTTGCAGGCCTTGCACTTGTGATCGCATCTTGTGTGCTTTTAACACAGGGTACACGAAAAATTCCGGTACAGTATGCAAAGCGTGTTGTAGGACGAAAGGTGTATGGCGGAACCACACAGTATCTGCCGCTGCGTGTAAACGCTGCCGGTGTGATGCCGATCATTTTTGCACAGTCAATCATGTTTATTCCCAGCACGATTGGTACCTTTTTCCCTGAAAATGAGACCGTTCAATGGCTAACGGCTTGGTCGGCCGATTTTACGGGAATCACCTATTCAATCGTATTTTTCTTTATCTGTGTCTTTTTCACGTTTTTCTACACTGCCATTGCAGTGAACCCGAAAGAGATGGCCGATACAATGAAGAGGCAGGGCGGATTTATTCCCGGCGTGAGGCCCGGCAGGCAGACTGTTGAATTTATTGACAACATCCTGACGAAAATTACACTGCCAGGTTCCATATTCCTCTCATTTGTTGCCATTATGCCGGCTATCGTAGCCAGAATGGGGGTTACCCCGGGTTTTGCACTCTTTTATGGAGGAACAAGTTTGCTGATTATCGTGGGTGTTGCATTGGATACACTCCAGCAGATAGAAAGCCATTTGATGATGCGTCATTATGATGGCTTCATGAAATCAGGGAAGATTAAAGGCAGACGCCGGTCCTGATGATTTTTTTAAAAAGCGAGTCGGAAATTGATAAGCTCAGGGAAGCTGCACAACTGGTGTCAAGAACATTGGCAGAGGTTGCAAAGCAGATTCAGCCCGGGGTTGAAACCGGCAAGCTTGACAGAATTGCTGAAGAGTACATTCTGAAGAATAATGCCAGACCGGCATTTAAAGGATATGGAGACCGTAAAAATCCATTTCCTGCAACACTTTGTATTTCTGTAAATGAGGAAGTGGTCCATGGTATACCGGGCAACCGGCAGTTACAGGAAGGCGATATTGTTTCCATCGATTGCGGAGTAGAGAAAGATGGTTATTTTGGCGATCACGCTTACACCTTTATGGTGGGTGAGTGTGATGACGATGCCAAAAATCTTCTGAAGACAACTTTAGAGTCACTCTACAAGGGTATCGGCCAGGCCGTTCATGGAAATAAGATTGGCGACATCGGTTCTGCAGTCCAGACGTACAATGAAAGCCGTGGTTACGGCGTTGTAAGAGATTTGGTAGGACACGGAATCGGCAAGAGTATGCATGAAGATCCGTCTGTGCCCAATTACGGAAAGCCGGGCCGGGGTGAACGGCTTCGAACCGGCATGACATTGGCGATCGAGCCAATGATCACAGAGGGCACCTGGAAGGTGAAAACCCTTTCAGACGGCTGGACGATAGTGACAGCCGACGGGTCAAGAGCAGCTCATTTTGAGCATGATATTGTAGTTAGAGAAGGTAAAGCTGAAATTCTCAGTACTTTTGATTATATTGCTGAGATCACAAAAAATAAAATTTTAGATTCGCATTATGGCTAAACAAGAGCCGATAAAGCAAGACGGAAAAATTTTAGAAGCATTGCCAAACGCACAATTTCGTGTAGAGTTGGATAATGGGCATGAGATTTTGGCTCATGTTTCGGGTAAAATGAGAATGTATTACATCAAGATTTTACCGGGAGACAGAGTGCAGGTTGAAATGTCTCCATATGATTTGTCTAAAGGAAGAATAACATATCGTTACAAGTAAAATAGGATTACAATGAAGACTAAATCCTCAGTAAAGAAAAGAAGTTCAGACGACAAGATAGTGCGCCGTAAGGGTCGTATCTATGTAATTAATAAGAAAAATCCGCGACATAAACAGCGGCAAGGTTAAAAATTGGATTTGTTTTATGGCAAGAATCGCAGGTGTTGATTTACCGAAACAGAAACGTGGTGTAATCGCCTTAACTTACATCTTTGGAATTGGCAATACGACGGCAAAACAGATTTTGGATGGTGCCGGAATTGACCATGACACCAAAGTAATTGACTGGAATGAAGAGCAGGTGTCTGCATTGCGTGCAGTTATTGACAACGATCTTAAAGTAGAGGGTGCTCTGCGTACAGAGATCAATGGTAACATACGCCGGTTAATTGAGACCGGAAGTTACCGGGGTGTAAGACATAGGAAAGGTCTCCCTGTTCGTGGTCAGCGTACACAGACAAACGCACGTACACGAAAAGGCAAGAGAAGAACTGTTGCCGGTAAAAAGAAGGCTCCTAAATAATCGATAAATTTTAAATCCAATGGCTAAAAGACAACGAAAAGCTGCAAACGAAAAGGCAGTCAGAAAGAAAAAGAAAAAGCAGGTGGCCGATCCCAGCGGGATGGCTTTTGTAAAGGCAACATTCAATAATGTATTGGTTAGCGTTACCGATGCAAACGGAAATGTTCTGTCTTGGTCATCATCCGGGCGTGAAGGCTTTAAAGGTTCCAGAAAAAATACACCCTACGCTGCCCAGTTAAGTGCAGAGACTGCTGCAAAAGCCGCCTACGATATGGGCCTCCGAAAAGTTGAAGTATTTGTAAAGGGTCCCGGTTCAGGCCGTGAAGCTGCTGTACGCGCATTGGCTTCCAGCGGGCTGGATGTCGTCTCAATTAAAGACAGAACGCCGATACCGCACAATGGTTGCAGGCCGCCTAAACGAAGAAGAGTTTAATACATAACAGAGCTTAGATAAATGGCACGATACAGAGGTCCAAAACAGAAAGTTGCGCGAAGGTTTAAAGAGCCGATATTCGGCCCAAGCAGCGCATTGGAAAGAAAACCATACGGTCCTGGTCAGCACGGAAGAAGCAGGTATACCAGGAAATCAGAATATGCGATTCAGCTGGATGAAAAACAGAAGGCAAAATACACCTACGGACTGCTCGAAAAGCAATTCCGTAATTTGTATGAAAAGGCGAACCGGATGGAAGGGGTTACCGGTGAAGTACTGCTGCAATTGCTGGAATCAAGACTTGACAACGTTGTATACAGGCTTGGATTTGCACGAACAAGAAGACAGGCCAGGCAGCTTGTATCTCACAAGCATATTGTCGTGAACGGACAGGTTGTGAATATCCCTTCATTTCAGGTAAAACCGGGTGATGTGATCAATATCCGGCCAAAGTCGCGTGACCTTGAACTGATCAATGAAACTCTGCAAAGCTACTCTACCAGCAAATACAAGTGGCTTGAAACGGACAAGAAGACAAAAACAGGTAAGTTCCTGAATCTTCCTGTAATGGAAGAGATTCCTGAAAACATCAACGTACAGTTGATTATTGAGCTTTACTCTAAATAATCTTAATAGTTTTTTAACGATCCAGCTATGAACAGCTATAGTCTACAAATGCCTGAAATATTAGAGGTAGAGAAGGAAACCGAAAATTTCGGAACATTTATTCTGCAGCCCCTCGAGAGGGGATTTGGGGTCACCATTGGTAACTCATTCAGAAGAGTGTTGCTTTCTTCACTTCCCGGTCTGGCCATCAACGCAATTAAAATTAATGGTGTTGATCATGAATATTCCAGCATTGACGGTGTTAAAGAGGATGTCTATGAGATCATTCTGAACCTGAAGGAGATTCGTTTCAAGCAGGTGGAACAGAGTGGCGGTGTCATTACTCTCACCAAAAAAGGTGCAGGGCATCTGACCGGAAAGGATATCGATGATGCTACGGCAGATTTTGATGTGCTGAATCCGGATCAGGTTATTGCAACCCTCTCTGAAGATGTTGAGATTGAAATGGAACTGAGGGTTGGACGCGGACGCGGGTATGTGCCTGCAGAAGAGATTGCGTCAGAATTTGAGGAAGATGTAAACCTGATGCCAATTGATGCTATCTATACCCCGATTAAATCAGTTCAGTTTGATGTTGAAAATGTTCGGGTAGGCCAGAGAACAGATTATGAGAAGTTGGTTCTGAATGTGACTACCGACGGTTCGCTCAATGCAAAAGAGGCGCTGACCATTTCGGGCAAGATCCTCAAAGAGCATATTGAGAAGTTTATTACCGAAAAAATAGAAGAGCCGTTTACTCAGGAAGAGGAAGAGGTGGATGCCGAGAAACAACGCGTAGCCGGACTTCTCAAAACAAGCATTGAAGACCTGAACCTGAGCGTGCGGGCATACAACTGCCTGAAGTCGGCAAACATCAACACCATCGCAGAGCTTGTTTCACGAGAAGAGCAAGATCTTTTGAAATTCAGAAACTTTGGTAAAAAGTCACTCTCTGAATTGATTGAAGTAATCGAAGAAAAGAATTTGGAATTTGGAATGGATGTTTCCAAATATCTAGACAAATAAGAGGAAATTGAATCATGCGTCACCAAGTAAAAGGAAGAAAATTAGGTAGAAGTACTCCTCATCGCAAAGCGACACTGCAGGCACTTGCGGTTGCACTTATTAAAGAGCAGCGCATTCAGACTACACTGCCTAAAGCAAAAGAGCTGCGCACATTCATTGAGCCAATTATTACCAAGGCCAAAGATGAAGGAATGCACAACAGGCGGCAGGTCTTTGCAAAGCTGCAGGATAAGTATGCTGTGAAGGAGCTTTATGAAACTGTGATGCCTGCGGTCGGTGATCGGCCCGGCGGATATACAAGAATTGTGAAACTGGGAACACGTCTCGGGGATGCTGCTCAAATGGCAGTCATCGAACTGGTCGACTTTAACGATGTTCAGCCAGAGTCGAAAGAGAAGAAGAAGAAGCGAACCAGGCGTGCCGGTAAGTCAGCCAAGCCTGCCGAAGAGAAAACGGAGGCGGAAGCCGGCGACGTGAAGCCTGAGGCGAAAAAGGAGCCTGAGGCTGAAAAGAAGCCTGAGAAGAAGTCGGAGAAGTCTAAGGAACAGGACAAAGCGGAAGCTAAAGCAGACGCCAAGGCTGAAGCCAAGACTGAAGCCAAGACTGAAGCTAAAGCAGAACCGGAAGCGAAGGCTGAGAAGCCCGAAGCGGGCAAAGAGAGTGCCGGCGAAGAGGCTTCTGACGATACTGAAAAAAAGTAAAAAAAAATCTTTCAAAGGCCTTGACTATGTAGTGGTCGGGGCCTTACCTTGAAAGTCTTCCGCATAATTCAAGCCGAATTGCGGCTCAAGTCTGAGCGGATGTTCTTTAAATTAATTCTCAATTTTTTCAATTTTCGTTTGACATTTGGTTGGTGAAAGTTGTAAGTTTGGGATCTGTCGCAAAAACGGGGATGATGAATTTTTGTGGATGCGGCGGGGATGTTCTTTGAGGTAGTGAAGTATAGACAGATTATTGATTGAGTCTTTAGGACGAGCTCAG
>JBJHCX010000033.1:0-17543 GCA_050486245.1 Rhodohalobacter sp.
GTGAGTTTCTCAGCGTGTCTGTTTTCGAATGAACCGGTTTGGTCCATCAGTTCCAGAAACTTTTCGCCGGCCGGAAATTTGGCACTGGTTTCGGGAAGGTAGGTGTACGCCTCGCGGTTTCCGCTGATCCAGCCTCCGATAGCCGGCATGACATGCCTGCTGTAAAATTCATAAGGGTATTTGATCACCCCTTCAGGCTGACCGAACTCCAGCACGACCACGCGCCCCCCGGGCCTGACTACACGTGCCATCTCTTTGAGGGCTGTCACGGGGTCGTCTACATTCCGGATGCCAAAAGCGATGCTGGCAATATCAAAGCTGTTATCCTCATAGGGAAGGTCCATCGCATCGGCAACTTCAAAGTCAACGACCAGCCTTTTGTCATGAGCCTTTTCGGGAGCATGTTCAATCATCTCCTTGCAGAAGTCGGTTCCTTTCACATACCCTTCATGTCCCACAGCTTTTTTGAACTCAAGGGCCAGGTCGCCGGTTCCGGTCGCACAATCGAGTACCCGGTCACCGGGCTTCACACGGCTGGCCAGCACCGTGCTTTTTCTCCAGATATTGTGTATCCCAAACGACAATACGCCATTAATCCGATCGTAGTCATCGGCAATATCGGCAAACATATTTCTTACTTTTTCACTCATGGTATTTCAAATTTTTTTGACGACCTCTCGGTTCAATGAAGGTGGTCTGTTTTATTCAGGTAAACGGGTTGATACCTGCCATTATAAACAAGCTGATACACAGCCCCGTTCTGATGTTCAATTTTATGCATATTTTCAAGGCCGAACCCCAGCCACTTCGACAGCAGGATACGGATCAGCCGTCCGTGCAGGAACAGGGCCAGCGTATCCGATTCTGTCGACTTAATCAGCGACTCAACCGTCTCGTTGGCACGGTCAAAGACCTCTGCGGGGGATTCGCCGCCCGGTATCTTTACGTTAATTTCGCCCGATTGCCAGGTTTTTTTCAACACTTCAAGCTCATCTGCGGCATCCGGGTAGGGCCGGCCTTCAAATTCACCGAAATCCATTTCGTCAAGCCCTGCCCTGCGCACTGTCTCCAGCTCAGCCTTCCGGCTCAGCGGCTCGGCAGTCTGCCAGGTTCTCTGCAGGGAGCTGCTCGCAATCAGCCCCGCACGGTAGCCGCTAAAGTAACCGGCCAGCAACTCGGCCTGTTTGCGACCTGTCGCATTTAACGGGGCGTCAATTCCGCGCCCCTGAAGCAACCCTTTTTTATTGAAATCAGTTTCTCCGTGACGTGCTATGAGAAGTCGTTTCTCAATCATTTCTTCTTTTTCGTATTGTATTCTACGACAGCCTGTCTAATTTCACGATCGAGCTTTTCGATTTCAACCGGAGGCATATCTTCATACACCGCATAACGAACCAGCACCATCTTTAGCACCCGGTCGTTCAGCGGCAGTTTCTCCCTCTTTTCAGATGAATCCAGTTTATCCCACAACCTCCTGAGAAGCCCCACTTTAAACAGAAAGAAATAGATGATACCAATGGTAACGGCCAGGTACATGCCCGTAATACCCATATAGCTCAGCACAAACGCGGCAAGCAATATCTGAAACAATTCATGGTTCACAACCCTGACCACCGGCAAAAAGACGATATTGACAAATGCGCTCTTCTTGTGATACCACCAGTAGTGAAACAGAAATGCCACTACCGCAGCAATCCAGGTCTCCGTTACAAAAGCCAGAAGGAAATAAAGTATCAGGGCCAGTGAGTCGGCACTATCGATCCAGGCGACCGCTTTTGTTATCAAATCCTCAAATGGATACCGTTTCATCAGGCCGGGCACATACTCTTCTATCGTATCACGCGTGGCATGGAACCAGTGCCCGCCGGAGGTAACGGTTGAAAACGGGGTTTCTAAAACGTTTATCGAGTGTGATTTTTTTGAAAACATAATAGCCTAAAGATAGCCTCTATTCCCGAAAAAAAGAATTAAAACAGTACCCGCGCCGGGCCACCCCGATGCAGGCTTCACTGGCTCCATCACCCCGCCCGGTGGGGTCCGCTCAACGCCACCTGCCTTAGGCACCCGGCCAGATTCACCCCTATGCCCTTGCAACCGTTGCGATCATCGGGCGATCTGTGTGCTCGCTCAATATCCGTGCCAGCTCAAATGTGGTCGCGCCCGTGGTCATGACATCATCAATAATAATCGGCGTCAGGCCTGTAATCCTGTCTGCATCGGTCACTTCGAAGGCACCCCTCAGGTTATCAGACCGTTTCTCCATGCTCAGCCCGGTCTGGGATCTTGTTCTCTTTCTGCGAACGATGATCCCCGGCTCAATCAGCGGCCATCCTGTGGATTTTGCAAAACCGGATGCAATTGCACGTGCCTGGTTATATCCCCGCTTTCTCTTTTTTGACTTATGCAGCGGTACCGGAACAACAAGTGCATGCTGCGGTTTAAACGGGATCACCGCCTGCCTGGCCGATATCTGTTCAATAAAGTGAACACCCAGAATCTGGCCCAGTTCGACGCCTACGGTCTCCAGGTAGTTGTACTTCAATTGATGCACCAGGTCCTGCAGATAACCGCCCTGGTCAAACATCCACATGGCATAGCGGTACATGACAAAATCGGGCAGGATTTCGGGCTTTTCAATCAGGGCCGTTTCAAACCGGGAGGTTCTGCACCAATCACAGATATGACGGCCGGGCTGCTCAAGGCGATCACCGCAGCAGCTGCAGACTGGCGGAAATAGAATTTCCAAAAAGGGCTGAACCATTTTATGGATCATGGGTAGTGCAATTTGAGTTGAAGAGTTCTCCTGTACCTGCCTGTATGAGTGCAATTTTTCAAATTCCTTACAAAAAGAGGTTCATTTTCTGCTATCCCTTTTGGAATGGCTTATATTTAATTAGATTTGAACGTTGCAATTAACTTTAATTCGGCTTCTATGTCATCTATCGGAAACGATTTAGCGAACATTCGAAAACACCTGGGATATACCATTGAGGATATCCGGCAAGCGACAAAAATCCCTCTCGCCACCCTTCAGTCTATTGAAGACAACTCCATCTTTGAAAGCACGGATGAGATCAAAACCTACGTCAGAAGTTTTGCCAGAAGTTATGGCCGGGCGCTAAAACTGGATGACGACCTGATCGTGCAGGCTCTTGACATGGAGGAGATTGGCAGCTACCACCATCACCTGCTGCGCGATTTCCCCGAGCTGAAGCCGGAACCCACAACCCCGAAGCCCTCTGCCGGCGATCAAAAGGCAGACGATTCTGATCAGCCAGCAGATACCGGCTCTCTTCCCAAATCCCGGTTTACCCTTGATGTGGATGATGCCGGAGAAACAGATTCGAGCGGTGAAACCGAAAAGCCGGAAACGGACGCCGGGCCTGACCCAGCGCCGCCCCCGGGAGAAAAGATCTCAAAAAAAGACGCTGATAAGGCACCAAAAGAGCCTGATTCGGATCAGCCGTTATCGGCAAAAGCCAACCCCACCCCGGAACCCAGCATCAGAAACGTAAACTGGGCCGACATGGGCCGGCGCTTTTCATCAGGCCAGGAGAAATCGCCCGCATGGATTATTGGCGCCGGTGCCATTGTGATTGTCGTTGTTCTGATCGCTTGGTTCCTGTTTCAAAACAACTTCTTTATGGATGATGAAGTCCCCGTTGGCGATAACCGCGTACCCGCACCCGAAGAGACCCTGACCGATCGGGAGGGGGCCGACCTTGCACTGGATATGCTCGACTCACCCCGCGATGAGGAGGCTGCGACGGCGGCACTTCAAGACACGCTCTACCTGACCGTCTATGCAGCCACCGGCATACTCGATCCCGTGCGGGTCTGGAGCGACCTCAAACCCCGCATCGACCCCTATTGGGTTGAAGAGGGCGTGGCACTTCGTTTTGAATTTGCAGATACCATACGTGTGCGCGGACAGTACAGCCGCATGCTCCTCTTTATGAATGGAAACCGGATTGATGATTTCAGACAGCTCTATTTTAACGCTGATGAGAATGCCGTTGAACTGACCCGTGACCATTTTGAGGAGGATCCGCGATGGGCCCGTTCCGTATCGCTTGAACTGCCGCCGAATGTTGCAGAGCCCGACTCTGTTGCAGACAGGCCTTCCTTTTTCTAACCTAACCGAACAACATTTTTATCACAGGTATGAACTCAGCACAGGCAAAAGCCAGGGTACAGGAATTACGTCAACTGATTGAGGATGCCAACCGTGCCTACTACCAGGAAGCCCAGCCGTTTATCAGCGACCGTGAGTTTGACGAGGCGCTCAGCGAGCTGGAGAAGCTGGAGAAATCGTTTGGCCTTGAAGATCCCGACTCGCCGACCCGCCGGGTGGGCGGCGAGCCCAGCAGCATCTTTCCGAATGTATCTCACCCTCAGCCGATGCTCAGCCTCGACAATACCTACAACGAGGAGGAGCTCAGGGAGTTTGACCGGCGCGTCAGGGATATCCTCGGAGAGGTCAGGTTTACCTATGCCATTGAGATGAAGTTTGACGGTGCCTCCATACGCCTTCGGTATGAAGGGGGAACCTTCGTTTTGGGAGCCACCCGCGGCGATGGCTATACCGGCGATGAGATCACCCGAAACCTGAAAACCATTCAGGATATCCCCCTTCAGATTCATGGCGGACCCGATATCCTGGAGATACGGGGAGAAGCCTATATGGAGAAAGAGGCCTTTGTCCGGCTGAATGATTATCGGGATGAACAGGGGCTCCAGCCGTTTGCAAATCCGCGCAACTCGACCGCAGGATCCCTCAAGATGCAGGATCCGCGTGAAGTTGCCCGCCGCCCTATCCGCTTTTTTGCCTTCGACCTGATCCTGGAAGACTCTTCAAAATATCCGGATCAGCAGTCAAAAATGAATCTGTTGAAAAAGCTCGGATTCCCGGTTAGCCAATACTTTAAAGTGTGTCGAACCATCGATGAAGCCCTGAAGGTAATTGAAGAGTGGGAAGAGATTCGGCACAGCCTGCCGTATGAAATAGATGGTGTTGTAATCAAGGTTAACGAAGACCGGCTGCGAGATGAGCTTGGATCGACATCCAAATCGCCCCGATGGGCCATTGCCTACAAATACGAAGCTGAACAGGCACCTACCCTGCTGGAATCGATTACGCTGCAGGTAGGCCGGCTCGGGAAAATTACGCCGGTAGCTGAATTAAAACCTGTTCAGCTTGCCGGAACCACCGTAAAGCGTGCATCCCTGCACAATGAAGATGAAATTTTGAGAAAGGATATTCGTCCCGGCGATACGGTAATCATTGAAAAAGCGGGTGAAATTATTCCGCAGGTTGTCAGCGTTGTCAACCCCGGCCGGGATGGCCGCAGTGAACCTTTTTCCATGCCCGGCGAGTGTCCGGCTTGCGGTGATACGCTGATAAAGCTTGATGACGAAGTGGCCTGGAGGTGTATCAACCCTCAATGTCCGCCACAGGTACGCGAACGGATTAAGCACTTCGCCTCGAGGGATGCCATGGATATCGACGGCCTGGGCGAAGCGATAGTGGAACAACTGATCGGTGCCGGGCTGATCTCAACCTATGCCGACCTGTACAAGGTACAGGAAGAGGATTTGATACCCCTGGAGCGGATGGGTAAAAAGAGTGCACGAAACCTGGTCAAGGCGATTGAGAAGAGTAAACATCAGCCGCTGGAACGCCTGATCTACGCACTTGGAATCCGTTTTGTGGGTAAAACCGTCGCCAAAGACCTGGCCGCACATTTTCTCTCGATGGATGCCCTGATGAGTGCCGGGACCGAAACGATGACTCAAATTGATTCAATCGGGCCAAAAATTGCCGAATCGGTTAATCTCTTCTTCCAAAATGAGAAAAACCGGTCCCTGATCGAACAACTGAGGCAGGCGGGCCTTCAATTTGAAATGGATGAACCGGAAACCCTGTCGGATCAACTAGCCGGAAAGAAAATTGTATTAACCGGCACACTTCCTGCGCTGTCACGAAAAGAGGCCACTGAAATGATCGAGAAACATGGAGGGAGTGTCACTTCATCAGTCAGTAAAAATACGGACTTTCTGTTGGCCGGCGAATCGGCCGGAAGCAAGCTGGCGAAAGCTGAAAAGCTCAATATTCCCGTCCTCAGTGAATCTGAATTCAGGGAAATGATTGGCGAAAAGTAAGCGAATCCGAATAAATCAATGCCACAAACGTTTATGTGGGGGCTGAGGCAACGATTTAAAAATCTATTTTTGATAAAAACTCACCTTCACTATACTAATGCATCGGGTACATGTAGTAACACAGAGTGAACTATCCGTATTTAATTGATTCTTATGAGCATTCTTGAAAAACTGGGTCTGGAACAGAAAAAGCAGAAAGGTTCACCCAATATTGGAAAAAAGAAGCAGCAGAAACAGCAGGAGGCGAAAGCCAAAAAGGTAAAATACCTTCGTGCACTGATCTTCTCTGTATTTCTGATCACCATTCTGATCATGCTGCCCCAATCAACCTTTCAGCCGGTTGCCAGCTATTCCGTTGGTGAGCCATGGCGGGGGGATGACCTGACCGCACCGTTCACCTTCTCTTTGCAAAAATCTGCAGCAGAACTGGAGCAGGAACGGGATGAGATACGCAGAAACACACCGCCGGTATTTCATGTTGACCCAACCATCGAGGTGGCCATTGAGTCGAACCTGGAGAGCATCAACCGCAGCCTGCAGCCGGTTTTTGACAGCTACGAACAGTGGCAGCGCGCAAAGATGGGCAATGAACCCTCAGCTCCCAACGACAGTGTCCGGTTCATGCAGGAGCGAAATTATGCCGGGCTGGAGTTCTCTGAAGAAACCTGGCAGGTGATTTTGGAAGATTACAGGGCCAAGCGTATCGAACGCCAGACAAATCAGGAGCTGCTGGCAAGCCAAATACAGAGCACCGTTAACGGTGTGACCGGCCACCTGCTTGAAATGGGAATTCTGGACCGGTTAAAGGATGAGATCGACCAGGATGAAATTACGATTCGAAACCTCATGCAGCGAACCGAGCGGACCATCGACATCGGGCGCACGTTTGACCTTGAGGAGGCCGTACAATTTGCAGAAACACAAATTAGTGCAAACCTTTCGGCCGAAGCCGCAGGGGCTGCAGTGCAACTGTTCAGTCAGGTCATTGAACCCAATTTCATCTATCACGAGGAGGATACCGAGGCGCTGCTTGCCGAACGGCTGGAGAATATCTCTACAACGAAAGGGGCCGTAGAGGAGGGTGAGATCATCATCCGCAAGGGGGATATTGTAAACCAGGACCGGGCAAACAAACTCAACAGCCTGGCCGAAGCACGGGCCGTCTCGGCTACCGATTATGAGATCGGTATTCGATATCTGGGCGACTCCATAATCATTATCGCCGCCGCTCTTCTATTTCTGCTCTACCTCTATCTTTACAGGATTCATATTTTTAACACTCCCCCCCTGTTTCTGCTCGTATTCCTGGTCATGGGAATGTTTATTCTGGCCAGTGCTGGCGTTCAGCACTTTGATGCTGCCAATCCATACCTGGTTCCAATCGCTGTCGCCCCGATTATCCTGACAATCATTTTCGATTCACGCGTTGGATTGATGGCTGTCATCTCCATGGGTATGATCACCGGTATCATACATGACAACAATTTCGAATATCTGATCGCCACTATCACCGCATGCAGCTTCGGCGTCTTTTCAGTTCGGGATATTAAAAAGCGATCACAATTCTTCTTCTTTACCCCCGGGGTAGTTTTGGCCTCCTACCTCGTTATTCTGGGTGCGTTTGCACTGACACGCATAGCAGGCTGGGAACCGGTGCTTGAGAATGTCATCTATGTGATGATCAATTCCGTCTTTATACTCTTCACCTATCCCCTGATTCTGCTGATAGAACGGCTTTTCAAAATCACGACCGACTTTACACTACTGGAACTGGCCGATACTAATCTGCCGCTGATGAAAAAACTGATGAATGATGCTCCGGGTACGTTCCATCACAGCCTGCAGGTAGCGAACCTGGCCGAATCGGCCGCATCAGAGGTGGGTGCCAATGCTCTGCTCTGCCGGGTCGGTGCGATGTACCACGACATCGGAAAAATGGAAAAACCCGGCTACTTCATTGAAAACCAGAGCAAATCGAATGATCACGACAAGCTGAAGCCGCGAATGAGTGCAATGGTTATCAAGGCTCACGTCAGCGACGGACTTACCATTGCAGATGAATATCACCTGCCGCAGCTAATCAAGGACTTTATCCGAACCCATCACGGTACATCCCTTATTAAATATTTTTACGGGAAAGCGAAAAGCGGTGAGGAAAATGTTCCTGAAGAGGACTTTCGATATGACGGCCCCATCCCATTTACCAAAGAGCAGGGGATCCTGATGCTGGCCGACAGTGTTGAAGCCGCATCCAGATCGATGAAAGACCCCACTTACAATAAGCTTGAAAACCTCATCAACCGCATTGTGGATGACCAAATTCAGGATGGACAACTGAGTGATTGTCCGCTGACCTTCAAGCAGATCCAAACTATTAAAACTTCATTCCTGAATATCCTCGTTGGCGTCTACCATAGCCGTATTGAATACCCGGATGATAAGAAAGATTCCAAAACGGAAAATAAGCCCAAACAAGCCGACCGGGAGAAACCCGGATCAAATGATTATCCCGGTTCGGAGGTGACTCCTGCAGAACAGGGCAAGGATGTATCAGACCAGGATCGTTCATCATGACCCCTTTCGAGTTTGAACTGAAGCAATATCTTCAATTTATCAAACTTGAAAAAGGTTTGGCTGAAAACTCAGCCCTGTCATACGAAAATGACCTGAAAAGATACCTTCAGTTTGTTGCCCGTGAGTGCAAAATATCTGCACTCGACGGGGTTACCCTGCAGCATATCGAAGCCTACCTTGAAGAGCTGACCGCAATGGAACTGGCTGTCAGCTCCATCGCACGAAATATATCGAGTATTCGAAGTTTCCACGAATTTGCAGTGGTTGAAAGGTTGGCGGAAGCGAATCCCGCCGAACTAATTGAACTCCCGAAAAAAGCTAAAAAGCTTCCCGAAGTGCTGACTCCTCAGGAAGTTGAAGCGATTATCAACCAGGCCGACAGGACGCACGATGCGGGCATACGCGATGCTGCAATCCTGGAAACTCTCTATGCCAGCGGTATGCGCGTGAGTGAACTCACTGATTTGGAGATGGATCGGCTCTTTTTTGAAATCGGTTTTATCCGGGTACTCGGCAAGGGAAACAAGGAGCGCCTGGTACCCGTGGGTGAAATCGCACAATCCGCTATTGAACACTATATTGAAACCGTTCGGCCTAAATTTATCCATAAAAAGAATCCGGAAAAGTCGGATAACAAGATCTTCCTGAATCAACGGGGCGGGCCGCTTACCCGAATGAGTATCTGGAATATCGTGAACAAATATGCAAAAAAAGCAGATATCCGGAAAAATGTGTATCCTCATATCTTTCGGCACTCATTTGCGACGCATCTGCTGGAAGGCGGAGCCGACCTTCGGGCCGTACAGGAGATGCTGGGCCACACCTCTATCATCACCACCGAAATCTATACACATGTTGACCGTTCACTGCTTCACCAGATCCACAAAGAGTTTCATCCGCGTTCTTAACATCTGCTCACTTTAATATCAAAATTCTTCACCATGCTGCGCACTTCGGTACTCATCACTCTATTCATCCCGCTCACCTTCATTCTGCTATTGGCCCCGCCCCACCTGAAGGCTCAGGTCAGTCAGCCGGAAACCTTCCAAAACGGAGTCGTGGTTTCGGCCGAGGAGCACGCTTCAAAAGCCGGCCTTGAGATTTTGGAAAAAGGCGGCAATGCCATTGATGCAGCTGTTGCCGTGCAGTTTGCACTTGCCGTCACCCTGCCCCGTGCAGGGAATATTGGGGGTGGCGGATTCATGGTGCTCCACACAGCCGACGGCACTGTAAACACTCTCGACTTTCGGGAAACTGCGCCCGCCAGGGCAACCCGGGATATGTATCTTGATGAGGATGGGGAGATTATCCCTCAGAAGAGCACCGTTGGCGGAATGGCGGTCGGTGTTCCCGGTACGGTAGACGGCATGATCAATGCCCTTGAGCGCTACGGAACACTGGCCCTCGAACTGGTCATGGAGCCTGCAATCCGGCTGGCCGAAGAGGGGTATCACCTGGATCATTCGCAGGCCCGGTCGATGAACCGTGCAGCCAATCGTCTTTCGCAGTTTGATGGATCCAGGGAAATTTTCATCAAGCCCGGCGAAGAGCCCTGGCAAGCCGGTGATCTTTTTATTCAGCCCGACCTTGCCGAAACCTTACAGAGAATTGCCCGGATGGGCCGACGTGGATTCTATTCCGGAGTCACCGCACGTCTCATCACCGAAGAGATTCAGCGTCAGGGCGGCATCATCACCCTGCGTGACCTTCGGGATTACAGAAGTGTCTGGCGCGAACCCGTTAAAGCACATTTTAACGAATACGAGCTCTATATGATGCCCCCTCCAAGCAGCGGGGGCATTGTCTTCAAGCAGGTTCTTCAAATGCTCGAAGAGATAGACATCGCAAATCACACTTTTAACTCGGCAGGCTATATTCACCGTCTGACAGAAGCACTCCGGAGATCGTTTGCCGACCGGAATTACTGGCTGGGCGACCCCGATTTTGCAGATGTCCCGCAAGCAGAGCTGACATCACCCGGATATCTGGCCGAACGGCTGAATTCATTCCGCCCTGACCGTGCCACACCCAGTGATGAGGTGGGCCATGGAGAGATTTCCCTTACGCCCGAAAGTGATGAGACGACCCATTTTAATGTAGCCGACAGATATGGCAACGTTGTCTCTGTCAATACAACACTGAACGGATCGTTTGGCAGCTATGTGACGGTGAGCGGAGCCGGCTTTCTCCTGAATAACGAGATGGACGATTTTTCTGCCAAACCGGGTGAACCCAATATGTTCGGCCTGATTGGGGCAGAAGCCAATGCCATAGAGCCGGGCAAACGCATGCTGAGCAGTATGAGTCCGACAATTGTCCTGAAAAACGGGTCACCGTTTTTTGCAGGGGGCGGTGCCGGTGGACCCAGAATCATCACGGCCACGCTACAAAATTTTCTGAACCTGGCACTCTTTGATATGAATGCGAAACAGGCGATCACAGCCCCCCGAATTCACCATCAATGGCTGCCTGACAAGCTCTATATCGAGGGGCTGTGGTTCCAGGATGAAACCAGGCTGAAACTCATCGAGATGGGACACGATATTGAAACGACCGGCAGTATTGCATTGACCCACTTTATCCACTTTCCCGAACCCGGCCTCATGAGCGGCGCCGCCGACACCCGCGCATACGGAAGCGTTATGGGCTTTTGAGGCACAGTATTTACCGTGTACAGTGAACAGTGCCAGAAGGGAAAAGGGAAAAGGAAAAAATTCCAAATCCCAAACCATCCATCAAAGTTTCAGGTTTGACGTTTCCCCGCTATTCCACTGCCTGGCATTGTTCACTATAAATGTACACCATGAGCTTTTTGCCTTCTGCCTTCTGCCTTTTCACTTCTCCACTTCTCCACTTCTCCCCTTCATCACGACTCATGACTCAACACTTCATCCTCAACCGGGATTTCTTCCAGGTTAAATATGACGGCTATGGAGTTTTTCTGATTGTCAATGATGATCTCTCCCTCGATCTGTTTGGTAAGTGAACGAACCAGTTTCATACTCAAATCGGTTTTGTTGTTCCACTCAAACAGGCCCGGTGCAAACTGCCCGTTTTCCCTGACAACCAGAAAGAGTTGTTCGCGGTCGGTATAGAGGTCAACACTGACAGCACCCTGGTAGGGTGAATCGTGCACTTTTTCATACACCCTGTTCATGATCTCATTGGCTATCATACTGACAGGCACCGCTTTTTCCAGGTTAAGCTGCAGATTATTGGCATGCAGATTGATTTCAGATCCGTCTGATCGGAGCCTGTAGTCCTGATCCAGCCGGTTCGACAGTTTGATCATGTAGGATTTTATATTGACCATCTGAAATTCGCCCGACTGCGACATCAGTTCATGAATCAGGGAGATCGCCCGTATACGCGATTTGGAACCGCGAAGGGTGTCGGCCAGACTTTCATCTCCCGCTCTCTTGAGCTGTAGCTCAAAAAGTGCCAGAATAATCCCCAGGTTGTTTTTCACGCGCCCGTGAATTTCGTTCAGCAACAGGTCACGCTCTTTTACAGATGCTTCAAGCTCCTCTTTCTTCTCCTGCAGTTCGGCTGTTTGCCGGCTCACCTCCTCCTGGAGGTTCCTGTTCCAGGAGGATACCAGATAGATGCCGGTCAGGCCCACCGTCAGAATAAGTCCAATGGAGATCCAGAATATCAGCTGATACGATTCGGTGGCCTGAATGACACGCTCTGCAACATTGACATCCGACATAAGTACAGCCTCTGCAATACTGCGGTTTCCTAAAATTCTGCCCCCTATGATGAACAGTGAGACGACTACAACCACTGAGGAGATGGAGCCATAAATCCACCCGAGTGTCACTTCACGCTGGGCGGGTGTTTGAACCATTTTCTCCCGGAATCGTACAACATGCGGGCTGAATATTGCCAGCAGCGGACCCACAATCAGGACTGCCTGGAAAAATGCGCCGGTCCACCAACCGTTCCAGATCTTAACCGTCATTGCGGCCGAAAGTCCCTGTTCCAGGCTCCATACAAAGGAACCCAGTGAACTCGCCATTGCCGCTACCAGTGATACCACTGTGAAAAAAGCGATGCTTTTGAGATCCCTCAAGTGAATGCCGGCAGGCACGCAATAGTATGCCAACGCATAAATACCGAGCCCTAAGATGAATGAGAATGCAAAAAGCAGAGCCCATTGCACCGGCATCTGTGCTGAGAATGCAATTACAAATGAGGAGAGAAAAACGGGTATGAATCCCCATTCAAACCCAAACCAGAAGAGTAGCAGTGCACCGATGATCAGCGGGGGATATAACAGAAAAAAGGAGATTACATTGAGCTCTTCCACACTGTTGTAGACCCAGCTTTCAGGGATCAGCATCAGAACGGAATAGATGGAGAGTGCAATCAGTGCAACCCATGCTAAAATAAATGAAACCGATGCACCGGGCCTTGTAGAATAGTTGTCGATAACCCTGTCCAGCCCCAGGGGATTCCAATTCAATTTCGTTTGATTCAATGTCTCTTCTGCCATAGTTGAACAATTACATTACATCCCGTTATCAATATCCGGCCAATCACCTTCACTATATGAGATTACCTATACCCTGTGCACAAAACCGAATCAAAGACATGATACACCCTCATTTGTAATAAACCTGTAAATTTCTACACTGAAATACTTTACAAATCAACTACAAATATCATTCTGACCGGCCAGCCTATTTTAAATCACTGGATTTTTCCATCTGTTTCAAGTTTTCGCCCCCAATTCTAACCTGTATTGAAGAAGAAGGACCCGATTGAGTCATAAATATAATTAGATTTTTCTAATATAAAAGGCGGGATAAAAAAACGGGTAAATATGCTTAGGGGAAATTGGGAGGAAGCGCTTCTTTTTCAAAAAAAGTAATGGCGGGCCCTGTCAGGGTTTACGTTTTTTAAAACAAGCTCCAGAGAAGTACAAAAGCGATCACAATCACCATGATGGAGAAACCAAGCTGTACACGGTCGGCCGCAACTTTCCGGTTCAGCTTAACCCCATAGAGCCCTCCGGCAAACGCCCCGATGACCAGCGGCAAGCTCGTGCCAAAATCTACAAACCCAAGTGTGTAGGGAGTGATTCCACTGGGCATGCCGGTCAGCAGGGCATACTGAACCCATCCCGACAGTGAGATCAGAACGATCGCCAAAGAGGAGATACTGACCGCCTTTGTTATCGGCAGCCTGTACCAAAGGTTGAGGATGGGGACCAGCACCACACCGCCGCCAACACCGGCCAGTGCTGCAATCAGCCCGCCAAACCCGCCGGCCTGAAACTGCTTCAGGAGTCCCAGTTTTTTGGCTTTCACCTGCAGGGTCATCGTCCGTTTGCTGCGCCGGTAGAAGAGTACGGCTACAAAGATCAGCAGAATGATAAAAAATGAGACAAAAACATCTTCCGTATAATAGGAACTGGTTACCAGCAATTTCGCCAGGTAGACCCCGACCGACCCGAACAGCCCGATCAGGACTCCCTGTTTCCAGTAGCTGTTTTTATCTCTTCTTTGCTGAATGGAGCTGCTCACCGCAGCGGTAAACGTGCAGAAAAGGGAGCTTCCCACCGTCCAGGCGACCGGATTTGCGAGTTCGGCTGATGTAAAGATAAAAAAGAGGATCGGTGAAAAGAGGAGTCCGCCGCCGACGCCAAAAAAACCGGCCATTACGCCGGCACACAGTCCGATAAGAAGAAGAATCAGAAACATCAGAGGCTGATTTGTCCGGTAAGATAGGTCACCGCACTGCCCCCTATTTCCACCCTCTCATCCAGCATGCGGCATTTAAGGACACCGCCCCGTTTGGATACCTGCCGGGCAGTCAGCTCGTTTTTTGAAAGCCGCCTGGACCAGAAGGGAGTCAGAACGGTATGAGCCGATCCGGTTACCGGATCTTCAGGCACACCCACGGCAGGGGCAAAAAACCGGCTTACAAAGTCGACTTCGCTTCCCCGCGCAGTGATGATGACCCCTCTTGCCTCCATTCTTTCCAGGATTTGAAGGTCGGGCTTCATCGACCTCACGGTCTGCTCATCGGGTACCACAATCAAAAGGTCTACATTCATGCCGCTGTAAATGGGAATGGCACCTATCGCATCCGGTATCAGTTTTGGAACCGGAATAGGTTCAGGAGGCTGGGATGGGAAGTTCATCCAGTAGAGGTTATTGCGCTTTTCAACTGTCAATTCACCGCTATTCGAATGAAACCGAATCAATTTGTCGGAGTGATCCATATGATGAAACAGTACATGGGCACTGGCCAACGTTGCGTGGCCGCAGAGATCGACCTCCGTTGTAGGGGTAAACCATCGAATACGGTACGCCCCGTCGTCTTCGGGAACAAAAAATGCCGTTTCCGAAAGGTTATTTTCAGCCGCTATATTCTGCATGGTATCCACATCGATCCACTTCTCAAGGGGAACAACGGCAGCGGGGTTTCCGGCAAAGGTTTGGTCTGTAAAAGCGTCTACCTGGTATAGATTCATCTGCATGTGAGTCAGTCCTTTTCCCAAAATGTACAAAATTGAACGCAATGAATCACTGACCCGCCTGGCTCCGCCGCCGGTTTTTACTCATTTTCACCTATTTTAGATTTAATCAGATCCCTCTCAATCTTTACCGGATAGCACGAAGGCGCTGATTCGCCAGACGCTTTACCTCATCATTCTCTTTCTGGTCGATCACTATTCGGTAATACGATTCGGCCTCATCACGATTGGCAAGCCTTTCATTGGCTCTTCCGGAATAATACGCTGAAAGCGACTGAAATGGCCGGGTTTTGTGCTCCGGCAATGTACGTCCAATACGGTACGATGTTTTAAACGACTCTCTGGCCTCTTCGTGCCGCCCGGTTTGAAACTCAGCCCGGCCTTTCCAGTAATAGAGCTCTTCCTGCAAGACCGATTCACTCTCCGGATGCTGCTGCTCCCACTTCTCCAGGCTTTCACGGGTAAACCGGATCAGATCTTCACTTTGACGAAGCTGAAAGAGCGTACGGGCATAGAGCCGCCGGTAGAAACCGTTTTCGGGATAGCGTTCAACCAGAGCCCTGAAATAACCCAGTGCATTTTCATAATCCCCCTCATAGTTCAACAGGATGTTGCCGAGAAAATAGGTCGCCTCCGGACGCGCAAACACACCTTCCTCTGAAGAGATTTGCAGCCGGCTCAGGCCTTCCTGCCTGTCGCCATCAGGCAAAAACCATGACAGTGCCCGAACAGCAGGGTAACGGTCGGGAATATAGGCAGCATAGTATCGCTTCATTCCCTCGGCAAAATCATTGTCGGGCAGATCGGGCATCACTTCCATCAGGCGTGAATAGGCCTGATAGGCCCTTCGCCCGATATTGGCCGCGGTTACCCACTCCCCCCTGTTGGCATGATGACGGGCTGTATAGCCGTTTGCTATGGCCCGTATAATCAGGGCATCGGGATGATCACGCTGCTGTCTCAGCAGCTGTGATGCTTCGTAATCGGCTCTCTTCATCTCATGGAAAAATTTCTCGTCATATTGAAAGTCGTAGAGGTCGTAGACCACCGTCCACCACAACTCCATGGCGTCCCAAAGCGTCCAAAGTGGGTGGTCAGGAAAGGACTCAACCCAGGGATCCAGCACCTCTCGTGCACCTTCCGGGTTGCTGTTATAGAGGGAATCGATCGCAGCCTGTGCATCCGATTTGAAGTGGCCGTCATTGATTAGCACAATGGTTTGCGCCGACGCCGATGGCAGGCTCACGGTTGCAAACAGAAGTCCAATCACAAATGCAAACAGGATGGGCCGGATTTTATTCATACGAAAATTCAAATTATTTAAGGTACTCCAGAAACCACCCTTCGGTTAAATCAAGGGCTTCGGAAAAGGCTTCAGGGTACTCTTTTTCCTCAAACGGATGTGCTACATTAAACGTATGCCCGGCATTTTCAATTAGCCGAATTTCCTTATCATCTGCAGGACAGGCTCTGTACAGTTTTTCCGAATCGCTGAAAGGAACGGCTTCATCCTCTTTGCCGGCGATAAAGAGGGAAGGAAGATGGTACTCCTGCACCCGGTTGATTGCCATGAGCCGGTTCGCATTTTCAAGGGCATCTTCATAGACAACCTTATCCATCTTTAAAACCTGACCCGTTCGTGCATTGACAATCTCCGTATAGCCTTTGGCCTCCCAGTCACTCTTCATCTCATCACTCCAGCGGGCGTTATAGTCTGCCACCGCATTCCAGGTTACCAGGCATTGAATTTCCGGGTATTCAGCGGCGGCGGCCACAGCGGTGTGTCCGCCCCTCGAATGGCCAAATATCCCTATCCGGTCTGTATCGAGAATCACCTTTTCGGTGCCAATCTCTTTCTCCTTGATCGCTTCAATCACCCGCCCCACATCAGCCAGGTCTTGCGACAACGTCTGCCGGGCAAATAGCTCCTCTTCATCAAACCGGGTCATACTCTTGCCCACCCCGTTCAGGGAGAGGTTAAAGGCAACCACAGCAAATCCGGCTCTCGACAGCTCTTCACAGGCATCCGGAAACGCGCCCCAATCCTTAAACCCCTTAAAACCGTGTACAAACAGAATGACTGGGAGCACGGTGTTGACGGCTGTGACCGGAGTATAGAGATCGTAGTAGATCGGCAGGTTTTCATTTGACGGAACAGATCCCGAATGCTTTGAAATACTGTTGTAATTCATGGTTATTGATCTTTATTGAAATCGAGTGTATCCAGTTTTACCAGTTTACGAAGGTCATTAATCTCTTTCTGTTTCAGGTAACGCCAGCGCCCAATTCGCATATCCTTGTCGCTCAACCCGGCATAGCG
>JBJHCX010000034.1:0-17527 GCA_050486245.1 Rhodohalobacter sp.
TCGATGTTGGTTTTTTGCACTGCATCGGATACTTCCTGAAAAGTGATGCCGAACCGCACCATTTGTGCGTCATTCAGTTCGATCACGATCTCTTCATCGCCGAACCCGAACAGGTTGACGTTTGAAACGCCGCCCTCAA
This sequence comes from Rhodohalobacter sp., assembly GCA_050486245.1. Classification (GTDB taxonomy): domain Bacteria; phylum Bacteroidota; class Rhodothermia; order Balneolales; family Balneolaceae; genus Rhodohalobacter. The sequence continues at coordinate 140 of JBJHCX010000034.1, forward strand.
TCATAAACTCATCGCGAATCTGCCGGGCATAATCCTTCTTTTGCTGAAGCGGCACTTCTCCTGTGAGTGCAATTGAAATGGTGGGATTGAGCATCTCCTGTTTATAGACCACAGGACGATCCATTTGTGCCGGAAAATCACTGATCCGGTTGACTGCATTTTCCACTTCCACAAGAACCTCATTGATATCAGCCCACTCAAACAGCTCGACAGTAATACGGCCGTTGTTTTCCCTCGAAACCGAAGTAAACCGGTCCATTCCGGTAATACCCCGCAGGTTTTCTTCAATCCTTGAGATAGCACTCTCTTCAATTTCCAGCGGTGAAGCGCCCCGGTATATCACATCTACATAAATCTCTTTCGGATCCTCCGATGGATCAAGTGTGTACCGAACCTGGCTGATGCTGATGATGCCCACAAGCAGGGTCAGAATCAGGCCCAGGTTTACCATGGCAGGATATTGCACAAAAAAGTTAATCAGTTTCTTCATGGTGTCCTCTCTTGGATGATGAATCCTGTCATAGCCATTCCGGCATCCCGGATGATCTGTTCTCCGTCTGTAAGGCCGGACACCCAAACGGTTTCATGTCCGACATCAGTTACATGAACTGGAACCTGCCGGATCACGCCATCCGCCACAGCATACACATAGCCATTTCTGAGCAGTGCTGATTTAGGAATTTCAGTCAACTCTTTCGGGTCACCCGCTTCCAGGAATCCCTCCAAAAACATCCCTTCCCGGATGCCGTTTCCGGTCACTTCCAGATAGATTTCCACAGACTGAGAACGGGGATCAACAGAGGGATTGATTCTGGAAACCGTGGCTGTCCATTTTCTAACCCTCTGTTGATCGGTCATTTCTACCTTATCACCAATTTTGATAGATGAAATCTGAGACTGGCGTACGGTTGCTGTCACCAGATAACTTGCCGGGTCAACCAAGGTACCTGCATGAAACTGTGGCCCCACACTTTGTCCCGGCTCGGCCCGGGCAGATGATAATACTCCGGAAAAGGGCGCACGGAGTGAAAATTTTTCCAGACGATTTTCAGCACTTTTTATCTGGTAGTATTTGTCATACAACCCTCTTGATGTGAGAAAGCGCTCCATTCGCGGCTGGTCAAAATCCGGAATTTCCGGCAGTGATTTTTCCGGGTGAAGCGATTCATGCCACGTTTCAAATGCATTCAGCCTGTCCGGGAAATCGAGCCTGATATCCGGCAGGAGTGAAGCGGCGAGCGTCTGAAATCCGCTTCTTGAAGCGTAGAGTTGATGCCTTGCTTCATCATCATCAAGTTGAAAGATGATGTCATCTTTTTCAAACCTGACTCCCTCGCGAAACGGTTTGTTTCCTGAAATCACTTTTCCATGAACTTCAGGAAACAGTTCCAGCCGGTTTTCGGCACGCACCCTGCCCTGAATCTCCAGCAGGGGTTTTTGGCTGGTTGTTTGAACGGTAATTGTTTGGAGTTCATTCACACTTTCAACGGCCTGTTGTGACACGGTTGAACGGTTCTCCTCATTGCTATATAGTTGAGAAAGGATAAAACCGCCGGCCATGAAAATCATGATGTGCACGGTAGCTGCCAGCATAAAACCTTTCATATTACTTTTTCCTTTATTCATACCCATTATTTTTGAGGATTATCATTATGCTCCATCACCGTTCCGGCCAATCTTGCCACTTTTTGAAATTCCGGCTCAGAAAATGGCTCAAAGCTTTCATATAGAATATTTCCTTCCCGGTCTGTCAGCCATAACAGGCTGCTGTTACCTTCCCGGTGTACAAGTCGAATCATTTCTCCATCCGGATCCCGGATTACCGGAAAAGGTTTATCTCTTAATTTTGATCGGAACAGCCGGTTTACAATGGCTCCCGTACGGTATGGTTCAACCACAAGAATTTTTGTGATTGAAACGCCGCTGCTCTTATTCAATCGCTCAAACCAGGCGGTTGCTTCGTCCATCATAGATTCGGCATCGTCTCGCGACTCGGCTTTAGGCAGGAAAATAACCAGCAACGGATTCTCTTCCGGCGGGGCAAATTCGATCTCATTGCCGTGCTGGTCTTCTCCCTTTAAATGAAGTATTCGTTCTGTTCCTCCAGTCGAAGGATCCAGTTTAATTGTTTGAGCATTTGCAGTGCTGGCAATGGTCAGAAATAAAATGATGAGTGTTTTCATTGTTGAATTGTTTATTTATCTGAAAAGACGGAACCACTTTCACATGGATCCGCATACAATATGAGAGACTACATGAGCAGAATGGTATCTGCTTCACTTCCTCTTTTTCCTGAAGCTGTATTCAAGTTAGAGTAGTTATCCTTTTGATTCAACCAAATGGTTGATAAAAATCCGTGGCTCAATTAACGTTCATTTAATGCGATATTTGTTATTGATATTTTTACACTTTCAAATTAGATGATGCGACTGTATAACAGCTATCATGAGCGGTATCAACTTTTTATTTTAACCAAATGGTTAAAAAATTGAGCGTGAAATTTGTATTTTGGTAAAAATGAGATAAATCACAACAACGAGAATGAAACCGGGTTTTCTATGAAAAAGGAAAATGAGTCGTCGACAGAACTGAAAATTTTTGAAGCAGCCAGGCAGGTTTTTCAGAGTAAAGGACTTGAAGGCGCCCGCATGCAAGAAATTGCGGACAGAGCAGAGATCAATAAATCGATGCTCCATTACTATTACCGATCTAAAGAGAAGCTGTTTGAAAAAGTATACCAATTATCGATCATCAAATTGATACCTCAAATTGCCGGTTTATTGAATGAAGAGTTGCCTCTCGAAGAGAAGCTTCGGAATTTTGCTGTGAAGTATCTTGAATTGATTCAACGGAATCCGGATATCCCGTTGTTCATTCTGCATGAGATGAATAAGAACCCTGGCAGAATGAAAACGTTCATGCTTCAAGAAGTTGGGAAAAAGATTCAGCCATTTCTTGAACAGGTGAAAAATGAGAGAGAAAAAGGCAATACCGTTGATCTGCCGGCTGAACAGATTATGGCAAATGTCATGTCTCTGCTCATTTTTCCATTTATTGCAAAGCCGGTGTTTCAGGTCATTCTAAACAAAAATGACTCGGAGTTTAGCCAGTTTATCGATGAGAGAGTTGAATTTCTTCCGGATTATTTGGTGAGTATTACTTTGAAAAAAGAGAATCAATAGCGTGAGTGTTATTTATTCTGTTTGCAATTACATGAAAAGCAATACAGCTTCGAATAGATAGATCAAGAACTTTTTATGACATAATTGGAATGGAAATAGAGAGTCTGTTTCATAACCATTTACCTTAATGCTTATTTGAAAAACCATGCCGGCCTATTGATAATAACAGATTAATCAAGAGAAAGTACTGTTTCCACACTTTATACGATATTTTATAGATGCGCTTTTCACACTTGTTTCCATGATTCAGTTGAATAGTTCAATCTCATTACCAAGCAGTTTCATACTGAAAAGTTGGCAGCCGGGACTATACAGTCATATGGCCCCGTTGCCTTCACTTAGTAGAGGGTTGATGGCAACAGAAGTCCGGAAATTTTTTACCGTTTCTTCCGAAACCGATTTCATATTGACTGTCTCAATTTTATTAATCTGCACATTTATAGTATTATCCCTGTGTGAAATCAGGGTTGTTATCGGGAACGCCTCATCCGGAATCCTGCCCATGTTCAGTATATTCTGACCAGGCCCATAACCACCCTGAGCCAAATGACTTGAAGCTAAGATTTCTACTGTATCATGATCGAACATATTGTGGAGTACCAGGTTTACATCAAAGCCGTGGCTGTCCTGGCGCTTACCATCTTTGCCGGACGCTACTCTAAATGGCTGATTAAAAAATATTTTAGCCGACAAAAGGAGGTGACCGGCAGCAGCCTGACAACCGCCAAGTTTATTGAACATTTCTCTTCGATCGTAATCTACCTGGTGGGAATCGGTCTGGCCATCTGGGATATCCCGATGCTGAAACCCGTGGCCCAGTCGATGATGGCCGGTGCCGGTATTTTTGCCATTGCCATCGGTTTTGCCTCTCAAAATGCACTGGGCAACCTCGTCAGCGGAATTTTGATCCTGGTCTACAGGCCCTATGTGATTAATGACCGGATCACCATTCGCGGCGACATGAGAGGAGTGGTCGAGGATATCAGCCTGCGCCATACCGTCATCAGAAATATGGAGAATCAGCGCATCATCATCCCCAACTCGGTGATCAATAATGAGATTCTGGTGAATTCAAACTATGCCGACCCCAAAATGCTGAGGTTTATTGAGATCGGAATCAGCTATGATTCGGATATCGATCTTGCCAAAAGCATCATCGCCGATGAAATCGGAAACCATCCCCTGTTTGTGGATACCCGAATTGAAAAGGATATTGATGACGGTGCACCAAAAGTCATTGTCAGGCTGATCGAACTGGGAGATTCATCGGTGACATTGCGCGGCTGGGCCTGGGCAAAGAATACCGTCGATGCATTTATCATGCAGTGCGATGTGCTTGAAAGCATCAAAAAACGGTTCGACAGAGAGGGAATCGTCATCCCGTTCCCGCAGCGAACCATCAGCTATCTGAACCGAAGCGATCAGCCGCGAAAACAGGCATGAGCATTGAATCGGGCAGTCGCAGCGGAACGCTGGAGAACTCCTTGATCTAAAAATATCACCGGGTTTGGCTTAAGCTGTACCATTCAAACGGCAGGTTGGGCCGCTGAAAGTTCAGCTCTCACCCTCACTTTTCTCAGGAACCTCTTTGGCTGAAGCAGAAAACTCAAAGTTTGTAAAGACCTCAGAGAGGATCGACTGCTCAATATAGCTTCGCTGGGTAGACCGGGTGGGTACCCGCACAATCAGGTGCATTTCGCCGGCGCTGGGGATCTGCAGGGTCACCCGCGGCTCAACGGTCGGGATATCCAGTCCGCGGCTCTTGCTGAGCTGCTCCATGTGGTTTCTGACCTCCTTTAAAAACGGTTTGCAGTGTTTGTTGGCCGATTTCAGCAACTCCTTTTGGGCCGCCTGCCAATTGTCTTCCCGCTTGAACGGGACGGAAAAGACGTGCAGGACATAATCATGGGTGTAGCTCTCATTAATCACGGGTTCAGAGACAAAGATCGCATTGGGAATGACAGACATGCGTCCGGTGCGCTGATGGGTCAGCTTGCCGGGCCCAACCTCGAGAATTGTGGTTGCCAGCAGGTTTTGATCGATCACATCTCCCCTGAAATCCTTGACCTGGATTCGGTCGCCAATCTTAAAAGATCCGGCACCGGTTTTGATAATAGAGCCCGTCACACAGAGAATCAACTCTTTCGTTGCCACCACAAAAGCGACGGCAATGGCGACAACCGAAAGTGCGAGGGTTCGCAGCTCCTGTCCCCAAATCAGGATGATCCCAAAGATGAACAGGAGGATCAGTCCGTTGCGCGTTTGAACAAACCACCTGCGGCGCAAATCGTGCGAGGCGACACTGCGGCTGATAAACCTGTAGAGTAGGGTGCGAAGCAGCAGTACGATGGCCAGAAGCACGCCCGTGCTGAACAGCAGGCTCAGCAGGGTGTTGGAGATCATGAGATCATTCATGGTGAAATTGCCTGATTCAAACATTATGAAATGGGATGATGTTGCAAATAAGGGCGATTATGGTGAAAGAATTGTACCGGTTGCCTGCAGTAGTCATAAAAAGAAACATACTTAAACTTTTGGATAAATATGTAAAAATAACATGCTTGGCATTCCGGATAATTATATAAATGGGCATTTTCTAAATGCAGTACAGATCCGGCTTATCGTTAGTAAACTGCCGGAAAGACGATAATACTTTCGGTCTCATCCGGGATAGATAATTATGAGACGATGTGTTTAAGTGTATGCATGAATTGAACTGTTCCTGGAAATCAAATTCTGATGATATTAGCACTTTGTTCGACAGGCTTCATGAGCCCTTGAATGGAAAATAAATATTCAGGGGATCTACTATCTGTTGTGATTATTCGATAGATTATTGCATGCTATAGAAGTCAAGTAGTGTGAAGTTTTCTGATGTCGTTTCAGCCAATCCTATCCTATAACAAACTCACCGGAGGAACAACTCACATGAAACGTAAAATCAAGATTCACGATGGTATTGTCGGACTCATCTATATGACAAGTATTCTACTCGGAGCACTGGTCGATTTAAACTGGCTTTATCTGGCAGGAGCCGTGGCAGTACTCCAGATGATGAGTGCTTTTACCGGTTTTTGTCCGGTATATTATGTGCTGAATAAAATCATGCCCGATAAAGATCCGGCGGTTTCTGCCAAAACGGTGTTATAAAGACATTATTTAAACACGTTTCGTGAAATATCCAATTGGGATTTTATAAAAACGTTCACTGATTAAGTACTATTCTCAAGCTGGCAAAACAGGCCATTGAACGATACTCTTTCAAAATGATGAAGGCCGTTAAAACTATGCCTGTTGTTAAAACAGATTGTATGGGGAGGAATGGTTGCATCAAGTTGGATTGATCCCCTATTTAGCTGCATGTCCCCGGCTTTTAATTAGGGCAACCCGGAAGCTCATCTGCCGGATAGTTTTCCAGTATCAATTCCTGATTGAATCTGTTGAAAATACTGTTTCAATATTATTGAATAGAGAGAGTTTTTAAATGTCTTCAAAGGGATAAAAAGGACTTTGAATACGAACTGAATGTGCCGTTCTGCGATGGATCGTCAAAAATTAAGTGACAGGATATCCTGCTCATTTGCGCATCTAATGATGTGAGCCTGTAGACCTCCTAACAACACTTAAGGTACATTTATCTGATTATGAAAAGATTATTACTATTATTCATAGCATTATCAACACTTTCTCTCTATCTGAACTCCTGCAGTGACTCGGGTCCCACTGGCCCGGAGAACGGTGAGCAGGAGCCGCAGCCTGAAACCTATAATGTCACGGTGGACGTGAATCCGTCGGGAGCCGGGACCATCACTCCATCCGATAATGAAACCTACGAGGAGGGGGAGACGGTAGAGCTGCAGGCACATGCCGAGGATGACTATATCTTTGCAGGCTGGACGGGCGATCTGGAGAGTTCTCAGAACCCGCTGACCTTTACCGCCGACGCGAACTACTCGCTGACGGCCAATTTTGAGATCAGAAGTTACGAACTGACGGTCAATGTTGAGGGCGAGGGAGCCGTTACCGAAAAGGTGTTGCAGCAGAAATCGACCGAGTACGAGGCCGGTACCGTTGTAGAGCTGACCGCAAATCCGTCTGACGGATGGCGATTTGTGGAGTGGCAGGGCGACCTGGACGGGGAGGAGAATCCCGCACAGATTACCGTAGATGATGCTAAAGAGGTCACGGCCGTTTTTGAAATTGATCAATCTGAAAAATCATTTTTCCTTGCAGAAAATGGAGTTACAATTATGTGTCCGGATGCTGAAGTAGGCGAGACGGGCACGGTGAATGGTGTTGAGTACACAAAGCGCAGCCGTGAGATGATCACTCCGGAAAATGCATCCAACACCTGCACAAGCGGGATTGAAGATATGAGTGAGCTATTTGCAGGTGAAACTGATTTTGATGAGGATATCAGCCATTGGGATGTGAGCAGCGTGACGGATATAAGCGAGATGTTTTTTCATGCAGATTCCTTTAATCAAGATATCTCAAACTGGGATGTTTCTTCTGTGACGAATATGCGATCAATGTTTAGAAGCGCATCATCATTCAATCAAGATATCGGTGAATGGGATGTGAGTAAAGTTGAAGATATGGGGGCTCTCTTTCGAAATGCAATAAATTTCAATCAAGATATCGGTAAATGGGACATGTCCAGTGTTACACGAACAGTAGCAATGTTTCTCGGAGTTGAATCATTCAATCACGATATTACAGGTTGGAATGTAAGCAATGTTACAGATATGGATGTGATGTTTTATGGAGCAACTTCTTTTAATCAGGATATTGGTGTCTGGGATGTGAGTAATGTTACCAATATGGGTGGTTTGTTTTATGAAGCTTCATCGTTCAATCAAGATATCAGTAATTGGAATGTTAGTAATGTAACGTTGATGACTTCCATGTTCTATAGGGCAACATCGTTTAATCAGGATATAGGCGACTGGGATGTAGGTAGTGTGACAAATATGAATTACATGTTCTCTGACGCGAACTCATTCAATCAAAATCTGAATTCTTGGTGTGTAAAAAACATAGATCTAGAACCAGAAGAATTTGCCGGTGGTACGTCTATTCTTGAAGATTCATATAAACCGATTTGGGGAGAATGTCCATCAGATGCTTTTTATCTGGCAGATAATGGAGTCACGGTCTTGTGCACAGATGCTGATGTTGAAGACATTGGAGTTGTAAACGGTAAAGTGTACAAAAAGCGATCATCTGATATGATTACACCTGAAAATGCTTCAACAACTTGTACAAGCGGCATTACAAATATGAGAAATCTATTTAGAGATGTTTCGGACTTCAATGAAGATATTGGCCACTGGGATGTCAGTAAAGTTACGGATATGAACTCTATGTTACGTGATGCGGAAAACTTTAATCAGGATATCGGCAGTTGGGATGTAAGCAGTGTTACAGACATGGGTTGGATGTTTAGTAATGCAGATCAGTTTAACCAGGATATTGGCAGTTGGGATGTTAGAAATGTCAAATACATGTTTAGAATGTTCTTTTTTGCAACATCCTTTGATCAGGAAATTGACAATTGGGATGTGAGTAGCGTAGAAGATATGAACAATATGTTTCGTGGGGCGGGAAATTTCAATCAGGATATAGGCGACTGGGATGTTAGCAGTGTGACAAACATGAGTTGGATGTTCGGAGGTGCAATTATGTTTGATCAGGATATCAGCGGATGGAATGTTGGTAATGTAAATAACATGCAAAGTATGTTTACTAGTGCTGATGCTTTCAATCAAGATATCAGTAGCTGGAATGTGGGTAATGTGACAAGTATGAGTTCCATGTTCAGCTGGGCAACATCCTTTAACCAGGATATTGGCAGTTGGGATGTAAGTAACGTCACAAACATGAATCACATGTTCGGTTTTGCAACATCTTTTGACCAAGATATCGGTGGTTGGGATGTTAGCAGCGTTGGAAACATGGACAGAATGTTTAATAATGCAAGTTCATTTAATCAGGATCTTCGCAACTGGTGCGTTGAACTTATCGAATCTGAACCGGATAATTTTGCTTTGTCCTCAGCTCTTCAAAGTGATTATGAGCCTATATGGGGCACTTGTCCATCGAATGCGTTTTATTTATCAGAGAATGCAGTCACAGTAATGTGCACGGAAGCTGAGGTCGGTGATTATGGCTGGGTGAACGGAGTGGAGTATACTAAACGCAGCCCGGAGATGATCATACCCAGCAATGCTTCAACAACTTGTACGAGTGGGATTACTGATTTGAGTGATCTATTCAGTGAAGAATCAGCTTTTAATGAGGATATTAGCCACTGGGATGTTAGCAGTGTGACAACCATGAATTGGATGTTCTACAATGCAGACTCATTCAATCAGGATATTTCAGCCTGGGATGTAAGCAGTGTAACCCAAATGGGACATATGTTCAGAAATGCTTCTGCATTTGATCAGGATATCGGTAATTGGGATGTGAGCAGCGTGGAATCGTTTGGAGCAATGTTTTATAACGCCACATCTTTTGATCATGCTATCGGCGGTTGGGATGTGAGCAATGCAAATAATATGGCATGGATGTTTTGGAATGCGTCCGCTTTTGATCAGGATATCGGGGGTTGGGATGTGAGCCTCGTTGAAGAGATGCAAAATATGTTCAGGGATGCCAGCTCGTTCAATCAAGACATTTCCGGCTGGTGCGTCAGCTTAATTAACTCAGAACCGGAAGGTTTCGCAACCGGAGATGCGATACTACAGGAAAGCTACAAACCCATCTGGGGAACCTGCCCAGCCGATTAACGGGTGATTCACACCCCCTTTCCTGATTCACCGGCCACTCTGCCGGACAAGCTGATAACAGCCTGTCCGGCTTTTTTTTGTACAATGAGTCACCATTCGATCAGCCCTTTAAGGATTTGAGGAGTTTTGGTTATCATAGATCCAATACCGGGTCAGCCCGTATTTGAAAGTGTAAATCGAATATACAGTGAACCGAAGCGCGTCGGATGGGGTTTATAGGCTGTTCACGGAACGAACAACGTAAATCAGAACAGGAAGGAGTTGCTGAATGAGACATCAGTATGATTTGATTGTGATCGGGGGCGGAGCCGCAGGATTAACCGCTTCCGGGGTAGGGGTGAGCCTGGGGGCAAAAACCATGATGATTGAGAAGGCACGGCTGGGCGGCGACTGTACCTGGCACGGCTGTATCCCCAGTAAAATTCTGCTGAACCTGGGCAGAGAGGCAAAGCTTTCGGGCAGCCCGATTAGCTTTTCGGATGTCAGGCACCACCTCGATTCCATCCGGCGCGATGTCTATAACGACGCCGACCACCCCGACCTGTTTCGGAAGATGGGAATCGATATTGCAGAAGGTGAAGCTCAATTCCTTGATCCGCATACCCTGCGCATTACCGACCCAAACGGCGATGCCCGTGAGGTCACCTCCCGCTACTTCATCATCGCAACCGGCGCAGAACCGGCTGTCCCACCGATTCCGGGCCTCGATCAGACGCCATACCTCACTCATCAAAACCTGTTTGAAATCGACAAACTGCCGGAGAGTATGATCATCGTGGGCGGCGGACCCATCGGCATTGAGATGGCCCAGGCGTTTCAAAACCTCGGGACAGAGATCACCGTGGTGGATATGGAAGATTCGATCCTGCCAAACGATCTGCCGGAACTGACGGCTATCCTGCAAGAACAGCTTGTATCGGATGGAGTCAGGTTTGAGCTTCAGAGCGGTGTAACCTCGGCAGAAGGCAGTGAAGGGGCGATAGAGGTGACGATCGATCGCGATGGGGGTTCACAGGTATTAAAAGCGGAGAAACTGCTGATGGCCACCGGCCGGCGGGCTTGTTTTACAGGGCTGAATCCGGAAGCCGCCGGGGTGAAAACGGACCGGGCAGGGATTCCCGTAAATCGCCGGTGCCGGACAAATGTGAAACATATCTATGCCATCGGGGATGTGACCGGAATGTACCCGTTTACCCATATGGCTGAGCATATGGCCAGGGTGGCGGTGAGCAATGCGCTTTTGAAGGTGCCGATGAAGATCGATCGCAAGCATGTGCCCCGGGTGACTTATACAGAGCCGGAAATGGCTCATGTGGGGGCTGCACGTGAGCAACTCGACAGAGATGGCGTACGCTATGAAACCTATAAGTTTCCGTATCACAAGATCGACCGTGCAATTACCGACCGGAAGACGGTGGGGTGGATCTATCTCTATGCAAAGAAATGGAATGGGAAGATCCTGGGAGCTGACGTGCTTGGAGCCCATGCGGGCGAGATGATCAGTCAGTATGCCCTGGCCATGAAGAATGGCGTGACGCTCAGGAATATGGCCGATACCATCTATCCCTATCCCAGCTACGGATTGGGAGCCCGGCGGGCGGCCGACCAGTGGTACGTAAAAAATCAGAGCAGAACACTGGTGAAATGGGTCCGCCGGATCTTCGGGTATCGGGGTCCGCTGCCCGACCTGAGCGACCCGGATAAGATCGTTTAGTTGGTGAAAAGGCAAAAAGTGGAAAAGTAGAGAAGTGGAGAAGTGGAGAAGTGGAGAAGGCAAAAATGAAAAGGCCCCGACGGTTTGGGATTTGATGCCTGAATAAGGTTGACTGCTCTTTTTTGCCTTCTGCCTTTTGCCTTCTCCCCACTGTTCACTGTAAAACCCTACACCTTAGTTGGTACCCCCTAAACCTTGAGCAAAACTTCTCTGTAGCAAATTAACCGTTCTGTGCGTAACAGGGGTGCAATGAATCTGATACTTTCTGAACGAAAACCCGATACCCATGTTTAAATCACTCATCACCACTCTTCTTTTCGTATCTGTCACGTTTCTGGGCTGCAGCAATCTGGCCGGAGCTGATGATGAGTCGTATTTTGAAATTCGGGACAGCTATACATTTCATGTCAATAGTGCCAGGGCGGATGACGCTGAAGGGAACCGGGGTGAGGAGATGAGCGATCCGTTTGAAATTGAAGATGCACGGATTGCGGTTGTTGATGGAAGAAAATATCTCCAGATTGATTTGCTTCAGGAGCAGGGATGTGAGGAGTCATACCCTGAAAAGTTTGATGTGGTCTGGAGCGGCGTAACCATTGCCATCTATCCGCCCCAGGTGCCTCTCTACATCAGCCTCGATTCCTCGGGTTGTGCCGAACTGAAGAACAACGTACCCTACACCCTCGAGATCGACCTTTATGAACATTTTGACAATAAAGATTTTGCCGACAGTGCAACCTACATCATTGTCAATACGTCAACGAAAGAACAGGACCCGGTTAAAGTCGCACAGAGCGATTCACAGGAATAGATGACAACAGATTCAATCGCAGTTTTTAACACCGGAACAACCCTTCCGGCTATTGTAAACACCCTTCTGTATCAGATGGTGAAGGGGAGCGGTACGGATTGCGATTCCGGCCGGGCCGATAGAAACGAACTGGCTGAAATTGTAAAGGGGTGCCGGAAAAACGACGAGAAGAGCTGCGAAAAGCTCTACAAGAAGTTTTATGGTTATGCATTTTCCATATCCATTAAATACTGTATTAACCGAGAAGATGCCATTGAAGTTGTAAACGACAGTTTTATGAAGGTGTTTGATCATATCCATAAATATGACCTGGAGAAGCCGTTCAAGCCCTGGCTTCGAAGAATTGTCGTCAACAGTTCAATTGACAGGGTCCGAAAGCACAAAGGCCACCATGTCGATATTGATGACGTCCCCCTTTCGGGGGTTCATCACGTGGAGGAGGAGCTGACCGTAAAGGAGACCCTGGCCCTTCTGGAGCAACTGCCTGAGATCTACCGGGCAGTCTTTAATATGTATGAAATTGACGGATACAGCCATCGTGAAATTTCAAAAGAGCTGGGCATCGGTGAGAGTTCATCCCGAACCTACCTGATGAGAGCCAGAAACCAGTTAAAATCCCTTTATAACCAATATTTCACAGGAAAGTCGTACCACAATGCTAAATCAGGATCCAATTAACCAGATCACCCATACTCTCCGCGAGTATGAGGAGCCGTATCATCTGGGTGCGTGGGACAGATTTACGCGTCACCGGGAATTGAAGCGGCGGAAAACGTTTTATCAATGGATTGCTGTGGCTTCGGCAGTCCTGCTTCTTATTACATCGGCGTGGCTGATCGATCTGACTCCCGACTCAGGCGAATTCACTACGCAATCCATTCCGCCTCAGCCTGAACTTCCCCTGCCCGGCACAGCCCCGGAAACCCCGGATGCAGCCGATCCGGTTCTGACGCCGCCATCAATGCCATCCGATCCGATCGCCGCTGCCGACACCGGCCGGCCTGGCCACGAATTGGAGGAGCCTGCCCAGGTACAAGGCGGTTACACTCCTGACTGGAGCGACAGCGCATTGCTGACAGCCCGCGCATTTGGCACACTGCCGGCTCCGGCCGGGTTGAGTCGCCTGAATACTGTTCAGGTTGAATCAGGCTTGGATGCTCCCCGCCCCGATATGCCGGCCCGGGCGCGGCAAGCCCGCGATGAGGCGGCCGAAAGGGTCGTCGCGGCCGATGACCTGAGACGCGGTGACAGGCCAACGGGTGTTACTTTTGGCCTTGCCTATGCATCACTGGTCAATGTCAATCCAAACTCATCCGACTGGAACACGGGAGGGGGACTCTCCGTACAGTGGAATGTCAGCGACAGGTTTGCTCTTGCCTCCGGACTCATCCTGGCTCAAAGCCGGCTGAGCTATCGGGATACACCGGTCGACAATCCGATGGTTTCGCAGGATGACATCACATCCAGCGAAATGGAGATCGACTTTTTAAGCCTTGAAATCCCCCTGAATCTGCAGTACTCCGTCAGCGACCGGTTTTACCTGTCAGGCGGAATCTCGTCGGCCTCCTTCCTGCGTGAAAACTATACCTATCAATATGAATTTCAACAAGTGGTAACCAGCACGGTGATGGTAGACGGAGAGTATAAACCTGTCACACAACTGGTTACGTTTTCCCAAAGTGAACAGGAATCGGAACCGTCATTCAGCTCCTTTCATCTGTTGTCATTCTACAACCTTTCGGCCGGGTATCACCTGACCCGCAAAGAGAATAACACCGTGGGCGTCACCATCGAACCGTTTGTCAAACTGCCCGCAGGTTCGTTTGCAGCGGGAAATGTCTCATACACGACCGGCGGTATTCAGTTAAAGGTGAACTTTTAATTGACTGAAGTCTTTTATTGTAGCGAAAAAAAGGGCTCATCCGTAATGATATCGAACCATAAATTGTAATTATAAATACAATAATAACATGAATATATCATACGTAAAATTACTAACTGTGTACCTTTTTCTGATTCTCATTTCGGCAGCGTGCCTGGACTCAGCTTCCGGGCCAAATCCGGATGAGCTGACCGGTGAATCGATCAGCTACGAACTCTCGGATACAGAATCGTCAGGTGTTTCGGGCACCCTTCAGGTTGCCGAGAGGGTGGATGGCTTTTCACGGGTCACTCTCGAGCTTTCCGGGCTGCCGGATGGCGAGGAATTTCCGGTTGTGGTCTACACTAACACCGCACTTCAGGGGGGTGAAGAGCTGATCATTCTGATGTCGGCCGGAGAATCGGGCATCAGCCTGACCAATGTCTATTCGGATGTAGACGGAAATACGATACGGTATGATCACTGGGAAGAACTGGATGCCCATATCCTGGTTCATGCCGACAGTGAAGAGGAGTCGGTGATCGCGCAAGCGGATATTGGCGCCAATGCCCTTACCGGTGAAGAGTGGTCGTGGGAGCTGGAAGCTGCAAATGACTCCGGAATCGGCGGTCTGGTGACACTCTATGAGCGAACCAGCGGTTTCATGAAGGCCCAGATTCAGCTGGAAGGCGCTGATCCGGATGAAACCTACATAGCCCGCCTCTATGCTTCGGCCGATGAAGATGACGAGCATATTTTCACATTCAGTGAAATCTCCGGTGAAACGGGAGTAAGTGCCTCCGACATGTATGAGCAGGCAGACGGTTCAGAGATCACCTTCTCCGATTTTGAAGAGTTCACAGGGGTCATCAATATCTACACCGACGATTCACTCATGAATAAAGTCGCATCGGCTTCTATTATGACGGAAGAGTGAGAAGTGGAGAAGTGGAGAAGTGGAGAAGGCAAAAGGGGCCCGTCAGTTCGGGGCCTTCTGCCTTTTGCCTTCCGCCCACTGTTCGCTGTACACTGTAAAGACCTGCACCCTGAAACCTGCATGATCATGTGATTTGCTCATTTGACAGAAGTTGTTAGCTTTCCCCGATGGGTATGAGCAAAAAAATAGCGGTTTTTATTTTATTGACGCTGGGGATTCAGGAGCTGGCCACATCCCAGATCCTGCCGTTTCGAAATTATTCGATTGAAATCGGGCTGAGCGAGTCGGTTGCACACGATCTGATTCAGGATTCGAAGGGGTATATCTGGGTGGCCACGGGTTACGGACTGAACCGGTTCGACGGGAAACGGTTTATCCAATTCTATGAGGAAGACGGCCTTGCAAATAACCGGGTGCACACCCTGTTTGAAGACTCTGCGGAAAGGATCTGGGTGGGTACCGAAAACGGTATTTCGGTTTTCATTGAGGATTCACTTCATACGCCGGGAGAACTGGCCGATCTGACGGGTACGCCTGTACTCTCCTTTTATGAAGATTTTCTGGGCACCCTCTGGATCGGAACTGCCGGACGGGGGTTGTGGAGGCTTGGGACTGACGGCCGGCTCACAAACTACAGTGAGGAGAATGACCTTGGGATCATCACGGCCAACGGCATGGCCCAGACCGAAGACGGCGTGATCTGGGTTGCCTCCGATGAGGGGCTCTTTCGGCTCGATGATGGCCGGTGTGATCACTTTGGTGCTGATGAAGGGTTGCCGGAAGTGCGCGTGCAAGATGTGGTCGTAGACCGCTACAACCGGCTCTGGATCGCCTCCAGGGAGGGGCTTGTGCTCTTCAGGGATGAGGAGTTTCATCTCTATAACCAGCAGCACGGTCTCCAGAATAACCGGGTGCTCACCATTACCGTGCAGGCCTACGACCGGATCTGGGTGGGCACCGAAAACGGACTCTCCTTTTTTAACGGCCAGTCGTTTACCAACTACAACCGGGACAACGGCCTGCCGGCCACCATCATCTACTCATCCATCATTGATCGTGAAGGCAACCTCTGGCTGGGTACGCTTGGGGGTGGAATTACTCACTATTCGGGCGAACTCTTTCAGAGCTATAACATTGACACCGGACTGCCCAATAATGTTGTTACTGGCTTTGCCGAAGACCGTAACGGAGATATCTGGATTGCCACCTATGGAGGCGGAGTTGTGCGTTATGACGGCGAGCGTCTCCAGGTATTCGATGAATCTCACGGACTGACGGACAATAAAGCCTACACCTTCCTGGCCGACAGCCATGGCCGCCTTTGGGTCGGTACCCGGGAAGGCATATCGATTTTTGAAGATGGCCGGTTTACCGACTTTGAGGCGTTTGAACTTGATTTTCAGGCTGTAAGATCGATTTACGAAGAACCGGAGACGGGTGAAATCTGGATCGCAACCTACAATGACGGAATCTATCGGCTGCGCGAAGGGGGGTATGACCAGTACAACACCTCGAATGTGCTGCTCAATAATACCGTCATGGATATCAAACAGGATACAGACGGAACCCTCTGGTTTGCCACCTACGGCGGGGTAGTGAGCTACCGCGACGGTGAGTTTGAAACGATCACCATTGCCGACGGGCTGCCCAGCAACGGGGTCATTCAGGTATTTATCGACCACCTGGGAGAGAAGTGGTTTTCAACCTTTAACGGCCCGGCCCGGTATCGGGACGGCCGTGTGGAGAGGCTTATCCGGTCAAGCCAGACTGAAACCATCTTCTATTTTACGATACAGGACCGCGACGAACGATACTGGTTTGGCACCAATCGCGGACTCTATCTCTTCCGCAAAGATGAATTCTATGCATCTGAAACCGAACTGGATCGGATGCTCTCTTACCGAACCTTTACCACCAGCCAGGGATTGATTGCCAACGAATTGAATGCGGGCGGGTCCTTTCTGGCATCCGACGGGACCATCTGGCTTGGTACCGTAGAGGGATTGAGCCGGTTTTTCCCCGACCGGGTGGAAAAAAATGAAACCCCGCCCGGACTCGAATTTGAGTCACTCTCCATCAGCGGACGCGA